>CAVXVL010000068.1:0-65416 GCA_963765085.1 Terriglobia bacterium | reverse complement strand
GTCTCCGGCAAGCGGGCTTCGGTTTTTTCAGCGTGTTTCTGATTGTCTTTGCGTTGAAAGATAATTGGATTTCCCGTTCCTTTTTGTTCGCCTATCTGCCCTGGCTGTATGCCAGCCTGCTGTTCACGAATTTGTGGCTTGCCCGGGCGTTGGAACAGTGGGTTCATTCCGGCATCCGGGAGGAACGCGTGGCTTTGGTCGGGTCCATCGCGCAGGTTTTGCGGATGCAGCCCTGGCTGGGGCGCAAACAGGAAACCGGTGTGAAAACGATGGGTTTGATCTGCCTGGAGCCTTCATTCGGCATCCCGCTGCCGTATCCGGTTTGGGGCACGCTGGATGAATTGGAGGACAAATTGGGGGAGATTTTAAACCGTCAGGCCATCACCCAGTTGGTTATTTTGGATATGTCGCTGGGGGCGAACGGCTGCGGCACTTGACCCAATTATGCGATCACGCCGCCGTCAGGCTCATGGTGGTGCATGACTTGAATTCCTACTTCAACCACGCCACCACGATTTTTGAGGATGACGGCATCCGGTTCATCGGTTTGCGGGAAGAGCCGTTGGAAAACCCGATGAACCGGCTTGGAAACGGGCCTTGGATCTGGCGGTGGCGTTGCCGGTGGTGGTTTTGATCCTGCCCTTCACCAGCATCCTGATCTGGGTGTTGCACCGGCTTTATTCGCCGGGGAACTTTGCTGTTTGGACAGCGTCGCAACGGCATGTTGGGCCGGTCCTTCAGGATCTACAAATACCGGACCATGCATGTCAGCAATCCCGATGAAAGCCGGCAGGCGAAAAAAGATGACCGCCGGGTCTTTCCGGCGGGAGCGTGGCTGCGAAAAACCAGCATTGACGAACTGCCCCAGTTTATCAACGTGCTGCTGGGCGACATGAGCATTGTGGGACCGCGACCGCACATGCCCGCCCACGACGAAATATTTTCCAAGGTGATGAGAAATTATTTGATCCGCCAACTGATCCGTCCCGGGATCACCGGCTGGGCACAGGTCAACGGATTTCGCGGGGAAATCCAGAACGAAAAGGACGTGCAGAACCGGGTGGAAGCCGACATTTATTATCTCGAACACTGGTCGTTCAGCCTCGATTGCCTGATTATTTTAAAGACGGCGATGGCGTGCATCTCCCCGCCCCGAAGCGCTTATTGATGCGGCGCGCGTTTTCGATTCCGCCGTGGTCACACAAATGAAACAATTCCGCCATCTGTTCGCCATATTATTTCCCTAAGTTCCTGTTTCCGTGTTTTAATTGAGCCCAGGCACCGTCGAGTCGTTTGAAAGTGTGGAATTTGAAATCTGACGAAATGACCTTTTGCGTTTATGACGCCAACGGCCAAGTGCGGCAGCTTGGCAAAATCACATTCCCGTTTTTGCACCAGCGAATTCAATTGAACGCGGCGTGATTTCTATTTTCCATTGTGACTGAACGAACCATCATTCTCCCGCCCAATCCCAGCGGCAACGGGCACGAGGCCAATTATCGCCTGACGATGATGGTGCCCAAACGCCGCTATCTCTCGTATCTGCGCGAGCGCTGGTGGGTGGTGCTCACCTGCCTGGCCGCTGCCATCAGCGCCATGGTGGCCCAGGAAACCGTCCAAAGCGCGAAATATAATTCCTACGCCCAAATCTATCTGGCCGATGATGCCCAGGTCAATGTGGGCAATCTTTTTTCCGGCGAATCCCAGACCTATTTCGGCACGCAGATCGAGTTATTGAAAAGCGCACGGCTTCAAGGCGCGGCCTTTGAAAAAGCTGGCATCACCCTGGCCCCGGGGCAGAAGAACCCCTATAAAGTTGAAATTGTCGATCCAATGGGCACTTCCATTTTGCAGCTTACAGCCACCGGCGTGGATCCGGCGCTGACCCAGCGTTATTTGCAAATGCTGATTGCAGAATATCTGGCGTTTAAGAAAGAAACCCGCGCTTCCACCTCCCAGGATGTCATGGACAAGCTCCAGGACGAGTTGACCAAGAAGGCCGCCGATTTGCAGGCCCAACAGGACAAATGGGCGGAGTTTCAGAAGACCAACAATGTCGCCGTGCTGGAGGAGGAAGGCAAAAGCGCCGGATTGTATCTGTCGGACCTCAATTTGGAACTGGCCAAGTCCAGGCTGGAACAGAAACTTTTGAGCCAGGGAAAACCAATGCGGATGGCCGGACTGGTTTGCCCTGGACGCCACGAATTTCATTCCTTCGTCCGCGACCCCGTCCACGACCAATGTGGTGGCCAGCTCCGATGACGCCGCCTTCAACTCTGTCCGGCTTGACCTCGCCGTGATGCTTGGCAACCGGGATGACAAAATCCGGGCCATGGGCGCGTATGGATATGAGAAGGAAGTGGCGCGGCTGCAACGATTGATCGCCATCATGCTGGCGGACAAGCGGACCCGGTTGCAGGAACGCATTGCGGCGATTCAGGAGGCATTCCCGCCTGGGAAACCAAAGTTCTGGACATCAACGACCGCCTGTCCCAGGGCCAGCGCATCAAGGAAAATGTCGCCCGCGAGCAGGGTTATTACGATCATCTGTTGGGGATGCTCCAAAATGTGGATTTGGGCAAGAACATGCAGCAGGAGCAGCTTTCGGTCTTGCAAGCGGCCACGCCCGGCCAGCCGGAACAACGAAATCTGGCGCTTAGGATCGTGTTGGCGGGTGTTGGCGGTTTATTTTTCAGTCTGGGCATTGTCTTTGTCTGGTATCTCCTGGATGACCGGTTTGTTTCCGTCCGTGACATCAAGGATCAGTTCGGCGAAACCATCTTGGGACTGGTGCCGCAAATCAAGGTGCCCCGCGCGCGAAACCGCAGTCCGCCTTGCTGGCCAATGCGATTCCCGCCATGCGTATGTGGAATCCTACCGGCATTTGCGGTCGGCCCTGTTGCTTTCGTCCTTTGGCGACGACCGGCCACAGACCCTGCTCTTCACCAGCGCCTCGCCCGCCGAGGGCAAAACCACCATCGCCATCAATCTGGCGCGGCTGCTCGCCAAAAGCGGCCTGCGCGTGGTGCTGGTGGATGCCGATGTTCGCGGCGGCGGCATGAATCGCTTTCTCGGCAATTCCGACCAGTTGGGCGTGCTTGGACTATTTGCGTGGCGACGCCGATGCCAAGGCCATCGTTGATCCAACGGAGTTTGAAGGATTGTTGCTGGTTCCCGGCGGAACGCACAAGGAACTGTCCGAAGGATTGTTTTTGCGACCAAAGCTGGCGGATTTGATTCGCGAATTGCGCCAAAATAGCGATTTTGTGATTCTGGACGGCGCGCCATCCTGGCCTCTGACGACGCGGCGTTGCTGGTGCCGCACGCTGATGCCATTGTTTTGGTGGCGCGGCCATTTTACACCCATTCCCGGCTGGTCCGCCAGGCTTTGGACATGCTGTATCAAAGACAGGCAAAGAACGTCAGCATCATTCTCAACCGCGCCCGCGCGGACGATCTGGCCGGACATTACGCGATGAATGGAATGACCCAGGCGCGCAGCAACGGCACGGCCGCCAATGCAAAACTCTGACCTCTGAGGTAATTCAAAAGCCCGGTAGCAGCCGAGGTTGCGAGGCTCAAATCATCACATAACCAAGATCTTTTCACGGCGGTTTTTACAATTTTGAAGAACTTCTTGATTATGCCTTTGACAAACAATGGTGGCAAAACTGGTAGGGCGGGCAGTCCTCTGCCCGCCGGGGCGTGGGCTGACCAAACCCGGTTGGCGGGCCATTTCTTTGGGTAAGACCGACTTTTCCACGGGTTAGATGACGCTTGCGTTCGATTGCCCGGCCCCCTCGCGTGGTCAGAAAGCGGTTTTCTAACCATTGGCAAACATCTGGAAACTTGGGAAAGCCTCGGAAATAACTTGAATTGTTTGGCATTACCAAATGAAATTTCTTTGAAATCTTGGGAAGTGCGTTAAAAAACAATTTAACCCCAACCGCAACCCATGGCCATTGTGTTCCTACCAAATGCGAACAATCAAAGATGCCACATAACCCATCTGTAATACCGGGCATAGTCATTGAAAACCAGAGAAAAACAAAATTCTCCGTAACAGCCATTCGACGATGTGGTCCCCGCTTGATGGTTCTATCATGGTATGAATCCATGTGCATAGGGTGGTATATGGAATGCTTGGTTTTAATCTCCATGTGCCAACTGAAAAAAATTCTGGTGATTAAGGCAGATGATACGCTTGTTCCAAAGCATTCTGGAAAATTTTGCGGGCAGATTGTATTCAGGTTATTGTTATTGCTCGGTCTTGCCCTTGGCGGTCAAGGCTTGTTGCGTGCCCAATCCACCTCGCTCAATGTAACAAATTTTGGCGCGCGGGGAGACGCTGTCCAAATTTCGGTCGCGATGACAAGCAACTCGTCGGCTGTAATTTTCCCAGCGTCAAATCCGCTGACCAGTGCGGATGTGGGCAAGGTCATTCTGCTCTTTGGCGTGGGGCCGGCCACCACGCCCACTAATCATCAGGATTTGATCGCAAGCATCGTGTCCGTGTCCAACGGCACCAATGTTATTCTTTCAGGCACGACCAACCGCGCCCGCGCGCGACGATCTGGCCGGACATTACGCGATTAACGGTATTGCGAGCGTTCAAAAGAACGGGAAGGCTTGAAAGCCAGCCGATTGCCGCGAACACTTGTTTGGAATGACGAATGCTGGTAAAACTGGCCATGCAGACGCCTCGTCTTTTAAGAATCCTGATCGCGGTAGGGCTGATGCTGACTTTCGTCACCGCCGCCAAGTCTGCGCCGTCGGTTGCTTCGACCAATACGCCACCCGCAGCCATGCCGCATTATGTCTTTGCGCACTACATGGTCTGCTATTCGACCTACGGGCAAAGCCTTCGGGCTACGAACGGGACATTCAGGACGCCCAGGCGGCGGGGAGACGCGTTTTGCCTTGGATGTTGGCGAATGGAGCGGACCTGCCACGTATTACAAAACGAATGTCCTGTTGCTCTATCAGGCGGCGGAGCAATTGGGCACGAGTTTTAAGTTCTTCTTTTCCATGGATCTGGGCGACACGAACGACATCGTGGACATGATCAGCACCTATGCCACACGCACCAATACTTTCCGTTATCAGAGGCAACGTGGTGGTTTCGGCGTTTGAAGAAAACGGGACTCGACTGGTCCAAAGCGTGTTTTCAATCCGTTAAAGAATCGGAAGGCATTTCCAGGTCTTTTTATTCCGCACTTATGGTCCCAAACCCGTCCGACTGAATTGCCCGAGTTATTCGGACGGCTCGGGTAATCTCCTGAACACCTACACGAACCTCCTGGATGGCCTGTTCCTGCTATCGGGGCGGCGGGATTGCCCGCGCAACTGGTCACCTGCAATTCCAACTATAACGCCGCTGTTCACGCAGGCGGGGAAAGATTTTCATGGCGAGCGTGAGCCCCATTATTGGGGGAATCATGCAGTACAGCATCTCTTAGCCGCCGTTACTTCGAATTCGATGGCGGCGAGGGAATCATACTGCAATGGAATCTCATCATCGTGAACCAGCCCGACTGGGTGGAAATCATCACATGGAACGATTTCAACGAAAGCACCTATATTTCACCCGTGAACAATCCCGAACAATATGAAGCGCAAGTCACCACGCCCCACCGCTATTCCCATGCCGGTTTTCTTGAACTTTCGAAACGATTATATTGCCTGGTATAAAACCGGCCAGTGCCACCGGCCGATCAATTAGGATGCCGTCGTTCTATTTTTATCGCACGCCATCCGCAATAATCCGTCGGCTTCCGACACGAATGACATCCCGCGTCACCGGCGGCATGGGTGATATTGCGGACGTGATCTACGATACGGTGTTCCTGACCGCGCCCGCGCAACTGGAGATTAATTCAGGTGGCAACTTGAGCACCAATACACTGGCCTGCCGGGATTCAATCCTTGCGAACGCCGTTCACGCCCTGTACCCTGAGACATTTACCTTGCAAACGGAATGGGATACTACGATCCTTTCCTTGCAAGGCCCGCCCATAATGTCCCAAATTACAAACTACGATTTTTTCCCGGCAAGCGGATTTGTTTATGGATTGACCCCGCCGTCCAATCTTCACACGGCCTTTCAAATTAAGTCGCCCGAGTCTGGTGACTTGACATCTACTGCGCTGCGTTAAATCATTTTTTGTGAATGATTCGCCATTGAAGCCATCATCCGGTATCCACGCATTCCAAACGACCTTCTGCCAAACGCAGTTATTTTTTACTTCACGGGACACGCTTCGAAACGGCGGTTCCGTTATATACGCGCAATGTGTCGGTTTTTAAGATTTTAGCTTTGGAATTTATATATGGATTTAATCATCGAGCCCGGACGCGCCGAGAAGAACTACTGGCGCGACCTGTGGCGTTACCGGGAATTGTTCTATTATCCTTGCCTGGCGCGACATTCTCGTCCGCTACAAGCAGACCGTCATCGGCATCGCCTGGGCGGTGATCCGCCCGTTGCTGACGACGGTGGTGTTCACCGTCGTCTTCAGCGATCGCCAAGATGCCGGCTCCGGCGGCGTGCCCTATCCGCTTGCTGGTCATGGCCGCGCATGCTGCCGTGGCAGTTCTTTTGCCACCGCCTTGAGCGAGTCCAGCAACAGCCTCATCGGCAACGCCAACCTGATTTCCAAGATCTATTTTCCGCGCCTCATCGTTCCCGCCGGCTCGCGTCATCACCAGCTTCGTGGATTTTCTGATCACGCTGGGCCTGATGGCCGCTGCTGATGGTCTGGTATCAATTCGCTGCCCGACTGGCGGCTGCTGGCCCTGCCGCTCGTTCATGGTGCTGGCCTTTGGTGCGGCCTTCGGCGTCGGCCTTTGGCTGTGCGCGCTCAATGTGGAATACCGTGACTTCCGCTACATCGTGCCGTTCATCGTGCAATTCGGCTTTTTCTCTCGCCGGTGGGTTACAGCAGCACGCGGGTGCCGAAATCTGGCCTGGCACGGCTTTGACGTGCCGGCGCGGCTGCTTTATTCGCTCAACCCGATGGTCGGCGTCATTGACGGCTTTCGCTGGTGCCTCCTGCGCGGCGAAATCGCCAGCTCTGGACGGGACTGTCGGCTCTCTGGCTCTGTCCGTGGTCACCGTGCTTCTGCTGTGCGTCAGCGGCATCTGGTATTTCCGGAAGATGGAACGAACGTTTGCCGATGTCATTTGATCATGAGCGACGCAATCATAACCGTCGAGAATCTTGGCAAGAAATACCGCATCCAGCCATCAGGCGGAACGGCAGCGCTATGTGCCTTGCGCGATGTGCTTGCCGACAAAGTCAAGGGCTTGTTCCGAAGCTCGCGGACAGTCGCGAAGTCCGGCAGAATCGCGAAATCGGCGGAAGACTTTTGGGCGCTCAAAGATGTGTCCTTCGAGATCAAGCGGGGAGAAGTGGTGGGCATCATCGGCCGGAATGGCGCGGGCAAAAGCACGCTGCTGAAGATTCTTAGCCGTATCACCGAGCCGACGACCGGCCGCATCGGCATTCGAAGGCCGCGTGGCCAGCCTGCTGGAGGTCGGCACCGGCTTCCATCCCGAACTGACCGGACGCGAAAACATCTTCCTCAACGGCGCGATCCTGGGCATGAGCCGGGCGGAGATCAAACGGAAGTTCGACGAGATCGTGGCCTTTGCCGAGGTGGAGAGGTTTCTGGACACGCCGGTCAAACGCTACAGCAGCGGCATGTATGTGCGGCTGGCCTTTGCCGTGGCCGCGCATCTGGAGCCGGAGATTTTGATCGTTGACGAAGTGCTGGCGGTGGGCGATGCCGAGTTTCAGAAGAAATGTTTAAGGAAGATAAACAGTGTTTCGCGTAATAAGGGCCGCACCGTGCTTATTGTTACCCACCAGCTAGGAATCCTAAACAATTTGGCTACCTCCGGATTGTTGCTGAACAATGGTGCAGTTCAAACTGTCAGTTTCGGAAGTCATCGCTGCGTATCTAAAAAGCAGGTTTGCAAAAGATGCTCGCGCGAAATATGCCGCCCGCATCCGTGAAATTGAACTGATGCTAATAACCAAATAACTGACCAAGCACTTTGATTTGGCGATGACCTAAAAATCAAATTAAGTTTGTTCGGGCTAGTTTTGCAGTCTTGGGGGCTCAATCTTGAAATCACGACGGATGAGGGCAGCCGGCTGTTCTTGTTTTCCACGCAGCCACACGATGGCTTTGCCATTCCTGATCGTGATGAAATTAGCTTTTCTTTGAACACTCCACAATTCTGCGCCCCACCAGGAGATTACTTCATTAACATTGACATTACCGAACCGGCGGTGAGGGCTTCTAGCCGTTGAGTTCTATCGCGACGAGCCTGTCCAGCGGTCCGCGTCTCTCCGTAGTCTTTATACGAGCTCGCCCGGAAATCGGATTGGATCTTTCCAAACTTTTTGACGACGGTTGAAAGCGGAGTGTGGAATCGGTGGATCTGGGAACTCTGGACCCCATCCCCCGACCCCCGACCTCTGTTCTATACTGTGGACGAGTGAACCGGCATGCCGAAGGCGTGACGGCATCCTCGCAAGGATTACTCAAAAAGGATCACCCCGCAGGACGGATCGCGGCGGCCACATTACGAAATGTAATGCGTCTACCGGCGCCCCGGTTGTGGGATTAAGTCTCCGTTCCGTTGATGATGGATTCACCAATCCGCGTGCTGGTGGCGAAACCCGGTCTGGACGGCCATGACCGTGGGGCCAAAATTATCGCCAAAGCGCTACGGGACGCGGGTATGGAGGTTGTCTATACCGGACTCCGCCAAACCCCGGAGATGATCGTAAACGCCGCGTTGCAGGAAGACGTGCAGGTGATCGGCCTGTCCATTCTTTCGGGCGCGCACAACGCCATCGTGCCCCGCGTGATGGAGTTGCTCAAGAAAAAGGGATGACCGATGTTCTGGTCGTCATCGGCGGCATCGTTCCGGATGAGGATGCCGCTGCACTGAAAAATTTGGGCGTGGCTGCCGTGTTTCAACCCGGCGCGCCGCTCGAAGGAATCGTGGAATTCATCCGCAGCTCGGTGAAACTGGCGGCTTGAAGAGCCGTGGCCCTCTCGCATGGTCATCGTGATGAGAGGCGTCATGTCCCTGAAACGCCCGCTTCGCCCGATAAATAAACGCGCCGCAGGACTGCGCGCGTCAGGAGTTTGAATGCAAGATAAATTGAATATCGCGGTGTTTGTCGATTACGACAACATCGAGATCGGATTGAAGTCCACGCTGCGTCGCGAATTTGACGTCTCGCTCGCGCTGGACGCTTTGAAGGAGCGCGGCGATATGGTCGCCAAATTCGCTTACGCGAATTGGGGACGCCAGGACGGCGCCACGCGCCAAATGGCGGAGAACGCCGTGCAGATGGTCCAGCGCGTTCCTTCGCCGCGCGGTGATAAGAACGGCGCGGACATCAACCTCGCGCTGGATGCCCTGGAAATGGCCTTCACGCACACGCATGTCAATGCGTTTGCCATCGTCAGCGGCGATAGCGATTTCATCCCGCTGGTCAATAAATTGAAGGAATACGGAAAGACCGTGTTCGTGGTGGGAGGCAAGGCCTTCACCTCGACCATCCTGCAGCAGAATTGTAACGAGTTCATCAGCTTTGAATCGCTGCTGTCGGACGTCGTTCGCGGCCCCATTGTCCAGCTTCCGGAAGAGACGTTGGCGGCCGCCTCATCGGGCAGTTCGATGGAGCACCGCCCGCAACAGCAACCGCGCGGGCGCAACGATCGCGGGGGTGATCGGGGCGATCGAGGAGACCGCGGACCTCGCGGCGGCGACCGTCAGCGTCCCGCGCCGCTCGAACTCGGGCAGGCCATGCCGTTGGTCGAACGCGCTCTGCAAGTCCTCGAACGCCGCGCCGTCCAGCCGCAGTTGGGACTTTTGAAGTCCACCATGCTGCAGCTCGATTCGGCTTTCAACGAACGCGCCTACGGAGCTTCGAGCTTCTCCGATTTCGTCGAGAAATTGAAGAAGTCCGATCTGGTGAACGTCACCGGAACCGGCGGCCGCTACGTCATCGAACGCAAGGGCCTCAACCAGCCGGAGCATCCTTCTCTCAAACAGGAAGATCTGCTACCGCCGCTGCGCGACGTGCTCGAGAATCATCGCATGGAGCTCGAAATGGGCTGCCCCGTGGAGGATCTCGAAGCCTGGTTCAAGCAGGAACAGCCCAGTATGGATGTGGCTGCCTACGGTTTCCAGGAATTCCCGGAGTTCCTGAACTACGCGCAGGATAAAACCGTCGTGCGTCTGGAGCCCACCGAAGAGCAGGGCATGCTGGTATCGCTCGGCGCGGAGTTCTTTCCGCCGGCGCTGCCTCCCGCTCCCATTCCCGAAGCCGTCGAGGAAGAAGAGGAAGTGGAAGTCTACGAGCCTCAGCCTTACGTCGAAGGCCAGCCGACCATCTTCGAGCCGAATCCTCCACCGGCCAAGGTGAAGCGCGCTCCCTCTGCTCGCAAGCGTATTCCGAAGCAAGCGGGTGGTGGCGCCCCTCGCCGCGTCCGCCGCAAGAAGCCGGAATAAGTTCGGCTTATCTAAAATCTACTTACGCGTGCGCTGCTTTTGTGGCGCACGCCCGCGTCGCGTCGCGAGAACGACATCTTCCGGCCTGCCGCAAGTTACGCAGCGCGAAATCACGCACCCCCTCACACCCGCAACCGCGTTGATCTACCCACCCCTACCTTGCCCGTCCACCCGATCCGGGTCAGAACACCTCCGAACACAGATTGGTCCGATCACACACGGCTGAATTTCACGAACGCGCCGGTGCCGCATTCACCTTCCTTCGCCCCTATGAACTTCCCAAGAGCGCAACGACTTACGCCCCGCGCTTCGCGTCACTGACAGGCCGTTGACCATACAATCACGGCAGTACAAATGAAGCCGCGAACGAACAACGCTCTCACGATTCAAGATCTTGTCCGCCCGGTCGAAATGGTCCACGGGATGCACCCACGGCCCCACAGGTTATTTATCATCATGAATAAAAAAGTCTTCCGTGGGCGGCCGATCCTTGGCATATTTCTCGTGGCGATGTTCTCGGCCGGCGTCGCCCTGCACGCGCAGTCGATCAGTGGCGGCACCGTCGTCGGCACGGTTCTTGATCCGCAACAGATGATCGTGATGGATGCGACCGCTGAGTTGCGGAATCCGGTGACGGGTTACAAACAGACCGCGACGCCCGACGCGACCGGCGCATTCCGATTCAACAACGTTCCTCCGAACATGTACGAACTGGTCCTGGTCGCTCCCGGATTTGCCCCGAAGACCGAACAGGTCGAGGTGCGCGGCTCGGTGCCGATCGCCATGACTTTCACGATGCAGATGTCAACCGTCGCCACCAGCGTGGATGTGACTTCGACGGCTCCGCTGATCGATACCGATCCTTCCGCGCACGTTGACGCGGATTCGTCCTCGTTTATGAAGTTGCCGCGCTTCGATCCCGCTTCGGGCTTAAGCAGCATCATCAACAACAGCACCGGCGGCACGGCCTCCGACGCCAACGGATTTTTCCATCCTCTTGGCGATCACGCGCAGGTCAGCTTCGTCATTGATGGCCAGCCCATCAGCGATCAGCAGAGCAAAGTCTTCTCCACGCAGATTCCGGCCAACGCGATTCAGAGCATGGACGCTCATTACGGCGCGCCGGATGCGGAGTACGGCGACAAATCCAGCCTGGTTGTCAATGCGATCACGCGCTCGGGTCTGGGCTCGCGAGCCCATGGGGAGTTTCGAAGCCTCTGTGGGTCGTTCGGCGCTTTTGGCGAGAACGCCACGTTTAGTTTCGGCACGCCCAAGTTTGGCGAATTCGTCGCTTTCGACAGCTTGCGCACCGGACACTTCCTGGACACGCCGGAGTTTACCCCGATCCACGACGTCGGCAACAACGAAACCATTTTCGATCGGATGGATTATCTTGCGGAGCGCGCGATGCCTTGCATTTGAACCTTTTCATGGCGCGCAACTGGTTTCAGGTCCCCAACGATTACGATCAACTCTCGCAGGATCAAAAACAACGTGTGCTGACATGGAACATCGCGCCCGGCTATCAGCACACCTTGGTTCGGCCACCCTATTCACCGTGAGTCCGTTTATGCGCCGGGATCAAGTGGATTACTATCCCAGCCGCAATCCGTTCAACGACACGCCCGCGACCATTTCCCAGCAGCGCCACCTGACGAATTGGCGTACGCGCCGACATCGCGAGTGGCCCGCGGCACCACAGAATCCAGGTTGGCACGCAGATGCATGAGACGCGCCTATTGGAACGATTTCTTTCTCGGCATCACAGATCCCTACTTCAATCCGGTTTGTCTGGATTCCCTCGGAGATGCCCTCGCGCTGCCGGGGATTAGTTCCCAGCCTGTGCATATCCGTGAATCCGACGTATGCCGCAATCCGAATCTTCTGCCCGGCCTGGTTCCTTTCGATCTGACGCGGGGCGGCAGCTTTCAATTTCCTCGGCCAAGACGATATCGATCGAACTCGCCTTTTATGTCTAGGACTCGATCAAGCTGGGCGAATTCTCCATTGATCGACTCGGATTGCGCGACGACATGTACGACGGCTCGTCAAAAGCACGCGATCTGCAGCCGCGCCTGGGGATCTCCTATCACGTGCATAAAACCGATACGGTGCTGCGCGCGGCTTACTCGAACCATGAAACGCCGTTCAACGAAAATTTGCTGCTGTCGAGCGCGACAGGGCAACGGCGGGCTCGCCGAGAATGTTTTCGGTGCGAAAGCCAGCGTGCCTATTGAGCCCGGCGAGCGCAATCAGTTCAATGCCGGATTGCAGCAGAGGATCGGAAAGTACCTCCTCTTCGACGGCGACTATTTCTGGAAGTATACCCACAACGGATACGATTTCGACTTGCTGTTCAATACGCCGATTACGTTCCCGATTTCCTGGCACAACTCCAAACTGGACGGCGTCACGGGCCGGCTGAGCACGACGAATCTCAAGGGCTTCCAGGCCTACATGACCTTCGGGCATACACGCGCGCGGTACTTCCCGCCGGAAAATGGACGGCTTGATTTTCCAAGGTACGGCCGATGTCGGCGGCGTGTTCCGCATCGATCACGATCAGGCCTATCAACAGACCGTCAACCTGCGCTATCAGCACAAAAAAGATGGCATGGGGTCGCTTATCTGGCGCTTCGATAGCGGACTAGTGGTGAGCGGCATTCCCGATGCCGCCGCCGCGCTGTTGCTCACGCCCGCGCAACAAGTCGATATCGGGCTCGCCTGCAACGGCGTTACCGCGACGATGACAGCCCCTTTACAAGCTGCACCGGCACCGCGAAGTCGACGCTGCTGACGCTGCCGCAGACCGGGAACGCAGAATCACGGATCACAATCCCGATCGCGTGAAGCCGCGCAATCTTTTCGATGTCGGCATTCGGCACCGACAACCTGGTCAAACAACTGGAACACGGCAAAATCGCGCTGCGCTTCACCGTCATGAACGTTACGAATAAAGTGGCGTTGTACAATTTCCTGTCGACGTTCAGCGGAACGCACTTTGTGGCCCCGCGCTCCTATCAGGCCAGCCTTGCGTACACGTTCTAGCGTTCGTTAAGCAACGCGGCTCGGTTTGGAGCCGCGAATGTGAGTGAGCGGGCGATAGAATCCCAACGAGTGAGTGGCCAGCCCGATGTGTAGCGTGGGGCTTCTCGCCGGAGGAGTCTGCGTGAACCGCTCCTTTTAGTCGCGGCACTGGTCGGTGCTTTCTGGCGCAATGGGAAATCGGGAGTCACGACAAATCCCGACCCGAGCCGCGATCGGAGGGAGCGGTTTTGTAAGTTCAGCCCACGCACGGGCAATCGTATCGGATGCTATTCCACTGCTGCGATCCGGGAGTTCGAGAGTTCCAGTTGAGCCTTCAGCTTGGCGGCGGTGATCGGTTTCGTGATGTAGTCGTCGAAGCCGGCTTCGAGCGCATGCTCGCGATCGCCCTGCATGGCGAACGCCGTGAGCGCCACGACTCGCAATCCGCGCAAGGCGGTATCCGAACGAATCTCACGCAATGCGGCGAAGCCGTCCATTTCGGGCATCTGAATATCCAACAGAACTAAATCCGGCGGGACTCGGTCGCGCACCGCTTCCCGGATTTTTTGCAGAGCATCGCAGCCGTCGACCGCCTCGTCCAGCGTCGCCACAAAATCGCCCAAAGTCTCGCGAACCAATTCGCGAGCCGTAGGGTTATCGTCGGCCACCAGTACGCGCAGACCGCTGCTCTTGCGCGTCAGCTTGCGAAGGTGATCGAGAATAGCAGGCCTCCAGCCAGAGCCCTTGAAAAATACCGTGGCGCCGAGACCTTCCAGAACCTCACGCTCGCGGTCGTTGAGATCCTTGACGGTCAGCACCATGACGGGAAGCGTGAGGAACGCGGACTGGGCGCGAAGATCCGCCAGAAAATCGAAACCGTTCTTTCCGGGCAGGAGAAGATCGAGCGTGACCGCGTCGACATGCGACGAACGCAGGATCCGCATCGCTTCGCTCGCGTTACGAGCCGTCACGGGCATGTGCCCTTCCGTCGCCAATGTGTCCGCCACAAGTTGGCGCGTTTCGGGATCATCGTCGATCACCAGGACTCGAAGCGAGCCTTCCGTGCGCAGGGCCCTCCGCACGGCTGTCACCAGATGGTCCTCCGCGACCGGTTTCGCGAGCCACTCCGCAGCTCCAAAGGCAGCACCCATCTTTCGTTCATCCGTAGGCGAAACGATGATGACCGGAATTGTCGCGGTGTCCAGTGAAGATTTCAAATCATGCAGAGTTTCCCAGCCGCTGCGGCCGGCGACTTCCATATCCAGGAGCACAAGATCCGGACGCAGCTCGCGCGCCTGATGCACCGCATCCGAGCCCGAGCCGGCGGAGATCGTGCGGAAAGCGTGGCGAGCCAGTACGCGCGTAAGCTCATCGCGCCACACCGCGTGATGGCTCGTGACCAGCACCAAGGGAGCCGACGTGGTTTCCACGGTCCCCGGCTCCTCGACCGAAGTCACGCCCCCCGAGATGGGAAGCGTGAAATGGAAGCGGCTGCCGTGGGAGAGTTCGCTCTCCACCCAAATTTTTCCGCCGTGATGTTCCACCAGCCGCCGCGTGATCGCGAGTCCGAGCCCAGTTCCTTCGCGCACGCCTTTGGTGGTCGCGCTCGCTTGCCGGAAACTTTCGAAGATGGCCTGCTGATCCTCGGGTGCGATGCCGATACCGGTATCGCCGACGGTCAATTGAACCGAGCCGCCCTCGCTCGACGACTCGATCCACACCCGTCCGCCCGCCGGGGTGAATTTGATGGCGTTGCTGAACAGGTTGTACAGGATTTCCTTGAAGCGCACCCGATCCGCCTGCATCACCAGTTGCGTATCCAATTCGCTATCCAGGACCAGGCTCTTCGCGGCGGCCAGCGGCCTGACGCTCGTCAAAACTTCCGCGACGGCCACGGCCATGGGGAATGTTTCGATATGGAGTTCCAGCCGGCCCGCTTCGATTTTAGAAAGATCGAGAATGTCGTTGATCAACTCCAGCAGATGATTCGCGTCACGCTGGATGTGAGTAACGAAGCGCTTCTGTTTTTCGTTGAGCGCGCCGCTGCTTTCCTCCGAAAGCAACTCGGAAAAGCCCAGGATCGTATTCAGAGGAGTGCGCAGCTCGTGACTCATGCTGGCGAGAAACTCACTCTTCAAGCGATTCGCCCGCTCCACTTCGCGATTCCGCAGCGACATTTCCGTATTGGCGAAAGCCAGTTCGGCTGAGCGGCGTTCCAGATTTTGGTTCAGGCTCCGGATTTTTTCCTCAGCGGCTCTCCGCTCGCTGACGTCGCGGATGACGCACAGTACGACGCTTTCGCCGGGCCCTGCCAGAGGACTCAGGTTGATGTCGACGGCGAATTCGCCGCCGTCCTTCCGCAGCGCGAACAGATCCAGACCGCGCCCCATCGGACGCCGCACGGGATGTTCGGCGTACCCCTCCCTATGTCCCAGATGTGCGCCGCGCAGGCGTTCCGGAATCAGTTGCTCCACCGGGAGACCGATCAATTCCGCGCGCGGGCGCTGAAACATGCGCTCGGCTTCGTCGTTGGCGAGAACAATCCGGCCACCCCGATCGACTTCCAGGATCGCGTCGGGCGCTGCTTCCAGAAAGAGGGCAAACCTCCGGCCATCCAACTCGCTTAGAACGCGCGGACGGACCGGAGCCGGGGGGAGAGGCGGGTTTCTTCGGCGTCATGATACGGGTATACCCCCTCCGTCGAATAAAGAAATAAGGATTCCGGCTAAACTCTTCGGCAGTCTCAACAGTCTATCCGTTGTGCCATCCCGCTACGCGAAACACGAGTTCGTGCGCTTCGTAGGCGCCGATCGCCATGCGATCCATAAGCAACTCTATCCGCTCCTGAATTGTTAGAGCAACTGGACGAGCGACTGCGATGATCTTTTTGGCTTCTTCGATCTCGACACGGAGAATGGGGTCAAATTGGTTCATTTTGAACCTAGAAACGCTGATGATGTCCTCTTCGCATTCGCGGGGCCATCCGGAATGGTCATTTTCTTGGGTCACCGGAGAACATTTGGCATGAGGCTGGGGACTTACGCGCATCGGCCTGAGTGTTCTCGCCCGTCCGCGGCTAGTAGATAGCCCCGGGTGCAAACCGTGGCCAATTACAAGTACTGACCTTGGCACTTTGTTTGCCAAACAGGCGAAAGCGCCAAACCGAGCTAACATGGGAATAGCACAGCTCAATGAGGCCCTAAGAAAACATGCGTCCGACCGTGAAGTTGGTGGCTGTGGACGATACACCGTCCAGTTTGGAACTCCTCCGCGAGTCGCTTACGCAGGAGGGGCTAACGATTCTCACCTCGACCGATCCGGAAGACGGATTGGATTTGATTTTCAACGAGCATCCCCAGATCGTTCTATTGGATCTGGTGATGCCGAAGATGACCGGTCTCGAGATGCTGGAGAAGATCATGCAGTTCGATCCAGCGACCGATGTCATCCTGATGACCGCGCATTACACCACGGAAACGGCCGTCGAAGCGATCAAGATGGGCGCCTCCGATTACCTCAACAAGCCGATTTCCATTCCTGCCCTACGCAGCCGGGTGGAGAAGCTTTTGGACGATGCCAGACTGCGTCAGCGCGCGCTGGATCTCGATCGCGAGCTGATGGAAACGTGCCGCTTCGAAGGCATGATCGGCCGCAGCCCCGCGATGTGGGAACTGTTTGCTCGCATCCGCCGCGTGTCCGAACATTACCGCTCTGCGCTGATCACGGGGCCCACCGGGACCGGTAAGGATCTGGTGGCTCGCGCACTGCATAACTTAAGCCCCGCGCGTGTCGGACGTTTCGTGACCTGCAACTGCTCGGCGGTGGTGGAAACGCTGTTTGAAAGCGAGCTGTTCGGATACGTGAAGGGCGCTTTTACCGGGGCCACCGGCGACAAAATGGGACTCATGGAATTCGCTCATGGAGGCACGTTATTCCTTGATGAAATCGGCGATATGCCGCTCACGACGCAGGCTAAGCTCCTACGCGCGTTGCAGAATCAGGAAGTCACGCGCGTCGGATCGGTGACCCCGCGGAAGGTCGACGTCCGCGTGATCGCAGCGACCAATCGCGACGTGGAATCGCTGATTGCGGAGAAGCTTTTCCGCGAGGATCTATACTACCGGCTGGCCATGGTGGAGCTGAAAACACCTTCGCTGGCCGAGCGCAAGGAAGACCTGCCGCTGCTGGAGAAGCATTTCCTCCAGCGCTTTTCCGAGCAGTTCAACAAGAACATCATCGGTCTGACGCGGCGCGCTCAAATCCTGCTCGCACGACACAACTGGCCGGGCAATGTCCGCGAGCTCGAAAACGCGCTCGGAAATGCGAGCATGATGACCATGGGCGACATGATCGACGTCGACGATCTTCCCGTTTCTGTGCGGCGTTCGGATACCCGTAAGTTCGCCGCCGAGGCGGGATCCGATAGCAGTTCCGACCATCCCGAAGACGCGCCGTCCCTCGAAGATCATGAGCGTGAATTGCTTGCGGACGCGCTGGCGCGTGCCAATGGGAATCAATCTGAAGCGGCCCGTATATTACGCATCAGCCGCGATCGTATGCGGTACAAGATGGCGAAATACAACCTGCGATAGCGCCGGGGTGGGTGGATTTCCACAGCCTCGAGCCTGCTCGTTGCGGCATTTCCCGATCCTAGTTCTCTCGATGATGCGCTTTAGACCCATTTTTCACTAATTTTTCACGGCACCAAGCATGCTCCATCCATGATGGAGGTGTGACATGTTCGATCCACGTCGAATGTTGTTCCCTGTCGACTTTTCCGAGCCCTCCGCGGCAATGGCGCCGCTGGTGGCTGCCTTGGCACGGCGCTTTCACGCTGGACTCACGTTGCTGCACGTCCTTCCTACGAACCCGACCGACGAGCATCGCAATCAGGCCCAGGAAGATCTCAGTGCCTTCGCGTGGCCGCACTTCGCCGGGATGTCGACCAGCCAAGCAATTTTGGAAGGCGATCCTGCGACGGTGATTCTAAAGTATGCCCGAGAGCAGCGAGTCGATCTGATCATGATGCCGACACACGGCTATGGGCCGTTCCGCCGGTTTATTCTGGGCTCCGTCGCCGAACAGGTGCTGCGGGAAGCCACTTGCCCAGTGTGGACGGACGTTCATAATGAACTCCATTCGCTGACGCCGGACGCATCAGATCCGGAAAAATTTCAGGTTCGTAACGTCGTTTGCGCGATCGATCTTTCCCCGGGTTCGCGCACCGCTCTGCGCTGGGCGGCGGGCTTCGCGGCCGATATGTCGGCCAAGCTGACAATCGTCCACGCGGTGCCCGCGCTCTTCCCACTCCTGAGCTTCCGATAGATTGGACGCCGCAGATGGAGGAAGCGGCTCTCGACGAAATCGAAAAGTTGCAGAAGTGCGAAGGCACGCACGCCGATGCGCGAGTCGTCACCGGAGAAGTCGCCCATGCCGTCCATGACGCCGTGGAAGAGGCTCATGGCGATGTGCTCGTGATCGGGCGCGGCCCGGAGGAGCACCTACTCGCCCGTTTGCTGGACCACGCCTATCCGATTGTGCGGAACGCTCCGTGTCCCGTTGTGAGTGTCTAGGGCGCCCGGCAAAAACACGACCGTACCCGCCCGGTAGCGGCGCGTGATAACTTGATATCCGAGGAACATGGCTTCCCCGGAAACATCCACGGAGCGCGTCCCGGAGCGTGCTGCAGAAAAGCCGCGCGGATGGGCGACGCGCTGGATGCGCCAGCCACAGACCACGTGGGCGCGCAAGACGATGTTCCAGTTGCACCTGTGGTCTGGACTCATTCTCGGTCTGTACATCGTCGTCGTGTGCGTGAGCGGGAGCGCTCTCGTGTTTCGAATCGATATCTACAACGCACTCGAGGATTGGGACAAGAATCCCGTTTTTGCTCACAAGGGCGCCGCGGTCCGAGCTGTCTACTTCGCGCTGGCCTGGCTCGAGAATCTCCACGGAAGATTGCTGCTGGGTGCGAATGGATTGATGGTCAACGCGGTCTGCGGCTTTCTGACAGCGGCGGTGTGCGTGACGGGCTTGGTGATCTGGTGGCCCGGAATCGCTCGCTGGCGGAGGGCGCTGATCGTTCCGCGCGGAGCAGGATGGAAGCGGTTTAACTTCGATCTGCATAGCGCCGTCGGCTTCTGGACCTTCGGCATTCTTTTTATCTGGGGAATGACCGGCGGTTACTTCGTATTTCCCGAGCCGTTTCGCGCGATCGTGAATTACTACACTCCCATCAATCCGCCGCTTCTACCGAAAACTACCGCTCCAGTGAAACCCGGGCCCCCGGCTACTGCGGTCGCGCCGAAGGCGGTTTCTCTGCCTCCCCGGCTCCTCTTCCTCGCCGGCGGCGACGGCCTCTGACGAAAGGCGGAAAGATCCTGCAGTGGTTCTCACTTCTGCACTACGGGAACTTCGCGGGATGGAAGGTGAAGACGCTGTGGCTCCTGCTGGGACTTTCTCCCGCGATCCTGTTCGGCACCGCGCTCGTGATGTGGTGGAATCGCGTGCTGAGCCCGATGTTCCGAAGATTTAGGCGCAGATGGTCGGAAGCGCCCGCGACCGTCGCGCCGGAATTGGAGTGGGAGCGAGAATAATCCCGTCCCACCCCGATCGACCTAAATCCTACAGATGAGCAGTTCCCGCTCGTAAATCATTTCCGGCGGAAGATGATCGTGCAGATCGAGGAACAGTTCCTCGTGTCCCAGGACTTCCTGACGCCACGCCGCATTGTCGAAGCGCTGCAGTTCGTCGAACTGCTCCTTGGGGAAATCGAGCCGGACCAGTGAATATCCTCGTACCGGGGCATCCAGCCGATGGGCGTTTCGCGGCCGAGCGCGCGGCCATGTGCGCGATCGACGATCCACTTCAGCACGCGCATGTTCTCGCTATAGCCGGGCCAGATGAACTTTCCTTCGGCGTTCTTACGGAACCAGTTCACGTGGAAGATGCGCGGAGTCTCGCTGAGGCTCTCTGCATCTTGATCCAGTGACGG
Organism: Terriglobia bacterium; assembly: GCA_963765085.1. Classification (GTDB taxonomy): domain Bacteria; phylum Acidobacteriota; class Terriglobia; order Bryobacterales; family Bryobacteraceae; genus Palsa-187. The sequence continues at coordinate 44,855 of CAVXVL010000068.1, read as the reverse complement.
AAATAGTCGCCCATGTGGTAACCGCAGAATGGCAGCATCGCCATGGGATCGCGGCGGACCTTTCCGACCGCGCCGGCAGCCGCGGCCGTGGTCTCCGAGCCCATCGTCGCTCCGATGTAAACGCCCGCGCTCCAATTAAATGCCTGATACACCAGCGGCATCGTGGTGGGACGGCGGCCGCCGAAAATGAACGCGCTGATCGGCACGCCTTCGGGATCTTCCCACGCGGGATCGATGGTGGGGCATTGCGAGGCGGGCGCGGTGAATCGCGCGTTGGGATGCGCGGCCTTCGCGCCGGTTGCTTTCGCGATCTCCGGCGTCCAGCGCTTGCCCTGCCAGTCAGTGCATTCGGCGGGCGCGGCATCGGTCATGCCTTCCCACCACACGCCGCCTTCCGGCGTCAGCGCGACGTTCGTGAAAATGGAATTGCGCGCGAGCGTCGCCATGGCGTTCGGATTGGTCTTCTCCGAAGTTCCCGGCGCGACGCCGAAAAAGCCCGCTTCCGGATTGATGGCGCGGAGGCGACCATTGGCGTCCGGCTTGATCCACGCGATATCGTCGCCGACCGTCCATACTTTCCAGCCGTCGAATCCTTTCGGCGGAATCAGCATGGCGAAGTTGGTTTTTCCGCAGGCGCTCGGGAATGCCGCCGCGACGTAAGTCTTTTCGCCCTGGGGATTCTCCACCCCGAGGATCAACATGTGCTCTGCCATCCAACCCTCGTCGCGAGCCATGTTCGAGGCGATGCGCAGCGCGAAGCACTTCTTACCGAGCAGAGCATTCCCGCCGTAACCCGATCCGAACGACCAGATCTCGCGGGTTTCCGGGAAGTGGACGATGTACTTCTCTTTGTTGCAGGGCCACGGCACGTCCTGCTGGCCCGCTTCCAGCGGAGCGCCGACGCTGTGCACGCACGGCACGACGCGCTTCTTGTCCTTGTCGATTTCCTGGAAGACCGAGATGCCGATGCGCGCCATGATGCGCATGCTGACCACCACATACGGCGAGTCGGTAAGCTGCACGCCGATCTGCGACATGGGCGAGCCGACGGGCCCCATGCTGAACGCAAGTACGTACATCGTGCGTCCACGCATGCAGCCGTTGAACAACTCCTTCAGCTTCTTGCGCATCTCATACGGATTGACCCAGTTGTTGGTAGGTCCGGCGCCGTCTTTCGAAAGGGAGCAGATGAAGGTGCGATCCTCAACGCGCGCGACGTCGTTGGCATCGGAGCGGGCGTAAAAGCAGCCCGGCCATAGTTCCTGATTGAGCTTGATCATCGTGCCGCCCTCCACCATCTGGGCGGTCAGCCGATCGTTTTCTTCTTGCGAACCATCGACCCAATGAATCTCGTCCGGCTTGGTAAGCGCGGCGATCTTATTCACCCAATTCACGAGGTGGGTATTCTGGCTCAGGACCTGAGCCGGCTTCTTGACGGCGACTTGCATCCCACCATTTTCTCACGATACCGCGCGCTCCGGCGAAGCGAATTCCCGATTAAAATCCGGCAATCCAGGCAGCTTTGGGGGCCGGTTTTGCCGAAGGGATGGTATCCTTTGATTTTGCGGCCCGCGTTGGTTCGGAGGAGCAGTGAGAACGAGTATGAGAGCAGTTGTGGTAAAAGCGAGCGCCGCGGTGCTGCTTGCCGGAGCGATGGTATGCAGCGGGTGCGGCTCTTCCACTTCCGCGCAGCCGGTTCGCGCGAACACGGATGCCGCGAGCGTCAAAAACGGCGCGCCCGACGATGTTCCCCGCTCTCGCGATGCCGACGATGTGGCGCGCTTTCTCTCCGGTATGCCTTCGAGGCCCGGGAGCCCGTACGCGTCTCTGGAAGAGACCCCCATCTGGAACGATCATCGCGCCAAGCTCGACGAAATGTGGAAGCGCGCCGAGGCGGATTTTGTGGGCGGCATGCGCGGCTTCGGTGAGAGCACTTTAAAGCAGGATACGGGCAGCGATCTCCCGGTGTTTTATCCGTTCGGTGGTCCGGACTCGTTGACCGCCGTCGAATTCTTCCCGCGCGCTCCGTATTACGTCCTGGTCGCGCTGGAACCGACGGGCAGCCTACCGGCGGCCTCGCAACTGCAAAAGAAAGATCTTCCTTTGTACTTCGGAGCGATTCGCCAAAGCCTCTCCTCCGTGTTGGGCCGCAGCTTCTTCGTGACTCGGGAAATGGACAAGGAATTCCGCGGCCAGCTTGCCGACGGTCTGATGCTCCCGATTCTTTCGCTGCTGGTCCGTACCGATCATCAGATTCTCGGTCTGCGAACCGTTCGCATCGATGAGGATGGGAAGGTCGTTGCCTGGCCTGCCGATAACGCGGAAGGCGCGAAGTTCAAGGACAAGGGCATCGAGATCGCCATGCAGGGTAAGGACTCCGCGCAGCAGACGCTGTACTATTTCTCCGTCAACCTGGACGACAAACACCTGCAAGGCAACCAGGGCTTTCAAGCGTACGTCAAGACGTTAGGCAGCGTGAAGACGATGTTGAAGGCAACGTCGTACATGACGCATCACCCGGAGTTCTCCCTCATCCGGAATGACATCCTCGCGCAAAGTGAAGCCGTCGTGCAGGACGATTCGGGCATCCCGTACAAATTTTTCGATCCGACCATGTGGCAGGTTCACCTGTTCGGCGATTACGAAAAACCTTACGGCAGTTTCCGCTGGCTGGAGCAGCCGAACTTGCGGACGGCGTATCATTCGCCCGGCGTCGAGCCGCTCCCATTCCGCATCGGCTACGGGTTCCACCGCGCTCCGTCCAATCTTCTGCTGGCCCGCAAAATCACAACCGCCGCGCAAGTAAAAACCGGCAACTGACGACGTAGGGCAAGCTGGCCATGTGGGGCAAGCTTTAGCTTGCAGCTGGCTTTAGCCAGCGAGTCCGACTCTTAGTTCTTCCCGACCGGATTCTTCAAATTCCGCACGATCTTCTGCACATCCGTGGAACGATCGACGATGATGCCGAAGTGATTCACCAACATCTCGTCCCAGCTCTGATCGCCCCATTTTACGGTGGCCGTCGGATCGGGATTCCATTTGTTGTTCGGTGAATTGTCCCAGTGCGCGGTGATCTCCATCAGTGTGCCCTTGGGTAGCTGCAGCGGTTTCTCATGGTAGTAAACCAACTGCCAGTTGAAATCGTAATGCGGGACGTTGAGAATCGTTTCCGATTCCCCGGTCGGATACGTCATTTTGACCGCCATATCCTTGCCGCGCAGGTGCATGTGCGGCTGCTGTTCGACGAACTCCACCGGCTCGTCGAACTTCACGATCGCCTTGGCTTCGTAATTCGCGTCGCCCGGCGGGATCGTGAACTCGGAGGAACTTCCGGCGAACGTGATGAAGCGTTTTTCCGGCACCGCCTTCGCCAGCGTTAACCCCACCTTCGTGCGATCCTGTGTGGCTTTCCCGTTGGTCGTGTAGTGTACTTCGAAAACAATGTCGGAGCCCGCGGGAATCAGCTTCGCCGAATGATCCACGTCGTAGCGCTGCGGCTGCATGCCGGGTACGTAGCCGACCAGAAATTCATTCCTGATTTCCGAAACCTGCTGCGCATCGGGTTCGCCCTGCGCCTTCTCGCGTTTTGGAGGAACGTACGGAATGCCGACCTTCGCCTCCCGCATCCACGTGGAGCCCGGCGGACGGACGTAAGCGATCACGTGATGCACGTTCCCGCGCGCGATCGGACGAATCTCGCCCATCGTGACCCACGTGTCTTCTCTCAAATTCAGCGGCGTGACGAAATATGTGTATTCGACCGTTCCCGATGCCGGAATATCGTACGCGACGGGCATCTCGAAGATCAGATCCGGCTGGATGTTCCAGCCATCTTTCCACTGAACGTCCGCGGGTTTGTCACGTGAATCTCCTTCGGGCGCTCCGGAATCCACCCACGCGACGATCGTGTTCACGTCGTTCGCCGATAAACTTCGATCGTTCGCAAAGTGCCCGGCTTTGGGATCGGCGAACCACGGCGGCATTTTGCGACTAAGGACCGCCGCGCGCATTGCCTTCGCCCACGGGCGGGTGCTGTCGTACGTAAGAAACGACATCGGTCCGATCTCGCCGGGACGATGGCACACCTGGCAGTTGCGCTGCAGAATCGGAAGGACGTCGCGATCGAACGTGACGGTGCGCGAATCGGACGCGGTGTCGGCGGCGAAAATCATGGTCGCCGTGGTAAGCGTAACGGCCATCAGACGAAACATCGCAAATCCCTCCGGTTAGTGGCCGGCACCGTGGCGTACGACCTACCTGAATTCTAACGCCAGGCGTTCACCAACGTTATTCGGGCGCGAACGCGAGCAGCACGTTTCCATTCTTATCCGGCCCCGCGAAGCTGTAGCCCGACGACACAAACAGCATTCCCCCAGCGACCACGGGACCGGCCGACGCCATCGTGCCTCCGCGCGCCGCCACTTTGTTCGCCGTGTCAAACGCACGCGCCGTGTCGAATTCCCACAACTTGTGACCGTCTCCCGAAGCGAGCGCGTACAGCATTCCTGTGCGTGCCCCGGAGAATGCCACACCCGGGATCGCGGTCACGGCCGCCGAGTTGGCCGCGCGTCCGTGACCTGCCGGAGGCTCCAGTGCGTTGAACCACGTCTTCTCGCCCGTCGCGAGTTGGACGGCCGCGACGCCGCCTCCGCTCATCCCGTAATAGACGGTCGTGCCGTCGGCCGCTCCGCCCCATAAAATCCCGCTCAAAGGATTCGGCGAGACGTTGACCTGCCACACTTTCGCGCCCTTGTTGTCGGGATCGAGCGCGAACACCGTTCCGTTTTTCATCCCAGCGATCACCAGACGTTTCCCGTTCGCCAGCGTTTTCAGGATCGGCGAATTGCCGATATCGGCATCGGGACCCTGCTCCTTGGGACAATTCTCGGGATGATTGTTCGGGCCGCAGCCGACCAGATATTCGTCGTCGACCTGCGCCTGATAGTTCCACAGATATTTTCCCGTGTTGATGTCCACCGCGACCACCGAATCGCTCGTCTTCGGAACCGGTCCCGTGGCGGATTCGCCGGTGCCGAAATACACGGCGTTGCGCTTCGGATCGACAGTCGGCGAATTCCACACCGAGACGCCGGAGGGTCCATAGAGCTGCGTGCCGATAGAGTTCTTCCCGCGCGGTTGAGGAGGATCGGGAATCGTATAGTACTTCCAGATTTGCTTGCCGGTGTTCGCATCCAGCGCGACCACCGAACCACGCGACGTGCAGCACGGATATTCGGGCTGCTTCGCGTTGAAGCCTTCCCACGAGGAAATCGGCACGAATAATTTTCCGTTATACAGCGTGGGGGCGGCCGTGGAGCGCGAGGTGAAATGATCGTCCGCGTGCACGGTCCACAGCAGATCGCCCGTCTGAGCGTTCAGCGCGTAGGCGTTGGCTTTCATATCGCCGAAATAGACCGCGTATTTCGCCGTGCCGTTCTTGATCGGACCGAGCGTAATCGCATTGCGCATGCTGGATCTGATTTTGTAGGACCAGTAAACGCAGCCCGTTTTGGCGTCCAGCGAATAGATCCAGCCGATGTCGGAGCCGATAAACACGCGGCCACCGACCACGCTCGGCTGACCCCACATGGAAACGCCGTTCGGCATTCCGAACGCCCATTTCAGTTTGAGCTTGGGGACTTGATCGGCCGTGAGTCCAGCGTTCTTCGCCGATTGGAAACGCGTGTTCGAAACATCCGAGCTCCAGCCATTCCAAGACGCGCCCGCGGCTGGATTCAGAGGCGGATTCGCCGCGCAGCGATTAGGCATCAGCTTGGCGTCACCCGATTCGGAGGTCCCGAGCAGTCGGCCGGAGAGCGATTCGGCGGCGCGCTGACGCTGCTCGTCGGAGAGCTTCAAATTTTGATGCGGCGGGGTCGGCATCTTCCCGATCACGTCGTAAATATGTTCGGGCGTGAGATCGCGCAGCGTGCCGATGGGCTTGGCGTTCAGCGTCGCGGCATTGCCATGGCACGTCATGCACTGCTGCTGCAGGGCCATGTATCCGGTCTCCGAGCCGAGCCGCGTGGGCGGGGCGGTTTGACCCCATGCAACGGCAGTCGCAAAATACGCGAAAAGAACAGCGCAGGTCTTCATTGAGCTTTACTCCGCTGAAAACGCGAGGAGCACGTTGCCGTTTTTGTCGTTGCCGCCGAAACCGTAGCCCGAGCCGACGAACATCATCCCATTCGCGACCACCGGCCCCGCCGATCCGATCGTCCCTCCGTGCGCGGGGACTTTATTGACCGTATCGAAATCCTTGGCGGTGTCGTAATTCCACAAAACGTGGCCGTCCGTGGTCGACAGCCCATACACGATGCCGGTTCGCGCGGCGGAAAACAGAACGCCAGGAATCGCGGTCACGGCGGCGGAATTTCCGGGACGCCCGCGTCCCGGAGGCGGAGGCATTTTGTTCTCCCAAACTTTTTCCCCGGTCGCGAGCTGCACGGCGATCACCCCGCCGCCCGTCAATCCGAAATACGCGAACTGATCGTCGACCGCTCCGCCCCATGTGATCCCGCTCATCGGCAAACGCGGATCGTCGGCGACGTTGGTCTTCCATAACAGTGCGCCCCTCTTATCGGGATCGACCGCGAACAGCGTGCCGTCCTTCATCCCCGCGAGCACCATACGTTTGCCGCTCGCGAGCTTCTTGATCACCACCGATGCGCCGATGTCGGCGTCGGGCCCCAGATCCTCGGGACAATTTTCGGTCTTCCCCGATCCGCCGCAGCCGATGATGAACGCGTCGCCTTTATATCCCTGATAGTGCCAGGCGAGCTTGCCGGTCTTGATGTCGACGGCCAGCAGCGAATCGGTGGTATCGGCCGCGGGGTTGCTGGTGGCTTCACCGCTGCCGAAGTAAATCACGCCGCGCACGGGATCGACCGCGGGCGTGTTCCACACTGAACCGCCCGAAGGACCATATTGCTGCACGCCGATCGAGTTCTTGTGCGTCGGCTTGGGCGGCTCCGCGATCACGTAATGTTTCCAGATGATTTTCCCCGTATTCGCGTCGAGCGACGTGACGCTGCCGCGCACCGTGCAGCACGGATAATTCAGATCCTTCGCGTAGTTCGATTCCCACTTCGCAAGCGGAACGTACACGCGCCCGTCGTAGGCGGCCGGAGCTCCGGTGATGCGGCCGGCGTAATTATCGTCGACCTTCGTGACCCACAACTGCTTGCCCGTTTGCGCATCGAGGCCGTAAGCGTTACTCTTCAGATCGCCGAAGTAGACGCCGTATTTCGTCGCGCCGAGTCCCTTGACCGGAATCACCGTGATCGCGTTACGCATCGCAGCCTTGGTCATGTACGACCAATAAACGCAGCCCGATTTCGCGTCGAGCGAATAGATCCAGCCTGTGTCGGAACCGATGAAGACGCGTCCGGCGACGATGGTCGGCTGGCCGTTCATCGTATGACCGCCGGGCATCCCGAACGCCCACTTGAGCTTCAAGCTCGCTAATTTATCGGGCGGGATGCCCGCGTTTTTCGCGGCTTGAAATCGATTATTGTCGGGACCGTTGCCCCATCCGTTCCAGCCTGCCTCGGACGACGGATCGGCCATGGGAGGATTGGCCGAACATCGATTTGGCATCAGCGATGCGTCGCCGGTCGCGGCCGTGCCGAGCACTCGTCCGCTGAGCGCTTCGGCCGTGTGCTTCTTCTCGTCATCGGTAAGCTTCAGATCTTTATGCGTCGCGTCCAGGTTGGAAAGGAACGCCAACAGCTTGTCGCCGGAAATCTCCCGTAGTTTCGCGACGCCGGGCGCTTGCGGTACCTTCGCGTTGTCGTGGCATTTCATGCACTGCTGCTGGACCACTCCGAAGCCCGGTTCCGAAGCCCACTGCGCGTGGGCCGCGCCGGCGACGACGATCAATCCCAGGCCGAAATTACGAATGCGTGATTTCATGAACACTCCCTTCAACCACTTCGTTCACCAACGGTTCACTTACTGTTTGCCGAAATTCTTTGCCAGATAATCGAGCAGGACACCTAAGTCTTCGTCCGTGACTTCCGCGCCATAGCCTTTCATGGCGTCGAGCGTGTCCTTCCACTCGTCTTTCGTCCGATGCAAACTCGCGATCGGATCGGCGGTGTGGCACTGCGTGCAGGCCCTCATCAGAATCACTTTGCCTGGACCATCCGGGAACGGATCGTCCGCAGCGGCCACGCGCAGGCCCGCGAAAAAGCAAAACGCCGCCACGAACGTGACGGCGCGCGCAAGAAAATGAAGGCGAGAAAGAGATCGCGCGGAATTCATTGGACCGGTTTGGTGATCGGCGGGCAATATCCCGCCGGCCCGCACTTTTATATCACGAAACCGGTTCGCCGGGGCGAGTTAGCGGCGCGCGTGCGAAGGGCTGACGCGCGGGATGCTGAGGTTTGCATCCTTGCCGTAGTTTTTGGCGAGATAGGTCGTGATGATATCCGAATCTGCATCGGAGACTTCAGCGCCGTAGGCGACCATCGTGTCGACCACCTCTTTCCATTCCGCCTTCGTGTGCTTCTTGCTCGTGAAATTGTCGGCGTCGTGGCAGGAGGTGCAAGCCTTCACGGTGACGTCTTTGCCGGGCCCGTCCGGCAAGTCCTGAGCCGACGCACGCGGCGCGGCAGCACCGACTACGAGGCACACGGCGAGAACGCTGGAGCAGACAGTTCGACGAATCATGCGAGTATTCTCGCACAAGTCATCGTTTTTGCGGAAGTCCAAAGTAATAACGAAATCTTAATGCCCGGGCTGTAGTCCGGTCATCGCTGGGCCACGTGCGTGCAGGCGTTCGCTGGTAAATAGCACCAGCGTAATCCACAGTGCGTCGGCGGTCAGCAGGTGGAGAAGTTGCATCGGGAGCGGCGCTCTGAGCAGGAGTGTCAAGGTTCCCATCGCAATCTGGCAGCCCAGCAGGATGAGCAGCAGCTTGGAGAGCAGCCGCAGAGGGCCATTTCGCGGGTCATTCAACGACGTCCGCCATTGGCGCAGCGCCAGGAACGCGATAAAAATCCCCGCGGCAATCGCCAGCGCCGGATGAATCACGCGCAGACGAATCAGAAAACTGGCAGTGCCCGAAAAATCCTCTGCGATTCCTTGCGCCAGCGAGTGCGACGGGAAAAGCGTATCGCCTAAAGCAGTGATCACGCCCGCGATCGCCACGACCACCAACGCAGCCATACCAGTGAGGAGTGAACCGCGTCCGCCTTTCGAATTCGTTGCCGGCTCTGTCTGTCTCGTCGACCACCACGCCGTCAGCGCCAGCGACGCGAGCAGCAAAAACGTGTTGATAAGATGCAGTGAGAGCGAATACACGCGTCCCACCGATTGATCCTTCGCCACGTGCCCGAGCAGCACCAGCGCCGCGCCGATCAGCGCTTCCGTCAGCATGAAGACCAGCGACCACACTGCCCAACGTCGCGCCGAATGCTTCGCCGGAAAGGCTTTCCATCCCCACACGGCCAAAATCACGGCCGTAATCAAAGCCACGCCGCTCATCATGCGATGCGTGAATTCGATGATCGTGGCTATTTGCGGACTGGCGGGGAGCACGTCTCCGTTACACAGCGGCCAATGTCCGCCACATCCCGCGCCCGATCCCGTGGCGCGCACCAGCGCACCCCACAAAATCACCGCGAGATTGTAAATGAGGATGGACCACGCGTAGGCCGGAAAGCCTCGCACGGGACGGGAATCGGTCCTCGCGCTATAGGCGATGGTCGCGCCGCTCATATTTCCAGAATACCGTGCGCGGCCGAAACGCACGCGTAACACGGGCGGCATGGCGAAAGAAGTACGATGTCAGAAAAGGGTGATTTAACCTCTATGGCGAATCCTCAAGCTCCCACCGCGGAATCCTACGATCGCATCCAGTGCCAGTGGTGCCAGGGCATGAATGAACGCACGGCGTTGTCCTGCCGAGCCTGCGGCGCGCCGCTCGATATCCGCAATCTGGTCAGCGAATCGGGCTGGCGAGAAGCTCCGCGCATTCGCGACATGACCGAGATTCATTTCGGTGCCAGCACCTGCCAGGTCGAAGGCGAGATCGTCCCCGTCGCCGAAATCAATCTGGGGCAGGGCGATTCCATCTTCTTCGAGCACCACGTCATGTTATGGAAAGACGAGCAGGTTCCGCTCGGCGTCATGCAACTCTCCGGCGGCTTGCAGCGAGCCTTCGCCGGAATGCCTTTCATCATCAGCATGGCCGGCGGCCCAGGACGCATCGCGTTCTCGCGCGACGCGACCGGTGAACTGGTTTTGCTGCCGCTGCATCCGGGCATGGAACTGGATGTACGCGAGCACGCTTTCCTGCTCGCGTCGCATCACATTAGTTATTCCTTCGTGCGGGTCAAAGGCCTGGTCAATATTCTGTTCGGCGGACAAGGCATGTACATGGATCGCTTCGTGACGGGGACCACGCCCGGCCTGCTGATCCTGCACGGCTACGGAAACGTTTTCGAGCGTCGGCTCGCGGCGGGCGAGAGCATCATGGTGGAGCCCGGCGCGTTTCTGTACAAAGACTCGTCGGTGAAGATGGAAGTCGAATTCCAACGTCTCGGGACCGGCTTGTTCGGCGGAACGAATATGGCGCTCGCGCGTATGACCGGACCTGGCCGCATCGGCATTCAATCGATGTACGTGCATCACAAGACGGATTGAGAGAAACATCGAGAATCAATATGTTTTGCACACAATGCGGCAATCAAATCCCGGAAGGCGCCCGATTCTGCGTAGGCTGCGGAGCACACGTCATCAACAGCGCTGGGCCCCCGATCGTCTCCCATCCAATCGCTCCGCCCGCGCCCGCTGCTGGGGAAACGACATTCTTGCCGAAGGAAGCATTCGATCCTCCTGCTCTATTGCCTCCCGTCGTGCCACCTCCTCAAGCTTTGGCCCCTCAGGCGAAAACGCATTCGACGCAGGTGACGTGCGTGTGGTGCGGCGAGGTTTCCGCGGGATCGCAGAGTTGCCCGCGATGTGGCGCGGCGCTCGATATCCCCGACGACGTTTCCGAATCGGGTTGGATCGAGGTTCCCGGCCGCAAGGACATGACCACGATCCATATGGGAAACTCTTCCTGTCAGATCGAAGGTCTGTACGTTCCCGTCGCCGACATCAACCTCGCCGCAGGCGACAGCATTTATTTCACGCATCACGTGCTGTTGTGGAAAGACCCGCAAATTGCGGTCACGGCGATGTCCATGCGCGGAGCGTGGAAGCGCATGTTCGCGGGCTTGCCCCTGGTGATGACGCAGGCTACCGGCCCTGGCCGCATCGCGTTTTCGCGCGACGATCCAGGAGAACTGATGCCCGTGCCGCTGCAGCCTGGCGATGCGATCGACGTCCGCGAGCATTTGTTTCTGGTAGCTACGTCGAGCGTCGAATACGATTGGTTTCCGACGAATATATGGTTGAAGACGCAGCAGGGCAATGACACGGAGACGCACTATCCTCTCGGCATGTTCATGGATCGATTCAGCGCCCCGCAGGTTCCCGGGATGCTGCTGTTGCACGCCGCCGGCAACGTTTTCGTTCGTCAGTTAGGCGATGGCGAAACAATTCTGGTGAAGCCGACGGCGTTGGTTTTCAAAGATCCCAGCGTACAGATGCACCTGCATTTCGAACATCCGGGCTCGGCCTTTGTCGGATGGGGCAGTTGGGCGAACCGTTATTTGTGGCTGCGCATGATCGGGCCGGGACGCGTCGCGATTCAGTCGGTATTCGATCGAGTGGAGGGAGAGTCGCGGAATCTTTCGTCTTGTTCTTACGCCACGGAACAGCGCTGGTAGCTCACCGTGCGACCGTGGGGACGGAGGCGGGCAGTGAACGAAACGCGGGAGACGGGGCGAGTGCCACCGGGTTCCCCGCGAGCGAGGCGCCGGAGTTCCTGAACAAGTTCTCGACCGCCGAGCAATCCAGCGGCTTATGGAAAAGAAATCCCTGGCCTAAATCGCAGCCCATGGCTTGCAATGCGTGCAGCTGCTGTTCGGTCTCGATTCCTTCGGCGACCACGCTCATATCCAGAGTATGCGCCAGGTTCACGATCGTCTCTACGATGGCGCGCGTCTTCCGATCGCTGTCCAGCCTGCTGACAAAGGAGCGCGAGATTTTGAGCGAATCAAATCTCAACGCGCACAAATAGCTGAGCGAAGAATAGCCCGTACCGAAGTCGTCCAATTTCAGCCCGACGTGAAGTGAGCGCAGGTTTTCCAATACCTTGAGCGCGCAGCTGGCTTCCGACATCAGAGTACTTTCGGTCAACTCGAGCTTCAGCGTTTGCGGGGCGATTCCGGTTTCGTCGAGAATCTGCTGCACCTGGTCCACGAGACGAAAGTCAACTAGTTGCTTTACGGAAACATTGACGTTCATGGTCAGCGGCCGTTGCGAAGGGAATTGCTTTTGCCAGCGCACGAGCTGACGGCACGCCTGCTCGAGCACCCAAACGCCGAGTTTTTGAATCGAACCGGTTTCTTCCGCGATCGGAATGAACTCGGCGGGCAGAACAGCCTGACCGCCGGCGCGCCGCCAACGCAGCAGAGCTTCAAATCCATCGATAAGCCCGAAACCGCCGACAGGATGCCGTTCCTGAAGGTTGATCTTGGGCTGGTACGACACGCTCAACCGATTCTGTTCGACGGCCTCCCACAGTTCCCGCGCCAGCGTGACGCGGCGGTTCATCACGAGCGGCACGGATAGAGTTCCAAATTCGTCAGCGGGATCGGTCGAAGGCGGTTCAAAGTGGATGCGCGACTCTTCGTCAATGTGCTTTCCGAGAAGCCTCAGAGATTGCGCGTCGCCGGCATTCTTGTCTTCGATCGCCAAGGGCTTGTTCGGGTCCGGGGTCATGCAGGTTCTCCGGGGCGTGTCTGTGCGCTGATGCAACTATCGTTTCGGCCATGTACCGATTTCCTTGAGCGCTTCCGAACCTTAGTCGACTTAAGAATTGACGAAAATCGAGGGTCATGTTAGCCTTGAGGCTCCCCGAGGTGCCTGTTCGTTTTCGCGGATGGGTGAAAAGGGAAGCGGGTGAAAATCCCGCGCGGTTGCGCCACTGTGATCAGCGAGCGGACCGGCGATAAAGGCCACTGTTCTTTTGGGAATGGGAAGGCTGCCGGCTTCGCGATGACCTGTCAGTCAGGAGACCTGCCTCGGAATGAAAGAGAGGCGCATTTCCTCATGTCCCTGCCAGTCAGGTCCGTACTCGTCTGTTTATTCACGCTTGCCGTGGCTCACGCCGGCGACCTACGCGGCGTCATCCAAGACCCCCAGTCGCGCGCGATCCTCGACGCGACCGTAACCATTTTTCCGCGCGAAGGCGGAGCTCCTGTTTCCACGACGTCTCGCGACGCGGGAAGCTATCACCTCGACGGCTTACCTGCAGGCGATTACATTCTGCGCGCGCAAGCTCCCGGCTTCGCTCCGTTTGTTGACGCGAACCTGCATCTCACCACCGAGCCGGCCGAAAAGAACGTCGCCCTCGAACTTGCGGGTGCGCGCGACCAAGTCGTCGTCACCGCGAGCGGAACTTCGCAAACCTCCGACGAGGTTTCGAAGGATGTGACCGTCATCGATCGCGCGGAGGCTTATCAGCGCGACGCGTTCACCTTGAACGATGTCGTTGCTCTCGCACCCGGCGTACGCGCGCAACAACTCGGTGGTCCCGGCGCTTTGGCCACGCTGCATATCCGCGGCATGCGCAACCAGGATACGGCCGTACTCGTCGATGGCCTGCGTTTGCGCGACGCGACCGCGATCGAAGGCGATGCCTCCGGGTTGATCGAAGATCTCCTTTTCACCAACGCGAACGGCGTGGAGGTGATGAATGGCGCGGGATCTTCGCTCTACGGGACCAACGCGATCGGCGGCGTCGTGAATATTCTCAGCGACGAAGGGGGCGGCGGAACGCGCGGGAGCGTGCTGCTCGAAGGCGGATCGCTTGGCAGGGAGCGCGCGCGGACGTCGATCGCTGGATCCGCGCTCCGCGAGCGGCTGCGGTACAGTTTCGGTCTTGCGAACGTAGACGTCACGAGCGGCGTAGGAGGCGACCAGCCTTATCGCGATCTCAGCGCGCAAGGCAGCTTGTCCTTCCGTATCGCGCCCTCGGCCACTTTGCGCGCGCGGCTGTTCACGACGGACGCTTTTGGAAAGATCACCGGCGAGCCGGTGCAAACGGGAACGTTTCCCGCGACAGGAATCGTGAACGCCATCGCCGGTGCTAATTTCATTGCCGGCGCCGGCGATCCGGATAGCACACGCGCCCAACGATTCCTCGCCGGTGCTTTGATCCTGGACGGCCAGCCTGCGCCGCATGTCACCTATCAGGTGAGCGCGCAGACGCTCGTCTCGGGACGCCGCTACGGGGACGGGCCGGCGGGCACCGGTTATCAACCGGCCGATAGCGTACGGACCGATTACGGCAGCCGGATTCAGACGATTCAGGCGCGCGTCAACGATCGCGTCGGTCCGCAGTTACTCACGGCGGGGTACGAGTTCGAAGACGAGACGTACCTGTTCGATTACAGCGAGCAATTCAATCCTCTCGCCGCCTCCGGCGTACAGGCGGCCGAGCGCGCCAACGCCGTGTTCGCCCAGGATCAGCTCACGCTGATGCAGGGCCGGCTGTTTTTCAGCGGCGGATTCCGCGCGCAATTCTTTGAGCTCGATGGCCCGCTCTTCAGCCCTTCCGCGAATTCTCCCTACCAGGGCATCGCGCTCGCTTCGCCACCGGCCGCCTACACAGGCGATGGATCGGCCGCCTATTTCGTGAAATCCACGAACACGAAATTCCGCACGCACATCGGACGCGGCTATCGCGCGCCATCGCTCTATGAGCGCTTCGGATCGAGTTTCGATCCGGTCTACGGCTATTCGAATTACGGCGATCCGCGTCTTGGCCCCGAGCATTCGTACACGGTCGACGGCGGCATGGATCAGAATTTCGCGCAAGGACGAGTGCGCCTTTCCGCCACCTACTTCTACACCCATCTGCAGGACGAGATCGATTTCGGACCGCTCCCAACGACCGATCCGTTCGGTCGCATTTACGGTGGCTATTTCAATTCCAAGGGAGGTCTCTCGCGCGGCGTCGAGCTGAGCGCGCGCGTCTCGCCGATTCATGCGATGGACGTCACGGCCTCCTACACCTATGTGAATGCGATCGAAGCCGTGCCGATCGTCGGAGACGTTATGCGCACGTTCATCATTCCGCGCAATCAGTTCTCCGCAACCGTTTCGCAGCGAATCGGAAAACGTGTGTTGTTGACGCTCGACACGCTGGATGAAGGAAATTATCTGGCGCCGATATCTCCCGATTACGTGAATACGTTCACGGAGCGCGTGTATAGCTTCAGCGGGCTACGCCGAGTGAACGCCGGCGTGAGCTACCGCATCCCGCTCGGCGAATATCGGGCCATCCGATTTTACGCGCGGGGTGAGAACCTCGCCGGGCAGGTGTATTTCGAAAGCGGATTTCCTACGCCCGGACGCACCGGCGTCGGCGGAGTGCAGTGGGAGTTCTGAAAAGCCGGGTGGCGCAGGTTGGAAATCCGCGCCCGATCTCCCCCGTTGGAGAACCGCGAGAATAATCGAGCGGGCCGAAAGTGTTGAATCTCGGCGTCGCGCTTAGCGTCGATGCTTCGACGGCCCGCTCATTGACATTCGCGGTTCTAAAGTCGAGACGTACTGGGCAGTGCAAGACAGGGCGGAATCCCGCGCGCGCCCTCCCCCGTTGGAGAACCGCGAGAATAATCGAGCGGGCCGAAAAGTGTTGAACTTGGCGTCGCGACCTGAGCGTCGATGCTTCGACGGTCCGCTCATTGACATTCGCGGTTCTGAAGTCGAGACGCACCTGGGCAATGCCGGGCAGGGCTGAATCCCGCGCGCGCTCTCCCCCGTTGGAGAACCGCGAGAATAATCGAGCGGGCCGAAAAGTGTTGAACTTGGCGTCGCGACCTGAGCGTCGATGCTTCGACGGCCCGCTCATTGACATTCGCGGTTCTTGCGGCCAGGTTAAGTCACTGGACCAAACTCGGTACGGGAGAAGTATGCACCCAACGAATGGCGAAGCAACAATATCTACTGTGCGGAGAAATATAGAGATCATGCCAAAGATAAAAACGCCGCCCCAGACGTAGGTTAAGGAGAGACGAGGAAACTTCCTAAACTCCAAGAAACACCATGGTGAACCAGGCACCACGCCGCTCCTTCTGACCCCTTTCGTTGGCTCCACCATAACAATCCAATCGGACGCCTCCTAAAAGGAGCCGCCGGCGCGCAGCCCCGCTCACGCAACAATCTGGCACAATAGATAAACCTATGATCAAACATGCCGCTGTGCTCGCCTTGGCCGGACTCCTCAGCGCCGGTTCTCTTTTCGCCGCGAAGTCGGTAACCGTATCGTTGAAGGACGCGAAGGGTCAGCCGGTGGGAACGGCCACGATCAGTGAAGCGAAGAAGGGCGGTGTCACCATTGTGCTCAAGACGAAGGGGCTTCCTCCCGGCGAACATGCCGCGCATATCCATCAAAACGCCAAGTGCGAAGGACCCGCTTTCACTTCGGCCGGCGGCCATTTCAATCCCGACATGAAGCACCACGGCCTGGATAATCCCGAAGGCCCGCACGCCGGCGATATGAACAACTTCACCGCCAAAAAGAAGGGCACCACGACCGCCCTGCTGGTCAACACGCGCGTGAATCTCGGCGATGACGCTCATTCCGTATTCGCCAACGGTGGCACCGCGCTCGTGATCCACGCCAAGGCCGACGACATGCACTCCGATCCGGCGGGCAACGCGGGCGATCGCATCGCTTGCGGAACCATTACGAAATAGCCGCCCAGTGGCGAAGTCCGAACGGGAGCACCAATCAATCTGCGCTCAGCCGCAGATGTTCAAGTTGTGGGAGAACGGCGAAGGGCGAAGCGACGGAAGCGACGCGTTCGCCGATCTGCGGGATTAGATCTTCGCGTATAGCTTTCGCGCCCGCGGCCAACTGTAAAAACGCGATCCGAGCGGGATCGAGACCCATGATCCGGCAGCACGTCGCGTCGACCGCGACGCGGCTGGCGCCCGCCACGACCACGCCCGCCGTGCGGGGCGTTCCTTGAATCGGACCGTTGCCCTCCATCCCCACGATCCCGTCCACGATGGCGAACGACCGCGGAAACAAAGCGTGCAGATCCGCGATGCACTCGTCGATTCCCGCCCAGTGCAGCACGTTCTTCGGCCACCCGTAGATGCCGCCCGGAACCACGCCGAACAAATTTTTCATGCTGAGCGTAGCGCCGGCCCAGTGGTGCGTTTTCAGCTTCGGCATGGAAACCAGCAGATCGCACCCAAGGATGGTATTCGGCAGATAGAGCGACTTCAGCTTCGATAGTGGGCGCTTCAGCTGCACCGGCGTCACTTCGTCGAGGTTGAGATCGGTGAATATTTCCTCGAAGCCAGTGATTGTCGAAAAGTATCCGGCGGCATCCGCGAGATCGAGCGTAATGCGCCGATGTCCAGGACCCTCGGCGACACGCACCTCCGCGGCGCCCGCGGCGAGAAACGCTTCACGCGCTGCGTGAACCAACGCCGGGTGCGTATTGATGGCGGTACGTTCGTCGAATTCCACCAAGTTCGGTTTCAGCACGACACGCTTCCCGCGAACGTCCAGCTTGTGTTGGAGGAGAATGCTCCGCACCACCTGCACGAGGTCGGCGGAGTAGTCAGGGACCCTGCGAATCGACACCGGCGGCCAGGACTGCGGCGGGCGGGCGCAACTCTCCAGGGCAAGTGCGCTCCCCGCGCCCGCCATAACGCGCCGGCGTGAGAGCCGTGAGGAGGAATCGTGATTCATGAGTAAGCCCGCTTCATCCGGGAGCCTCAAGAGAGGAAGAGGTTATTCCCCTGTAGGGCAGCGGCAGCCAGCGAGGATAACGCAAGCTCCATGGTCGTTCGACGCGCCGGCAGAGGCGGAATGACGGGCGTACGGCCCTGCGCGGATAGCCCCAAGGCGAGCCAACTGGCTGCCTCGTTCGACCGGCAACCGGCAAGCAGCACCTCCGCCCGAGCGATGCCCCGCTGTATCTTCTCGTCGATCGCCGGAGGCTTCGGCTGCAATTTTGCGGTTCCTTGATTCGACGCGTGCAAGGCCAGCAGCGCCAGTCCAGTCGTCTCCGGGTACGAATCTGAATCGTAGCCGAGCGCGCGCGTGGACCCGTGATTCCAACCGTCGTCGCGGCAGCGCCGGGCGAGCAAAAAATCCCGCCCACCCTCAGCGCGAGCGTCCATCGCCTCGTCGACGTTGCCCCCCGGAGCGACAGCGCCTCCGTGTGTTCGATTTAACTTTTCGAGCGCGAGAACCGAAAGCGCGGTGGGGATGATCCAGGCGGCTGCGTCTGGATACCACGGCCATCCGTCAAAAGCGAGAGACTGCTCTACAGGAGTTCCAATCAGGAAAAGCCGCAGTCTGAAGACCCACCCGGATTCCCGCCCCGACTGAGCGATCAGCCAGCGAGCCGCCTTCTGCGCATCAAAATGTTTTTGCAAATCGTCTGGCAGAAGCAGCGCAAGGGCCGCCAGCCACGTACTCTCACGAACCGATTCCCGCGGAGCGAAGCCACCTTCGGAGCGTTGGCAGCGGGCCAACCAGGCAGCTCCCCGGCCCATTTCTGGGGCGGCAGCGGCACCGGCGGCCCGTAAGCCCAAGAGCGCGTAACAGGTCGGTTCCGTCCAGGAGCTACCGCGCGAATAGCTCCAGCCGCCATCCGCGTTCTGACGGTGGAGAAGATCTTCGGCGAAAGACATGGAAAACAGCTAATCGGAAGAGATTTCCTAGCGGCGCTTCTTACGCCGGCCCCGGCGCATTAAGTAAAGCACCAACACCAATCCTGCGGCAATCCATAGAATCGCCGCGAGCGTGTTTTGACTCATGTTCGCTGTCTCTCCTTGCGTGGCAAACTGACGTTTGCGCACGTACTATACATGAAATGATCGCATTAACGGGAACAGGTATTTGAACACCTGTAACATCCCCGGTCCAGCCACGACGATCAGCATCGCCGGGAGAATCAGAAAAAAGATGGGGAACACCAGCTTGACGCCGATCTTCGCCGCGCGCTCTTCGGCGTCCTGGCGGCGGCGCAGACGCATGAATTCGGCATGCGTGCGAAGCGAATCCGCAATACTTGTTCCGAAACGATCGGCCTGTACCAGCACCGCGACGAGCTTGCGCAGTTCGTCTTCACCCGTCCGCTCGGCCAGGCTGCGGAGGGCTTCGGCGCGCCTCTTTCCGCCTCGGATTTCCAAATGGACGATTTCGATTTCCTGGCTGACTTCCGGAAAAACGTCCATCAGTTCGCGCGAAACATGCTGCATGGCCTGATCGAGGCCCAAACCCGCCTCGACGCAAACGACCATCAGATCGAGAACGTCCGGCAATCCCTTGCGAATTCTTTCGTGACGGGCTCCGATGAGTTGATCCAGGACGAAACTCGGCCCAAACCATCCGAGGAACGCAGCCGCCACCGGAATCACGATTTGCAATATCGAGTTCGAGGTAATCGTGCTGCGTAGGAGCACGGCGAGTAAAGTAATGACGACGAAGGCGATCGTCCGGATTCCGAGATAAATGGGGACCGCGCGCGGCGAGCGGTGTCCGGCGGCGATCAGATCGCGCTGCAGAGCGCTCGCGTCCTCGATATCCAGCGGGAACAATCCGCCCACCTGCTCGATGATGGTGGTAACCACGCGCTCATTGGCAGTGCCGCCTTCGTAGCCGGCCACGGCCTGGCCGCCCAACTGTTCGTAAACACGTCCGGGCCGCGCGTAGACGCGATAACCGATAAATGAGATGACGGCGACGAGAATCGCGAAAACAAGGAATGCGACCAGTATTGCCATGATCTAAACCTCGATATCGGTAATGCGGCCCATCACGACGTAGCCGGCCACCAGCGCCAGGATCGCGATCAGCACCATCCACCGCCCGTCGGAGTCATCCACCATCGAACTCAAATAGCCGGGCGCGACGAACTGCAACGCAAAAATCATCACGATGGGGAGGACCGTGAGTACGACTCGCGTCATACGCCCGTGGGCGCTGGCCGCCTTCACTTGGCCGCGCAGACGGAAGCGATCGCGAACCAGATTCGCCAGCCGCTGCAGAACTTCGCTCAAATTTCCGCCGGTCTGCCGCTGCAGGAGGACCGAGGAAACGAAAAGTTTGACGTCCAGAATCGGAACTCGGCGGGTGAAGTTTCCGAGCGCGACATCGAGGGGCGCTCCCAAGTTCTGTTCGTTGAATAACGCTCGAAACTCTTGTCCGAGCGGGTCGGGCGATTCCGCGCCCAGCATTTCCAGACTCACGGAGAGCGCATGCCCCGCGCGCATGGAGCGGGCGAGAAAATCCAGCGCTTCGGGCAACTGCTCTTCGAATTGCGTCATGCGCTTTTTGCGCTTGCCGTTGATGATTAAGTACGGGAAGCTTCCGAACAATACTCCGAAGAGCACGGCACTAATCGCAACGAAGCCGAGCGGCTGGAAAAACCAACCAAGGAATGCGCCCAGGCACGCCGCGGCAATCGTCGCCGTCAGGACGCTTGTCGCACTCCACCCCAGTCCAGACCCTTGAATCCAAGCCTGGGTTCGATCCAAGACCTTGTGGCGTTCGATGAAACGTGCGAGCGGATCGCGATCCTGCGGATCGACCAAGATCGTCGTTTCGACATGCTCCACGGCCTGTGCCGTAGAAGTATTGAGCATGGTTTCAACCTTCTTGCGGCCGAGAACCTCCAGAAAGCGGGATCCCAGACTGACCACCACCATGACGACGGCGAACAAGACCAGGAAGATGATGCCCCCGACAAGCAAGCTCATGCGGTTTGTGATCCGATCTCCACCACGGTCTGGAAGAGCGAGGCGGGTAGTTGCGCGCCGGTGACACGCAATTTTTCGTAAAACCGGGGCCGGATGCCCGTAGCGCGGAACCGTCCCGTAACACGACCGTGATCCGCCAGACCGGTCTTCTCAAAGACGAAAATATCTTGCATGGTGATCAATTCGCCTTCCATGCCGACGCATTCCGTGATGCCGACGATGCGGCGCGTTCCGTCGCTCATGCGGGAAACTTGCACCACCAGGTCGATCGCGGAACTGATTTGTTGACGGATCGCGCGCACGCCCATGTTGGCGTTCGCCATGCCGACCATCACTTCCAGACGTCCCAAAGCGTCGCGCGGAGAATTCGCGTGGATGGTCGTCAACGATCCATCGTGACCCGTATTCATCGCCTGCAGCATGTCGATCGCTTCTTCGCCGCGGACCTCGCCGACGATGATGCGATCGGGACGCATACGGAGCGCGTTGATCACGAGCTCGCGAATCCGGATCGCGCCCGTGCCCTCGATGTTCGGCGGCCGGGTTTCCATACGCGCCACGTGCTCCTGAACCAGGCGCAGTTCGGCGGCGTCCTCGATCGTGACGATGCGCTCATCCTCGGAAATGAAAGTCGACAGGACGTT
Organism: Terriglobia bacterium; assembly: GCA_963765085.1. Taxonomy (GTDB): domain Bacteria; phylum Acidobacteriota; class Terriglobia; order Bryobacterales; family Bryobacteraceae; genus Palsa-187. Next base: position 23,361 of record CAVXVL010000068.1, on the reverse strand, counting down.
CAGAAGAGTAGTTTTGCCGGCGCCTGTACCGCCGGATATCACGATGTTCAACCGCGATTGCACGCACGCCCGGAGCAGCGTCATCATCCCTTCCGTCAGGGAAAGCGTTCGCACCAGATCTTCCGCCGTCAGCCGGTCGCGTCCGAATCGGCGAATGGAGAGCAGCGGGCCGTCGACCGCTATCGGCGGAATCGCGGCGTTCACGCGCGATCCATCCGGCAGGCGCGCGTCCACCAACGGTGAGGATTCGTCGACACGCCGTCCCACCCGCGCGACCACCTTCTCGATGATGCGCATCAGATGCGCGTTATCTTTGAACTGAACCGGCGTCCGGTACAGTTTACCGCCGCGTTCAATGTACACCAGCTTCGGCGTGGTGACAAGAATATCGGAAATCGTGGGATCCGCCAGAAGCGGCTCGAGCGGCCCCAAACCGAAAACTTCGTCGAGCACCTCGCCAATGATTCGGTCCTTCTCCACCAAACTCAGCGGGGTCTTCTCTTCCTCCACCAACTTGGCCACGGCGGATCGCACTTCCGACCGTACGCGCTCCACGGCAACGCTGGAGAGCATTTCCAAATTGATGCGGTCGAGGAGCTTGCGATGCAGGATGAATTTCAGTTCCTGATATTCGGGGCTAAAGCCTTCGCGGGAAACCAGGCGATCGACCCAGCCGGTCCTCTCGGTGGTGAGTGCCTGAGAATTAGCGGACATTTGATTTCCTCATTTCACTGCAACGGACAGATCAGCCGAAAAGTGAGAATTTCCTTTTCTTCACCGTCGTTTCCGGCGCGCCCGAGATGCGAGCCGTGAGCCGTTCGAAATCCTCCGCCAAGGGCCCCGAGCCTTCGAGCAGCCTGCCCTCGCTGAAGGCGTCGTGCAAAGCGTTGTAATCGTTCGAGAGGGTTGCATAGACCGGCACTCCCATCATGGATTCAAGTTCTTCGATGCTGACGTCGAAGCGCCGCGTAACGCGGTTTAGGACGAGATGAAACTGGGCTCGTGAATAGCCGGCGTCCAGCAGGACCTGAATCACCTGTTTAGCCTGATGAAGCGCAGGGACTTCCTGCGTGGTGATCAAAAAGGTTTGGTCGATCCCGTCGAGGAGCGCGAGCGTCGTCGTATTTACATTACGCCCGAGATCCAAAACCGTCCAATCGTATTGCGTGCGCGCAAACGCCAGCACCTGCCGCAAATGAGCGGGCGAAAGCTGCTTGGCCGCCGGCGCCGTCGGCGCCGTGATCACTTCCAGGTTTGGAATCCCGTTGGAGATCAAGCCTTGCCAATAGCTGTAATCCAGGCGCTGCAAGTTGGCCGCGGCATCGGCCAAAGAATATTGCGATTTGGATTTCATCAGAAATCCGACCATACCCGCCTGCAGATCCACGTCGGCCAACAATACACGCGACGTGCCTGCGCGAGCGAGTTGCGCCGCGACGTGACAGGCAACGGTTGTCGCACCGCATCCGCCTTTAGCCGATATAAAACCCAGCGTCCGGCCGCTGCGCATCATTTTCTCGCGCATCTGCTGCCGGGTCTCCGACAACCGTTCGAGGGCGACCTTGAGCGGTTGCGCGACCGGTGGAAATAGGAATTCACTCGCGCCGGCGCGGAGCGCGTTCAGAATAGCCTCGGAACTGGCGGTTTGCTGAATCGCGAACACCGCGGGCTGCGCGGTAGTGGAGCGGATTTTCTTGACGACGTCTTCGAGTTGATCGCTCAGACGGGTCACTTCGAGCAAAATCACATCCGGGCGGACGCGATCCATCCGATCGAGAAACGCCGGCCAATCCGAAGGGAGCTCCGGCAACTCCATGCCGATACGCACGGGTAGGCCCTGCAGGGTGGAATGCAATTCCTCCCATAATTCCTTGGTTTCGACGATCAGGCCTACGCTAATGGGATACATAACTATTGTGTGGGCGGTGCCGCGGGAGTAGGCGCCGCGGCGGGCGCGGGCTGCGCCGTCGCCGGACCGTTGGCCGAAGGCTGCACCAGCATCGGGACAAACTGAAGCTGAGGCGCTTGTGCGTCGGGTTGCATCTGCTGCTGCGCTTCGGCCTGCTGGCTCTTAATCAGGTCTTCCACCGGAACCGTGGGGCGCGGAGGCTTCACGGGAACTGGACCGGTGACGGACAGTCCCGGAGACTGCGGCGCGTTCGGCGAAGTGTTCGGCGGCAGGAAAGAGCCGGGCATCTTCAGGTCGGGAAGCGGCTGATCTTTCGGAATCGGCCTGACGATCTCCGGAGTCACCATCACCAGCAGCTCGGTGTTGCTCTTCACTTTCGAACGGGACCGGAACAGATTACCGAAGAAGGGGATATCGCCCAATCCGGGGATTTTGTTGAATGTCTCGGTGTCGCGATTATCGAGCAAGCCGCCGATGGCGAAAGTTTGACCGTCATCCAACTCTATTTCCGTGGAAACTCGTCGCACCGACAGCGCCGGGACCGTCGTTCCGTTGTAAACCAAGCCGTCGGCGTAATCGAGCGAACTGACTTCCGGTGTCACTTGCAACCGGATCGTGCCCCGCGGCGTGATCGTCGGCGTGAAATTGAGACGCACGCCGAACTCCTTGAACTGGATGGTCACCGCGCCGAGGCCCGCGCCGCCGCCCTGTAGAGTGGGAAACGGAAACTGGCCGCCGGCCAGGAAGCTGGCGGTTTTTCCATTGATGGCGAGAACGTTCGGTTGCGCCAGAATCTCCAGCAGGTTGTCATTTTGTAAAGCCGCGATCGTCGCACCGAGATTCAAACTCGGGCGGAAGAGAAATACTTCCAGCGCCTGCGAGAGCGTCAAAGTGGAACTTCCCGACGTGCCGGTGGTGCCGACATTCGGCGTAACCGTGGGCGGACTGAATTGGCCCGTGGTCAAACTCCCGACGTTATTTCCCGTGCTGAAGATGTTGATTCCCAGATTCTTCGTGGCCGCGCGATCGACATCGGCGAATTTCACCTTCAGCAAAATCTGTGTATCGGTCGGCGGAATGTCGACGCGCAGTAGATTCACCGTCTTTCCGAGCGTCGACGCGATTTCGACCGCGCGCTGGGCGGAAGTCAAATTCCGCGCGACTCCGCGCAGGAACACCGTATCGCCCACCATTTCGACCGTGATCATCTGATCTCCGGTCTCCTGCGCGATCTGCCGTCGGACTCCGTCCACGCGAGTTTCGCTCCGGTTCACCAGGAGATCGAAAAATAAGCGGTTTCCGCCCTGCTGCCACACGATCATGCTGGTTTCGCCGGGCACTTTGCCGTTGACCAGGATCTCATGCGGAGTCACCGCGACCGCCTCCGCAAGGTCCCCATTGGCCACCGAGATCCGCTCGATCACCTGAGGCGAGTCGACCAGCACGGATTTGCCTACGGTGACGCTCAAATCCCGCGTCGCCGCCGTGGGAGCTACGGCGTTTTCCTGGCCAAACGCGCCAAACGCCACTACGAGAATGAAGATTACTCCTGCGCGAAAGTTCATTTAGCCTTTCCTTGGGACCCGTCTTCGCCCTGGAATCTGGTCTCGGTTTTGTGCGATCCGTTGTACACCTCCACGGTAATCGGCGGAGGAGGAGGGGGAGGTTTAGGCGCTTCCACAACGGGCGTGGGAGCGGGCGGCGCCTGCTTTACCTGACTGACCTGCCGAATCGCGGTCTGCCGCGGCTGCTCCGGCGGCGGCGTGCCGCCGCTGAATAGATACGCCAGCGACGTGCCCGGTGTTTTGGTTTCGACCTTATCGGTCGGATTGCGCAGCACCAGCTGAATGCGCGCTTCATTACTCGCCAGACTCATGATTTCCGCCTGCTCGGGTGTCACGAGCAGATTGACCACCGGCACGATCACCGGCTTGCCCTCGGCGTCTTTCTGGATGTTCTGCCCCGCCGAAAGAATTTCAATGTTTTGCAGCAGCGTCTTCGTTACGGTGCCCGAAGTGTTTCCCGGCGGATTTCCCGCGATCAGCACGTCGACATGCTGGCCCGGCGTGGCGAAGCCCGAAATGCCCGCGACGTCGTTCATGCGCACGGCCACCGCGCGCATCCCTTGCGGAATAATTGAAGCCAGTCCCGCGCCGGCGCCCCGCGGTGCGACGCGTCCCTCGACGATCGCCTCTCCCGCGTAGATCTTATCGACCACGCCGCGATTCACGGCGTCCTCCGTCTTGGTCAGGGATCCCGCCGGCACCGCGCCCGCCCAATCGCCGATCTTTACATCGCCGTCTTTGATCAGGTCGCCGGCGTCGAGGTCATGCGCCGCCACCACCAGATGAGCCGTGGGCGCGACGGTGCGGTTGGCGGCCAATTGTGCCGAAATCAGGCGGTACAGCACGGCGCTTGCGGCGCCCGCCACCACCACGGCAAAAATCAAAACCACAGCAAAACGTTGCTTCACGTAAGTTACTCCCCTCCCCCTGCTTCCCCACGAAATCGACTAACTGCCGGATTGATTGGCTGCGTTCAAACGGCTATTTACGATGCCCCATAGGTTATTCGTCGTTTTCTCCATTCCAATATAGAGCGCCGCGCCGGCTAAAGAGATAAAAGCCAGCAACAAGGAGTATTCGACGAGGTCCACGCCGTGGTCGTCTTCCCAGAACTGAGTCCAAAATTTCGCCCACGGCCCGGAGATAAGCATGGTTTGTGCAGCCCCTAGGATGCAGCGCTCTGGGCATTCGACAGCGTGGTATTCGCAATGCTCCAGATGTTTTGCATGGTGGTCCCGGCATTGATGAATAACGCCGCCGATGCCAGGCATACGAAGGCCAGCAACAGCGTGTATTCGATCAAATCCTGGCCCTCTTCTTCACGAACAAATCGGATCCAGAAATTTTTCATTTGGTCGATCTCCCTTTTTTTAACTCCGGACTTGGGCCGAGATGATCCGGCCCTTCCGGTAAAAGCTTCACCCGCTTCGGGCTAGCTGGCTGCGGTCTGGGCGTTGCTGAGCGTGGTGTTCGCAATGCTCCAGATGTTCTTCATGGTCGTGCCCGCATTGATGAACAGTGCGGCCGAAGCCAGACACACGAAAGCGAGCAGCAAGGTGTATTCGATCAAATCCTGGCCCTCTTCTTCGCGGACGAAACGCATCATTAGCTCTTTCATGAGAATTACTCCCTTTCCTTTTTTGTTTTAAACGCGTGCTCCTGAGGAGGCACGATTGCGACGGCCGTGACCGGTAAGTCACGTCCTCTCCCTCCGCCCGTGTTACTGGCGGAAACTTGTGATTCGGCGCCCGGCGCGCTTCCCGCGGGCCGGAACACCAACGTCTGGCGATCGTCGTAGCTGACACGCCAGTGCTTGGACTCTTTGATCGCCCCCGCCAGCGCGGAATCCGCCGGCAGCAGAATGGTATCGACGCCGTAACCGGCCAGCGTCTTTTCCCAATCGTACTTGACTCCCATCAGAGCCACGTATTCGTTGTCGAATTTATCGCCGTAGAAATCGCTGCGGCCATCCACGTAAACTTTGGTTCCCTGCGGCGACAGGACGTAAATCAAATATCCGCCCCAGATGTCGCTCGTGAAAATGCGCTGGCCCGGTCCGCTCAACTGCGCGAGAGCCGCGGCCGGAAAGCGCTTGGGATCGTATTCCGCTTTGAACTTCGCCCCGGCGGCCTGCGGTGCCGACATTCCCAATCCGATAATCACCAGCGCGAGCACCGGGAGCGCGTGAATGCGCCACGGACGCTCCATCGGGACCAGCTCTTGTCCGATTTCTTCCAGCGTCCCCACAAACGAGCGGAGCCACGCGGCGACAGGAGCCTCGGCCAGCGCCTTGATCCAGTGCACCAGCGGACGCGCGACCAGCGGCGCGGCCACGATCATGAAGATGGGAACGTTGCGCACCACCACCAGCGACAGATGACCCCAACCGGCCACCAGCAGCACTTCCGTGAATTGTTTCCGGCGGCCGTACCATACCGCCGTGCACAGCGCCAGAATCAGCATGAGCTCCAGGAATTGCGATGAGCCCCATCGGAAGTTGGTGGCCTGAAACTCGTTGATGTAAGTGGTGGTGAACGGATCGCGCAGATATTGATAAATGTGCTCGTGCAGATGGTACGTGTAGGGGTTCACCAGGCTGGCGAGCATGCATCCAGCCGCCGTCGCGATATACGGCAGCGAGCTTTTCGCATACATCCCACGCAGCTTGCGATCCGGCTCGATGGCCGCGCGCAGCAGCGGTCCGCCCGCATACGCGCCGACGACGATGACTCCGATGAAGAAGCCTCCGTGCAGATTCGTCCACAGGATGGTGAGGATCGGGAGCAGCCAGAGCAGCTTGTGGGGCGGCCTTTCAGGCCGCAGCCGGCTTTCAGCCGGCTCTTCCGGCCCGGCGGAAGCCCGGCCGCCGACGGATGATCCACTCGCGCGATCCAAAATGATCAAGAACAGAATCAAAAACAGCAGGCTGAACAAATGCGGCCGTGCGAGCCAGTGCAGCGACGCCCCGCCCATCGCGACGCCCGTCAGCACGATGGCGACCAGCGGATTCTCCAATCCCTCTTTGGCAGTGACGCGCAGCACGAGCTTATACAGCAGCATCGACGTCACGCAGATCACCAGCAGGCTGGCCATCACCACGCCCGGCAATCCCCACGACTGGTGAATGCGCGAGAACGATACGTCCCACAACCACTCCCAGGCGAACCACGGCGCGCCCGGCTTGGTGAACGAGAACATGTCCTGATACGGAACCTGCATGTGCGCGCGAATCCAATCGCCCGTGCGGATGTGCCAGCCCGTGTCTCCGTCCCCGATCAATGTCCCGACCCCGCTCAAGCCCGCGAACAAAAATACCAACGGCAACACGAACGCGACGTCCGCCAGCGACGGCATCGCGTGGATCACCGGATTGGTTTTGTTCTCGCTCATTCAAGAAGACCTGGCGAATACTTGGTCAGTTCGTGCGTCGGAGTTCCGAGGGTAACGCTGATTCCGAAAACACCATTGATGTTGATCGCGCCGGTGATAATCTGCGTCGACACCGACATATTTTGAATCGCGCCGCCATCGGTGAGATAAGCGCCTTCCGGCTGATAAATCACCCCGTTGACATTCACTCCGCCGATGATTCCGAAGATGTCCATCCCATTCGCACCCGACGGCGGATTTTGGGTAGACGGCGATTGTGTCTGGCTCGTAATCTGTCCGGTTGTGCTGTACATGACCGTGGAGTTCGCACGATCCTGCCAGATAAGAACACCATTGTATTGATTGAGCGACGTCGGCACCTTTGAGCCGCCAGGAACAACCCCGGTCAGACTCGTGGCGCCGAGAACGTTCTCGATGTTTACACCACCTTCGTACTTCGCCGCTGCCATGGCGGCGGTAATCTCCGGCTTGGGAGTACTGCCAGTCGCAATCGCGAGACCGGGATACAATGCCGAACCTATGTATTTGACTGGCGAAGTCAGGATGAACATCGTTCCGCTGGAGGTATCACCCTGAATGGCGGAAGCGAAGCTGAAGGCGTTGTCGGAACAAAGAATCGTGCCCTTGCTACTCGCACAGCTATCTCCGAAGGTCGTCGTGCTCGTCGCCGTGCCGACCATCACGTACTGGCCGGGCCGAAGGGTGGCATTGGCGTTGTTGAACGTCGCGCCCTCGAGCCAGAGTCCCCCGTAGAAGAGGTACGCGTCAAACCCGCTGCTCTGGAGTGTGGCGCCCGTAATATCGTAGATGTGATAGATATTCTGTCGAGCCGGACCCGCCTGCGTAGGAGCCGCTATTGGCCGCGCGGGACAACGTATCCGTCACGGCGCCAATTATGCCTGCTGTGCAGCTGCCGCTCTCGATGAACTGAACGTTGTTCTTGATGATGATGGGCGCTCCGTCGGCGGACGGAGTTCCGTTCACTTTGCCGTTAGTGGTGGTGTATGAGTAATAGTTAAACGGCCCAAGCTGAAGGGGGGCACCTGTCGTCGTTCCCTGAATGACGGCACCTATGCCAGGTTGGTCGTAGATCCCGCACGTTGGGACCGCAGCAGTTACGTTGATCGACGGCTGTGCCTCGCCCGACGTCGGGTCCAGAAAAACGCTACTGGTGGCGATATTCGTGGGGCAGGGCGATCCGCCGCCTGAACAGGTCCACGTATTCCCATTCGTTTTCGCGCCGGTCGGCATTTCAATCGCGCTCCCTGTCACGGAATCCGGCGAAGCCCGCGATGTCACCCGCATATCCGGCATTGGTGCCCCGAACGGCGCATGAGCTCGCCACATATGAACCGGCACATGTTGAAGCCATGTAAATGGGACCCGAAGCGGTGATTGAATTAAACACGAAAGCCCCCAACATAGATGTCGTTTCCGTAGAACTGATTCCCGGACGGGTCCGCGTACCCGTCGCCGGGTCGATCCAGCAGAACCAGCGATCCGGGAACCTGCGTCCCGTTGATCCCCGCGACCGCGCTCGCCGCGACCGTAGCCGTCGGATTTTTGAGAATCGCGGAAAACAGTTGAGGCACAGTTTCCGTTGCGGTCATCTGCACCCAATAGGGAACGTTCCGCTTGTCGAGCGTGCCGCAATTTACGCCGGGTGGACAAAACGAACTCGGTGGCGCTGTTCCCGTGGCGCCTCCGACGTTCGACGTTCCGACCAGTGTCCAGCCTGTGGGGCACGAAACTGTGCTGGCGCCAACGCTGCACCATCCGTCGCTGGCCGCATAGAGGCATCCGTTCGCCAGATTGTCCGTGCTCGACGTGCTCACCCCGCTGCAATTGAGGCCCGCGACCCGTATCGCAATAGACCTGATTCGACACCGGTGCCGCACGTGACGTTGAAAAACTGTCCCGACATGCGATGGTAGGCTTCCTGCACCGCGGCCATCGCCGCGCCGTCCACGGCCGATTGCGCCTGCTTCTGCACGAAGAACGACCAACCCAAATCCACCGCCAGGCCCATGAGCCCGACCATGGCAAAGAGCGCCATCGTCACCATGACGATCGCTTGTCCACCCGAGGTTTTTTTTCGTCTGCTCATCTCGCTGTCTCTCAAAACTTAATCGTGTCCATCGAAGTCGAGGGCAAGGTCACGGCGCCAAACGACACCGACCGCGAGCCCGGCCAAAACATAGCGATCGCCGATCGGAACGGCGTTTGAATATCGATGCGAATCAGATTGCCCACCGCGTTTTCGCCGGGCGTTCCGGAAGTGAGCGGCCATTTGGTCGCGCCGCATCCATTCAAGGGACATGTGTTGTCGAGCGTGCAGCTCGTCGTCGTGGTGCAGCCGTAAAACTGTAACTGTGTGGTTGCCGGAACCAGACCCACGCCATAATACTGAACGACTCCCGCTATATCGGCGTAGGAGACCTGGCAACTGTTGTAATTCAGCGGAGGATTGTTTACGCAATCGGCGCCGTGCACCGACGCGAAACGCACGCCCTCGCGCACGGAGAAAGCGAGCGTATGATAGATCCACATGCCGCGCGAGATCTCGAAAACCGAGATCAACAGAAACATAACCGGGATCGCCACAAAAGTGAATTCCACCAGCGATTGGCCGCGCCGGGATTTCCGCTTTGTCGTTTCTGGCTTCATGGAGCGTCAATCCTCACTTCCGCTCTTCGCGTGACCTTCAGCAGTCCGGTCAAAATGCCGGGAATCGGAACAAGTTGAACGCTTTGGTAAGCAACCGTTACCAAACTGGAAGCCGCGGCCCTATCGTTCGAGCAATCCGCGCAAATCGGAGTCGTCGCCTTGAGCGGGCCGCCCAACAGACCAGTTGTGGAGCAAGCGGGAATCGAAAACGTATTGACCGCGGTACCGCACAGCGTCTGCTGAGTAACCAGGAGCGGGTTACTTGCCGAAAGAACGGTGACGGTACCCCCGCCGCAGTTCGCGCTGAAGCTCCGGTAGTTGGGGAGCCGGATCATCTCTGCCGTGGCTGCATCACACGCGATCTGCTGCGTCTGCGAGATCGTGTCCTGCGCGGTGCGGGAAGCCGCCGCGCGAACCGCGCCTTCCACCGAGATGGTGGCGTACGCATAGAACCCGGAATCGAAGACCCCGATGAACAGAAAGAAAATCCACGGCCCCAACAGCGCGATCTCGACCATGGCGCCGCCGTGCTGCCTCTTCCTGCGTCGTGTTTCGGGAACGGACATTTTCATCGTGCGTACCAAACTACATGTGCCACTGACTGACGGCCATCGGCGCTTCGCGCGCCGCATCCACTTCCGCGCGGTCGCGAAACACCGGCCTGCGAAACAACACTTCCAGCCGCTGCGAACCGTCCGCCATCGGCTCCACCGAGGCAACTCGCGCCCGCACGCTCAGGTACTTTGCTTTCGCCGCCTCATAGTCCATCGGCAGAGAGAGCTCTAACCTTACGAAATCCCCTACGACCGGTTGCCATGGGGCATATAACGCCCCCACGTCCAGGTATAGGCGTCCTGTTTCAATATTCGTCGCTGTTCCCGCAAGCTCTAACGTAGAGCCGGGACCGCAAAAGATCTTGCATGGCAGGTCGACCTTTGCGGAAAAAACCTGTTCTTCTATTCTCATGGTGTCTATCGGGTTCCGACGGTATTTCCTAAGGTACCGGAAAACAAGGATTTAGCGCAAGACTGTAAGTTGGGGAGAGAAGTCTACTACCAACGGTCAGTAAGGTACTATGAGTACTTTTGCGGGCATTCATCGCGCCGGTCCTGGTACGTTCGATTTTGCGCGTCGTAAACCACGGCAGCCAAATGCGTCTTAGGGTTCTCCTGGAAAATTCCTAGGGCGATCCGAGGCCTTGTAAATCCTGTGTAAACGCTTGTTTAATTAGCACGTTCTTGATATCATCGGTACCAGTCGCCCCAGGTATCGCTAGAATACGGTTGTGTAATAAGGCGTCAGCACTACTTATTTGCTCGGAGGTTCTCGCGTGCACCGCTTAGCTATTGTCGTTGCCACCGACGAAGTTTGCGTCGAGCTCGGGGTTCGCAGCTTTTTTCAGGACAACCCCGAATGCGAGCTCGTGGCCGTGTGCCCGTCGCCCGCGGATCTGGCGCGCGTCACCGCGGCGCATCGTCCCGATATCGTAGTCTGGGGACTGCACCTCGACGCCGATCTCGCCGCTCTCCGGCATTATCAAAAATCTTCTCCGCAAACCGCGATCGTATTATGGGCGCGCGGCGTTTCCATCGAAGTGGCGCACCTCGCGGTCGCGCTCGGCGTGCGTGGATTTGTGAGCACGACTTCTTCGCTCGAAAACTTCGGCGAGTGCCTGCGGACGGCCGCGCGCGGCGAAATGTGGATGGAGCATTCGCTCACCATGAGCCTGCTCGCCAGCCGCCCGGTCAATCTCAGCAAACGCCAGAACGAACTGATCGGCCTGTTGGTGCAAGGTCTGAAGAACAAGGAAATCGCCCACGCCATGGGAATTTCCGAAGGCACCGTGAAGGCGTACTTGACCACGCTCTATGAAAAAGTGGGCGCGCGCGATCGTTTCGAACTCGCGCTGTTCGGTCTGAAGAATTTGGGATCGCTGCGCGATCCTCTCGCCTCCGGGCGGGCGGCGCATCGTCCTACGCTCGTGTCCCCGTTCCACGCCGGCACGCCGCAGGCGTGAGCCCGCAAGCTTGAGCCTGATGCTTGAGCCAGGAAGCTGGAAAGTGTTCCGAGCCGCGCGAAACGTTTTGCGCTCTTTACGTTTTTTTGCAATCGAAAGGCTCGATATGAAGTCTAAGCGGTTACAATAAGGTCTTTCATGGAGCTCCCGCCCATCGGCTCCGGCGCCACGGAGATCTTCCACCTCGATCTCCCTCTCGGCCGCCCCGCTGCGTCCAGCCTGCTCTATTCCCTGTGCGTACACGCGTCTCTGATCGCCGCGTTGTTGACCGTCTCGCTGCCGCAAACGACGCACGCCGAAATCCCCGTCGAGCCTCTACAGCCGACCGAGCTGCGCCTGGACGGGCATCTGTATTACGTCGCCAAAATCCCCGCCTCCGCCGGCGAAGGCCGCAAACAGCAGTCCAACCCGGCGCCTGCAACCAAACCGGCGTTGCCCCAAGCAGCCGACTCCGGCCGCACGCCCGCTCCCGCGATCGAGCTTCCGAAGCTCCCCCAAATCGTGGTGAAATCGACAGCGCCCCGTCTGCCTGACGCGGACGCGGAAATCTCCGCCACGCGCAAGCTGGTTCGTCGCGAGCTGGCGCGCACTTTCGTTCCACCGGAAGTGAAGCGCGATCCGGCCGCGACGCAAACTCTCATTCAAGCGCTGTCGCCTCCGGATCTGATTCCGAAGCCGACGCCTCTGCCTTCGTTCCGTATTTCCTCGCCCCAATTTCCCAACATCCCGAAACCGTTTGTCGCTCCCGGACGCAAAACGCCCGCGCCTCCCGCGCAAGTTCCGGAGGTCGCGGCGCCCAACATTCCGCTGGCGGCTACTCCTGTGTTCACGACCATTCGTCCCAAGCTTCCACAGCCGGTCGCGGCGCCTCCTCCCGAGCCCGCCACCGTCGCTGGTCCGCCGCCCGCGCCGCAAGGCGATCCGGTCTCGATCCTTTCGCTCTCGGATCATCCCGTGCCCATGGATAAAAACGTCGTCGTGCCGGCCGGCAATATCGCGCAGGAATCGGGAGAAGCGCAAGCCGCGCAAGCGGGAAGCGCCGTGGCCGCGTCTTCGGCGGGGTCGAATACGGGAAAGCAGAATTCGCCGGCGCCTTCAAATGCCAACATCGCTTCGACGGCGTCCGCTCGTGCCGCGAAGTCCTCTGCACAAACCGCTGCTATTCCAGCCGCCTCGGGATCGGCGAGTTCCACGCCGTCCCGTGCAACGACCATCGCTACGAACGCCGCCGCGCCGGTTTTAACTCTGATTCCTCCCGTCGCTGATTCGGACTCGGGAAGCGGCCAGGGATCGGTTGGGTCTGGAACGGGAGCCGCGCTCGCGGGAGCCTCCGCGACGGGAGACACGTCGGCCGTGGCCGGAAGCACGAAGCTTTCCTCCAACGGCTCCGCTTCAGCGGCGGGCAACGCGGGAAAAATCGATGCGGGGAAAGGGGCGGGCTCCGGTTCCGGAACCGGAACGGGCACTGGATCGGGGAAGGGACGCGCTGCGGCCGGTCAGGTGATTAACAAGCCGCAAGGCGGGACGTACGATGCCGTGGTGATCCAATCCTCGCCGGTGGATCAGTATCCCGAAACTCGCGGATTGCTTTCGGGCCGGCCCATTTACTCCGTCTATATTTCGGCTGGCACGGCGAAGGATTGGACGCTCTATTTCTGCATCCCGAATGCGAAGCCGCCGGAAACCAGCGGTCCCGTGGTGACCATCGGCGCGCCGGAGACTCCCGTGCGCGCCCCGTATGCTTACAAGTTGGTGCGGCCCGACGTGAAGCTGCCCTCGTACGAAAGATACGTCTTGCTGCACGGCTTCGTCTCAGCCGAAGGGCGTTTCCAGAACATCCACATCGTGCGCACGATTCTGCCCGAGGTCGATGCGGCGATTCTCGCGGCTATGGCCGATTGGGAATTTCGCGCCGCTACCAAAGATGGCGTTCCCATCCAGGTCGAGTTCCTGCTCTCGATTCCCGCGAAAGGTTTATAAATCGCCGGGACTACCGCGTCGCGTGCGTGATCGAGCGCGCCGGAAGATTACCAGGTGAAGCCGAGAGAAACCGTGCCGACAACATCGTTCGGGAACCCCGTGAGCGTCGCTCCCGGTCCCGGCGCGATCACCTGATTGGGTTTCGGGCTGATATAATCCCGCACCTGAATGCGCAGTCTGAAGTGGTTGGCGAGCTGTACTTTTACGCCGACGCCGATTTCACCGACGAGCTGAACTTCTTGCGTTGAAGTGAGTGCGGCATAACACGTCGGACCGGCCGTAAAGCAATTTCCGAGCGGCTGGGCCGTGCCCTCGTTCCCCGCTCCTTCAATCACCTGCAGCCCGGCGCCGAACGAAACGTAGGGCCGGATACAGCTTCCCGCGGCCGGAAATGCGCGAGGATGTCGCCGGTGAAAATATGCGTGTGCGCGTCGAAGGATTCCGAGATCCCCGGCGCCGTTGAGCTTCAGATCGCTTTGGCGATACAGATAACTCGCCTCGCCGCTCCAGTAGCGATACGTATCCTCGCCGCCGTAGGCGCCGAATACCGGCCCCGTTCTTAAAACCGGTGCTCGCGCTGCCGCTGCCGTTCTTCACGTCGAGGTTGTTCTGTACGCCCACACCGCCGATCACGCCGACGTCCCACCGTTGCTGGGCGTTCGCCGCGACGGCTGTGAGAGCCAGCGCGCATATCCAAATTTTGAGCATTCGTTTCTCCTGATCTCTTCCTTACGAACTGCCTCTGCCGAACCGCGCCTAAGGACGACGACGCGCACCTGCTGCGTCGTGGACACCGCTCCACTGGTAATCGTCAACTGGACGTTGTCTCCCGGCTGCACGATGTGCGGAGCTTGCGCCGTAACTTGATAATCGGTGGCGACACCGGGCACCAGTACGGCCGAGGTCACCGTCATCGCTTGCGAACCGAGCATGACCGACGGGAGCGCATTCACCGTCGCGATCGGACTCGACGGCGCGGCCGCTCCAGCGCCGGCAGCGGGGTCGTCGCGCCGAGGCCCGTCAAATACATCGTGATCACCGTGTCCGGATGAATCGGATTCGTGAAACTCAAAAGCTGGCCATTGTCGTCGCGAACCACATTCGGAAGGTTGTTCTGCGCTCCGTTCGATTCGGTATGGAAAATGGACGGCGCCTCCGACGGCACGTTCACCGTAAACGGAGCGCTGATTCCGCCGGCGACGCGCACTACGAACGTCGCGCTGCCGGAAACGCTGAACGGCATTTCCGCGACGATTGTACTCGGTGAGGCCGCAAATAACGGGACGGTGATGTTATTCGCTGTGACGCAAGCGCCTCCAAGGAGGGTCGGTAGGGGATAAATTCCGCCGAAAGAAGCGAAGACGAAGCGAGTCCGCTTCCCAGAATCTCGATGTACCCTCCGCTCGCCGGAGCCGACGTTCCATCGGCACCGCTGAGGACGTTCGTGATGACCGGCGGGGCGGGAAGTTGATCGAACGCGGAGGACAAAACTGTCAAGCCGGAAATTGTGGACGCGAAAATCGTGGATTGATCCGCCGAGACCGCGAGCGTGCGCGTGAACGACAGAATCGATTCGCCGATGAGCCCGATCGACGGATAGGCCATGCCGGCGGATGTTAACGGAGCCTCGCTCATCAGCGTGGTTCCGAAAACTGTTTGATTGGCCGGATTGAACCGCTGAATCACGCCCGGCGCATTCACCGCCGACGAGGTCGTGCGCAGCCCGACGCCTAAATTGAGAGCAACACCGGAACTCGTTGCCATCCCATCAGGGAAAGGACTGCCGAGCGGCACCAGCGCCAGATCGAGCATATTCGGCCCGGCAACGTAATCGATCGCCGTCGAGGGAAGTGAGGAGTCGGGCGACAAAAATCCGGTGAACGATCCATACTCGCCGCCCAACGTGGAGAAATCCTTGCGCGACTCAGCCCACGTCTGCGCCGAAACATCGTACTCAACGACGTCGCCGCCGGCAAGCGCGAGCATGATGTAGTTGTAGTCGGGAGTGGACACCATTACGCCATCTTTCGGTCGGCAAGTTGTTTTCGTAAATCGAAGGATTGGTAACGCCATTGAGCGTGCAAGGCGTATTTGCCGAGCTGAAATTCGGAGCCAAAAATGTGATCTGATCCACGAAAGCGGGCGGCGTAACCATGGTGCACGGATTCATCGTTCCCGCGTTCCGCGAGATCGCGAACATCGCGCCGTTCGCCACACCGATCGATCGCGCATAATGCCCGAAGGGGAGCAGAATCGGAGCGACCGGCTGCAGCGTGTTTAGATCGAATACGCTCGCGATCTGTGAATTGTCATTCCCGACCAGAAGATAGTGCAGGTCCTGGGAAAACGACATCTGCGTCGGAGTATTACCGGTGCGCATGAACGGAGCGGAGATCAATTGCCGCGTCGCCATGTTCATGACCAGGACCATATTCATGTCCTGACGCAGCATGTAGAGGACTCCGCGCGCTGGATCGGCGAGCGTGTCCACGATTTTCCCGGGAACGTCGATGATTTGTCCCTGCTGATTCACGTCATGCGTATTGACCAGCAGCCGCACCGTCGCAGGCAAATTCACCGCTCTGGTCGAGGTAATCGTCAACAGAATGGTCGTTGTACCCTTGGCGCTCTGGAACATCGAGGGATCGACGGTCACCTGAATCACGGCAGGCGTGATTCCCGTGCTGCTCGAAAGAGTGACGCCCTGCGTTCCGCTCGGCAGTGAGAGCGTGAAATCGGCCGCGCTCTGGTTGTACGGGTTCTGGATGTAAAGCGTCCGCGTGATCAGTCCCGCGCTGCAGGCATCGGCTTGGAATTGCAAATCTTCTTGCGCGGCGGCGACCTGCGGCACACCGCTGGAGAGTTGCGCGATCGGCAGAATCGTGACGCCGCTCACCGACGCCGAATACATCGTGCTCATGTCGCTCGACATGAGCGATTTGCCCGACAGGTTCTCCTGCAGCTGAAGCCGTTCGACAATCGTCAAATTATCGGTCGCGGCCACATGCAGAACGGCGTTTTCCGTTTCCGTCGAAATATTGGCGTAAATCGCATTGCGCGTACGATCCCATGCGGTGCTGCCCAACTGGAAAGCTCCCGTGATATTCGGGAACTGCGCCCAAAAATAGGGCTCATTGTTTATGAATCTGAGATCGGACCATCCGACGACCGCGGCATCGCCCGCCTGATCGACCGTCACGGTGCGTGGGCCGAAAGGCGGCGTCGTCATGAAAACGTAAGGAGTGATCGTGTGCGAGGGCACGTCGTATCGAATAAGAACTGAGTATTGGGATGCTGCGGAGGGATCCGGCGTTGTCGCAGCCAGCACCAAGATTGTGTTCAAGTCGCCGGAGACGCCCGCCGAAGCCTGAAGGATTTGGGCCGGAGGTGTCGCCAACCCTGCGCCTGGGGAGCCGGACAAATTCGTCAAGTCGGTGCTCTGGACCGTAAAGGGCACACTGCTCGTGATCGTCTGCAAAGTATTTGTTGACGGGTTGAAAAGAAACGTGCCCTGCGTCGAATTACTGCACACCACCAAAGCCATGCCATCGGACCCAAAAGCAACCGCTACCACGGGACACGATAGATCCAGATGGACGTAATTGCCGGTGTTTAAATCGTATGTGTCCAATCCGCCGGTCCCTGGCAGAAAGCCAAGTGACGTCGGATTTGCTGGCTTTTCGTACTCGCCGACCACCAGATAATGATCGTCGGGAGAAACAGCGACGGCGCTCGGCGGAGCTGGAATCGGAAACGCATACATCAGCGACTGCGATGCCGTGTTGATGATGTCAACTTTATAAGCGCCGAAATTCGCGACGTACAGCCGCCCCCGCGACTCATCGAGCGCAATATCGGCGACATTTCCGGAAAGCGGCACGACCGTTCCGAACGTCGCCGCGAACCCGGTGGTCGCCAATCCAAGCGCAACCAAAAATACGGAAAGTCGAGACTGGACTACCGCCACACGTTTCCTCCGAACCGCCGCCCGTGAACCGCTTCTCGAACGGTTTTTATCGCAGCTTGACCCTCGCGGCTTACTCCAACGGCTTATACACATAATACACGGAATGGTCAAAATGTCTCCTGAATTATGAGTTCAACCAGCACGAACGACTGGACTTCCAGGAGATTGTACAGAGTACAAAGGCTCTAGTACGCCTTCGCAATCACGACGCGCCGGTCCACCGTTTCGCCGGTGACGATACATTTGCCGGGGCCGTCAAAAAGATCCACCTGAGGTATACAACGGATGGTCGCCTTGAATTCTTTAACCCGGGCGTCGCAGCGGGCATCGTCTTTCATGTGCGCCATCACGAAGCGGCCGCCGCCGCGCTCCGCCGTCACCGGTCGCAGAATATCTTCCACTTCCTCAATGGAATTCGCGAGCACCGTATTCTCGTGCAAGCGCTTTTTCGCCGCCGCGAAAAGCTCCGCCTGCATCTCGTCCAGCACTTGCGGCAACTTCGCCGCGACGCCGTCCTGGGAGACGACTTCTTTCGCTCCCGTGTGCCTGCGCTTGAGCACCACGTTGCCGCTCGCCAGATCGCGCGGGCCTAACTCGATCACGACCGGCACTCCGCGGCGTTCCCAGTGATAAAACTTCGCGCCCGGCGATTGCCCTTCGCGATCGTCCAGCTTCGCGCCGATATCCTTCGCGATCTTCGAGGCCGCTTCCATCACGGCCGCGCGCTCTTCATCCTTGCGATAAATCGGCACGACCACCGCTTTGGTCGGCGCAAGTTTGGGCGGCAGCACCAAACCTTTGTCGTCGGAATGACTCATAATCAGTCCGCCGATCAGCCGCGTCGAGACGCCCCAACTGGTCTGCCACACGTAATCGAGTTGACCCTCTTTGTTCTGAAACTTGACGTCAAAGGCCTTACCGAAATTCTGACCGAGGTCGTGACTGGTCCCGGCCTGCAGCGCCAGGCCGTTCTGCATCATGGTCTCGATCGAATACGTACTGACCGCGCCCGCGAATTTTTCGGCGCGCGTTTTCAGCCCTTTGATTACCGGCATCGCCATGACGTTTTCGGCGACGTCGGCGTACACGTCCAGCATGCGCAGGACTTCTTCGAACGCTTCTTCGTGCGTCGAATGCGCGGTGTGGCCTTCCTGCCAAAGGAACTCCGTGGTGCGCAGGAACAACCGCGTGCGCAGCTCCCAACGCATCACGTTGGCCCACTGATTCACCAGCATCGGCAGATCGCGCCAGCTCTGAATCCACTTCGCGAAGAAGTGCCCGATGATGGTCTCCGAGGTCGGCCGGATCACATACGGCTCTTCCAATTCCTTGCCGCCCGCCATCGTGACCACGGCGAGTTCCGGCGAGAATCCCTCCACGTGCTCGGCCTCTTTTTCCAGAAAGCTTTTGGGAATCAGCAACGGAAAGTACATGTTCTGATGCCCGGTTTCTTTGAAGCGCCGGTCGAGTTCGCGCTGCAAAACTTCCCATACCGCGTATCCGTTGGCGCGGATGACCATGCAGCCCTTGACGATTTCGGCGGGCTCGGCCATGTCGCCGGCCAGCACGACGTCCTGATACCAGGCGGCGAAGTCCTTGGCGCGCGCGGTGATGGGTGATTCAGCCATATTTTTAGAGAATCTTTTTCCTGCGGTAATTTTCCTGAGGGATTTTTTATAGGTTACGACAGATCGCCGCGGCAGCGCGCCAGAATGGTTCGACGTGTACACTAAAGTTGTTGCCGACAGCACTGCGGTCGGGCCCCTACCGGCTGTTCTTCTATTCGGCGGACGGGGATGAACCTCCTCACGTTCATGTGGAGCGCGAACAATTCGAAGCGAAGCTATGGCTTGACCCAGTTCGCCTGGAGGAAAGCAAAGGCTTTTCGGCATCCGGATTGCGCCGTATCGAACGTCTCGTTCGCGAGCACAAGGAGCACCTGTTGAGAGCTTGGCATGAGTATTTCTAAAACAGGAGCGCGGGAAGCACTCGCGCAGCGAATCGTGGTCGATGACGATTCTCTCACGGTCGAACTCAACGACGGCAGGACGATCGCGACGCCGCTCGCATGGTTTCCGCGACTGCTTCATGGGACCGCGGACGAACGGGCCAATTGGCGCCTCATCGGATCCGGCGAAGGAATTCACTGGCCGGATTTGGACGAAGACGTCAGCATCGCGAGCCTTTTGGCGGGACGTCAATCCAGTGAGAACGGCGAATCGCTTCGGAATTGGCTCGACCGCAGGAATAGGTAATCACGTTCTCTCGTCTTCCGGCCCAAGTGTGCGAAAACTTCCCCGTTTCGCCTAAGATCGTGGAATGAAGAAGCCCACCTTCGATCCTGGCTTAACGCAAAAATTCACCGGCGTCCTGCGGCGCAGCATCAACAAGGACGGTAGCTTCAACGTCCGGCGGCAAGGCACAAGCTGGCGTGATATGCATCCGTACCTGACGCTACTCAACATGAACTGGATGGAGTTTTTCCTCCTCGTGTTCGCCGCCTATTGCGTGATGAACCTGCTCTTCGCCGTCGGCTATTACCTGCTGGGCCCCGGCGCATTGCAAGGCGTTACGGCGACCACCGAGGGAGGACGTTTCCTGGACGATTTCTTCTTCAGTGCGCATACGCTGACGACCGTCGGTTATGGAAACATCGCGCCCTACAGCCTGGGTTCGAATATCATCAGCACCATCGAAGCGCTGGTTGGCCTGCTGAGCGCGGCGCTCGGCACCGGACTCCTGTTCGGACGATTCTCGCGCCCCTCGGCTCGCATCGCCTTCAGTGATCGGATCCTGATCGCCCCGTATGAAGATCGTTCCAGCGTGCAGTTTCGCATCTTTGAATCTGCGTCCCAACGTGCTGATGGAAGTCCAGGCGCACCTGATTCTGATGACGGTCGAAGGCCCTCCCGGAGGTTTGACGCGCAAATACCAGGAATTAAAACTGGAGCGGGACAGCGTCTATTTTCTGGCGCTGAGTTGGACCATCGTGCACCCCATCGACGACGACAGCCCTCTGTTCGGGAAAACGAGAGAGGATTTAGAGAGTCTGCAGGCGGAGTTCGTCATCATGATCAAGCCTTCGACGATACCTTCGCGCAATCCGTACACGCGCGCTATTCCTACCGCTATGACGAGATCACCTGGCAGGCGCGTTTCCAGCCCGCCTTCGAGATCACGGCGACAGCAACATGGTGCTAAATGTGGATCGCGTCTCGAACTACGCGGCGATCTCCGGCAGCTAACCGAGGACGCTACGGCTTATACGCAACGCAATCGATCACGATGCGCATTCCTGCTGGAAAAATTTCGCCTCCACCGTGGTGCGCGCGGGTTTGATCCTGGCGAAAAATTCCGCGTAAACTTCGTTCATGCGCAGAAATTCGGTAATGTCACGCAGAAACACGGAACATTTCACCACGTGTTCCAGCCTGGCCCCGCAATCCGCCAGCATCTTTTGAAGATTGAGAATCGTCAGGCGCGTCTGGTGTTGGATGTCTCCCGCGAGCAGCTTATCGTCTTCGCCGATCGGTCCGACGGCGCTGATATAAATAAATCCTCCGGCGCGCACCGCCGAGGAATATGGTCCGCGTGGACTCGGCGCACCTATATGCAAAATTCTTTCGATGATCATTTTGTTTTCCCCGCACCCAGTCAGGTGCATAGGGAATTGTATAATGAAGGGGCTCATCCAGTTTCACGGTATTCTCCGTCGAAAACCTTCCTGCTCCGCGTGGAGCCTTCGTGGCTTTGTTTTCCAGACCTGACCTGAAAATTCGTCGATAAGCTTCAGGCACGCGGCATCAAGATTTTGCAGTGGGAGGCGCATGCGCAACACGAAAATCGTAGCCACGGTGGGACCGGCCTCACGGTCGCCGGAGATGCTGCAAGGTTTGCTGGACGCGGGTGTCGACGTTTTCCGGATCAATGCATCGCATGGCACGTTCGGCGATCATAGCGCGGCCATCCGCCTGATTCGAGAACTCTCCGCGCACGTGCGAACGCACGCCCGCGATTCTGCTCGATCTCCAAGGCCCCAATCCGTCTCGGCGATTTCGAAGGCGGCTCCGCCACGCTCATTAAAGGGCGAGCGCTTTTCCATCACAGTCGAGCCCGTGATGGGCAACGCTAAACTCGCGTCACCACGTACACAGCGCTCGCCAAGAGATGTCCAGCCTGGCAATCGCGTGCTGCTCGCCGACGGCGCGTGGACTGCGCGCGCTCGAAACCAATCAGACGACGGTGCTGTTCGAAGTCGTCGACGGCGGCACGATCAAGGATCATCAGGGCATCAACCTTCCGGGAGTGCGCGTCAGCATTCCGTCCATGACGGAAAAGGATTTCGCGGATCTGGAATTCGGCCTCTCGCAGAACGTCGATTTGGTCGCGCTTTCTTTTGTTCGTGGACCGGCCGATGTGGTCGGTTGCGCCAGCGTCTGGTGCGTCTCGAAGAATGCCGATCATCGCGAAGATCGAAAAGCCGGAGGCGCTGGATAACCTCGAAGGCATTCTCGACGAAACCGACGGCGTGATGGTTGCGCGCGGCGATCTGGGCGTGGAGCTCGCGCTCGCCGCGTTCCCGGCGCGCAGAAAACGATCATCGAGCAGGCCCGCATTCGCGGAAAATTCGTCATCACCGCGACGCAGATGCTGGAGTCGATGATCTGGAAATCGTCGCCGACCCGGGCGGAAGTCTCCGACGTCGCGAACGCATCTTCGACGGCACCGACGCGGTCATGCTTTCGGCCGAAACCGCCAGCGGCCTGTATCCGCTGGAGGCCGTGCGCATGATGTCGACCATCGCCGTCGAAGCCGAGAGTTTCGCTATCAACCGGCCCCTTCAGGAGCCGCCGCTTGGATTTCAGCCATCGCATGCGCAGATCATCGCGGAGGCCGCTTATCACTGCGCGCTCTCCGCGAGCGTGAAGGCCATCGTCGTGTTCACCACCTCGGGAGGCACGGCGCAGCTGATCGCGCGTTTTCGCCCGCACATTCCGATCATCGCGTTTTGCGAACGAAGGAAGCGGCGCGCGAACTCGCGGTGATTTACGGCGTGCAGACCATGTCCCCGATCCGCGTGAAGTCGACCGAAGAGATGCTGGAGGTCGCCGACTTGAAGCTGCTCGCCGAACCCTGGCTGCACATCGGCGATAGCGTCATCATCGTCGCCGGAGCTCCCTTCGGCGAAGCCGGCAGCGCGAACCTCATCAAGCTGCACCGCGTCGGACACGTGGGTTTCAGGGCTCGCTCGAATAACAGCGGCCACGGAGCGCGCTGCCTTTCCTCTCGGCTTTCCATAATGGTGGAGGAGGAACAAAGGTGCTCTCAAACCGCTCGATCCCTCGTGCCACGGTGATTCCGGTACTGGCGTATCCAGATGTAAATCAAGCCGCCGCCTGGCTGTGCGGTACGTGTTCGGATTTGGTGTGCGCCTGCGCATCGGCAGCCATCGTGTGCAATTAAATGTGGGCGATGGTGCGGTGATCCTGAGGGAAATGCGCCCCAACCAGATCGGCGCGGCGCTGGGCATGGGATGCTCGATCACGATTCGGGTCGACGATGCCGACGCCCACTACGAGCGAGCCAAAAATCATGGGGCGCGGATCACACAGGAGCCGGTGACTCACCCGTACGGCGAGCGGCAATACAACGCGGACGACTTCGCGGGACACTCGTGGACCTTTTCCCAATCGGTGATGGATGTTCATCCGGAGGAATGGGGCGGGCAAGCAGAGCAGCTGTGAAATGACGCCGATCCGCCTCGTAGTTTTGCCTTTTTCAAGCCATGGCAAGGCGGGCCGGATGCAGGTGCGCCGTGCAAACGGCCTATCGTGCGAAATGCGAGCCGCCTCAAACTCTGGCCGGA
>CAVXVL010000067.1:0-45113 GCA_963765085.1 Terriglobia bacterium | reverse complement strand
ACTGGCGATGCCAGCAAGACGAACCTGGTTAAGTCGACCGCCAGCCATGATTCAGTTCGAAGCGAAAGTTTTGTTGTTCAGCGAACGATTTAGCGACTTATTAAACGCGGACGTCAACGAATCTTCATCCGGCAGGTGTTGGCGTTGGCGTCGTGGTAGGGACCGCCGGCGCGTGCGGCCGCATTTTCTTAAAACGCCCGCCATGCTGGGCCCGATCCACGACGCGCACCTTCACGGGGATTTTGAACAGCTCGAGCCGTTCGCGGCAGTATTGTTTCAAGCGGCGTGAGAAGTCGGCGGGCGACTCGTCGGCGTGCAACGAAACGTTCACACAAACGATCTGGCCGGTGATGGCGTTGCGCTTCGCCGTACACGGCCGCATCGCTCACGCCCGGCATCTCTTCGATCACCCCTTCGACCTCGGCCGGATAGACCTTTTGTCCGCCGACGTTGATGATTTCGCTCTTCCGCCCCAGGATCCGCAGATACTCGCCGTCGACCTCCACTTCATCCCCGGTTACGAACCAGCCGTCGGCGGTGAAGGGGCTGGGGGCATTGAGATAGCCCAACATGCTGGAGCGGGCCTTGATCTCGAGGATGCCCTGCACGACGCGGGTCTCAAAACCTTCGCCGCCGATTTTGACCCACAGCGAATCGGAGCTCTTGGATTTCGATCGCAGGATGCCCACTTCCGACAGACCGTACGTTTGCACCAACTGCAAGTCGGGGAACAGCGCATGCAATCGTCGCAGCGTGCTCTCGGGCATGGGCTCGGTGCCGTAGGTCACCGTCCGTAGCGAGGAAAGGTCGTGCCGGGCGTAGGCCTCGCTCATCAGCACCATGTTCAAGAACGTGGGCGAGGTCGGCAGCAGCTCGACGCGATGTCGCTCGACCGCCGTGAGCACGCCATCGGCCGTACGATCCTGCACGGTCACCAGGCAGCCGTGGTTCGACAGCGTGTACAGCATCGTGTTGATGCCGCCGATGTGATCGTAGAGCAGGAACGAGATCGTACGCAGCCGGTGCCGTGGCACGTGGAACTTTTCCAGGATGCCGCACATGTCGTGTACCGCGGCCTTGCTCTTTCCCGTCGATCCCGAGGAAAAGAGCACCAGGCCCGGATGCCCGGCGCTGCGAAAGCGGGCATAGAACTCATGCTGCGCCGTGCGGTCGCCGTGGGTGGCGGTCGCCGTGTCTTGCGAATCGATGCTGACGACCCACTCGGCCTCGGCCACGTCCAGCAGCTCGCCGCGCTGTGCCGCGACGCTGGACGTAAGCGGGACGAGGATGGCTTTTCGCTCGACAAGTGCCAGGAACAGCGCCACGGAATTCGGCGAAAAATCAGCCTCGATCGCCACGACGGCGCCGGCCGAGATTTGCCACGCCGCCAATTCGCGTCGCCAGTGCGCCACGCGATCCAACATCCAGGCATACGAATACGCCTGGTCGCGCCAAATGATGGCGTCGGCCCGCGGATCGTTCGCAAAGGATTCGAGAAGGAACGCGAGTGGCATTAAACGCCGCCCAGGTAAATCGTTTGACCAGTTACGAAATCACTCTCCGAGCGCAGAAAGAAATCGAGCACGTTGATCACGTCGCGCATTTCGCCATAGCGGCGAATCGCCTGCCGGCCAATGAGATTATCGAGCTTTTGCTGTGGAACGCCGGCGATCAGATCGGTGCGTATCGGCGTCGGGCCCACGGCGTTGACCGTGATGCCGAAATCGGCAAGCTCCGCGCCAGGATTTGGGTCAGCGAAATCACGGCAGCCTTCGAGGCGGCGTAGATCGCCTCCCCCTCGAGCCGTAGCGGCGTGGCCACGGTCGCAAAATTGACGATCCGCCCCCAACGTTTGCGCTGCATCAGCTTGGCGGCCTCGCGACAAAACAGGAATGGACCGGCGACATTCGTGTGCAACACGTCCAGCACCGTCGCGAGCGGCGTGGTCAGCAGATGGTTCATGCTGGCGATACCGGCGTTGTTCACCAAGGCATCGAGTCGGCCGTAGCGAGTGCGGATTTCGGTAAACATGCGCTTCACGGCCGGTTCGTCCGCGACGTCGAGTTGAAAGTGCTGATAGTTCTCGTGAACGTCCGATACTCTCGCGGCGGCTGCAACCGACCACCTGGTAGTGGTGGGCGGCATAGTGCTCGGCCAGGCTGCGGCCGATGCCTTTGCTTGTGCCGGTAATAAGCAACACCGGAAGGTCAGGCATGGGTCGCACGGTTCATCAGGTCTTAGTACGTAATCACGCAGCGTTTGGACGTTTCGGAACGGGCTGCGGCTGTAGGACATGGCTTTCTCGTCGGCCAAGGTCAGCGACACGCCGAACTCGTCCTCGATTCGTTGCTCAAGCGCCACGACCAGGTTCACCAGGCCAAACGAGTCGAGCGCCCGCCTTGGCCGAGCAGTACGGCGTTGTCTTCGTGGGGAACGCGCGCATCATCCGGCAATAGCTCGTTCACCTCGCCGATCGCATCCCAAATGAGCGCCATGATTCGTTCAGAGTCGTGCGTCAATCTCGCGTTCCTTGTTCCTCGTCCGTGCCTGCCCCGGGCTGGAGGCTCGCGTGCGGATCTTGTCGACCGGCGGAGAGTGCCTCGTGTGCTCCGCCGGGTAGTAGCGGTTACTGATATTCCACGCCTGATGGCAAAGGTTTCGATTTCGACCGTCTTGATCACGCGTGCCGGACAGCCGACCGCCACGACGCGATCGGGCAGGTCGCAAGTCACGGCCGCACCGGCCCCCACGGTGGTCCAACAGCCAACGCGAATGCCGGACGTGGCCACCGCGCCGATGCCCAAAAACGAGCCGATGCCGATATGCACGCCGCTGGCCAGATCGACCCCCGGCGCAGATGCACATACTCTTCCAGGACGCAGTCGTGCGACACGGTGGCATTCGCGTTGAGGATGACGTGCGCCACCGATGCGGGCATCGGCCTGAACCACGACTCCGGCAAAGGCCACGGTGCCCGGTCCGATTTCCACCGTGGGATCGATGATGGCCGTCGAGTGGATCAGCGTTCCCCATTCCAGCGGCAATCGATCGACAAATGCCTTACGCGTGGCCGCGTCGGCAATGGCCACAATGACCGGTATGCGGGGCGTCGAGAATGCGATTGATGGGTCCGAAGATGGGCACTCCGAGGATGCCTTTCCCCCATTTGGTTCGTCGTCGTCGTAGATGGCGCGCACGTCGTACCCGGTAACCTTGGCCGCACCGACTACGGCCTTGGCATGGCCGCCGGCGCCGATTACGAGAATTCTTCCGGGGGACTTGGGTTGGGAACTCATGGATCAGTTACTAGTGGCAACGTCGACGCCCAACGTCCGCAGGAGTTGGCCGTGGACATCAGGACGCATGCAGAAGACGTTGCCGTGCAGTAGTTGAGCGCTACCGATCACGCGTAAATCTTCGCCGAAGGCGATGTATCCCGCCGCTTGCAGGATTTGCCATACCTCTTCCGGATGACGCGTGACTTCGACCATCAGTTTTGGATGCTGCGTGCAAAGCACTTCGCGCATGCCTTGCAGCACTTCCATCTCGAAGCCTTCCACGTCGATCTTGATGAAATCGGGCCGCACGGAATGTTCGGCGGCGTAGTCGTCGAAGCGCACTAGCTCGACAGGCACCGATTCCCGGAGTTTGTCTGGCGCTGAAACCGTCGAACGCGGCATTGGCCTTCAAGAGCGGCGATTCCTCGACAAACGTATTGTTCAATCCCGTCAAACGTTCCACGAACATCGTGCGCCGCGTTGGTACGTCTCCGACTCCCTTGGGAACGAGCGTGATATTGCTTTTGTCTCGCACGTTCCGCTCGATGTATTTCAAGTTGTTCGGGCCAGGCTCGAAGACGTACACGCGCCCCGGGCCGACAAGCTTGGCCAGCCACAGCGCCACGTAGCCGATGTGCCCCCCCACTTCGACCACGGTGTCGCCCGGCTGAATCAACCGGCCAAGCATCTCCATGATCCACTGTTCGCGGTTGCGACCGTGATACCAATATCCCTTGTGCCGATAGGAATGAAGGCGCACGGGGTTGCCGGTCCAGTGATGCCGGATCGTGACGTCTCCCGGGTTCAGCCGCGAGAAGAGGGCCAGGGTCGGCCGGCGGAGGAACTTGACGAGATGTAACTTCACGAAGGTTTAACTGTTGAGAATGCGATGATTGATCAGCCGCGATAAACCGGGAAGAACTCGGTGTTGGGCGCGTTGGTATCGAGACCCGCGCGGCGGCTCTTCCAGGGCCGTATATTGATCGGTCGAGAAAATGAACTGCCACGTATAGAACGGATGCCGGCTGGAGGAGAACCCGGCCTTGAACTCGAAGACGGAGTCTTCCTTGGCGCCGAAGCCGCCACCCAGGTGGAAGACGGAATTACCGCGCGCTTGCCCCAGGTACGCGCGTAGTCGAGCATCAACTTGCTGGGGCGCAGCTGAATGGCCGAGTTGTACGTGCCGCTGAGATGGTACTGCACAATGCCCGAGCATTCGGTCAATAAGGCTCCGCTGAGAATTTCGCCCGAGCCGTCGCGCACGATACACAGCGACATCCGGTCGCCCAGGGCATCCTTCAACGAGCGGAAGTATTCCGCCGGGAAATAGTAGTAGGGCGAGGCGCAGGTCCGATCCATCGTCTCCTTGTACATCTCGAGGAATGCGTCGAGATTGCTGGCGAAGTCCTCGATCGCGGCGACCATGCCGACGCGGCGGGATTTCGAGATGTTCCGCCGATGATCGGCGCGTCTGGCTCCACATCTCTTCCAGCGACAACCGCAGATCAATCGAGACCGTGCGACCGCGCTCCACCAATTGACCACAGGCGCTCGGCACGTCCGCGGCCGTATTCAACAAAGGGTGCAAGCGCACGAAGCCGCTCACACAGCCGCGCTGCCGCGATGAGCCGGTGCCACTCGTCGATGGCCTGACGGTGGAAAACATCGTCGCCACTGAAAAGCGGTCCCGGGTAACCGTAAGGGGACACAATGTCGAAGAGCGTGTTGCCCTCGGTCCCCAGCCAGGGAATGTAGGACAGCGGGCACGATATGTAGGGCGAAAAAGAAAT
Source organism: Terriglobia bacterium (assembly GCA_963765085.1). GTDB lineage: Bacteria > Acidobacteriota > Terriglobia > Bryobacterales > Bryobacteraceae > Palsa-187. Next base: position 40,045 of record CAVXVL010000067.1, on the reverse strand, counting down.
ACGAGTCGCCGCTACTAACCAGCACCGCCTCGGGCTGGCCACCGTCATAGGGGGCCATCAATCGCGCATATGCCGCGCGATGGTAGAAGTCGTGCCGGACGCCGTCGAGAAACTGGTCCCACTCGGCGCGATCAGGCGTCAAGAATTTCAGATTCATCGACGGTTTCTCGCAGATCCCTGATGGGAGAGAAGCCGTGTGGGTTGTACGCATCGGTTGTCGAGACTTTCGCTGCCTGAGACTTGCCGCAAAGGTTGGGAATCTTTCGGCGCGCGAGGCGCGATCGATTCCAGGGCGGCGATTAACACGTCCCCGTATCATGTCGAAGTCGCTTAGTCCTACCGCCACATGCCACCGACACGGCCCCAGTGCGACGGAAGGCCTTCGACTGCAGAACTTCGTAATTCGTAACTCGCGGAATCCCGAACGCGTCCCAACGAGCCCCCAACAGCCCCTCGAAAAGTTCCCCACCCAGCCAATCGAACGAAGCATCAACCCTTTGATGCCTCGTTTCTTCGCCTGCATATACGTAATCGTCAGCCGAGGGAAAGCAATGCTACGCTGCAGGCTTAATTACGTGCTTGTAATTCTTTTGTCCCTTCGAACTCTGGCGCGGTGGCATGGCCCGCGGCACTAACGCCCACGCCCAGGATCGTCTTTACCACGGTCAGCCATAGGATCTTCAAGTCCAACAAGAGGCTACAATGGTCGACGTACCATACATCCAGCTCGAATTTGTTTTCCCACGAGATGTCGTTCCGCCCGTTGACTTGGGCCCAACCTGTGATGCCCGGCAAGCAGTCGTGTCGGCGAAACTGCTCGGGCGTATAGCGTCCCAGATAACGCATCATCAGTGGTCGCGGACCGACCAGGCTCATATCCCCGCGCACCACGTTCCATAACTGGGGCAACTCGTCGAGGCTCGTACGACGCAGGAAGATTCCGAACGGTGGTAGACGCTCCGCATCCGGCAGCAGATTGCCGGACGGATCGCGCGTGTCGGTCATCGTGCGAAACTTGTACAACGCAGAACGGCTGACCATGCCAACCCGGTCTCTCTTGACGGAAGATCACGGGCTTTCCCAGCCGCCACCGCGCCGCATGGCCACGATCGCAATCACGGGGCTGGCCAGGATCAATGCCGGCACGGCCACCGCCAGATCAAACGCACGTTTCCCGAACTTCTGGTACAGGCGGTTCATGTTTCCGTGCGGTGATCCGTTCGCCAGGCGCTCGAGAGAGAGACGAAATCCTCGGCCTGGCGATGGCGATTGAAATTCTCAACGACGTAGCGGCGCGCCGCCATGCCCATGGCCATGCAACGCTCGCGATCGTCGCACAAAGTCTGCACGGCCGCGGCCAAGCGCCCGATCGTTGCCCGGCTCGACGAAAATTCCGCCGCCGGCGGCATCCACGACCTGGCGAATGACGCCGTCGATGGCCAGAATCGTCGGCCGGCCGGCGGCCATGTAGTCGAATACCTTGTTGGGATACGTCGTGCGAAACATGGGGATGTTCTTGAGCGTCGCCAGGCAGACGTTTGAGCCGGCCAGCACGGCCCGCATCTCGGCCTTGGTGCGCGAACCGACAAACTTGCAAATTCGCCAGCTCGAACTCCTTGGCCTTGGCCTCCAGCTCCGGCCGCTCTTTTCCTTCGCCCACCAGCAGGAAGCGCACACTGCGCGTCTCCGTGCGCAGACGGGCGGCGGCGCGCAGGATCGTCTCGAGGTCGTTGGCCATGCCCAGGCGTGCCGGCGTAAGTCACCACGAACTTGTCGGTGACCCCCATTTCCTCGCGGAAGAACTTGCCGTCGGCCTCGGGCGTGAACATCTCGGGATCGACGCCATTGGCGATCACGCTGATCTTGCTCGTCAGGTACACCCTTGGCCAGCAAGTAATCGCGATAAGCCGGCGAATTCACCAACAGGTGCGTCGCCCGACGATAAAGAAAGCTCTCGACCCACCGCGCCAGTTTGATCAGCACGGGATTCTTGAGGACGCCAATGTCGATGGCGAACTCGGGCCACAGATCGCGAATCTCGAGCAGCAGCGGTCGGCGACGAACGCGGCGACGAACCAGGCGCTGACGGCTTGAAATAAGGGGGGCGAAGTCCCCATCACCAGATCGACGTTCTTTGCCCGCAGCGTGCCCACACCGAGGTGAACATGAAGCTCACCAAGGCCACGACCCGCCAGGTGAAACTGCGATGCAAGGACGGATAGGTGTAGCGCGCAACACGCGAATGCCGTCGATATTTTGCTCGACGACCAGCCCGCGTCCCTCGACGGCGCGTTTGCCGGACGAGTAATTGATCGTGCTGGCGATGATCGTGCATTCGTGCCCTTGCCGCACGAGGTGCGACGCCAGCTCGTAATGTCGCGTACCACCGGCCTCGTAGGTCCGGCGAAATATTGATGGATCAGCAGCAGACGCATGCGTTATGGCGATCGACGGAGAGGTGTGACCGACGTGCCCGAGGTTTCGAAAGAAGCGTGCGCGATGATGCGTGAACGTCACGCGTAACGCCTGAGGTATTAAGCGTCTTGGGCAATGGCGCAATCGACAGCAGTCGCTATTGCGAGGCAATGACCCTCACGAGCTCTTGGGCCCAGTTGTCGCGAACGACCGATTTCTTCTCGCTCAAGAACTTGACGTTCGAGTAGCGGGAGTCGGCGTAGTCCGAGATGTCGCCATTGGCGATGGCGTCCAGAACCTGCTGGATCCCCTGACGCACGGTCCAGCTAGGGGTGAAGCCGAGCTGATTGCGAATCTTGTTGAAATTGACGCGATAATTGCGCTTGTCGGAGTCGGCGGAATTGGTCAACAATTCGGCCGAGAAGACGCTCTCGTGCACCATCTCGCCGATCTGCTCGATCGTGTAGTTCTGATCATTCGAGCCGACGTTGAAGATCTGGCTGCCGACGATCTCTTCGGGAGCTTCGAGCACCGTGGCCACGGCCAGGGCCGCGTCGTCGACGTGGACGAACGGTCGCCATTGGTCGCCGCCGAATACCGTGATCTTGCCCTCGAGCTTGGCCTTGGCGGTCAGCAGATTGACGACCAGGTCGAACCGCGTGCGGCCCGATAGGCCGTAAATCGTCGAGAACCGCAAAATCGTCGGCTGGAAGCGATCGTTCGCCATCGACAGCAATACCCGTTCTGAAGCGAGCTTCGTATGCCCGTACAGCGAGATCGGCTTGACGATGCTGCGCTTGTCGAGCATTTCTTCGGTCGCACCGTAAACGGAGCAGGTGCTGGCAAATACCAGTCGTTGCACGCCGGACGCCTTGGCCAACTCGGCGATCATGCGGGTGGCGGTGAGATTGACCTCGATGGTCAACTCTTCGTCGAGATTGCAAGCCGGATCGCCGACGATCGCACCCAGATGGACGACCGAATCCACGTCGCGCACGTGCATCGGCCACTTGCTCGACATGCCGGAAATCGCCGCGACGAACTTCCAATCGCGGGTGGCCGATCACCTCGTGAATCGGGTCATCGCCGAAGATCAACAAATCGAGCAGTCGAACGTGATAGCCCTTTTCCAATAGCTTCGGCAACAGGGCCGAGCCGATGTAGCCGCCACCGCCAATGACCAGAATGCGACGCTCGCCCAACTGTTGCTTGACCTGCGCTTCGCGCTCGGGCTGACGATCGTCGCCCACAACGTCGTCCAAATGCGCGAGCCGATGAGAAGCCGAGCTGAACAACCACGACAGCACCAGCGCGGTCCGCGGCAGCAAGAAGCCCGCGCCGCTGAACAAATACGACAACGAGGCAAAGATCAAGAAGCCGAGGGTCACGCCCTGCGCGACGATCATCGCCTTGTAGCGACTTTGATAGCGCGGCCGTAGGTGTAAAAGCCGCTGACATAGAAGACGACCAGGCACACCAGCGTTAGCGGCCAGACCGAACGTACAGAAGTGGCTGAAGAGTCGCCAGAAGTCGGCTGAATTGTCGACCGCCGGTCCGCGCATTGCCAAAAGCCACGAACCATACCAACCGCAATCCAAGCGCGGCCGCGACGGCGACGTGAATCATCACCGTTCGGCACCCATCCGTAGCATCGTGCCGGTGGTGAACGCAGTTTCGAAGAGTTCACGCCTGTTCCTCCTGGGTGCAACTTCGATGCAGTTGTTGTGCGCAATGGGCCGGCGGAGCCCGTCCTCATGATAGACAGACGGCCGTCTCAGGCTCAGTTGCGGAGAGCGCGCGATCGCGAAAGATGTGCCGGACTTGCGCATCTTCAGGTGATCGAGCAACCCCGAATTGCCCTCTTGAGGGTCAATTTTCCGGGGTCGCGACAGAAAAAATGCAACGAAATTTTAATTATTTGTAAGCTAGGGAAAATAAACGATTCATGCGGAACGACCGCTAGCGGGGGAAGTCCCCCCCCTCTCACAGCCAATCGCGGAAGTCATTCAGTGTTTTGGCGGTACCAATCGATCGTCGGCAATAGGCCGGCATCGAGGTCGAATTTCGGTTCGTAGCCCAGCAACTCGCGGGCCTTCTGCGAGCTGGGGGCCCGCACGCCAATATCGCTGAACGTGTGGCCGTGGTGGTCAGCTTCGAGCTGCTTTTGGCCAGCCGAATGGTCCGGGCAGCCAGGTCGTAGATCGTAACGGCGGTGACCGGATTGCCGATGTTGAAATCCTCGCCGATCGCCTTTTCCGCCTCGATGCAGCCCATCATGGCGTCGCAGAAGTCGTCGATATAGCACCACGACCGTAGCTGGCTGCCGTCGCCCATCATGGTCACGTCCTTGTTCGCGGCGGCGCGGACGCAGAAGCGGCCCACGGCGTTGTCGGTCTTGCGCATCGGGCCAAAGATGTTGAATGGCCGGACGATCACCGTCGGCAATTTGAAGTCGCGATGATAGGCCCACACGATGTGTTCCGCGGCGAGCTTGCTCGAGGCGTAACAAACGCGGGCATCGTTGGCCGTGCTGACCAGGCAGTTCGTTCCCTTCGCGGGCGTCCATCACGTTGCCGTACACTTCGCTGGTCGAGATGTTGACGATCCGCTCGATCTTCGGATTGTGACGGGCGGCCTCCAGCACGTTGCGCGTGCCGAACAACACGGTGTCGATCGTATCGCGGGCGTGGTCGATCACCTTGCGCACGCCCAGGATCGACGCATAATGCAACAGGATCTGGCAGCGCGAGACTTCTTCTTGCACGGCCTCGGCGTTGCGGACGTCCCCCTGCACCTTGCGCACGCGGCTGTCTTTGGCCAACCGGCTGTAGGTCACCGCGCCATTGAGATCGATATCAAAGAGCGTGACGTCGTTGTGCTCGGCCAAACGCTCGGCAATATGCGTGCCGATGAAGCCGGCCCCGCCCGTGATCAACATCTTCTTACCTGTGATCATGCAGCACTCCTGACTGGTGCGAGACGTCGAATCCGCTCACGGCGAGCTGTCTGTTAGCCGTGACCGGCGGGCCGATTCAGTCCCGGAATAAATAGCAAACGAAAATGCGAGTTTTGCGGCGAACGACTACCGTCCGCGCTTCCGATGGTGGCGAACCACTTTCAACAGCGACGCGCTGACGTAGTCCTGTTCGTCCGCGGTCAGGCCCGTGAAGATCGGCAACGACAAGGCCGACCGTTCGAATTCCAGCGAATTGGGGAAATCCTGATCCCGGTACGGACCGAACGGCGCGAAGACCTTTTGCCGGTGCAGCGAGGGATAATACAGCCGCGTGGCGACGCCCAATTCGGCCAGTTCGTCGGCGATCTGGTCACGATCGGCGTCGAGCAAGTCGAGCCGGAAGCGAACCGTGTAGAGCTGATAATTGATGTCCTCGATCGAGCGCCGCCAGGGAATGACGATCGCCTCTTCGTCGGCGAACGCTTGATCGTAACGGTGTGCCTTCTCGCGCCGATGGCGATGATCTTTTCGAGCTTGGCCAATTGGCAGATGCCGACCGCGGCGGCCACTTCGTTCAAGCGGTAGTTGAAGCCAGCAAATCCCACTGGAATTTCCCGGAGTCGCCGAAGTTGCGAATCAAACGGCACTGTTCGGCCAGGTGATGAAAGTAGTGAAGGTGGATGTTGCCTTCAGCGGATTCGCCGACGATACGGCGTGGTTCGTGCTCGGCGCGATGCTCTTCGGAATCATGGCCTCGCGTTCGGGACTGGCGCGCAGGCTCGCCTACACGGTGATCGCCGGCATCGGCACCACGTACTCGCGACTGCTGCTCGGATTGATCCTTTCCGATTTTTTGCTGACGTTCCTGGTTCCCTCCGGGCCGCCGAGAGTCATTATTATGTCGACCGTCGCGCTCGGATTGGTGGAAGCGTTCGGGCTCGGCAAAGGCAGCAACGTGGGACGCGGGATGTTCTTGATCCTGACGTATACGGCGTCGGTGTTCGATAAAACGATCATTGCGGGAGCGGCATCGATCATCGCGCGCGGAGCCATTGAAAAATACGGGCACGTGCAAGTGCTGTATAGCAAATGGCTGCTGGCCTACATACCCTCCGATATCGTGATGATCCTGGTCGCCTGGCGTCTGATGCTATGGTTCTATCCGCCTGAAAAAGATTCGTTGCCCGGAGGTTCAACGTTCCTGCGCGGCGAACTCGCCAAAATGGGCGCGTGGACCACGATGGAGAAGAAATCGCTCGCGCTGATGTTGATCGCCGTGGCCTTGTGGACCACCGACTTTTATCACCACATCCCGTCGTCGGTCATTGGGCTTGGCGTCGGGCTGATTGCTCTATTGCCGATCGTCGGCGTGCTTGGCGCCGAAGATTTGAAGGGCCTCAACTACATGGTGTTCATCTTCATCGGCGCCGCCATCAGCATGGGCCGCGTGTTGACGGTGACGAAGAGCCTCGACGTTCTGACGAACGTGTTGTTTGGCTGGATGACGCCGTTGCTCGGAAGCCCGTTTATCGCCACTTTTGTCACCTATTGGACGGCCTTTACATATCATATTTTTCTCGCGAGCGAGCTCTCCATGCTGGGAACTTCCGTGCCCGTGCTGATGAATTACGCGACCGCGCATCACCTGAATCCCCTGGAACTCGGCATGGTGTGGACGTTCGCCTGCAGCGGAAAAATCTTCATGTATCAGTCCGCCGTGCTGATCGTGGGCTATTCTTTCGGCTACTTCAACTCGAAGGATTTGTTCCGTCTGGGCTTCTGCATGAGCATCATCGATTCGATTCTGCTGCTGATCGTCGTGCCTTTCTATTGGCCGCTGCTCGGCATCGCGAGTTAGAGTAATACATATATGCGATTGATTGTCGGAATCACAGGCGCGACGGGATCGGTGTACGGAATCCGCCTGCTGCAAGCCTTGCGCGAAACCGACGTCGAATCGCACGTGATCGTCAGCAAGTGGGGCTTGCAGACACTGCTCCACGAGACCGGCTATTCGTTGGAACAGCTTCGCGATCTGGCCGACGTGTGGCACCAGGCGGGCGATCAGGGAGCGTCGGTCTCGAGCGGATCGTTCGTCACCGAAGGCATGGTGGTGATCCCGTGCAGCATGCGGACGCTCGCGGCGATCGCGCACGGGACCGGCGATCATCTGGTGCATCGCGCAGCGGACGTGGTGTTGAAGGAACGGCGCAAGCTCGCGCTGGTGGTTCGTGAAGCGCCTTTCAGCGAAGTGCATCTGGAAAATATGTTGAAGTTGGCGCGCATGGGCGTGACAATTTTGCCGCCGGTTCCCGCGTTTTATAATCACCCGCGATCGATCGAGGAACTGGTGGATCACACCGTCATGCGCATCCTGGATCAATTCGGCATTCATGTGGATCTGATGCCGCGCTGGGACGGCGAAATGCTGCCTGCGGCCACGCCCGTTATTAATAAGTAGCCGGAAGGAGTTCGTCATTATGAGTACCGTGGTGGAAAAAGAAAAAGCCGAAAAAGGACTCGAATACAAATTTGTAGATCGCACGGGGGCTGCGGCCGATCCCGTGAAGTTGATCGCTCCATTTGTGGTCCCCAAGGAAGCAATTGACGCCGAAGTCGAGCGCCTTGCGTCGCTGCCCGCTCCCGAGAACGGCCGCCGCCATTCGCTGATCGTGAATCCTCATGCGGGCGGGAACGCGTTCGCTCCCGGAACCTCCGTTACGCTGTGCGTACTCAAACCAGGTGAAAAGACCAAGCCGATTCGTCACAACTCCGCGCTGGTGAATTTCTGTATCCAGGGCGGCGGGCAGGCTCGCGTCGATGGGAAGCCCATCAAATACGGTCTTTACGACGTTTCGAACACGCCGGGCTGGGCCACGTACGAAAACTACAACGACACGAATGAGCTGCAGGTGCGGCTCATGTATAGCAACGCGGCGCTGCTCGAAAAAATGCAGGTCCACATTGTGGATGAGAATCCTCCCGCGCCGGGAGAAGAGAAAAAGAGTCCGGCGCACACGCAGGACAAGAGTCCATACGGCACGTTCCAGTTGACCGAGGACGGCGCCTATCTGATGCCGTATGAGCAGCTGATCAATCCGGAGATGGCGCCGCACAAGCCGCTGTATTTCGAATGGACGAAAGTGAAGGCGGAGCTGGATAAGCTCGCAAGCCTCGGCCAGAGCTATCGCGGACGGCGTCTTTATCTGCTGTACAATCCCGCGACGTTGACGACCAACGGGACCACGGGAAATTTCTTCGCGACCATCACGATTCGTCCCGGCAACATTGTGGATCGTCCGCATCGGCACACGTCGTCGGCGATCAACTATTATTTCGCGGGCAGCGGCTACAGCAAAGTGGAAGGCAAGCATTACGACTGGAAGGCCGGCGATCTGATGTTCTCCGCGCCCGGCTGGGCGATTCACAATCACGCGTCGAACGCCGATCCGGTTTACGAATTGACCATTCAGGACAGCCCGCTCAACATCTGGATGGGCTCGCTGCTATGGCAGGAGAATTTGGATCATCCTCTCGAAGCGCTGGGATCGACGGGTGGTTTCCAGACGAATCGATAATCGTAACCTTGCGATCCGCCGCGACATAGACGACCCTTCGTCTCATGCGGGCAGCGCCGCGTCGGCCCGTCGCCTACTTCTTCGGTGCCTCTAACGGCGGGGGCAGGGGCTTCAACGTTTCATACCCCCGGCTTCCGTCCGACCGGATCGGTCCCGGTCCAAATCCCAGGTGATCGCGATCCACATTATTCTCGCTGCACGAGTACTCGTGCACTTCTTCATCCGGTTTCCCAGCACCCAGGTCCGTGAATAATTGAACGGCCGCGTGTAGAACTTCTTGTCGTCGATCACGGTATCGACGTGAATGTGATCGCCGTCGGGTCGCGTCCAGCGCTCGACGACGTGCATGTCATCGGAGTGCGGATCGGCATTCTCGTCGATCCATACCTGCGTGTCCTTGAAGCCTATGGAATCGACCACCAGCGCGTCTTTGTCCCAGTGGCCCAGTTCTTCGCCGAAAAACGAAGGATCGGGATCTTCACTGTGCTTGCGCTTCGCATCGACGGGAATCAGGCGGTAATACGTGTACCAGTAAAGAAACGCGACCTTGTTCTTCCCCTGCAGAACTTCGAACGGCAGTCCGCTCGCATCGTGGCGCGGAATTCCTCCAATGATGCACAGGCTTTCCGGATCGATGGTCGCGGTGACGTTGTGTTTCCAGGCGGCTTCCCCGGCCGGCGTGAGTGGAAGTTTGTGGTCCGGCAGATCCTTGCCGATGTTACCAACAGGCCGCGTCTCGCGCGTGCCTTTCCAGTAGCCGCTGAGATCGGGATGGCCGTCGGCAGTGCGTGGGGTGGGCTTGTTCGATTTGAAATCGGGGACGGTCATCTGCCCGAACGCCGAAAGGCTCGCAAGGGCGATGAGCGGCAAAAGGACGGCAGTCGGGGAGCTTGTGTGAGAGTGGTTCCGCATCGCGAAAACCTCCGTTGCTATGCATGATGCCATGAATAGCGCCGCCGTTGAGATGCTGTCATCCCGAGCGAAGTCGAGGGACCCGCTGTTTGCTTTTACGAACTTGGGAGCGATGATGGGCTGACTATCCAAACGTGACGAAAAGCAGGTCCCTCGCTGCCGCTCGGGTTGACATACGAGAAAACAGTAATCGCCGCAAGGATCGAAGGGACACCCGCCCCTTGACCGGGCTTTCGACTTTGCCCGACAGTGTAATGAAGAGGAGAAGTTGCCGTGAGCCTGAAACACGTGCTTTTCGCCGTCAGCCTTTTCAGCGTTGGTGTCGGCAGTGCGCGGGCGCATCACTCGTTTTCAGCGGAGTTCGACGGGAACAAGCCCATTCGCATCGAGGGAACGCTATCGAAGCTCGAGTGGACCAATCCCCATTCGTACTTTTATATCGATGTGAAGGACGACAAGGGCAACGTCGCGAAGTGGGGCTGCGAGGGCGCGAATCCTGGCCAGTTAAGCCGGCGCGGCATGAAGCGCGGAGATATCAAAATCGGCGACAAACTCATCGTCGACGGGTACGCGGCCAAGGACGGTTCCCGTTTGATGGACGCTCGGCGAATTTACCTCAACGGCAAAGCGATCTTCGGCGGTTCCGATACGGACGGCGGTCCGGGAGCGCAATAGTCATTCCTGAAAAGGCGTCGAGAAAGTCTCACCGCGGTACGCAAGAGTGCGCGCGCCACATTCGATTACTGTTTCGCGGAAACTGTTCGGAACTGAGCCTGCCACTTGGCGCGCATTTTGTCGCGAGGAACTTCCCCGCCCCGCAGAAAGACTTTGTTGATCCGGCGCGTGTTCGAAATGCTCTCCAACGGATTCGCGTCCAGCACGATGAAATCCGCGCTTTTGCCCTTCGCGACCAATCCCATATTGAAGTTTGCGATCCGCGCGGCATCCGACGTCGCAGCGACGATTGCCTCTGACGGCGTGAGTCCCATCGCGACGAGTCCCTCCAGATCCATGTGCGTCGAGTAGCCGATCCAGAAACGCGTCTGCCCCGTGTCCGTTCCCATCACGACTTTGATCCCAGCCGCGCGAAGCTTCATCCCATTCGCGGCCAGACCGTCGAAGATTTCTTTCGCTTTGCGCTTCTGTTCCGGCGTCATTTTCGCGAGAGGATCGCCCCAGAACTGCCGGATCGCGTCGGGGGAATACGTGTCCCGGAGCAATGGATCGTTCAACCACGCCGGATTCTGACCGCCGAATAAACTCATCCACGGCTCGGCGAGCGCGGGAGTCATCCACATATTCGGACGATCTTTTTTCGCGATGCGATTCTTCACCAGCCCGACTAATTCGTCGTCCACGACGGCGCCGCCGCGCACCGGAACGTGCAGCCAGCCTTCGATACCTTCGCGTACCAGGTTCTTCGCGTCCGACAGCGACACGTTATGCGCCGCGACCGGCACGTTGAATTTGTGAGCTTCCTCGAGGATCGCTTTGTATGTCTCGGGCGACATCTTCGGCTTCGTGCCGCCGCGGTCGTCCTCCCAAATCTTGATAAAGGAAGGCTTGATGCGCACGTAATCGTCGACAGCGGCGCGGGCTTCTTCCGGTGTCGAGACCGGATAGGGAACGTCGGCGCGCGAGGGATGCCCGATCGGACCGCCGCCGGGTGCGGAAATTCCGTCGCCCGCAGTTTTGAAAAGCGCCGTTCCCGGAATGATTTCGTCGCGCACACGGAGCGGCACATCGCCCCAGCCGGTCCGGCCGCCGTGCATATCGGAGCGATCCACCAAACTCGCGACATCCACCACCGCACCGATGCCGTTGTAGGCGAGACGTTCCAGATGATCGATGAGATTCTCGCGTGTGAAGGTTTCTTTCGACATGGTTCCCGCAGGCACGTTCTGATATCCGAGGTGGCCGTGCAGATCGACCATGGCGGGCATGACCGTTTTGCCGGTGAGATCGACATGCGTGGCGGACGCGGGGACCTTCAGTGCGCCTTTCTTGCCGACGGCCGTAAATTGGCCATTTTGCACAACGAACGCCGAGTTTTCAATGGGGGCTTTCCCGTCGCCGACGATCAGTCGCGCTCCTTCATAGACGGTTACGGTTGGCGCTTGCGCCTGTAACGTCGAAAAGACGTAACTCGCGAGGACCACCGCCGTCAAACTCGTTCCTAAAATCACGCGCCGCATCAGAGAGCCTCCTGCGAAAATGGGCAAAGAAAATGTTAGTCTAGCGCACGCGTGAGCGGCGAGGCCGCGAAAGCTCCGTTGTAAACTGAATGATTCCGTATAGGGAGGGAATCGTGCGCACTCGGAAAGTGGGAACCGCTCTCGCGGTCGGCATTATCGGCGTCGCCGGTGGATTGTGGATCGCAGTCAGCCAGAGTCCTTTGTTCGGACAAGCCGCTGGGCAAACGGCCAAGCCCGTGGGCTTCGCGGCAGTGCAGGGACAGAAGGGCGGACAGGACTTCACGGGCGCTTACGATGTTGTACCCGATTGGCCCAAGCCTCTTTCGCAAATTCCCGGCCACGACAAGTGGACCTTTGGTGCGGTGCAAGGCATCTTCGCGGAAAGTCCGAATCGCGTTTTCATTCTAATGCGTGGGGAGCTGCCGGTGGTGCAGCGTCCTCCCGAGACGCCCGTGCCGCAGTTCGGCCCGAGCCTGACATTTCCCGTCCCGCAAGCGCCGCTGCGCAACGCGTCGGTGGGGCCTCTCGCCAGTCCCGGCAATCAAGGCAGCGACGGATGGAACGGATGGAAAGGCAAGATGGGCGTGGACGCGCGCTGGGAACATTGCGTGTTGGTGGTCGACGCGCAGGGGAACTATATCGAGGAAGACGTTTGGAACAAGTGGAACGACAAGTTCCGCCGCCCGCATTCGGTCACGATCAATCCGTACGATCCGGAAAAGCACATCTGGATCGTCGACGACCGCATGCATGCCGTTTATAAGTTCTCGCACGATGGCAAAACTCTGGTCCAAACGCTCGGCGTCCCGGGCGTCCCGGGGAATGACGACAAACATTTCAACCGTCCGACGTTTCTTTCCTGGAAACCCGATAGCACCCTCTTCGTCTCCGACGGCTATGCGAACACGCGCGTCGTGAAGTTCGACAAGGACGGCAAGTTTCTCCTGACTTGGGGACAGAAAGGCAATCCTCCGGACGACACGCGTCCTGGATATTTCGACGCCGTGCACGGCGTGCAGTACGACCCGGCGACGGGTCGCGTCTATGTGACCGATCGCTCCAGCCATCGGATTCAAGTGTTCGACGAAAACGGCAAGTTCCTCGATCAATTCAGCACCGGTAAGCCATCCACGCCGCAGGTTCTGTTCTTGTCGGCGGACAAATATCTGTGGATTGCCGATAACGAAACGTCGAAGTTTTTGAAGTACGACACGGAGGGCCACTTCCTCTATTCGTGGGGCAGTGGCGGGCAGTTCCCCGGCCAGGTGTGGAACGTCCACGGCTTCAGCGTGGATCAGGACGGAAACTTCTATGTCGCCGAAGTGAACAACGGCCGCGCCGAAAAATTCCGTCCGCGGGCGGGTGCGAACAAAGATATGCTGATCGGCCAGCCGATTCGTTCGGCTTGGAAATAAAACGGGGGCCGCTCGGCCTCGAAGACTTTTCGGCCCGCTCGATGACTCTCGCGGTTCTCTAATATCGAAGCGAAATTGGCGGTCGCGTTTAGAGAACCGCGAATGTAAATGAGCGGGCCAATAGCGTGGATCAGAACGGAGACTTCTATGTCGCCGAAGTGAACAACGGCCGCGCCGAAAAATTCCGTCCGCGGGCGGGTGCGAACAAAGATATGCTGATCGGCCAGCCGATTCGTTCGGCTTGGAAATAAAACGGGGGCCGCTCGGCCTCGAAGACTTTTCGGCCCGCTCGATGACTCTCGCGGTTCTCTAATATCGAAGCGAAATTGGCGGTCGCGTTTAGAGAACCGCGAATGTAAATGAGCGGGCCAATAGCGTGGATCAGAACGGAGACTTCTATGTCGCCGAAGTGAACAACGGCCGCGCCGAAAAATTTCCGTCCGCGGGCGGGTGCGAACAAAGATATGCTGATCGGCCAGCCGATTCGTTCGGCTTGGAAATAAAACGGGGTCCGCTCGGCCTCGAAGACTTTTCGGCCCGCTTGATGACTCTCGCGGTTCTCTAACATCGAAGCGAAATTGGCGGTCGCGTTTAGAGAACCGCGAATGTAAATGAGCGGGCCGATCACGATCGGCTACGAGTGCGTTCCCGGAGCCTCGTGGCCGGCCTTCTGTACGTATTCGATATACGAACCCGGAAATACGAGCGGATTCCGATCGGTGCCGCTTTCGCCGCCCAATTCCAGCACGCGCGATCCGAGGCCGCGCAGGAAGTGGCGGTCGTGGGACACGAAGATCATGGTGCCTTCGAAGTCCTTCAGCGCCTCGACGAGCATTTCCTTCGTCGCCAGGTCCAGATGGTTGGTGGGCTCGTCGAGCACCAGGAAGTTCGGCGGATTGAAGAGCATCCGCGCCATGGCCAGGCGGGACTTCTCGCCCCCCGACAGCGACCGGATCTTCTTATCCACGTCGTCGCCGGAGAATTGGAAAGCGCCCGCGAGCGACCGCAGCGAGCCTAAACCGTCCTGCGGGAAATCCTGCTGCAACTGCTCGATCACCGTGAGATCCGGATCCAGAACATCGAGCGATTGCTGCGCGAAATAGCCCATTTTGAGGCTGGCGCCGAGCCGCACTTCCCGCGTCCGGCTGATCGCCGGCGATCATCTTCAGCAGCGTCGTCTTGCCGGCGCCGTTGCGGCCCATGACGGCCCAGCGCTCGCCGCGCCGAATGGTCAAATTGAAGCCGTCGTAGATCACCCGCGGACCGTAGCTCTTGCGAGATCTTTTCGATCATCGCGACCTGATCGCCGGAGCGCGCCGGAACGCGGAATTCAAACTTGACCACATGGCGCTTCTTCGGCAGTTCGATCTTCTCGATCTTGTCGAGCGCCTTGATCCGGCTCTGCACCTGCGCGGCTTTCGCGGCGTGGGTACGGAAGCGATCGATGAAGCGCTGCTCCTTGGCGAGCATCGCCTGCTGGCGCGCGAATGCGGCCTGCTGATTGGCTTCGCGAATGGCGCGTTCGCGCTCGTAGAAATCGTAGTTGCCGGAGTAGACGATGATCTCGCCGCGCATCGATTTCGGCGATCTTCGTCGACGATGCGGTTCATGAACTCGCGATCGTGCGAGGTCATCAGCAGCGCGCCCTGGATACGACTTGAGGAACTGCTCCAGCCAGATGATGGATTCGATATCCAGGTGGTTGGTGGGCTCGTCCATCAGCAGGACGTCGGGACGGCCCAGCAGCACGCGCGCCAGCGCCACGCGCATCTTCCATCCGCCGGAGAGCGCGCCCACGTCGCCGTCGATCTGATCGTCCTGAAAGCCGAGGCCGTGCAGAACTTCACGCGCCTGCGCTTCGAGCGTATAGCCGCCCAGATGCTCGTACTCTTCCTGCACTTCGCCGAAGCGTTCGAGGATCTTATCCATTTCGTCGGCGCGCGCGGGATCCTCCAGCGCTTGATGCAGCGCTTCCAATTCGTGATGCAGATCGCCCACGCGGCCGCTCCCGCAATGGCTTCATCCAGCACCGATCGGCCCTTCATCTCTTCGACATCCTGGCGGAAGTAGCCGATGCTCAGTTTCTTGGGCACGGTAACGTCGCCGTCATCGGCGTATTCTTCGCCCGAGATCAGGCGGAATAGCGTCGTTTTGCCGGCTCCGTTGGGGCCGACCAGACCCGCCCGCTCGCCAGGATTGAGCTGAAATGAAGCGTCGACGAAGACGAGTTGTCTTCCATACTGTTTGTTGATATTCGAGAGAGAATCATTCGTGGCGAAGACGGTCGGCACGCACGTCGCGCCAGTCATCTGACGCGCATCGAAGGAGGACCGCTGGAAGGGTTTTCGTGGCTGGAAACTCTAACGAGTCTCCACACCGTTTTGCTTCGTTATCCCCGCAAATTTAAAGTTAACAGAAGCAGACGAAATTGGATAGCGAGCGGCGTTCCGCGAAGCCGGTACATGCCGCCGCTCCCTTCGCCGCACCCTTTGACTCCCACATTCGCGGCAAGTATAATCCCCGCCAGTCCTGGTTTTCGAAAACCAGTTTGCTTCCGGGCTGGGAGGCCTGTTCACTTATGCGGAATTTCGCGCGACTGCGTGGGAAGATGTACGCGCCGATGGCCATCGCCATCGCGTTATTGCTGCAACGTTTTCAGGAGTAGGAATCGAGCGCTTACACGCGCAGGCGGCCACGGCCACGATCCAGGGCTCCGTGACCGACGCGTCGGGCGCAGCCATTCCGGACGCCGCCATGCAGGTGAAGAACGTGGGGACCGGCCTCACGCAAACCACGAATAGCAATGCGCAGGGACGCTATAAGGTGCCGGATCTTGGCATCGGCGACTACGAAGTGCAAGCGACAAAAACGGGCTTCTCGACGGCTGTTCGCAAGGGCATCACGTTGACCGTCGGCAGCCAGAGCGTCGTCGATTTTGCAATGCAGGTCGGTCAGCAGACGCAGACCGTGACGGTGGAAGGCACAAGCATCCACGGTGGATGTTACGAACGCGGCGGTCGGCACGCTGATCGGTGGCACACAGATGGCCGACTTGCCGCTCAACGGCCGCAATTTCGAACAGTTGATCTATACGGCGCCCGGTGTCTCCGATCGTGAACACCATGGCTCCCAACGCGCGTCAAGGACGGGCCAACGCCTTTTCCACAGCGGGAGCACGGCCCGCAGGGCTACATGCTCATGATGGACGATGAAGCCATCGATAACTTCTTCCGCCGCGGCATGGGAACCATCACGGGATCTTCCCTAGGGATGGAGGGCATGGCCGAATTCCAGATTCTCACCAATACCTACGGCGCGCAGTTCGGCGGTATGGGCGCCGTCATGAATGCGGTCAGTCCAAATCCGGCACTAACGAGTTCCACGGTTCCGCCTACTTGTTCCTGCGCAACAGCGCCATGGACACGCGCGGCTTCTTCGACAATCCTTCGCTGAATCGGCGTCTCCCTGCCAGAGCTTCCAGCCGGGCGGCAGCATCGGCGGACCCATCAAGAAGGACAAGTGTTTTTCTTCTTCAATTACGAAGGCATCTGGCAGCTTCAGGGAATCAGTCACATCGCTTTTGTGCCGGAGGCCGCCGACCGCACTCCCGCCGCTGCCCTGGCAACGTCGAATCCGACCGAGTATAGCGCGATCGTGCAGCCGCCATGGCCGTTTATCCTCTGCCGACGTTCGGTTTCAATCAACACAGCGGGAACCGGCGAGGCCAATGTTTACGGGAATAACGATCGCTCATGAGAACTTCCTCCTGGGCCGCTTCGACTACAACCTCAGCGACAAAGACTCGTTTTGCTGCGCTATTTCTATGACAAGCAGCACGTCATCGATCCGTACAATGGCGGCAACGGCACCGTGTCGGGCGGGTATCTGCCCTATCTGGCCGGAACGCGACGAAGGCCGCAACCACTTCGCCACGGTGGAATGGAGGCGGATCATTACGCCCACTCTGATCAATACCATGCGCGTCAGCTTCTCCCGGCCCAATACCGGCGACTACGAAGTGAACTCCGTTCCCGGCATTAACTCGTCTTACCCGGCCTCGGGCATCCCGATGCGGAAATTTCGATCACGGGCTTGACGCCTCTCGGCCAGAATATTTTTACGTTCCGGCCGTCGATATTCAGAACCGCTTCACGGAAGCGGTAGACCTCGTGTGGACCAAGGGTCACGCACACCATTCATATGGGTGGCTATGTGCAAAGAGTCGATTCCAACGTTTCTACCCGTTCCGCGAGCGGTTCGGTGTGGACCTTTACCAGGACGGTCAATCAGTTCCTGACGGGCACGGCCGCGACCACCTTCACAGGCACCCCCGCCAGCCAGGCCGCCGGCCTATGCGCTGATCGGCACGCCCTGCTATCCGAACCGCGACTATCGCGAAGTCGATCTCGTGCCCTACTTCCAGGACGACTGGAAAGTGACTGCTCAAGTCTGACGCTGAATCTGGGCATCCGCTACGAATTCGACAGCAATCCCACCGCGCTTCATAACGAGCTGTACACCGTGACGAACTACCCGACCAACACGGCCTTGGTGAACGTTCCGGACCGCCAATGCCTCGAATCCCAACACAAAAATTGGGATCCGCGCTTCGGGTTTGCCTACGACGTGTTCGCGGATCACAAGACCGCGCTGCGCGGCGGATTTGCCATCACCCACGGTCCTATTTTCACGGCGCGATATAATCCGGATTACACGGCGGTACCACCGTGGCCGGGACTCGGCACCAACCGGCCACTTCCGACCTTCAACCTTGCGACCGCCTTCACCCCCAGCGCCCGCCCGGCTGCGATTACTACGTCAGTAAAGCGCCGTACCTGATCCAGTACAACCTGAACATTCAGCGTCAGCTCTGGCCAAGGCACGATGCTGACCGTCGGCTACGTCGGCTCCCACGGCGTGGACATGCTGAGCGAACAGGAACGGAATCCTCCTCCGACACGATCAGGAACGGCGTTTACACTTGGGGCGCGCAATGCGGCCGGGCACGGCAATTGCTCCGGTACCGCGCCCGAATTCGCACTTCAGACGCGGTTGATGGCGACCACGAGGGAACTACTTCCCGCTATGACTCTCTGCAGTCAGCCTGAACCGCCGGTTGACGCACAACCTGCAGTTCCAGGTTGCCTATACCTGGTCGCATTGCACCGACGATGGAAGCAGCCCGCTCGGCAGCATCAGCGGCGGCAACACGCCTCCGCTTACGAGAATCCGTATCATGCGCGATCCCACGACAAGGACCATGCTACTTCAACGCGAAGAGCACGTGCGCATCAATGGCGTGTACACGTCTGCCCTTCCATGGCAACGCAACTTGGTGCGAGGGTTGGCAGCTCAGCGGCCTCGTGACGCAGAATGACCGGACTGCCGTTCAGCCCGTATATCGGCGCCCGGATATCATCGGCTGGGGCGGCAGCCGGAACCCGCGTCCCGAACTACGTTGCCGGGTGCAGTCGGCGGTCACCACGGTCACGGAGTGGTTTAATCCGGCCTGCTATTCGATTCCAGCCCCGGGTACGCTGGGCAACGTCGGCAGCGATTCCATCTCGGTCCGGGTCTTGCAAGCTCGATTTGTCGCTGTCCAAGGAGACGAGAATCCGAAAAATCTCTGAAAACTTCCGCGTTCAATTCCGCGTGGATGCGTTCAACATCTTCAACCATCCGCAATTCGGCCAGCCGGGCAACACGTTTTCTCCAGCACAAGACCGTGAACGGCGTGACCAACGGCACGGTGAGCGGATCGGCGGGAATCATCTCGTCGATCGCGACCAACAGCACGGGCCGGCAGTTTCAGCTCGGCATCAAGATCCTGTTCTAGATCTCGAACCTCCCGCGGTGTGGGCGTCACGCCCTAACCGCGGGAGGCCTGAAATTTTCGGCGTCATCGCGACTCGCTTGGCGCCGGAAGTTTGAGGCCTTTGCCTCAGCTCCAGTAACCGCCTCCGTGGCCGCTGCGCCTTGGAGGTATGATTTTGTAGGGAAGACCCGTAATTCAGCAGGTTCGAAATCCAAGTAAAGAGGAACATCATGGCGAATGAACACGGACCGCCGAGGATTCTTGAAGGGAGCAGCCGCCCTCGCAGGCACGGCCCCTATCGCAATGGCTCAGCAGCAGGTCGCGCAGAATCGCGCCGTTTCCGCCCCGGCCGAGGTTTCCGGCGGCGCCGTCGAGGTGCTGACCAACGAACGTCCCGGCGCCGATTTTATGCTGGACGTGATCAAGTCGCTCGGCATCGAGTATGCCGCGGCGAACCCCGCATCGAGCTGCCGCGCGCTGCACGAATCGATGATCAACTACGGGGCCAACAAGAGCCCCGAGCTGCTCACCTGCTGCCATGAAGAATCCTCGGTGGCCATGGGCCACGGCTACGCCAAGATCGAAGGCAAGCCGATGATCGCCATGGTGCACGGCACCGTCGGCACCCAGCACGCGACCATGGCGATTTACAACGCCTGGTGCGATCGCGTCCCCGCCATCGTGATCCTGGGCAACGAAACCGACGCCGTCGCGCGCCGCAGCTTCGTGGAATGGACCCACTCGGCGCAGGACGCTGCGTCGATCATCCGCGACTACACGAAGTGGGACGATAATCCGGCGTCGCTCCAGCATTTCGCCGAATCTTTCGTGCGCGCCTACAAGATCGCCATGACGCCGCCGTTCGGCCCCGTCGCGATCATTGCGAGCGGCAAGCTGCAGGAAGAGCCCATCGAAGAAAAAGATCTGCGGATTCCGAAGCTCACGCCCGCCGCTTTCGCCGGTGGGCGATTCCGGTTCGATCGCCGAGCTCGCCACAATGCTGGTGAACGCCGAGAATCCGGTGATCGTCGCCGGGCGCGTGGCGCACAACGAAGAAGGCATGAAACTGCTGGCGGAGCTCGCCGATACGCTGCAGGCGCCGGTGAACGATCAGCGTCACCGCATGAACCTCCCGTCGAGCCACCCGTTTTATAACACCGGCAACGTGGCCAACGCCGACGTAATTCTCGCGCTCGAAGTGGAAGACACTTACATGCTGACGCATCGCATGTCGCCGCTGAACCGCATCGGCATGGAAGCGCCGCGCAAGATCGTCAAGGATACGGCCAAGGTCGTTACCATTACCAGCGTCGACTTATTCCAACGCTCGAACTATCAGGATTTCGCGCGTTACAACGAAGTCGATATGGCGATTCCCGGCGATGCGCAGGCGACTCTTCCCGCGCTCATCGAAGCGTGCAAGAAACTGATTACCAGCGATCGGCGCATCGCGATGCAGGCGCGCGGCGCGCGTCTTACCGAACAGCACAAGAAGAACAAGCAAATGGCGCTCAATCAGGCGACGCTGGGTTGGGATTCCAGTCCGCTGACGGCCGCTCGCATCTCGGCCGAACTGTGGGCGCAGATCAAGAACGAAGACTGGTCGCTGGTCGGCAACGATATGTTCTTCAGCCGCTGGCCCACGCGTCTGTGGGATTTCGAGAAGCACTATCAGTTCATCGGCGGCTCCGGCGGCGAAGGCGTGGGCTACGGCGCACCGGCCGCGGTGGGCGCGGCTCTCGCCAACAAGAAGCACGGACGCCTGAGCATCAACATTCAGAATGACGGCGATTTGAACTATGCGCCCGGCGTTCTGTGGACGGCAACCCACCACAACATTCCGTTGCTGACGATCATGAACAACAACCGCGCGTACCACCAGGAAGTCATGTTTGTGACCACCATGGCCGCGCGCGCCAATCGCGACGTCAGCCGCGCCGGCATCGGCACCAAGCTGGAGAATCCCAATATCGATTACGCCAGCATGGCGAAAGCGTACGGCATGATGGGCATCGGGCCGATCACGGATCCGAAAGACGTCGGACCGGCGATCAAGCGCGCGCTCGAAGTCGTCAAGCGCGGCGAGCCGGTATTGATCGACACCGTCACGCAGGGTCGCGGCTAGGCGTCACCAGGAGATTTATCGTGAAGAAGTCATTGCTTTTATTTGCCGCGATGGCGTTCGGCTCAGTCGCGATGCAAGCGCAGGACGCCGCCGGAAACGCGGAAAACGGCAAGAAACTGTGGGTCAAGGAGAACTGTTACTCCTGCCACGGCTTCGATGGGCACGGCGGCGCCGGTGTGAGGCTCGCGCCCAAGCCGATCGCCGTGGGCGCCTTCATGACCATCGTGCGGCATCCACCGAAGAGCAGCATGCCGACGTTTAGCGCGAAGGTAATCCCGGATTCGGATCTGCGCGACATGTGGGCATATTTGAATTCGCTTCCGGCGAATCCCGCAGCGAAGGACGTCCCATTGCTCAGTTCGATTCAGTAGAGATCTATAGCCGCTTCAACGACCAAGCGGCTTCCAC
Source organism: Terriglobia bacterium (assembly GCA_963765085.1). GTDB lineage: Bacteria > Acidobacteriota > Terriglobia > Bryobacterales > Bryobacteraceae > Palsa-187. Next base: position 18,226 of record CAVXVL010000067.1, on the reverse strand, counting down.
GCTCTCTCCGCGGCACGCGTAGATCGTGTCGTAGAGATTCACGGTCGGATCGCAGTGCGGCGGCAGCATCTCGATTTTCTCGCCTAACCGCGGCAAGGCGCCCGCGCCATCGAGTTCGAGATATCCGAACTCATCGCCGCCCCAGCGATATTTTAAGCCTTTCAAGAACGCCGGCTCAGGACCATAGCCTCGATCGGTCGCGAACGCTTTCGTTCCTCCATCGATACTGACGGATTGAGAATGATTCGCGCTTACCACCGTCGCCAGCACCGTCAGAGCGTGCTCAAAATCCAAACCCGCTCGCCGGTACGCCATATCCATGAACACGTAAGAGCCGGCCTGTAGTTCCGTCAGTTCCGGAATCTGCGTGTCGATGTTCCAGGTCCCCGTACTGCCACCGGTCAGAATCTCGGTATTGAGGCCTTTGCGAGCCATCGCGTCGCGGACGGCCACGGCTCGCGCGAACGTTTCCGTGGACACGCGCACGCGTTCTTCGAATCCGCTGCCGTGCGATCCGTGCACGGAGTACGCCTGAAGACCGCGCAAGCGCAGGTGACTCGATCGATCGACGAATTCGGCGATCGCAAGCGCTTGCTCTAACGAACCCGCGCCCGTGCGATGATCGCCAACGTCTAGATCGACAAGAATATCCGTCATGCGATTTTCCGCGCTCGACGCTTCCTGATACCACGCGGCTTGCTGCACGTGATCGACGACGGCCATCGCGCCGGTCTGCACGATTCTCGCGATTTTCAACGGATCGGCGACGGGCGAAGTCAGCAACAGACCGGAGATGCCGGCCTTCGCCATGAGTTCCGCTTCGGAGATCGTGGCGACGCATACGCCGATCGCGCCCGCACCGATCTGCCGCCGCGCAATCTCCGCGCACTTGTGCGCCTTCGCATGCGGCCGAAGCTTCTTGCCGCTTTTCGCAACGTGATCTGCCATGCGTGCGAGGTTGGACTCGAACTTATCCAGGTCAAGAAGGAGAGCGGGAGTCGGAAGTTGAGCTTTATCCATGAGAATCCATATTCTCGTTCAATCGAGGCCCGAATTGCACTATGCTTTAAAATTCGGCCAGCAACATCTATCCGGCAATGCCCAAAAACGCGAAGCGCGAACAGATTTTAAAGGAAGCATGGATTGGCGACGCGGTTCTATGCCTCTACGCACGCCGCAAGATTCTGCGCGAGGACGGCGTGACCGACGGGCCAAAAGAGGAGCGCATGACGTCGAATCAATTTCTCACCGCATGGTCGGAACCCAGCGAGACCGAGGCGGAAATCGGCAGGATCTACGAGCGCGAGGGCCTGGAAGCCGCGTTTCAGTGGATCGAAGCGCGCCTCATGCCGCTGTTCGCGCGCCAGGAAGCGAAACGAATGAAGCCCTACGCCAAACTTCCGAAGCCCTAGCCGCGGCGATCCTTGGCGCCCATCAATTCCTTGATGTTGACGAGCTCGGTCGGATAGTTGCCCGTGTAACACGCGTAGCAATAATCGTGATTCTTATCGGCTACGGCATCGCGCAGCGACGGTAGCGACAGGTACCCGAGCGAATCGGCTTCCACAAAGCGGCGGATCTGTTCGGTCGTATTGTTGGCCGCGATCAGTTCGGCGACGCTTGGCGTATCCACGCCGTAAAAGCACGGGGAAATGGTCGGAGGACAAGAGATCCGAAGATGCACCTCGCGCGCGCCCGCGCTCCGCACCATACGCACAATCTTACGGCTGGTGGTTCCGCGCACGAGGGAATCGTCCACCAAAATGACGCGCTTGCCTTCGAGCAGGTACCGCACCGGATTCAATTTCAACTTCACGCCGAAATCGCGAATGGCCTGCGACGGCTCGATGAAGGTGCGTCCTACATAGTGATTGCGGATCAGAGCCTGTCCGAAGCGGATGCCCGATTCGGCCGAATATCCGAGCGCCGCGGCCGTGCCGGAATCTGGCACAGGCACGATGATGTCGGCGTCCACGGGATGCTCGCGTGCGAGCAGCCGCCCGAGTTTTTCGCGCGATTCCTGTACGGGACGTCCGAAGACGATCGAATCGGGGCGCGAGAAGTACACATGCTCGAAGACGCATTGGGCGCGGTCGCGGACGGGCGCGTAGCGTTCGCGTGTCATGCCTTCGGAACCGACGATCACCATTTCCCCGGGCTCGACATCGCCCAGGTAGACGGCGTTAATCAGATCGAACGCGCATGTCTCCGACGCGAAAACATAGCAAGATTTGCCGCCGGACATTTCCATCTGACCGAAAGCCAAGGGACGGAATCCATGCGGATCGCGGGCGACGATCACGCGGTCGCCGGCGAGAAACACCAGTGAAAATGCGCCTTCCAGTTGCAATAGCGCCTCGCGCAAAGCTCCCGCGAGCGTGCGTTCTCGCGAACGCGCGACCAGGTGGAGGATCACCTCGGTGTCGCTGGAGGCCTGAAAGATCGAGCCTTCCCGTTCCAGTTCGTGACGTAATTCCGCGGCGTTGGTAATGTTTCCGTTGTGCGCCACCGCGACCTTGCCCTTATTGCAGGCCACGGAAAACGGCTGCGCGTTCAGCAGAACGGTGTCGCCCGCGGTCGAGTAGCGGGTGTGGCCGATCGCCACATCGCCGGGCATACGGCCCAGAACTTCGGGAGTGAAAATGTCCGCCACGTGACCCATGCTTTTGTGGCAATAAATTTCACGCCCGTCGCTCGTCGCGATGCCGGCGCTTTCCTGGCCGCGATGCTGCAATGCGTACAACCCGAGATACGCGAGATTGGCTGCCTCGGGATGCCCATGGATGGCGAAAACGCCGCACTCTTCGTGAAGCTTATCGAATCCTAATTCGTCGAAACCGGGTTGATCGAAGCCGAGGATGTCAGACATGTTGCGGTGCCAGTTGACCTTCCAGTGCGTGCTCGAAAACACCGCGGAAACGATCGATGGGGGAATCAATGCACGTAACGGCATTGTGATCGATCCGCAACCTACTCTTCATTGTAACGCCGATCCGCAGCGCCTCCACGTTGTTTTCGCGGGCAATGCGTTCGACTACTTCAGGAACAGCCGTCGATACCAGAATTCGCGACGGCCCTTCATGGAATAAAGCCAGATCCGCGGGCAAGGAACTCGTAATCTCGATCGCGGCGCCCATGCCATTCATGGAACACTCCGCGAGCGCGACCGCCAATCCGCCGCCGCTCACGTCGTGCGACGACTCGGCATGCCCCTCGTTGACGATCTGACGAATGGCCGTTTGCACGCGCTTCTCGTAATCCATATCGAGCGCGGGCGGCAATCCCCACAGAGTATCCAGCACGCTCTTGACGTATTGCGTTCCGCCGAAACGAACGTCGTCGCACGATCCGACGCCACCGAGCAGCATCACCGTGCGGCCTTCGTTTTTAAACGGAATCGTAACGGGCGGGCCAGTCTTCATCAAACCGACGATTCCCATGACGGGCGTCGGCCAAATCGCCTCGCCTAGAGTTTCGTTATACAGGCTGACGTTGCCACCGGTGATCGGCGTTTCGAAGAAGAGGCATGCCTCGCTCACGCCTTCGATAGCTTCGACCAACTGCGCCATGATCTCGGGACGCTCTGGATTTCCGAAGTTCAGATTGTTGGTCGCGGCCACCGGCGTCGCGCCCACCGTCGAAAGATTGCGGCAGCATTCAGCGACCAGCAAGCGCGCACCCTCACGCGGCGAAAGCACACAGTAGCGGCTGTTGCCATCGAGCGACATCGCGACACTCGTGTCCGTCTCTTTGATGCGCACAATCGCGGCATCGCCGCCGGGACCGTAGAGCGTGTTGGTGCGAACCATGTAATCGTACTGCTGCCAGATCCAGCTCTTCGAGCACAGGTCGCCCGAGCCGAGCAATGTCGTGAGATCGGCATCGAAATCGCGGCCTTCGGCGGAACGATTCGTAAACGACGCAGGCGGCACGACCGGCGCAGGACGATAAGGAGCCACGCCATGTGGACGATCGTACAGAGGGGCTTCATCGGCCAGTTCGCGATTCGGAATTTCCGCCACCACCACGCCGTGATTTTTCACGCGCAGCATGCCGTCGTCGGTCACGCGCCCGATCGTGACGGCGTCCAGGCCCCACTTCTTGAACACCGCGAAGACTTCCTGCTCGCGTCCGGCCGCGGCCACGAGAAGCATGCGTTCCTGCGATTCGGAGAGCATGATGTCCGTTGGCGTCATGCCGGTTTCGCGCTGCGGAACCAAAGCTAAATCGATTTCAACGCCGGTCTCGGCTCGACTGCCCATCTCACATGTCGAACAAGTAAGGCCGGCCGCGCCCATATCCTGAATGCCGATAATCGCGCCGGTGCGCATCGCTTCCAGGCAGGCTTCGAGCAGAAGCTTCTCCATGAACGGATCGCCCACCTGCACATTGGGACGTTTGTCCATGGAGTTCTCGTCAAACTCAGACGAGGCCATCGACGCGCCGTGGATGCCGTCACGTCCGGTCTTCGCGCCGACGTAGATTACGGGATTGCCCAAGCCGGTCGCACGGCCGAAGAAAATCTCGTCGTGCCGGAAGACGCCGAGCGCGAACACATTCACCAGAGGATTGCCGTTGTAGCACGGCTCGAAGACGCATTCGCCGCCCACGGTCGGGACGCCGAAGCAATTCCCGTAGTGCGAGATCCCGCCAACGACGCCTTCGAGAATACGGCGATTACGATCGCCCGCCGCACCATCGAGCGGTCCGAAGCGCAAAGCATCCATCACCGCAATGGGACGCGCACCCATCGTGAAGATGTCGCGCAGAATACCACCGACGCCGGTCGCCGCGCCCTGAAATGGCTCGATGAAACTCGGATGATTGTGAGACTCAATTTTGAACGCGATCGCGTAGTTATCGCCGATATCGATGATGCCGGCATTTTCGCCGGGGCCGACCAGCACTCGATCGCTCTTCGTCGGGAGCTTCTTCAAATGCAGGCGCGAGCTCTTATAAGAGCAGTGCTCGCTCCACATCACGGTGAAAATGCCGGTCTCGGTTTCGTTCGGCTCGCGCTTCAGAATCGCGCGAACCTTATCGAGTTCGGCGGCGGTTAGATCGCTCATGCGTGAACCGGTGCGCCGCTGGCTTGCTTCGTTCTCAGCCTGGAAAAGGATTCAATCATCGATTCGAAAATCACTCGTCCGTCAGTCGAGCCCAGCAGCGAATCGGCGACGCGTTCGGGATGCGGCATCATGCCCATCACGTTGCGTCCTTCGCTGCAGATGCCGGCGATGTCGTCGACGGACCCATTCGGATTATCGGCGTAGCGAAGTACGATGCGGTCGTCGCGTTTCAATGCCGCGAGCGTCGCGTCGTCCGCGAAGTAGCAACCCTCGCCATGAGCCACCGGAACGGTCAGCGTCTGACCGACGGTTGCCCGACATGTGAACGGAGTTGCAACGGTCTCCACGCGAACGGTCACGGGACGGCAAACAAATTTCAATTCGCGATTGCGAAGCAGTGCGCCCGGGAGCAGACCGCTTTCCACCAGCACCTGAAATCCATTACAGATGCCAAGCACCAGCCCGCCGCGCGACGCGAATTCGCGGACGGCTTGCATCACAGGGGAGAATTTCGCGATCGCGCCGCAGCGCAGATAATCGCCGTAGGAGAATCCGCCGGGAAGAATCACGGCATCCACAGCGCCTAACTGCGAGGAATCGTGCCAGATGAATTCAGCCGAATGGCCAAGATTGTGGGAGACCGCGTACCAGGCATCGTGGTCGCAATTCGAACCCGGAAACACGACGACACCGAAGCGCATGGGAGGAAACCTCATTGTAACACCGCTCTCCCCCAGACGAGCACTTTACGGCTTTACGTCAATTAACTATTCTCAGGCGCGGTCGAGGAGGCGACGGGAACCGTGGCGTGCGATTCAGCGTTGACTGCGCGGAGGAGCTTTTCGGCATATTCAGCCGCGTCGTCCGAGGAACGCAGATCGGCCAGCGGCGCAAGTGCCTGCGCCATGGAAGGAGAGGGCGATGACGACGAGGATCGTGCCTGCCTCGTCAGCAATTCTTTGATTTCACCTAATTGGCCGGTAATCTGAAACAGCTTGTACACGGCCAAGAAAATCATCACATAGCTGAAGATGGCGGCGATTTCGCCGAAAAATGCACCCAATATCTCCACGGAATGCTCCTCCGTTGCTTGATCGGCCGAGCGCCCGCGGAACTTTAACGACTGGTTAGGGTTTTTCCTTCTTGCAGAAATCCAACGATGCGGAATTCATGCAGAAGCGCTGGCCGGTGGGACGCGGGCCGTCTGGAAATAAATGCCCGAGGTGGGCATCGCATTGAGCGCACATAACTTCCACGCGGCGCATCCCGTAGCTTCTGTCCTCTTCCACGCGAACCCTATCGTTGTCCATCGGAGCGAAAAAGCTCGGCCAGCCGGTACCGGAGTCAAACTTCGTATCGGAATCGAAGAGCGGTGAGCCGCAGCAAGCGCAGCGATACACACCGTCTTCGTGATTGTTCCAGTACTGGTTACCGAAAGCGGGCTCCGTGCCTTTTTGACGGGCGACGTGAAACTGCTCCGGGGTCAACTGCGCGCGCCATTCATCATCGGTTTTGCGGATTTTTTCCATGGCAATTCCAGGGTAGCGAATTGCCGCCAACAATCAAGGACCCGCCGGAAACCCATATGAACGACTGGGCGTTTCGGGAAGACATTTCATATCGTCGATCTCGTCGGCGAGAATCGAAATCACCGAAGCGTGTTCCTTCTGCGCCGTCTCCAATTTCTCAACCCGCGCGGCGAGTTCCTTATGGCTCGCGAGCAATTCTCGCATTCGAACGAAAGCGCGAACGATCAGAATATTCATCTGAATCGCACGCTGGCTGCGCAGCACCGAGGACAGCATGGCTACCCCATGCTCAGTGAAGGCATACGGGAGATAACGGCGACCGCCCGCCAAATTTGAGGTCGCAATTTGCGACCTCAAGTCCGTTTGCGATTTCAAGTCCTCGAACTCCGCGTCCGTCAACTGGAACATGAAATCCGGCGGAAAACGGTCTCGATTCCGTTTGACTGCCTCATTGAGACGCTTCGTGGGGACTTGGTAGAGCTCGGCCAAGCTGGCATCGAGCATCACCTTCTCGCTTCGAATCAAATAGATCCGACGTTCTATCACCGCGATGGGAGCCGGTTGGATCGTATCCGAAAGGCGCACGCGCCCTTACTCCAGTAGTGGTCGGAACGTGAGATTTCTCTCCTCCAAACCCGCAACTCGCAGGCGGGCGAGGCGTGCTTCATACTAGAGTCGTGGCCGCTCCCATGAAATCGTTGCTCGGATCAGCCGTATTCGCACTGATCATCGCCACCGGCGGAGTTGCCGTTCGCGCCGCCGATCCGATCAATATCGATCGAACGCTCAAAGCAATTGAAGATCGGTACAATCACACCCAAACGCTACAGCTTGGGTTTACCGAGACGTACCGCGCGCAAGGTCGCGCTCGGGTGGAAAAAGGCGAGCTCTTTTTGCGCAAGCCGGGCCGCATGCGCTGGCAATATACCGCTCCTGCCGGGAAGCTTTTCATCTCCGACGGAAAATTCATGTATTCGTATGTGCCGGAGGAAAATCGCGCCGAGAAGATGAAGCTGAAGGAGGCCGACGATCTTCGCGCGCCCTTAGCCTTCCTGCTCGGGAAGCTCCATTTCGCCGATGATTTTCGTGAATTTCGGGCGCGTCCCGAAGACGGCGGGATCTTCATCACGGCTATTCCGAAATCCGATAAGCTGCCCTACTCGGAAGTTTCGTTTCTGGCCTCGCCGGACGGAGAAATCCGCCGCCTGGAAGTGAAAGGCCAGGATAATTCGATTTTGCAGTTCGCCTTCGATAGCGAGCAGAAGAATCCAGCGATCCAAGAGACGCTGTTCCAGTTCCAGCCGCCGCCCGGAACCGAATTCGTCGACTCCTCGAACGAGCGCTGACGTCGCGGCTACCCGATCGGCGATGAAGTTCGCACGAACAGCCGGTTAGAATAGAAGTCTCCATGCGCATTGCCTTGGCGCAGATCAACCCCACCATTGGGGACCTTTCGGGAAACGTGGAACGCATGACGCGCTGCGCTCGTGAGGCATCCTCGCGCGGTGCCGAAGTCGTTGTCTTTCCGGAGCTTTCCATGACTGGTTACCCTCCTCGAGATCTGGTCGAAAAAGCGAGCTTCCTGGAAGCCAACGAAAGCGCGCTGCAGGACTTGGCTGCCGCGACCGCCGGTCTGAACCTGAGTGTCATTTGCGGGTACGTAGGAAGATCCGAAGCCGAGACCGGCAAACGCGCGCTGAACAGCGCCGCCGTCGTGGATGGCGGCAAGGTTCTCTTTCGGCAAAGTAAAATGTTGCTGCCGAACTACGACGTCTTCGATGAAGCCCGCTATTTTCGTCCCGCCGAACGCGGTTTTCTGTGCTCCCTTCGCGGCCGTCCGACAGCCCTGACGATTTGCGAGGACGCCTGGAACGATCGCCAATATTGGCGCCAGCGCCTCTATTCTCGCGATCCCGTGGAAGAACTCTTCGGCTTCGGCGCCGAGATGATGGTCTGCATCAATGCGTCGCCGTATAACATGGGAAAGCGTTCCATTCGCCAGGCGGTCTACCGCGCGGCAGCGCGACGCTACGCGAAACCGGTCGTCTACGTGAACCAGGTGGGCGGGAACGATCAGCTCGTGTTCGACGGTTCCAGCTTCGCCATGAACGCGGACGGCGAAGTGATCGCGGCCGCCTGTTCCTTCGCCGAAGATCTGGTGATCTGCGATATAGACGCTGGTACCGGAGAGCATCGCGCCGATTTCACCGACGAGTGCGAAGCGGTTTACGAGGCTCTGGTCCTAGGCACTCGGGATTACATCCGCAAGTGTGGATTCTCGCGGGTTCTGATCGGGCTCAGCGGCGGCATCGATTCCTCACTGACGGCGGCGGTCGCGGTGGAGGCGGTGGGCCGCGAGAATGTCACCGGCGTCGCCATGCCGGGACCGTATTCCTCCGATCACAGCCTCGCCGACGCGCGCGCGATGGCCGAACGGCTCGGCATTCGTTTTGAAGTGATCTCCATCTCCGGGGTTTGCGATCGTTTCGAGCAGCAACTCGCACCCGTGTTCCATGGGATTCCGCGCGACGTCACGGAAGAGAATCTGCAGTCGCGTTTGCGCGGCGTGACGCTAATGGCGCTCTCCAACAAAACCGGCGCGCTTGTGCTGACCACCGGCAATAAGAGCGAACTCGCCGTCGGCTATTGCACCCTTTACGGCGACATGTGCGGCGGCCTCGCCGTCATTAGCGACGTGCCGAAAACGTTGGTTTACGATCTTTCACGCATCGCGAATCGGCGTCACAACGGAGCAATCCCGGAGAGCGTGTTTACCAAACCTCCTTCCGCGGAACTGCGCCCCGACCAGAAGGACACCGATTCACTGCCGCCTTACGAGGTTCTCGATCCGATCCTCGAAGCTTACGTCGAGCAATACCAAGCTCCCCGCGAAATTGCGGAAAAACTCAAGCTTCCTCTCGATCTGGTGCAGGGAATCGTAAACAAAGTTGACCGCAATGAATATAAACGGCAGCAGGCCGCGCCGGGCTTGAAAGTGACAACGAAAGCATTCGGAATTGGGCGGCGCATGCCGATCGCCCAAAAGTACTCGGGCTAACAGTAGGTTCAAAGTACAGAGGATATCCCGATGAAAAAATACGTGGCGGCATTCGTGATTGTCCTTTCCGCGACGGTGCTGTGCTCGCAACCGGGAGGTCGCGAGCAGCCCGGACCGCAGCCGGGGGGCTTCTTTCTTCTGCCGAACGGCTGGAGCATTCGGCCCGCGGGCGAACAAATCCCTCTCGACACGATGCCCATGTCGACGGCTCTTTCGCCCGATGGCAAATTCCTGCTGGTGCTCAACGGCGGCTATCGTCCGCCTTCCATCAGCGTGATGACGGGGGCGCCGCTCAAGGAAATCGCGCGCGTTCCCGTCGCCGACGCGTGGCTGGGATTGACGTTCGCGCCCGGAGGCAAACTGGTGTACGTGAGCGGAGGCGCGCGCGGCACCGTATTCGAATTTTCGTTTTCGCCGGAAGGCGAACTGAAGCTCCTTCGCGAGATGCAGGCGACGGCCGAGCATACGCAGCTCGATTTCATCGGCGACGTCGCGCTTTCGCCCGACGGCCATCTCCTCTATGCGGCCGATCTGTTTCGCGATGCGATTGTCGTGATTAATCCGCAATCGGGCCGTGTGATCGAACGCTGGAAGACTGGCCGGCGGCCCTATCGGATCCTCTTTGCGCCGGATGGAAAATCGTTTTTCGTTTCCGGCTGGGGCGATGCCACGATTCATCAGCACGACGCCAACAACGGAGAGCAAATCGCGCGCATCGGTTTGGCGCAACACACCACCGACATGGTATTGAGCACGCGCACGGCGGATCGCGACGAGGATGACGACGATAAGGCAGCGCCGGTGGCTCGCGCCGTGACTCGCGATTGGCGCTATCGCCTGTTCGTCACCGCGGCGAACACCAATAACGTTTACGTGGTGGGCGTGGGCGATAACAATTCGCTCAAGCTCCTCGAAACCATCAACGTCGCGCTGACGCCGCGTCAGCCGGCGGGGATGACTCCAAGCGCTCTCGCCCTTTCTCCCGACCAGAAAAAGCTTTATGTGGTGTGTTCGGATGCGAACGCCGTCGCCGTCGCCGACACATCCGGCGTGCGTACGGAGGTCGAAGGATTCATACCGACCGGCTGGTATCCCACAGCCGCACGTTCGTTTTCGGATGGCGTTCTGCTGATCCTCAACGGGCGCGGCGCAGGGAGCCTGCCGAATCCCAAGTGGTCGGGAACCGTAAAGCGGGGAACCGGCGACGATCCGCGCGCGGAATACATCGGCAATTTGCAGCGCGGAACCATGTCCGTCGTCCAGCCGTTCTCACCTGAGAAACTCGACGAATATACGGAGACCGTTCGCAAAGGCGCGCGTTATACCGACGCCGATCTCGACACTCCGAGCGTGCCTGCCGACAGCGTGATTTACACGCAACCCAATCGACCTTCCCCGATCGAGCACGTGATCTACATCATTAAAGAGAATCGTACCTACGATCAGATCTTCGGCAAACTCGGCAAAGGGAATGGAGATCCTTCGCTCACCCTATTCGACGAATCCGCGGCTCCCAATCACTACAAATTGGCGCGGGAATTTGTGCTGTTCGATAACTTTTACGTCAATGCCGATGTCAGCGCGGACGGCCATAACTGGTCCATGGCCGCCATCGCTCCCGATTTCGTGCAGAAGCTATGGCCCAGCAACTATGGACGCCGCCTGAAGTATTACGGCTTCGAAGGCAACGAGCCCGCCGCTCTTCCGCCGGCCGGCTATTTATGGACCAACGCGCTTGCCGCCGGGCTGACCGTTCGCAATTACGGCGAATGGTTCTTCGGCGATAAGGTCGGCGATCCGGCGCTGGAAAAGATTACGAACAAAAACTACAAAGGCTTCGACACCGACTATCCGGACGTCGAACGCGCGAAAGTTTTCCTCGACGATCTGCATCAGTTCGAAGCGAGCAATGCGATGCCTCGGCTGATCGTCATGCGGCTGCCGAACGATCACACCAGCGGGACCACGCCGGGCAAGGTCGCGCCTCTATCGGCGTTCGCCGACAACGATACCGCGCTCGGGACGATCGTGGACGCGGTTTCGCACAGCAAGTTCTGGCCAAAGACGGCGATATTCGTCCTCGAAGACGACGCGCAGGATGGACCCGATCACGTGGATTCACACCGTTCCGTGATGCTCGCGCTATCGCCCTACACGCACCGCGGCATCGTCGATAGCTCGATGTACAACACCACGTCCGTGCTGCGCACCATGGAGTTGATTCTCGGCCTGCGGCCGATGACGCACTTTGACGCCGGCGCCCGTGTGATGAGCGCGGCGTTCAGTGCGACGCCGAATTCGATGCCCTACGTGGCCGAGAAGCCGCGCATTTCTCTGACGGAAAGAAATCCTGCGAATTCACCGACCGCCGCGCGATCGTTGAAACTTGATTTCAGCAACGCCGACCTGGCGGATGACGACGAGTTGAACGCGATCCTGTGGCTCGCGATTAAGCAGACCAATCCGCCCGCGCCGAATCGCAGTTATTTTTCGCGGTAGAGGAGCAATCATTAAGACGAGCGTCCACCGCGCCCGTCATCCCGAGCGAAGTCGAGGGACCTGCTTTTAAACAAAAAGCTAAATAAACGCCGTCGTCTTCACGCCCGAAATATCGAAGCGCTTGCGGCAGCGCATGTTCTTGCACATGGCCTTGTCGTCGAGCAGCACCATGTAGCTCAACGCCTTCGCGAACTTAGCGCGATCCCGATCATCGGCGCCGCGCGGCAACTGCTCCACTTTTTTGCGCACCAGCCACTTCAATTCGTAGGTGTCCCCGGTTCTGCAATAGGGACAATTCAGCGGCACGGACTTGGTCGTCTGGGATTCACGGAAGAAAGCGCGCTCATCTAAAGCCACGGAGTCGTTATAGCACAGCGGCGCGTAGACTGGTACTGTGCTGCGCTGCTACATCACGGATCGCAAGCTGCTGGCGCCCGGCGTCTCTCTCGAAAGCGCGTTGGCGCGGAGCGTGTCTCCAGCCAAAGAAACCCGCCCCGACTGGATTCAAATCCGCGAGAAGGACCTCTCCGCGCGCGAATTATTCGAACTCGTGCGCCGCGCCCTGGCGATCGCTTCAGCGGCCAAGATCATCGTCAACACGCGCTTCGATGTTGCTCTTGCGGCAGGAGCAGCCGGCGTTCATCTTCCTTCCGGCGCGCCCTCGCCCGAGCGTTTTCGATCGCTGGTGCCTCCAGGTTTTCTCATCGGCGTTTCCTGCCATACACTTTCCGAACTGCGAGCCGCGGAACAGGGCGGCGCCGACTACGCGTTCTTCGGGCCCGTATTTCCTCCGCGTTCAAAATCCTCCGATCTCGCTCCCCGTGGGCTCGCCGGATTGAAGCAGGCCGCATGCTCGGTGAAAATCCCGGTGCTCGCGCTGGGCGGCGTCACGACAGAAAAAACGGGCGCGTGCGTCGACGCCGGAGCGGCCGGAATTGCAGCAATTTCCTTGTTCCAATGGTCCGGATGATTGTTCCAATCGATTGAATGTTAGAATCGGCACAGTGGCAACCCAGGCGCACCCCGTGTCAAATCAGGCGATAAGACAGGGTTACACGCGCCAGGAAGCCTTGCGGCTCGCGGGTGTTTCCGAGCGCCAGCTTCGCAGCTGGGAACGGCAAAAGCTGATGCACGCCGAGGCGCAATATGGATTCGGCGAACTGCTCAAGTTGCGCATGCTCACGCAACTTCGCAAGAAGGGCATGGCCGCCGCCCAGATGCGCCGCGCCTTGCACGCGGTGGCGCGCAAGCTCGAAGGCGTCGAGCAACCTGTCAACGAAATCCAGATCTACACCGAAGGCAAACGCATCCGCGTGGAGATCGACGGCCATCACATGGAGGCCGAATCCGGCCAATTGATCCTCGATTTCGGACCGGGCGAACTGAGCCGTCTGCTGGAGTTCAAACCTCGCGAGAATCCTCGTGCGGAAGCTGAACGTCGCGGCGAGGCCGAGCGTTGGTTCCAGCGCGGCCTGGAGCTTGAACAGACCGGCGGACCGGTCGAACAAATCCTGGAAGCGTATTTGAAGGCCGTCGAGCTCGATCCGCAATCGGCCGGCGCGCTGGTAAATCTAGGCACGCTGTATTTCAACACGCGCGATTTCACGCGCGCCGAGCGCTGTTACAAACAGGCGTTGGAAGTCGATCCCGAGTATGCGCTCGCGCACTTCGATCTGGCGAATCTTTACGACGAGCGCGGCCAGCGGGAGCAGGCGCTCAAACATTATCTGAACGCGCTCCGCATTTCCCCCAACTACGCCGACGCGCACTACAACATCGCGCTGCTGTATCAAGGCTCGAATCAAGGGCTCAAGGCCGTGCATCACTGGATGACCTACGTGAAGCTGGATCCTACCAGTCAGTGGGCCACCATCGCGAACGAGAGTTGGCCAAGCTGCGGAAAGCGGCGGTCGTGCCCGGCGCGCGCGGCCAGGAAGACGCGAGCTGATCGCGGATCTCTCCCCATTCTCCAAAGCCAAGTTAGAATGGACTTCTGGCGCCCCACGATCCTCCCCGGCAGAATCCGCCCTGGCTCTTCGGCCTGCTCGGGCTGCCTTATGGGATTTCCAACGCGATCATCACCATCCTGATGCCGTTCGTCCTGCGCAAGCACGGCGTACCCGTGGATCGCATCGCCGAAATCGTAGCGATCGCAACAGTCCCGGCGGTGTGGTATTTCATCTATTCTCCGGTGGTCGATTTCGGACTGCGGCGGAAGACCTGGTTCCTGATCGGCGCAACCGGCGCCGGATTATGCTGCGCGGTTGCGACGCTGCTCTCCGGCAAATCGCTTACGGTGCTCACCGCGCTTCTTTTTCTCGGGAGTTGCGCGAGCAGTCTGATCTCGACCACCAATGGAACGCTTCTTTCCAGGCTTTCGCCGACGATGAGAGGACGGGCGAGCGGCTGGCTGAACGCGGGGAATCTCGGCGGAGGGGCGCTAGGGGGCGGTGTGGCGCTGTGGATCGCCGGCATGGTGAGCCTTCCGTGGCTTTCCATCGCAGTATTCTTTTTAGTGGCTGCGCCCGTGATCGGCGCGCCTGTCATCCAGGAAACGCTATTAGCGAATCGCTCGCAGTCGGGACCACGGTCGATCAAGGCATCTTCGGGCCCTTGCTGGGGGATCTCCGTGCCGTATTCTGGTCGCCTCGCGCGCTGATCGGACTCCTATTTTTTCTCTCGCCCGTCACGAGTGGTGCGGTCGCAAATCTGATTTCGAGCGTAGGTCCGGATTATCACGCGCCCGATAGCGAGGTGCTATGGATCACGGGCATCGCCGGAGGATTGCTTTCCGCAGCCGGCGCGTTTATGGGCGGCTACGCAGCGGATCGGATGAATCGCATGGCAGCCTACGCAGTAGCGGGCGGGCTGTCCGCCGTGTTCGCGATCTATATGGCGCTGGCGCCGGCGACGGCGTTCACCTTCGGAGTTGGGTATGCGGGTTATTCGATCGCCGTGGGCGTGGGATACGCGGTATTCACCGCGCTGGTGCTCGAAGTCTTGGGCCACCGGCAGCACGCAGCTGGGACTTCGTATTCCGTACTGGGGGCCAGCGGCAATCTCCCGATCAGCTACATGACCTACTTCGACGGCCTCGGCTATAAGCATTGGGGCGCGAAAGGCCTGATGAGCGTGGATGCGATCGCGAATGGCGGAGGAGCCGTCGTGCTGTTGATCGTCGCCTGGTACGCGCGGAACGCCTGGAAAAACGCCGGGAAGGCGATCGAGAGCGAAGCCACGGCCTAACGACCGACGGTGCACCGTTCACAAGTCGGCTGGAAATCGTTAGGGCGCGGCGACTTCGACCGGAGCCGTCGCGCGCTTTCGTTCCCCGTACGATCGACGGCGCTCACCTCATAGCGGTAGGTCTTCCCCGCCTCTACGGCGCGATCGCTATACGCCGGAGCATCGATTGGACCCGCAATCTTTTCGAACTCTCCGCTAGCCGGCGCGCGAAATACGTTATAGCCGGCGAAGTCTTCGTCGGTGTTTCGCTGCCACACCAGTTCGACGGCCCCGACGCCGGGCACCGCCGATAATTCGGTGGGAACGGCGGGCGGGACACGTCTTCCGGCGTCACCTGGCCTCGGCGGAAACCTCGCTCTGATGCTGAATTCCGCTGATCGCCTGCACGCGATAGCCATACATCGTGCCCATCGCGACCGTCGCGTCGTCGTACTCGACAGTGTCCGATTCGCCGATCGGCATCGGCAGTTCCTCCGGGCGACGCGCGGTAAATCTGGTAATGCGGCGCGTTATCTTTCCAGGTGAGATGGACGCCCTTCGGCGAATTGGCCGCGACCAGATCGGTGGGTCTGGCGAGCGGCGCCTGCACATCCATCACCACGAGGTTCGACCACTCGGAAGGCTTTCCTTTTGGCCCGATCGCGCGCGCCGCCGGAGATCACATGCTTCCCGACGAAAGGAGCAGCGGGCGTATCGAACGCAAAAGCACTGGGGTCTTTCGGTGGAATCTGAATCATCTGATCGGTCCCCGCGTTCACGCGGAGCTCGACGGCTCGAACGTTCTTCAGCGCGAGCCCCTCGGTCGTCAAAGGCTGCAGCGTGAATTCGACCGCGATCTTATCCCCGAATTCGGCGGCCCGCAAATCGACGATGCGGATCGGAACATCGAGCGTGGGAGGACGCACATCGCCGATATAGCCGCATCCGGCGGCGAACAAAGCAATCAAGACGACGAACGCGGATTTCACGGGCGCCATCGTCTCAGCAGGGAATTCTCACAGAATGTACCGGCTGAGATCCTGATCCTTGACGATATCGGCGAGCTGCTTGCGCACGTAAGCCGCGTCCACTTTGACGGTCTTCTTCTTCAGGTCCGGACCGTCGAAGGAAACCTCCTCCAGCAGTTTTTCGAGAATCGTGTGCAGACGCCGCGCGCCGATATTCTCGGTGGATTCATTCACGCGCGGCGAAGGAGGCGATCTCCTGATGGCGTCTTCGGTGAAGCGTCAGCTTGATTCCCTCGGTATCGAGCAGCGCCTGATACTGCTTGATCAGCGCGTTCTTCGGCTCTTTCAGAATGCGGATGAAATCGTCCTCGGTGAGCGATTTCAGCTCCACGCGGATCGGGAAACGCCCCTGCAGTTCGGGAATCAGATCGCTGGGCTTCGAAACGTGGAACGCGCCGGCCGCGATGAACAGAATATGATCCGTGCGCACGAAGCCGTAGCGCGTATTGACGGTGGTGCCTTCGACGATCGGCAGAATATCGCGCTGCACGCCTTCGCGGCTGACGTCGGGACCATGCCCGCCTTCGCGCCCGGCGATCTTGTCGATCTCATCCAGGAAGATGATGCCGCTGCGCTCCACGCGTTCGATGGCGACCCGCGTCACCTGGTCCATATCGACCAGCTTCTGCTCTTCTTCCTGGACCAGATAATCCAGGCTTCGCCGACGCGCATTTTGCGCTTGCGGGTTCGTCCGCCGAACAACCCGGCAGCACATCCTTGAGATTGATGTCCATCTCCTCCATGCCGCCGTGCGTGGAGACTTCGAACGTCGGACCGCGCTCTTTGACGTCCACTTCCACTATGCGATCGTCAAGTTTCCCGGCGCGCAGCCGCTCGCGCAGTTTCTCGCGCGTGCGCTCGGCGCTTTCCGCGCCGCTTCCGGCGCTGCGGCGGGCATCAGCAGATCGAGCAACCGCTCTTCCGCATTTCGTTCCGCGCGCTCGCCGACTTCGCTGAGCCGTTCTTCGCGAACCATGTCGATCGCGATCTCCACCAGATCGCGGATCATCGATTCGACGTCGCGGCCGACGTAGCCGACTTCGTGAACTTGCTGGCTTCGACCTTGAGAAACGGCGAATTCGCAAGCTTTGCCAGACGCCGCGCGAATTCCGTTTTGCCGACGCCCGTCGGCCCGATCATGAGGATGTTCTTGGGCATCACCTCTTCGGCCATTTCCGGATCGAGCTTCTGGCGGCGAATGCGGTTGCGCAGCGCGATGGCGACGGCCTTTTCGCGTCGGCCTGCCCGATGACGTATTTATCCAGTTCGCGGACGATTTCGCGCGGCGTTAGTTCGTCCAGCACGGGCTCGTCGTCAGCGGACTGGGCGGGAAGATAAATCACCATTCAGCCAAGTTCCTCGTAGATCATTGATTTTCATTCGTGTAGATGCAGATTTTGGCCGCGATCATCATGGATTTTTCGACGATCTCGCGCGCGCACAAGTTTGGTATTTTCCGACGAGCGCCGTCGCCGCCGATTTGGCGAACGGTCCGCCCGAGCCGATCGCGGCAATTTCATTATCGGGATCGATCACGTCGCCGTTGCCGCTGACAATGTAAGTATTCGTCGGATCGGCCACCACCAGCAGCGCTTCCAAATGGCGCAGCATGCGATCGGTGCGCCAGTCCTTCGCGAGCTCGACCACGGAGCGCGGAAGATTTCCGTTATATTGTTCCAGTTTGGTTTCGAAACGCGTGAATAGCGCGAAGGCGTCGGCCGTCGAGCCGGCGAAACCCGCCAAGATCTTTCCGTTGTATAACCGCCGTAGTTTCTTGGCGGACGCTTTCAGGACTTCCGAGCCGAGTGTTACCTGTCC
>CAVXVL010000066.1:0-30062 GCA_963765085.1 Terriglobia bacterium | reverse complement strand
AGTCACAAGATAGCACGTCGTCGTGCCGCAGGGGCTTGTAGGAGTTTGCGAGAATATTCCGCGTCCAGGTTGCCGAACGCGTCGTAGACGTAGACCGTGGTCACGCCGCCGGAAACTTTCTCTACTCGCCGTCCCGCGCCGTCATACAAATAGGTGGCGTTCGGCACGTTATTCTGGCAATTGATGCAAGCCGTGACCTGTCGGTTCTCCGCATCATAAGTAAAGCTCCGCGTCATGCCACCGACTTGGAGGACATTCCCAGCGGCGTCGTAGGTCCACGTGTTGATGCGATTCGCCACGGGAGAAGAATACCAACTGGCGCTGGTCGGCGTTTCCTGCGTCGGTTGCGGGAGATTGCTAGAGGTTGACGACACCCAGCGATTCCCGACGGCATCGTACCCGTAGCTCTGCGTCCAGGCGCTGCTCCCCTCGACTGCACTGGTAATCCGGTTCAACTTGTCGTAACTGTAGGTTTGGGCAAGATTCGTGCCTCCGGGCAGGCCTATGATTTGCGATTGCAGATTGCCGTTGTTGCCCGAGGCGCACGAGGTCCTCTGATTCTTCGTGGCAAGTGCCTGAATTACGGGGCTCTGGCGGTTCGCCGACTCGACCCCAAGGGTGAAGTCCTCGGGAGCAGCGTCCGATGCCTTCTTGGACCGCCTACTCTGCCGGTACGATAGGCGCCGCAGGGGCAGCCGGCGCGGGAAGGTCTGCTGGTGCGGCAAAAGGTGGCGGAGGCTTGAGTTTCTGGGAGCAGGCCCGCAACTCGGTGCGCACACTTTCAATGAACGGCATTGCATCCTGATACAGCTTGAAGATTTCGTCCGATGTCTTCTGCATCGCGAAGGCGACGAAATTTTGATGCGCCAACATGTTTCGCCCTTCCTCCAGCTCTAAGAAAGCTTTGACCGCTTTATCGAGATCCGGCGTAGCCATGTGGGCTCTGAAGCCGTCACCGAACATGCCGTAAAACCCGTTCGCGTTCTTGGCATCCCATGTGAACCATGTGTGGTAGTGCCGACTGACGACTCGGTTCTTCACTAGCGCCGTCACCATCGTCTCTGATGAAACCGTCTCCTCCACAAAGTCCATTACAATTCCCGTCAGGACGTGCTCGAAATAACTGGCAGCACTGATCGTCAAAACTTTCCGAAATGCGTCATCGGCGGACGACCGAAGTGACACTTCGCCGTTGCTGGCCAGAAAATCGATCAGATCCGTAAACTCCCTATGAATTCGGTCTACATCGGACGCCATAGCGTTAGAGGGCTGCGATGATCTCTTTCGCCCGCCGAAGTCTGGTTTCGACGTTCGTTGTTCGCGTCGTCCCTTCGAGAGACGCTTTCGTGAATTCGGGGTCCATTTCCAGCGTCGCTACCTGTTCGGCGTTCACGTTCCCCCTAATCTCTCGCCTCTCCCTAAAAGCGCTGAGATTCGTCGCTGTGAAGACCGCTTCGTAGAGAGCTATGTTGAATCTCTTGTTTCGTTTGTTCAGGAAGGCATCATCCGGTAAATCCGCGCATGCATAAAGGAAGGACACAAAGAGGTTTCTGAGATATTCATTCTGAGCTTCGTCATGCCCTTTGCACTTGCGTGAGAACTGGTTGAGAAATTTGACCATTGATGGCGCATAGTTATCACCATCGATCAGCATCGCGAACCCCCGAAGAGGACAAAGGCGTTACCTCGATTTCGGAGATCGATGAGCGCACTGGCGGCGGCCTTATCAGACCAGCGTTGTACAATACCCGATATAGGAGGAATAGGCCATGAATAGCCTCCCCGCACCCATTTCCCTAGCCGGATCGCAACTTGGCGAAACCCGTCACGTCTGCGCGTTTTTCAACAACGACGACGACGAATATCGCGTGTTGCTTCCGTTCATAAAGGACGGGTTGAAATCTGGCGAGAAAGCCGTTCATGTCCTGAACCCGCACCAACGTCAGGACCATCTCCAACGCCTGTCCGCCGCGGGCATCGACCCGGCGGCAGCGCAGCAGAGCGGGCAACTGGACCTCCGGGTGAACAACGAAGTCTACCTTCCCGATGGCCGCTTCGATCAGGATCGAATGCTGCAGGTGTTTGAGCAACTGGCCAGCGGAAACGTCACGGGAGGATTTCCGCTGAGTCGCATTTGTTGCCGTATGGACTGGGCGGTTGAAGATCGATCTCACGTCGACGACGTGATTGAGTTCGAGTCGCGTGTGAATGACGTGTGGCGCCGCCACGACGACGCCGTCATCTGCACTTACCATCTGGGCCAGTTTGGAGGCGACGCGGTGATTGACATCATGCGGACGCATCCGATGGTCATCGTCGGCGGTATCCTTCAGCGGAATCCTTTTTATATACCGCCGGAAGAGTTCCTGCAGGAATTTCGCCAACGGCGGGCTGCTCGCCGCTCACAGGCGACGGGCTGAGACATGGAAGTGCAACCCGGAGATGTTGCAGAGGAAATCAAGCGGCTTCAGCGTTGCAATAATGATCTGGTCAGCCTTTTAGCCCTTCCTGCGATGTGGAGCGGCTATGAGCCATCCCAAATTGTTAACACCTTGCTCGACGCGCTTTTGCGCATGCTCGAGCTTGACCTCGTCTATGTACGATTGAAGGACGCGGTCGGCCAGGCGCCCACCGAGGTGGTTCGCTTCGCCCGGTCGCAAGAACAGACCGCGCAATCGCACGAGATCCGCGACGTATTCAAACACTGGCTGGGCGCCGGGCGTCTCGAGCGGCCTCCACTCATCCGGAACCGGATCGGGGGCCGCGACATCTCCATCGTGCCCCTGGGATTGGGACTGCAGGGTGAAATCGGCGAAATCATCGCGGGGTCGGAGCGGGCGAGTTTCCCGCTGCAAACGGAGAGACTGATTCTGAGCGTCGCCGCGAATCAGGCGTCCATTGGGCTGCAGGGGGCGCGGCTCCTCAGCGAACAGAGACGCGTCGCGAGCGAACTCGAATTGCGGGTCGCTCAGCGCACCGCGGAACTCGCTGCGGCCAACGAAGAGCTGCGGCGTGGGGAAGAATTCCATCGTGTGGTGGTCGAAGCCGCGAGCGACGCGGTGGTGAGTATCGACCACGGAGGCACCATCCTGCTCGCCAATCGCGCAACCACAAGAATCTTCGGTTACGAGCCATCGGAGTTGATCGGGCAACCGCTGACCATGCTTATGCCGGAATACCTGAGGAACTTGCACGAGGCGGGCCTGAAGCGCTACCAGCAAACCGGTCGCCGGCACCTGAACTGGCAAAGCATCGAGTTGATTAGCCTTCGCAAAAGTGGAGACGAGTTCCCGGTTGAGGTTTCGTTCGGGGAAATCGCCAACAACGATGATCGGGTGTTTACGGGATTCATCCGCGATATCAGTCAGCGGAAGCAGGCGGAGGAAGCGCTGCGGGTGAGCGAACGCAATCTTAGCTTGATGATCGATGCGATTCCCGGCCTGGTTTGGTGCGCGGCTCCGGACGGCGAACTGAACTACCTGAATCAGAGATTATTGGACTATACCGGCACGAGCCCCGACGTCTGGGCGCAGCTAGGCTGGGCTAGTCTCCTCCACCCCGATGATGTTGAGTCGACCGCGCAAGCGTGGACGCATGCGGTCACAACCGGCCAGCCACTCGAAGCACAATGCCGGCTCCGCCGATTCGATGGCGCCTACCGATGGTTTCAGGCGCTCGGCCAGGCCGCCCGCGACGGTGACGGCGGAGTGGCTCGGTGGTACGGATTGCTGATCGATATCGACGACCGGAAGAACACGGAGGAGGCCCTGCGCAATAGCCAGGCGCGGCTGTCGCGAGCGATACAGACCGCTACGGTTGGCGAATTTGCCGCCGCCATCGCACACGAAGTGAACCAGCCTCTGGCTGCCGTGGTAACCAACGGGCAGGCCTGTCTCCGCTGGCTGGCGGCCCAGCCTCCAGGAATAACCAAGGCGCACGAAGCCGCCGAAAGAATTGTTCGTGACGGCAAGGAGGCTGGAGAAGTCGTGCGGCGCATCCGCGCGCTCTTTAAGCAGGCAGCCGTTGAGAAAATCGACCTCGACGTGAATGAGGTCATCGGCGAAGTGCTCCACCTGCTGACGGGCGAGACGGCGAGAAAGCGCGTCGCCGTGGAGACCGACCTGGGTCAGCGTTTGGCGCCGGTAGCGGGCGATCGCGTGCAGTTGCAGCAAGTCGTATTCAATCTGCTTCTGAACGGGATCGAAGCCATGGAATCGGTCGTGGATCGTCCCAAAAAACTGTTCATTTGTTCCAAACGGCCCAGTCCTGAAACCGTCTTGGTCGAAGTGCGGGATTTCGGCACGGGCCTGAAGGATCCGGACAGAATCTTCGAAGCGTTCTTTACGACGAAAGATAACGGAATGGGCATGGGGTTAGCGATTTGCCGCTCTATCATCGATGCCCATCAGGGCCGGCTGTGGGCCGCATCCGGTGAAGGCGTAGGCACCACCTTCTCTTTTACCCTTCCGGTGCGAGCGTAGCGTCATGAACCCCGAGAACCCTTTTGTCTTCGTTGTGGACGACGACCATCGCGTGCGCGAAGCGCTGTCCAGCCTCCTTTCGTCGGCAGGGCTTCCATTTGCCGTCTTCGGCTCGGCGGCGGAATTTCTGGAATTCGAAAGGCCGGACGCTCCCGGATGCCTCGTACTGGACCTGCAACTTCCGGGTACCAGCGGACTGGAACTCCAGCAGCAGTTGTTGGCCGGAGAGACTCCGCCGATCGTCTTTATCTCAGGGCATGGCGATATCCCTTCTTCCGTGCGCGCCATCAAGGCCGGCGCGATTGAGTTCCTTGCGAAGCCCTTCGACGATCAGGAACTGCTTCGAGCGATTCACGCCGCCATCGATCAGGATCGAATCGCGCGGCGGAAACGATCGGAACTCGCCGAGTTGCAGAAACGCTACAACCTTCTCACTCCCCGCGAACGGGAAGTTCTTCCCTTCGTGGTCGCGGGCTTCGCCAACAAACAGACGGGCGCCGACCTGGGTACCAGCGAGATCACGATTGGGGTTCACCGGGGGCAAATCATGCGGAAGATGGCCGCGAAATCGCTGGCGGAGCTTGTAAGAATGGCCGATAGACTCGGAATCGCCCGCGCCGCTGGAACCGTCTGAATAAACCTATAATGGCCATCGAGTGACATTGCCGGTAAGATTGCGGTATCTGGGGCGGTAGGCACAGTGGCAAACGAAGTGATACCGATCGTAGCGGCGGTAGACGACGATTTTCGAATCCGGGAGTCCGTGGCAAGCCTGCTGGAATCAGCAGGATACAAACCGATGGTGTTCCCCACCGCCGAGGAGTTCCTGCAATCGGGAGCGCTCGCGGTGGCGACCTGCGTGATCACCGACTTTCGGATGCCCGGAATGGATGGTATCGAGTTGCAGCGCCGCATCAGGCTTCAGCGTCCGACGTTGCCGGTGATTCTAATATCGGCGCATCAGGATGCGAAAGTTCGACAGACAGCTCTCGGCGAAGGCGCCGTCGATATTCTCTATAAACCGTTCGATGCCGCGGACCTTCTCAAGATCATCCAATCGGCACTGACCAATTCTGGTGAGAAATAGACGGCCTCTCCCCAAACCCGTCCGCCTTACCCATTTTGGCGTCTCGACGACGGTAGCCTCCTGAGTTTGTCGCCCCTCATGCGACGAGTGAACTCGAAGACCGCCCGCCAATCAGAAAATCTTCGCAGCGATGATCTCGAGATGATCCGCACTTGGTTCCCGCATAAATAAACCTATAATTGTCCCTTTCGCCCTTTACGACTATGCTCAAGCTGCGTCTGGAGATGTTCTTGTAATGCAAAACGTCGAGAGACATATTGTGGCGGCGGTGGAGGATGATCCGCGAGTTCGAGAGTCTATGGAGAGCCTGATGGACCCGGCCGGCTACGCGGCTGTGACGTTCAATGCGGAGAACGGCGGGCATAATGATGCGGTCACCGGGATGATAGCCACGCCAGGCCGTGGGCAATTTCACGGATCTTCGTGGGACGTGCACGGTGCCGCGCCACTGAACGCTAAGAACCAAAACAGCAATCTGAATTTCTGCCGGTAGTTCATCAACTTCGTCGAGGAAGATCATGCTGATTTCACGCGATCAGCTTTTGCAACGCGAGACAAAGCGCCGAGACGTTAGCGCGGGTTGGTTTCGATTCAAGGAAAAACCGGAACACATCTCGCAATCATAAAGGAGTAAAGCTATGACTACTTTAGATTTGATCGGATCCAGTCCGAATTTCCTGGCATTGCTGACAGACGTGGCGAGGGTCGCACCCGTGGACTCCGCTGTGTTGATCCAAGGTGAAACGGGCACGGGAAAAGAACTAATTGCAAGAGCCATCCATGAGTCCAGCCCTCGCCGAAACAATAATTTCGTGGCTCTGAACTGCGCAGCGATTCCAAGTACTTTGTTAGAGAGCGAACTGTTCGGCCACGAAAGAGGCGCTTTCACGGGCGCGTGGACGCAAACCAAAGGACGATTTCAGATGGCGGATGGGGGCACGCTCTTTCTGGACGAGATAGGCGACATGCCGTTGGAGCTTCAGCCCAAGCTCCTACGCGCCCTGCAAGAGAGGGAATTCGAGCGCCTGGGCAGCAGCCAGACCGTTCGCGTCAACGCGCGGGTGGTGGCGGCAACCAACCAGGATCTGGAGCAACTCGTGGCCAAGAAGCTGTTTCGCGCCGATTTGTTCTACCGGTTGCACGTAATTCCAATTCGCCTGCCTCCGTTGCGCGAACGCGTTCAGGACATCGTGCCGTTAACGGAGTTCTTCGTGGCAAGGTTCGCCGCCTCGCTCCATAAACCCATCGATTTGATTCCCGATGAAGTGATCTCCGTCCTCAAAGCGCACGACTGGCCGGGTAATATTCGCGAGCTACAGAATTTCATCGAGCGCGCGGTGCTTTTTTCGCCCGGGTCCGTGCTCCGTCTGCCGCTGGACTTGAAGCAGACGGTGAAGCCAAGCTCGGAGAGCGCTTCACGCACGCTAGCCGACGCCGATCGGGAGCATATCCTCGAAACATTGAAGCAAACCAACTGGTTGATCGGAGGGCAGGAGGGAGCTGCCAATCGGCTTGGATTGCCACGTACAACGCTAATTTACAAGATGCGAAAGCTTGGAATTGAGACACGCCGGCCGCTGAGGGCGCGTCCCGCTCAGCGCTTCGCGGATGAACAGCGCCGTGCCGCCGTGAGCTGTTGAGGAGACGGCCGCTTGTCCGGCATAACTTAAACGCGAGACGCCGCCGATGTCAGTCGCGGCACACTGACTGCGATTACGAAAGGCCAGCGAGCGTAAGCGCATACCACTGTTGTGGATCCATCCACGTCCGCTGGATCGTAAAGCCCGCATCATCCAACAAGTCGCCGAGGGCATCGCGAGTGAATTTGTAGCTGTTCTCGGTATGGATGGTTTCAAGCGCTGCGAATGGAACGCTAAGTTGTGCGGCCGGGATATGGACGCACTGATGGCGCGTACTCTCCAGGTGCATTTCCATGCGTGATTCCACGCGATTCCAGCGCGCCCGATGCCGGAAGCAGCCGGTATCGAAGTTCGCGCCGAGTTCCCGATTCAGGCGATGGAGGATATTCAGATTGAAGGCCGCGGTCACGCCCGCTTCATCGTCATACGCTCGCACGAGAGTCGCCTCGTCTTTCACCATATCCGTACCCAACAGCAGCGCATCGCCGGCTCTCAGCTGAGATCTCAGATTACGAAGGATCGTACGAGCCTCCTCCGGCGAGAAGTTGCCAATACTCGAACCGATGTACATCGCGAGCGTGGTCCCAGGGAACCGGTCCAGCCGCGGCGGGTGAGTGACGTAGTTCGCTACCATCGGCTGCAGCCGCACATCCGGCAACAGGCAACCGATGCCGTCACACGCCTGATCCAGTGCATCCGACGAGACATCGACCGGAATGTAAATTACTTCGTTTCGCGAACGCGTCGCCGCTTCCAGCAGAATACCGGTTTTGGCGGCCGTCCCCGCGCCCAGCTCCAGCAGGCGCAGGGGCCGCGAGTCGTCACAACCAGTCGCTGCGATCATCGCTTCGGCATAGTCCGCGAGAATGTCACGCTCGACGCGCGTCGGATAGTATTCCGGCAGCGTCGTAATGCACTCGAAGAGGCATGAACCCTCGGTATCGTAGAGCATCCACGGAACAAGGGATCGCGGACGTTTGAGCAGGCCGCGCCGAACCTCATCGATCAGCGCCTCGCGCGTGTCCA
The DNA here is from genome assembly GCA_963765085.1 of Terriglobia bacterium. GTDB lineage: Bacteria > Acidobacteriota > Terriglobia > Bryobacterales > Bryobacteraceae > Palsa-187. Next base: position 21,828 of record CAVXVL010000066.1, on the reverse strand, counting down.
AAGGAGCGAGGCCTATCGCTTCGAATGTCTGATCATCGGTCGTTGTATTCATATTTGAGACCCCTTAAGCGGCCAAACGAATTCCTGTGAACTGCCACCGCGTCGCCGGCTGAAAGAAATTACGGTAGGTGGTGCGTAAGTGAGTCGCGGGCGTTACGCAGGATCCGCCGCGCAAAATCATCTGGCCGGACATAAACTTGCCGTTATACTCGCCTAGGGCGCCGGGAAGAGGCTTGTATCCCGGATAGCCCGTGTAGGGACTGGCTGTCCATTCCCACGAATCCCCAAAGAGTTGGCCAAGCGCATCGCCGGACGCGACGGCGGGATGGAGCCTTCCGCTATCGAGTAAGTTTCCGTGAATCCGACGCCCGTCCCCGGCAAGTTCCCACTCCGCTTCTGTAGGAAGGCGGCAGCCTCGCCAGCGCGCGAACGCGTCGGCCTCAAAAAAGCTTACATGGCACACGGGCGTATCGAGCAACGCGGAAAGCACGTGCCCGCCCCGGAGGGTGAAGACGCGCCAGCCGGTGCTGTCCGCGGCATCATGCTCCCAGTAGAGTGGCGCCCGCCACTCCTGTTTCCTCATCACTTCCCAGCCCTCGGAGAGCCAAAACTCGGGGCGTCCGTATGCGCCGTCGGACATAAACTCGAGGTACTCACGACACGTGACGCCGCGGTTCGCGATCTCGAAGGCTTCCACGTAAACTTTGTGGCGCGGAGTTTCGTTATCGAAGCAAAAGTCGAGGCAGTTCGTCGAATCGATCGGGTAGCCGATTTCCGTCACCCCGCCAGGAAAGCAGTGCCATGTAACATCCGGCGGAGAAAAGTCGAGTTCTCGCGCGAACGGGATGGCGTGGTACGCCGGCCGCAGTGGATTTGAGAAGAAGGCATGCTTAATATCCGTGAGCATTAATTCCTGGTGTTGCTGCTCGTGGTTGATGCCCAACAGGATGCGTCGCGCCGCGTCGTCATGAACGGGACCCGCGAAGAGCTTTTCCATCGCTTCGTCGACATGTGCACGAAATGCGATGACCTCATCGAGCGACGGACGCGAAAACGAAGCGCGCAAGTGCTTCTCGGGAGGCTGCTCGTCAAGTGAGTTGTAGTAGCTATTGAACAGCCGCCGAAACGGTTCACGGAAGGCCTGGTAATCCGCAAGGAAAGGGCGCAGCACGAACGTCTCGAAAAACCAGGCTGTGTGCGCCTGATGCCACTTCATCGGACTAGCCTCCGGGCACGATTGCACCATCTGATCCTCGGCGGAAGTTCGTGCCGCGAGCGAACGGGTCACCGACCGCACGGCACGATATCTGGTGGCAAGACAGTCACTCGCTCGGTTCAAGTCCGCAAGGTCCGCTATCAAAGTTCGATGGAGTGCTGGTGTTTGCGCGGTCATGGGACTTGTACTGCATTTCACGAACCAGCCCGAATTATCGTGTGCAAGAACGCGATATCAGCCGAAATCCGGGCGCTTACGGCCCGCCGAAGTGTTCACTCATTGCCTGGAACGCCGGCAAAGCCATCCACCTGACACCGATAACCGACTGTCGACGAAGATGGAAGATCTTTAAACCGTTAGCGTCCATCCGGCCGCAACTTGCGATCCCTGGGACAGCGCGGCCCCTCGCTTGCATCTACCCGACCGTTTCGGAACTGATCCCGACAATGCTCAGCAAAGTCCAGCCGCTTTCAACGGGAGAGGGCGCACTACACTAGTGCAGAGAGAAATGAAACGCGCAGACGAGGCGATACGCCTTCGTCGTCTTCGTCGAGCGGAGCTCCCGGTCGATACAGTGGAACTCGCACGCTACTTGATTGGCAAAGTGGTGATCCACGATACCGAGGATGGCAGGCTCAGCGGGCGGATCGTCGAGACGGAGGCTTATCCGGTCGGTGATTCCGCGGGACACGCCTTCCGCGGAGAGACGCGACGCAATGCCTCCCTATTTCTTGGGCCCGGACACGCTTATGTGTATTTCGCCTATGGTTCGTCGTTCATGCTGAACGTGACAAGCGAGGCGGTCGGAATCGGGGCGGGAGTGCTCCTGCGCGCCCTCGAACCGCTCCAGGGAATCGATCGAATGGAGCGTTTCCGCGGCGGGGCAAGCCTGCTCGATTTAGCCCGGGGGCCGGGCCGATTGGCCCAAGCCATGCAGATCGATTTCACGCAGAACGGCCTGGATCTGTGCGCCGCCGGTGCGCTTTGGCTCGCGACGACCACGCAGAAGACCGGCCCCATTGGCGAAAGTGTCCGCATTGGTCTGACGCGCAACGTGGATCGAAAACTGCGCTTCTACGAGCGGGGGAATCCGTACGTGAGCGGTCCGAAGAGGCTGCGCGAGTAGGACGCCGCTTCGAGGGTGATCCAAGGCCCGAGTCGTGACGGGCCACAATCCGGCTTCGGCGGCTAGGGCCCTCATGGAAGTGCTCGCGGCCCGGAAGGCTGCTTAGCCAGTGGGAGCTGCGCTCGATAACTCCTACGGATAAGAGCGCCGGACGGATCCGCAAGTTGGTCAAGCCAAGACGAAGAGCGCGTCCGCCCGCATGACTGTCCGTCGAACTGTCGACTCGCATGGCGGACGTCTATGTCTGATTCGGCCCGCCGGCCTGCGGGCTTTCAGTGCTTTGGCGATGGCCTCTCCATTGCATGTGTCGTAGGTGCATGCAGCGCTGCCCGAACGAGAAGGAGCCGGTGAAAACAATGCAGACGAAACGCAAGACGATGATTGTGACTGGCGCGGCCAAAGGAATCGGCGCCGGCGTCACGAATGCCTTCATCGGGCGGGGTTATAACGTAGTCGCGAATTCACTCAGCATCACAGCGTCCACCTTCGCGGCGACGGATAGCCTGGCTGTGGTCCAAGGCGACATTGGCGACCCTTCGACGGCTCACGAGATCGCTTCGAAGGCAATGGAGAGTTTTGGCTCGATCGATGGGGTCGTCAATAACGCGGGCATCTATTTCGCCAAACCGTTCACTGACTATACGACAGAGGATTTCGAAAAGCTGTCCAGGACGAACCTGCAGGGCTACCTCTACATCACCCAACTTGCCGTCAAGCAAATGTTGAAGCAAAAAAGCGGTGGGAGCGTAACCTGTGTGAGCAGCGCCATGGTCGAGCATCCCATCGCCGGCATTCGCGCTTCGCTCGCCATGGTCACGAAAGGCGGGCTCGAGGCGATGACACGAAGTCTCGCCATGGAGTACGCGAAGGACGGAATACGGTTCAACGCCGTCGCTCCCGGGGTTGTGGATACGCCCATGCACGCCAACGATTCCAAGGACTTTCTGCGAAGCCTTTCTCCGATGGGTGAGATACCCGATGTTGCCGACATTGTCGACGCGATCGTCTATCTGACGGAAGCTCGTCATGTCACAGGAGAAGTGCTGCACGTGGACGCGGGGGCCCATAACGGGAAGTGGTAGCAAGGGCAAGCGACCGATCGGGAAGAGCAAAAGGAGCATGAGATGAACGAACTCGAGGATTATTTCAAGACGTCCGGTATGAAGTTCGGTGTGTTCTATCCCACGCATCAACTGATCGCGGTCTTCCGGCATCCGTCGGACGCTGAAGCTGCGGTCCATCAATTATGGAACGCGGGCTTCGCGTCATCGGATGCCATCGCCGCCGACGGCAAGGCCGTATTGGAATTCGACAAAGACGAGATAAGTCTGGCCGGCTTCGTGATGCAGGCGCTTTCGCGATTCTTCGCGACCGAACAGGAGTTTGCCGATCAAGATCTGAAAGACGCTCGGCACGGTGCAGGGTTTCTGGCTGTGCGTTGCCCGACGGATGACCTGAAGAACACAGCGTGGAGCCTGATCAAACCCGAAAAGCCCATCGACGCGCGATACTACGCGCGTTTGGGGATCGAACATCTGGCGGGTGATTTCAAGACGATCTGAGAACGAAGAACGGGGGGAGCGGATGAAAACCATTCTGGAAGCATCTCCAGCCGGTTGTGACGCGGAGAGCGCGGAGGGCCGTTTAAAGCAACTTGCTATTGAACTGCCGGCTCCGCCCGCGCCGTTTGGGGTCTACGCCGAGGCGGTGCGGACAGGCAATCTACTCTTCTTGACGGGCATGCTTCCGACAGAGGGCCGGAGCGCCAAATTCGTGGGGCGCCTTGGCGCGGAACTGAATGTGGAGGAGGCGCGCGACGCCGCCCGCCTCGCGGCGATCAATGCCCTGGCTGTCGCTCGCCAGTACCTTGGGTCGCTCGATATGGTGACACGCATTGTGCGGCTGGGCGTCTCGCTGGCGACTTCGGGAGATGTTCGTGACCATCCGAAGGTCGCTGACGGCGCGTCCGAATTGCTGCAAGATGTTTTCGGAAAAGAAAAGAACCCAACTCGTCTTGTGTATGGCGTTGCAAGCCTTCCGCTCGGGACCCCGGTTGAACTGGAAATCATTTTCGAGGTGGCGGGCTAGAAAAGCGCTTCGTGGGAAGGACGATGAACTTGGCGAACATTTCAGGACCGAGGCCGAGTGCGCGGAAACGGAGTATGGCTGGATCGAGCCGGGGCCAGCTGTTTTTGAAACCCAAGCCAGGCCACTCCGCCGGGTCAATCGATTCTGGGAAAAGCCGGCGCTGCCTCAGGCGCGGGCTCTTTTACAGAGCGGTTGCCTCTGGAATACTTTCGTCACCATCGGCAGCGCGGCTACATTCCTCGAGTTGCTCTGCTCGGAGGTGCCCGAAGTGGTTCTCTCCGTGACGCGCGGATTGGCCGATGACGAGCTGGCATCTACCTACGCGCAGTTGCCGAACGTCGACTTCTCACGCGATATTCTGAGCCGGCAGGCGAAAAGGCTCTTAGTGCTTCGGGATTCCGGCTCCGGATGGGCGGACCTCGGCAGCCCGGACCGTGTGCTCGGCCTGCTTGCCAAAAACATGAATCAGCCGGCCTGGTTTCGTCAAGCGAGCAGCTCTTATTTACAAGTCCACACGCCCCGAGAAGTTGCGTGATCAGGGCGGAAATCCGCGCGCGCGATGCCTTTCTCGAGGTTATAAGGCATCGCACATAAGAGATTCGGCCGGTCAGCGGCTAATCGGCGTCGGGCTCGCCGGTTTGTACGGCACGCTCCACAATCGTTAATGTGGCGAGCCCCATGAGACGCGTCCGAATCGTAACGCGTGTCTCGCGAGCGTATGGCCTCGATGATCATACGGCGCTGGATCGCCGCGGTAATGATCGTCGCATCATGCTTCTGCCCCCTGCGCCGCTCCGGTCGGCGCGGCCAGCTGCGCACTCACCTTCTGAGAATGTAGGAACCGGACGTCCGACGTACGTCTCAGCTCGGCAAAAAGCATGAGCCGAGCTCTGCGCAGCCGCGTCTTCACCGCCCCGACGCTTACCTGAAGGAAGAGCGCCACTTCACGCTCCGGGCGTTCCTCGAATTCCCGGAGAATGAGAATCTGCTTGTACTTGGCGGGGAGCCCTGACAATGCGCTCCGCACCACGTCATTCGCCTCGGAGCGGATTGCGGAATCGAGCGGCGACTCAGAGGCCGATACAAAAATGCTGAGATCGACGGACGGGCGGCAAATCGGCCTGCATTTCGCGCGGCGATGCGACAACAACGCCTCATTCACAGCCACACGCGTCATCCACGTACGAAAGCTCGATTGCGACCGAAACGTCGAGAGATGGCGCCAGACCTTTAAAAGAACCTCTTGCATGAGGTCGTCGGGATCCACGGTCCTGGGGGCAACGCGGTACAGCCTTTTTCGGATGGCGGGCAGGTGACGATTCGTCAGCACCGCAAAGCACTCCACTTGACCGGCCAGGATATTTTCGATGAGGGCCTTATCCTCGAAACTTGCAGGCGACGTCATGATTACTTTCCTTTCCTCTTTCGCTCAACGATTCCGCCGCGCAACGGCACGACGCCGCGATTCGCAGACGCCGCGATGCCGTGCAAACTTTCGTTCCCGGCGCGGCGTCGCTCGGAATTCAGAACCGACCGACTGTTCCGCGCGTTGAGAAAATTCGCGTCCGCTCGCGGTACATAACTCTGCCAAGCGGCGCTCGTTTCGGAGTTCGGCGTCGCGGCGTGGGATCCACGCGGGATCGGGAGCGTGACGAGGAACGAAAGAGCGACGGCGCGAACAAGAGAAGAGATCATGAGTGGACGCCAGGTATGCTCCTCGACGGCTGTCGCGCCGGCTTCCGCGCAAGGTTTCATCGGATCTTCTCCAAGAACCGATTCGGCCAGCGCAAAGGAAGCCTCCGAGTTCGCGATGAAACGCGTCCCCTCCCGATGCCACCGGCCCATCAACGCGCGGCCGTGCTCGTCGACAATTGTGACGAACGTCATGTCTACGATTCGTCTTCGGTCACCGATGATCGAAGCCGCGGTGCGCCACTCCCGATCCAGTCGGCGTGCACCTTCCTCGTTCAGATGTCCCGCTAATTCAATGCGGAAGACCGCGGGTCCTTCGTGCATATAAAACTGCAGTGCGTGATTTATCATAGAGACTCACTGCAAAGTGGACGCACGTAGAGCGCCATAGAGTTTTCCTGCCCTGCGCGGCCGGGAACGATGGCCACTTTTGGAACGGGACGGCGCCTGGCTATGTTGGGTCACGCGAAATAAACTTCGTTTGCCGTACCACGCGGGCCGCCTAAACTGATGTCGGCGGCTTGATGACTGCCTTTCCATGCAATTGCGACCTGGGCGGAAAGGCGTTTCCTTGACGAAGAGGCCGGGACCGCGCGGCGCGAAATAAGTTGGAGAGCCTGGCGGCCAGCGGTCCGACGCCCTTGACGCACTCGCCGTTATTTACAAATGAGAGTTGACCTGTCAAGATTCCCCCCTACGCCGCTTCCGTCGTGCTAGTGTGGGCCAATGCGACTGATTCTATCTTTGAGCTTTCTGCTCGCCACGATTTCGCTCGTCTCCGCGCAAGCGCCCAAGAAAAAAGCGCCCGCCGCGCCCGTTATGCGGATGACGGTGGATGGATTCCCCGACGGCGGCGTGATTCCGATCAAGTACACGACCTTCGCTCCCAACCACGCGCCGGACGAAGCTCTGTCGCCCGCCATTACCTGGATCAACGTGCCGGCCGGAACGCAGTCCTTCTTCCTCCACATGCACGACATGGAGAATCCCCATAACAAGACATCGGAAGATCAACCGCACTGGGTCCTTTGGAACATCCCCGGCACCTCAACCGGCCTGCCCGAAGGCGTATCCAAGGGATCGCCGCTCCCCGACGGCAGCTATCAGATCAGCGCCTCGGGCCCCATGTACCGCGGTCCAGGAGCGCGCTTCGTCGGTCCGTTTCATCACTATATGTTTGAGCTTTACGCGCTGGATACCAAGCTCGACGTGACCCCCACGGCCGATCCGTTCGAGACGCGCGCCAACGTGATGAAAGCGATTCAAGGCCACATCATCGGGAAGGCGGCCTACGTCGGTTTGTTTAAAGGTCCCGCGGAGTAAAATCCGCGAACGTCCGACAAAGTTCGTTGACGTGGAGTCGACCCGCAGCCGGACTCACTCGCCTTCGGCGCGCTTATACTCCAGACCCAGAGTGGTGAGTTTCTGCCGCCATCCATAGACGTCGAGTCCCGATTCGCCCTTCGCGAGTCTCGCTCTGGTGGCGTCTTCTTTGGCCACTCTTTTTTCGGACGCCTGAGCGACTTCGCGGGCCATGTCGCGTTTCACGACCACGACTCCGTCATCGTCGGCCACAACCACATCGCCTGGACAGATAAGAGCGCCGGCGCATACCACGGGAATATTCACAGATCCCAAAGTCGCTTTTACGGTGCCCTGCGAGCTGACGGCTCTACTCCAGACAGGAAAGTTCATCTCGGTCAGCGGCTTGATATCGCGGCAGCCGGCTTCGATGATCAATCCAGTAACCCCGCGCGCGATCAGCGACGTCGCGAGCAGTTCGCCGAAATAACCGTCGGTACAAAACGACGTCGGCACCACGATGAGGATATCACCCGGCTTGCAGACTTCCACCGCGACATGGATCATCAGATTGTCGCCGGGAGGCAATGAAACCGTGACCGCCGTGCCGCCCGCCGACGCGCCCGCGTAGATCGGACGCATGTAGGGAGCGAGCAATCCGGTGCGTCCTTGCGCCTCATGAATCGTGGACACGCCACATCGATGAAGGACGCCGACCACTTCGGCGGAGGGCCGTTCAAAATCCGTAATCACGACCGGCTTATTCACTCCAGTCCTCCGTCACCTGCGGGAACACGCGTTGATAAGCTTCGCCGTATTTCATATTGCTGCGATTGGAATTCCTCGCGCCTTGCGCTCCGCGCTGCAGGGCGACGCGCTCGTAGTAGTTCCACAGATGCTCCTGCGCCGCCATGACTTTGAACGCAGCAAACTTCTTTTCCCACACCGATGTGATGTCCAGAAGGATTTGTGGTTTCCATTCGCATTGCTCGGGTTGGTGCGGCTCGAATAGAAACACATCAGGTGCGCCGATCACCGGAATAGACGGCTCGTGACCGTGCGCCTGGGCAATGATACGAGCTTCCTGCGCGACGTGGCAGGCGAGCGGATGGTCGAAATTGTACGGGTCCTTCTGCGAATGAGTGAGGATGAACTCCGGGCGAAGTTCGCGATAGAGCCCCGCCAATTTGAAAAGAGCTTCGTCCGGAACTCGCATCGGATAATCGCCCAAATCGAAGAACTGAACCTCGGCGCCTAAAATTTCGGCCGCGCGAAGAGCCTCGTCCTTGCGATCCGCCTTGACCTTTTCCATGGTCATACCTGGAAGGCGCCAAAGTTTGGCGGATTCCCCGCGCTCGCCAAAGGAGAGGCAGACGACCACCATCCGATATCCGCGGGCCGCATATAACGCGACCGCTCCTCCCGAGCGCCAGACGAAATCCGCCGAGTGCGCGCTGACTACCATTGCTGTCTTTTTTTCAGTCATGATCTTTTGAGTTCAACAGACTCGCACTACGGAAGCACCCCAGACGCAATCGCTTCCGGATCTCCCTGCAGTGCGGAATGGAGCGTTGGCATGTCGACGGCCCGCTCCATCCGTCCAATCACGATGGTCGCCAGCGCATTGCCGAGTACGTTGACGGGCACGAAGACGGACGACAACAGACGATGCACGCCCAATATCAAGCCGACGGCCGCGACCGGGATCGCGCCGGTGGAAGACAACGTCGTGGCGAGGACGACAATCGCCGATCCCGCCACTCCGGCGCCTCCCTTGGAAGTGAATAGCATCGTCGCGAGCAGCGCCAACTGCTGGCCGATCGACAGATGAATGCCGAGGGCTTGCGCCAGAAATACCGATACGGTGGACCAATACAGGCACGTCCCATCGTGATTGAACGAATAGCCTGCCGGTAGCACCAGTGCGACGATCGATTCTTCGATGCCGAGCCGGCGCAGTTTCGTGTTCATCCGGGAAACACAGATTCGCCCGAACTGGTTCCGACCACGATCATCAGCTCGGCTCCGATGTAGCGAATCAATCGAAGAAGATTGACCCCGGCACGCCATGCGATCGGCGTGAAAACCAATGCGACGAACAGCGCGCAGCAGATATAGAATTCGCCCACAAGCTTTCCGAGCGCAAGGAGCGTGGACGGCCCAAACTTGCCGACCGTGAACGCAATCGCTCCGAACGCGCCGATGGGAGCCACGTACATCGCGAAGCCGATCATTTTGAAAAGAACCTGCGAGATCGCGTTGATGCCGTCGGAGATTGGCTTGCCCTTCGGACCCATGGCGAGCAATGCAAAAGCGAACATCAACGAAAAGAACAGCACCGGGATCACTTCGCCATCAGCGAAAGCTCCCACCGCGCTGGCCGGCACGAAGTTCAGGAGAAATTGGCCGAATCCCAGCGGCTTGGCCGGCGCTTTTACGCCGCTGTCCGCCAGCGTCGAAGGATCGATGTGCATGCCCGCGCCCGGCGCCCAAACATTGACCAGCACCAGGCCAATCACCAGTGCCAGGGTCGTCACGATTTCGAAATAGACGAGCGCCTTGATCGCTACGCGGCCGACCTTCTTCGCTTCGCCGACGCTCGCGATGCCGTGCACCACCGTGCAAAAGACAATCGGCGCCACCAGCATGCGCACCAGCTTGATGAATAAATCGCCGAGAGGCTTCAACGAATCGGCACTCTGCGGCCACAGGTAACCGGTCAGGACGCCCAACAACATTCCCAACAGCACCTGAACTGAAAGATCCGCGTACCAGGGACGCCTGCGCCGAGGCGCGCTCTCCGCATCATCCGTGATGGTCGCTACGTGCGGTTGCATATTTCTGACGAGCGCTGACTACCCGAGCGATCTCGTGACGTCGTTAAACAGTTCATCGATTTCGAAGCGGCGCGGAATCAAACCCTGCCGTTCGGAATAACGGATGATGGTTTCGAGCGATCCGCGGACTGCTTCTACGCCAAATCGAATCCCGTTTTTTTTGCTCGGTGCCGCATTTCCGCTTTCCTGCAGCAGACGATAAACTTCCCGAACCACGTCCGGGCGCGATTGGGTGACCGATTCCTTGACCACCATCATGTGGTTGATCGGAATTCCGCCGTGGCGCTGCGCCCACGCATCCGCGGCGCCTTCCGCATTCGGAATCAAAGGCATCAAACCTTCTGGATTCTCTCTTCCGAAAATCGCGGCGTCCAATTCGCCGTCCATCAACATCTGCTCCAGTTCCTTGCCCTCCGGAGCGCGTCGCACCCACGCCGGGTCCTGATATTCGGCGACGTGCGGATCTTCAAACGTGACCCACTGGATGCTCTTGCAATCGACCCCGTAATCTTCTTCAAGAAAGCCGCGAACCCACGCACCCGTCGTCTGCGTGTAAGCGCGCACGCCGACTCTACGGCCGTTCAGATCGCCGGGAGCGAGATGGCCGCGAGCCGGATTGTAAAAAATCGTGTGGTGCTGACCGCGAGCCACCACGACTGCGGGCATCAGCACATACGGCTTCCCGAATGCCTTGGCCTGCAGAAACGTCACGATCGCCAGTTCGCCAAGATCGAATTTCTGCTCTCGCACCAGTTTCTTGAAAGCCTTGTTCGCGACCTTCACGTCGGCGAATGCAAAGTTCACGAGCGGTGAACTCACTTCGCCATTCCTGAGCGCGGCCGTATTGGGATAAGACGCCAGCAGCGTTTCCAGCGTCATCGCGTCCTGAGTCTCAAGCGCCCTGGCTTCAGGCATTGGTTTCACGTTCCTTGCCCGCAAGGGCAGGATAAAGTGTCAGAGCGGTTTTGGAGAAAATCCATTCACGGTCCGCCGGCGAAAGCATGGACAGTCCCGCTTGCGAAGTCTTCAAGAGCTCGGGAAGTGTTCCTTCCGAGGCCGGGAAGTTCGAGCCCCACGCGATTCGCGGAGCGCCGAATTTGGATACGAGAAGAGGAAAGAAAGTTTCAGGCGTCGCCTTCCCGTTTTGTGCTTCCGCGACGGTGCGCGGTGTCAGCTTCAGGTACAAGTTCGGATAGGCGGCCAGGTTGAACACATCAGCGGCCGCGAGGTACGGCGGACCGTCCGACAAGCTCGGCTTCGCAAGATGATCGAGAATGACGGAGACTTTCGAAAAGCGCTCCAGCATTCGGATCAGCTGGGGAATCGCTTTCACCGTCATTTGCATGCACACGGGAATTCCGGCTTCGCCGGCGCATTCCCATGCCGGAAACGAGCGCGGATCGTCCACCCAGTCCGCTTGATTCGGCATCGTGCTGCCCGCGGTAAACAGGCGCAGGCCGGTGAGTTTGCGTCCGACCCAATAACGAATCTTTTCCGGAGCATCCGGCGCAAGCACGTCGACCGAAAAGACGCCGGTGAAACGATCCGGATGAGCGGCGACGGCATCGGCAACGTATGAATTGTCGTGGCCATAGCAGGTCGACGCCTGCACTAAAGCCGCTTTTGCGATCCCGGCCTGGTCCATGGCCTGAATCATTTGCTCGACGCTGTTCGGCCGTTCCTTCGACCAATCGGACTTATGACCGCCCAAAGGTGAGTTCGGGTAACGCACGGTGTCGGTACTAATCACGTGCGGATGAATATCTATGACCATGGCTGAGTAAATCGTCCTCTACGGGGCTTACGATCTAGGGCAAACATACCATGATCGCGTTTCCTCGCAAAACTCGCACGCGGCGTCAACCGAGCGGGCGGAAGTCCTTACTGGAAGCCTTGATCCCAAGGAACACACACCAAGCGCAAGCCTGATTTCCGCGGTCTGAAAGTCGCGGGAGCCTGAAATAGCAAAGGCATCACGGGCGCAGAGTCGCCTGCGCGGACCGAACGGCGTTGAGATAAAAATCCTGGCCGATCTCCCGCACCGGAATCCGATGCTCGTCTGAACCGGCGGCCAGCAGGAGCCGCTCGATCGGTTCGTTGCGCGGCTCATTGCTTAACTTGAAAGTTCGGTGGTGCACGGGGAGGATGAACTCCGCGCCGGCGTGATTCGCCATCGCGAGCGCCTGTTCAGGATTGCAATGCGCGTGAATCCACGGATCGTAGGCGCCGATCGGCATGATCGCCAAATCCACCGGCTTTGCAGTACGAAGCTTACGGAAGAGATCCGTATATGCGGTGTCGCCTCCGAACAAGATGCGATAGCGGCCCGCTTCGATCAGATATCCGTTGTACCCGCGATGAACGTCCGTGCGCGTGCGTGCGCCCCAATGCTTCACTTCAAAGGCGCGAATCTTCACCGGGCCCACCTGGCACGATTCGTCCCACCTCAGTTCATGGACGGAACCATAGCGTTTCACCCGCACAAGGTCGCTGGTGGATGCTGCCGTAACAACCGTGGTCCTGCGATTTTCCAATTTCCGCAGCGTCGGCCGGTCGAGGTGATCCATATGCGCGTGCGAAAGCAGGATCAAATCAGGCCTCGGCAAGTCGCGAAGGGAAACGGCGGGATCCACCAACCGCTTCATCCCCACCGTGACGGGCCCGACCTTGATGCCAATCCGCGTGCTGAACACGGGATCGGTAAGAATCGTGAAACCGTCGATGCGAAGCAGCACTGTGCTATGCCCGATCCACGCGGCCTGGACACCTTCGCTCGGCCACGCCGCAATTCCCGGCGAATGAGGCGCGGGCTCGACAGGACGTTTTCGATCGTCCGCCATGCGCTTCCATAACATCGGTCCCGCGCGATATGCAAATTCAGCGAGGGTTTGCACCCGTTTCAAGGGATTTAAGGCTGTACTCATGAAGCTTCTCTGTATTAGACGTGGAAGTTCATGAGCCGGTTCAAAATACGGAAAGGACACGCGCCACACAAGAATACGGTCCAGAGCGCCGGCCTCAGCGGCCCGCGGGACGGCGGCGGAAGATATGAATGATCAGCGAAATTACGGCCAGAATCAACAGCAAATGGAGGAAGGCGCCCGCCACGTGAAAGGCCACCCAACTCACTAGCCAAATCGCTATCAAGACCAAGAACAGAAAGAGGAAAACAAAATCCGTCAAAACCCGCACGATACGCTCCTTCCGGCTCCACGTGATTGAGTCTGCACGCGAATCGCCGAAGTCGCGGTTTCGTGATGGTTACAAAAGGAAACTCGAAAATCTGGCCGCGATCCGTCATGATGGTGGAACGCTCTGGATGGTTAGATTATCGAAGCGCATATCTTCACTCAGAAGAAAAAACGACGTTAAGGAGAACTTATGATCACGCTCGCAGACGCAAGGCGAATCATCGCCGCCGCCGAAAAGAAGGCCGAACAGATTGGCCAGCCTATGAACATAGCCGTCGTGGATGCCGGAGGAAATCTGGTCGCGCACGTCCGCATGGACAAAGCATGGATGGGGAGCGTCGACATCTCTATCAATAAGGCGTGGACCTCCCGGGCTTTCGATATTTCGACAAAGGACCTCGCGAAGCACAGCCAATCGGGCGATCAGTTTTTCGGAATTCACGTGTCAAACCACGGCCGCGTCATGATTTTCGCGGGCGGAATTCCTCTGAAGCGCGGCGATCACGTTGTCGGCGCGATCGGCGTCAGCGGCGGCTCGGGGGAACAAGATCACGGCGTCGCGGAAGCTGGCGCGGCGGCGTTTTAGCGGAACCATCTCTTGACAGCGGGCCGGTTTTTACTGCAAACCGGCTTGCCTCAGAAAGTCCGACGCGACTTGCGCCACGGAACGGTGCTCCACGTCCACCTGATAATTCAGCTTCTGCATAAGCTGGTTATTGAATTTCCCCGATAGTTCGGCCAGGGCATCCCGCAACCCGGGAAATCCCCGGAGAGCTTGTTCCCTCGCGACGACGCATACCTGATACGGAGGAAAAGCGTGACGATCGTCGCGCAGAATTTTCAGATCCCTCGTGGAAAGCAGTCCGTCCGTTGCGTTGGCGGCGATCATGTTCACCTGACCCTGCTCCATTGCTTTGTACAGAAGCCCCAAGTCCATCGTCTTCGGCGATCCGCTCCAGCGCAGTTGATACGTCTTATCCAGCGCCTTCAGTCCATCTGTCCGCTGCTCGAATTCATACCCGACGCCGAGCGTCCACGGCTGCGGAACTTTCGCCGCATCCGACAAAGTTTCCAGATGCTCTGAACGCGCGAGCGCGCCATTTACGACCATGGCGAAACTATCGTCGATGCCCAGCGGATCGAGCCACTCGAGCTGAAACTTCTTGAGATATCCGGCTCGAACTTTCGCCAAAATATCCGCCGGAGCGTTGTCTGGAGGATTGTCTCCCACGGGATTCTTGAGAACCACCGCGTTCGCCGTCCCCGTGTATTCGGGATAAAGATCGATTTGACCGCTCACCAGGGCCTCTTGCGCCAGGAGCGTACCTCCCAAATTCAGGCTGCGTTCGACCTTCTGGTGAAGCCGATTTTCCAAGTGCTGCGCGATGATCTCGCCCAGCACAACTTGCTCCGTAAAATTTTTCGATCCGACGACGATGCGATGAGGACCCGAACATCCGGAAAGACTCACGAGAGTAAGCAGGGCTGCGGCGATTCTGAAAACGCTCATGCGGGCGACAGTTTCCTTTCCAGCCACGCCAATCCCCCGTCGGCCACCAGCGCGAGGATTGCGGCCGGAATCGCGCCGGCCAGGATCTGTGCGGTGTCCACCGTCGCCACTCCCCGAAAAATAAAGACGCCGAGACCGCCTCCGCCGATGGCCGCCGCGATCGTGGCCGTGCCGATCGTCGTCACCGTCGCCACACGAATTCCCGCCATAATCGTATGCGCCGCCAAGGGCAACTGCACTTGACGCAAGAGCTGGCTATCGGTCATTCCCATCGCGACCGCCGAATCGACGACGGCGGGATCGACGCTCAAAATGCCGACGTAGGTGTTGCGCAGAATCGGCAGCAGCCCGTACAAAACCAGAGCCGCGATCACGCTCCGTTTGCCGATCCCTCCGATCCATGGGATGGGAATTAGAAATCCGAACAGCGCGAGGCTCGGTATGGTTTGAACAATGCTCGCCAGCGTCAGCAGCCAGCGCCATGCCGCCGGGCGGCGCGCCACCAGAATTCCCAGCGGGACGCCCAGCAAAATCGCCAGGCCCACGGAACTTCCCACCAGGGCTAGATGCTCGCCCGTCAGATTGAGAATGTCGCTTGCGAGATCGGAACGCACGTGCCTCCCGGCCACACGAAAATATAAAGCCACGAGCGGATCATCCGAGACGCTGGATGAAGTTCGCGATTAAAGGCTCGCGAGAAAAGCGCGCGCTTCCTCGCTTTGCGCCCGTTGAAACTCGTCCGGCGTAGCGACGATTTCCACCCTGCCACCTGCCAACAAAACGATTCTGCTTCCGAGCCGGATCGCCTCCCGCACGTCATGCGTGACAAAAATAGAGGCCTTTTTGAAATCGCGCTGCAGCGCCAAAAACTGCTGCTGCAATTCAAATCGCGTGACCGGATCCAACGCACCGAACGGTTCGTCAAACAGCAGCACCGGCGGATCGGCGGCCAATGCGCGTGCCACACCCACCCTTTGGCGTTGGCCTCCCGAAAGCTGCCGCGGATAGCGCGTTCGAAATTCGGAGGGAGGCATCCCGACGGTTTCCAGCAATTGATTCACGCGGCGATCGATATCGGCTTCGGGCCAGCCTTCCAGTTGCGGAACCAGACCGACGTTGCGGGCCACGGTGAAATGCGGAAACAAACCGACATCCTGAATGACATAACCGATGCGGCGCTTTAGCTGGATCGGATCCCATGCTCTGGTCGAGCGTCCGTCCACCAGAACTTCGCCTGAGGTCGGATAAAGCATTCCGTTGGTCAGCTTGAGAGCCGTGCTCTTCCCCGCGCCGCTTCTTCCGAGCAGCACCAGCGTCTCGCCCGGATCCACGCTGAAATTGATTTTCGCTAGAATCCGTTCGCCCCCGACCTCGTAAAACACGTCTCGAAATTCCACGAAGGGCATGCACCTGCATTATTCCATTTTTCTCGCCCGACCTAATGAAAGGCAAGAAAATGCGCATCGCCGCCGCTGTCGTTCTTCATCGCACCCCACGTCCAATAAAGCCCCAGGTATGCGTAGTTTTCTTCCTGCCCGAAGGCGGTATGCCCGTAGCAGAACAACAACTGAAAGCCCGGATCGCGAAATTTGTAATAGCCGCCGACGTCGATCAGCGTCGCCGCCATCGTCTGCGCCGTCGCGATGCCTTCGGCTCCGTGATAAAAGATCTCCGTCCCGAGCGTGAGCTTCTTGCCCAAATCGCGCTGTACCAGCCAACCGGCAAAAGGAAAATCTCGATAGCCAGGGGCCTTCACGACTGTCACTCCACCGCCTCCGTATGTGGTCCAAGCGCCGATCGTCTTCTGAGCCCACAGCGGAACTTTGTACCAGGTTCTGCCCACGCCTAAACCCCTGGAAGCGTTCCCGCTCGGCATTTCGAACATCGTAAACGTGCCGACCATCGGACGGTATTTGCTTTCCTGCACGAATCGATACTTGATTCCGAGCTCGATATCTCCCAGGCCGAAAGCACGCGGACCGGTTCCCGCGGGTGCGAATGCTGGATTGTTCGCGGGGAAAATGGCCGCGGCGGGAACGATGATGTGCAGATGCACGTTCGGAAGGGCGCCCCAGTTAAATTCCACGGCGGGGCCGGCCGTGTCGGTCTCTATGCGAGTGCCGTCCGATGAGGCGAACGTGTAGAACTCATAGTGCCGGAAATCGATCGGCTCCGGATCGTCGGTTTGGAAGGGCGGACCGGCGACCAACGGCAAGCATGTAACCAGCAGCGCCGCGAGGCTGGCTCGCCCCGGCAGCGTACGAACCATCCGGCCTCCAGCCGCCGCGATAACATCCATGATCCGATTTCAGAGTACTCCTGCGAGGCGTCGATGTGTCGTCGCAAGATCCGGCAACCGTAGTCCAGCCCGGTATCAACGTTTTTCATTTCCGTTCGCGCCGTGAGTCCGATCGCGCCAAAGGGCGAATTGGGAATTACCGCCACGGCGCTCGCGAATGCGATGGATCAGCGGCCCCGCGACCGGGTGCGTGCGGCGTTTTGTCCCGCGCTCCGAAGTCCTTCCTTACCCTTCGTCCGCACTGCCTTCCGGGCAGCCGCGCTGCGATCGCTCGCCGTTCGTTTCGCGGCCGCGGAGTGCGCTTGCCGGGAAAGCGATTTAGGCGACGCCGCGCTTTTTCCTTCGCGCTTCAAGGCCGCCGAGATCGCGCGCGATCTTTTTGCCGACGGCTTTTTGTGGGGCGAAGTCTGTCCGCGTTTCGAATCGCGGGCCGCTTGACGTTTCGTCTCGGCCGACGTGCCTGCGCTCTTCGGCGAAGGCAGCTTCACTCCCGCACGCCTCGCCTTGGAAAGCCCGATCGCGATCGCCTGCTTGCTCGATCGCGCCCCGTGCTTGCCCTCGCGGATGTGATCCATTTCTTCGCGTACGAATTCTCCGGCTTGCGTCGATGGCGATTTGCCCTCCCGCTCGTCTTCCTTCGCCCGTTCCAACGTTTCCTTATCCGGCATACGATCCTCCCTTCGAATGGCGAGCAACTTTAGTTCCGTAACAGTCCCCACGTGAGCTGTATCCCATTAGTGAATGACGGATTAAATGAGGTATGGAGAAAGGAACATTTATGGCTACCAAGAAATGCGCTCATCCGAGTTGCCACTGCCAGGCAAAGCAAGGCAGCGACTATTGCAGCACCTGGTGCGAAGGCGAAGCGAAAACTGCCGACATCCTGTGCAGTTGCGGCCATCCCGCCTGCGCTGAGCACCAGGCGAAGTAAGCCCGCTGGTCGTTCGCGGTCGCGAAGCCGCTAGACTTGAGTTCAGTGGAACGCAAGATCTTCTGGATTACGTTTACGATTCTGGCGACCATCGGTGACTTCGTATTGCCGTTATGGTGGGCTCTCGGCGCGACGATTCCTCTTTGCGTCGTCAGCTGGTGGATCGCCTATCGTAGCGATTGGTTCTAATCCCCGTCCCCTTAGCAGTCCCCGCCCGTGGGGCACGGACTATCGCGAATTCCGAGGAGCTTCGTGGGCGGGCATCCCTTAACCTGGATGCATGAGCTCGGGCACAACGATCGTTTCCGGACACATTCCCGAATCGCCGATCCATCGCCGTCCACCGCTGGAGGTCTTTTTTCGGCCGCGCAATGTAGCGGTCATTGGCGCGACCGAGGAGAAGACCAGCGTCGGCCACTCCATCGTCGCCAATCTCAAACAGACCTCTTTCGGGGGCAAAATCTTTCCATCAACCCGAAGCGCTCGACGGTTTACGATCTGCCGTGCTACCCGAGCATCGGTGACGTTCCCGATCACGTCGACCTTGCCGTCATCGTGACGCCGGCGCGGACCGTGCCCGGCATCATCGCCGAATGCGTCGACGAAGAAGGTGGAGGGCGCGATCGTCATCTCCGCGGGGTTCAGGGAGATCGGCGAGCGCGGCGCGCACTCGAGCAGGAAATTCTCGCGAAGCCCGAAGCGGCAAGATGCGGATCGTCGGTCCCAATTGCTTGGGCCTGATGAGCCCGCATGACGGCCTGAACGCGACCTTCGCGATTCCATGGCGAGGCCCGGGCAACTCGGCTTCATCAGCCAGAGCGGGGCCCTTGCACCGCCATCCTCGATTGGAGCCAGCGCGAAATGGTCGGCTTCAGCGCCTTCGTTTCCGTAGGCTCGATGCTCGACGTGGGCTGGGGCGATCTGATCCAATACCTGGGCGACGATCCCGCACACGCGCAGCATCGTGATCTATATGGAATCGGTAGGCGACGCGCGCGGTTTCTTGTCGGCCGCCCGGGAAGTCGCGCTCTCGAAACCGATCATCGTGATCAAGACCGGGCGCACGGAGGCTGCGGCGAAGGCCGCGGCCTCGCACACGGGGCGCTCACGGCAGGACGAAGTTCTCGATGCGGCTTTTCGCCGATGCGGGGTGCTGCGCGTCAACACCATCGCCGAACTTTTCTATCTGTCCGAGGCCCTGGACAAGCAGCCGCGTCCAAACGGTCCTCGTCTGGCGATCGTGACGAACGCCGGCGGACCCGCGGTTCTCGCCACCGATGCACTTGCTCTCGCAGGGGGCTGTCTGGCCGAGCTTTCTCCGGCGACCATGGACGGGCTCGAACCGATGCCTGCCGCCTCACTGGAGCCATCAGCAATCCGATCGATATCATCGGAGACGCGGACGCGGAGCGATACTCGAAAGCGGTGGAGCTGTCGCGATGATCGACCGTCGACCGATGCCTGCTCGTCATCCTTGCGCCGCAGGCATGACCGATCCACCGCCGTTGCCGAGCAGTTGACGCCCTACGCGACATCGGAGGACAAACCCGTGCTCGCCAGTTGGATGGGCGGGTTGGACGTGGCTCAAAGGAGTCACGATTCTGAACGCAAGCGGCATTCCGACGTACGCCTATCCCGATTCCGCGGCTCAGGTTTTCCATTTAATGTGGCGCTACAGCGCGAATCTACAGGCGCTGTATGAAACCCCGGAGGCTTTCGACGCCGGGGGAGAGCCTGCCGGGGGCACGGCAGGTCGGGCCAAGGCCGCCGCGATTGATCGAAGAGGCTCGCGCCGCAAGGACGAACGCTACTGACCGAAGCGGAATCGAAGACCCTGCTCGCAGTCGTATGGGATCCCCACCGTCGAACGGAAATCGCCGGCAGCGAAGCGGAAGCGGTCTGCACAAGCCGCGAGCGGATCGGCTATCCGGTCGTGCTGAAGCTGCATTCCGAAACCATCACGCATAAGACCGATGTCGGAGGGGTCCAGCTCAACCTGGCCGACGAGGCCGCCGTTCGGAGCGGATTCAGAGCCATCGAGGAATGGTCGTGCGCCTCGCAGGGCGCGAGCGATTTTCTCGGCGTCACAGTGCAACCGATGGTTCGGCTGGAAGGTTACGAACTGATTCTCGGATGCGAGCATCGACGCTCAGTTCGGACCCGTCCTCCTTTTCGGCAGCGGCGGACAACTCGTCGAAGTGTATAAGGACAGCGCCGTTGGGACTTGCCTCCGCTCAACTCCACGCTGGCGCGCCGAATGATGGAACGAACCAAAATCTTTACGCGCTCTGGGCGGCGTGCGCGGACGCAAGCCGGTGGATCTTGCGGCCTTGGGAGAACTGCTGGTCCGCTTCAGTTACCTGGTGACCGAACAACCCTGGATCAAGGAAATCGATATCAATCCGCTGCTCGCCTCGCACGAAGGTCTGCTCGCGCTGGATGCTCGCGTCGTGCTCTATCCGCAAGACGCCCCCGCCTCGTACGATCCCCGCCATCCGGCCCTATCCTCTGCAATACGTGAAACCGTGGACCTTCGAAGATGGAACGGAGATCCTGATCCGTCCGCTGCGTCCGGAAGACGAACGCCTGATGGCCCGCTTCCACGCGCACATTTCCGAGCGCAGCGTGTATCAAAGGTATTTCCAATTCCTGTCGCTCGATCAGAGAACTTCGCATGAGCGGCTGGTGCGCGTATGCTTCAGCGATTACGACCGCGAAATCGTGCTTGCGGCGGAGCGACGTGATCCTTCTACCGGCGAACCCGAGATCATGGCGGTGGGCCGCTTAGGGAAAGCGCATCTGTTCAATGAAGCGGAACTAGCCGTGCTGATCGTCGATGAATATCAGCGCCGCGGCTTAGGGACGGAGCTCGGGCGACGGCTCATCGAGATCGCGCGCATCGAGAGACTCGACCGCGTCACCGTGGAGATCCTGGGCAGCAATCATCCCATGCTCGAAGTCTGCACGGGGCTTGGATTTCACATGGAGCACGAAGAAGACGGCGTCGTGCACGGTGTTTTAGCGATCTGATATGCGATGTGGCGCGCGCTCTGATGTGGCGCACGCTCTGATGTGGCGCACGCACTCGTGCGTGCCGCGTCGAGACTTTCTCGACGCCAGTTCTTCAATCGCGATATAGCTCTTCCTCCGGCAGCGGTGCGGCAGAACCTTCTGTGCCCTCGCGCCGCATGCGTTTGCGAGCTGAAAACGCAGATCCGCGCGCCTTCCCGAGCGGAGCGAATTTCATCATTCCGACCGGTGTGGACATATCGTCGTAGATCGCTTCGATGCCTCCACGAATCGAATACGATTCATGCCAGAAACCCGTGCCGCCCGAATCGCGCAGGAAATCCTTCCACCACTGGCGGTGCGGATCGGAGCGCGTCCAGCGTTCCAGAGATTCGAAATCACGCCAGTACTCGCGCATGCCCACATGCGGAGGAAGGCGGCAAGGAGGAGGCTCCACAGGCGTATGTGATCTACGCCATAATGGCGCAGATCACCGGTAAGGGAAATATCTGTTTTTTATTGTGCCCCCTTCGGGTGGCACTCCCGTATTTAAATACGTTGAGGAAGCCGACGACGCAGCCAACAAAGTTAGCTAAAGAATGCGACTTGGTATAAACATGCATATCC
>CAVXVL010000065.1:0-13997 GCA_963765085.1 Terriglobia bacterium | reverse complement strand
AAGCTCAGCCGATTGTTTTGGAGGGATTGGCACGCGTTCTGGAGTCCGGCGGCGATTTCGAGCTCATGGATCGTCGTCCTCGTTGAACGACGCCCTCGACGCCGTACGCGAACTGCATCCCGACGTCCTTCTGGCCGATCAAACCGGCGGACTAAAGGTCGTGTTTCAATTTCTCTCGGACGCCAAAAGCACCTGGCCGCAGTGCCAGCCGGTTCTGTGGGTCAACGACATGGCCGAGATCGACTGCTTCCGGGCGCTGCAACTGGGAGCGCGGGGAATCCTCAAGAAAACCGCCGGAATCGCGGCCATTCTCGAGTGTCTTCGCGCGGTGTATCGAGGCGACGTGTGGATCGAGAGCACGCTTTCGGAGCATCCGCTGGGCGCGCTCGAACGGCGCACTTCCCCGCGCCTGACGCCGCGGGAGCGGGAAATCGTTCATCACATCTGCGTGGGCTTGAAGAACAAGGAAATTGGCGAAGCGCTGGCCATCACACCGGGAACCGTAAAGGTGCACTTAATGCACATTTTCGAAAAGACCGGTGTAAAGGATCGCTTCGAACTGGCGGTTCACGGCCGGCGGTTGCTGGGCCTGGACCGATCGCACGACGTTGCACGCATCGAGCGGAGTGTTCCTACCGAGAGCACTCTGGCTTGATTCCTTAACGCCGGGCGGTGGGTTCCTCCCTTCGCCCACCGCCCGGCCCTCTCCACAAAGCGCCACGCCTTGATCCCGCGTTATATTTGAGCGCATGAAGTGCGCGATTCTGTCCCTGTGGCTCACCAGCGCGGTGTGGGCGCAGACGACTGCGATTCCTTCCCATGCCAGCGCCGTCGCCGCACGTCAATGGCGCGAGCAACATGAGCGCGCGATTCTCGACGAGTTCGTCGCCTTGCTTGCCATTCCGAACGTTTCGAGCGATAAACCGGGGATTCAGCGCAATGCCGACGCTCTCGTAAAGATGTTCGAAAGGCGCGGCGTGGCGGCGAAACTGGTCACGGTGGAGGGCGCGAATCCGGTGGTTTTCGGAGAGGTCAAGACGCCCGGCGCGACGCGGACGATCGTCTTCTATGCGCACTACGACGGGCAACCGCTCGATCCAAAAGAGTGGGCGACGCCGCCGTTTGCTCCCACGCTGCGCAACGCCATGGTCAGAAGGACGGGCAAGTCATTCCCCTGCCCGCCGCCGGCGCGCGCATCGATCCCGAGTGGCGATTATACGCGCGTGGCGCGGCCGACGACAAAGCCGCGATCCTTGCCATGCTATCGGCGCTCGATTCCATTCGCGCCGCGGGAGCGAAACTGAAATCGAATCTCAAGTTCGTGTTCGAAGGCGAGGAGGAAGCCAATTCCGTTCACCTGGAAAAGATTCTCGCCGCGAATCGCGAGCTGTTTTCGGGCGACGTTTGGCTGATGTGCGACGGTCCTCTGTATCAGACGCCGGCAGCAGTTGATCACCTTCGGCGCACGCGGCATGGCGGGCATCAATATCACGGTTTATGGACCTCGCGGCGAATTACATAGCGGCCACTACGGCAACTGGGCGCCGAACCCGGCCATGGAACTCGCGAAGCTGCTCGCCTCCATGAAAGACGATCACGGACGGGTACAGATCGAAGGCTTCTACGATGGCATCGCGCCGTTGAGCGCGACGGAAAAGAGGGCCATCGCCGACGCTCCCAACGTGGATGAAGAGTTGAAACGGGAGTTCTGGCTCGGATCGACGGAAGGCGCACCCGCGAAGCTCACCGAGTTGATCACGCTTCCTTCCTTCAACATTCGCGGCATGGCAAGCTCGCGCGTCGGCTCGCAAGCGTCCAACGTGATTCCCGCGACCGCCACGGCGAGCATCGATATGCGCCTGGTGAAGGGCATGGACCCGGATAAGACGATCGAGCGCGCGATCGAGCACATCCGCAAGCAAGGATTTTATGTGGTGGTCGATGCGGAACCCTCGCCCGAAGTGAGGATGTCGCACGCCACAGTCGCGCGCGTCGACGTAAGGGGCAAGGAGCCGGCGATCCGGACCTCCATGGATCTTCCGATCTCACAGGAGGTGATTCGCGTGGTGGAAAGCGCGCGCGGGCCCACGGTCAAGCTTCCCAATATGGGCGGCGGCTTGCCTCTGGACGCGATCGAACGGCCGCTGCACGTCCCCATGATCGTGATTTCGATCGGAAACCACGACAATAATCAGCACAGCTACAATGAGAATCTGCGCCTGCAAAACCTGTGGGACGGGATCGAGCTGATGGCCGCGCTGTTCACCATGTAAGTTCACAAAACACTAAAGTCGTGGGCCTCTCCGGGCGAAGTAATAGGGAGAGGCATGACTCCCCCACAAACCATCGCCGGTATCGCTCCAGGCGTGCCGTCGGCGAACGCGAAATCGCAAAACAAGCAGATGAACGAACTGCTGACGAAGCGCTGGGCGCGTCTGTTCGTTCCCTCGTTGTCGGATCTGTTCTTCCTGGCCACGCTGTGCTGGATGTTCATGGGTGCGCAGGGCTGGACGGGATTGCTGGCCGACGCCGACGTGGGCTGGCACATTCGCACGGGCGAGTACATCCTGAACCACCATGCCGTGCCGCACCACGATCTGTATTCGTTCTCGAAACCCGGCGCGCCGTGGTTCGCCTGGGAATGGCTGAGCGATCTGATCGACGCGGTCGTGTTCCGCATCGGGGGCTTGAAAGGCGTCGTGCTGACGGCCGGCGTGATCATTGCGATCTTCGCCACGACGCTCATTCGGCGGATCACGCGGTTGGGAGTAAATCTATTCGCGGCGCTGCTGATCGCACTGCTCGGCGTGGGTTCGGCGTCCATGCATTTTCTGGCGCGCCCGCACATCTACACACTTCTTTTGTTATCCGTCTCCATGTGGCTCGTCGAAACCGACCGCGACGGCTCGGCGCCGTCCAAGCGCATCTTCTGGCTGATCCCTTTGACTATCGTGTGGACCAACTTGCATGGCGGATTTCTAGCCATCGTCGCGGTGCTCGGCCTGACGGCGGCGGGTTCGGCGATCGAGGCGTGGATCGCGGCTCGGGAGAAAACCGTCGGCCAGAAACCCGCGTCCGGTGAGCAGGAGAAAGCAAAGCCCGTTTCTTTCTTAAGCACGATTCGCAGCGCAAACTGGACCAACACCCTCCGCTACGCGATCCTGACGGCCGCGTGCGCAGCCGTTTCGCTGGTGAATCCCTATGGCTGGGGACTGCACCAACACATCATCGATTATCTTCAGTCGGACTGGATCCGTAACGTGATTCAAGAATTCCAATCGCCGACGTTCCGCAGCGAGAACATGCTGCAATTCGAGGCGCTGCTGTTTGTGGGTTTAATGGCCTCGGGCGCGTTGTTCCGCCGCAAGCGCGTCGCCGAAGGAATGTGGATTCTCTTTTTCGCCTACCTCTCGCTTTCGAGCGTGCGGCACGTGCCGGTGTTCGTCGCGGTGACTTTGCCGCTGCTCGCGGCGGAGGTCGCCTCGTGGTGGCAGAGCTTCACGCAACACGCCTCCCCCGGATCGCTGCCCGGAATCCTCAATCAAATGGCCGCCGACTCAGTCTCCGGTTTCCGGCGCTCAAGCGCTTGGCCGGCGCTGTTCGTGCTGGCGCTCGTGATCATCGGCAAACCGATTCCGTGGCCCACCGATTTTCCCAAACTATTGTTCCCCGTCGATATGGTGCGCGCGCATGAAGCGGAAATCGTACAAGCCCGCTTGCTCACCACCGATCAGTGGGGCGATTACCTGATCTTCCGCAATCCGGAACGCCAGAAAGTATTCGTCGATGGGCGTAGCGATTTCTACGGAGCGGACTTGGGAAATCGAGTACATCCACCTCATGAACGGCGGATGGGAATGGGAGCGTACGCTGCGCAAATACCGTTTCAACCTCGCGCTGCTTCCGGTGGATCAGGCGCTCGTGCAATTGCTGAAAAAGAGTCCGGACTGGCGCGTCGAGCAAGACGACGGAAAGCACATCCTGTTCGTTCTCAGGGACGGCGCGCTCGCGCCGAACGTCGCGCAAAAAGGTGCGGACGCCGGCGCAAAAGGGAGCGGTCTGTGACCAAGGTTCTAAGGAGCATGGGCCTGGAGTGGCCTAGGGCTAATGAAAAGCACCGATCCGGTCGAAAGAGGTAGGAGGAGCAGCAGCACAGCATGAAGGAGAGCGCCACCCCTCGCAAACCGGGCGCGGGGCGAAAGGACTTTTCGGGCTCGATTCGTCCACTTCCGATGGAGTGGATGGACCCGATGAGCTGGCGGCTGCCTTCGGGAAAAGCGTTGGCGGAATTCGCGCTGCAGGCGGGTTTTTTGGCTCCGCTGATTTTGAACGGGCCGCGGTGAAGAAGAAGCAAAGACGCCGCCGAGCGGTAATGCCAGTGGCAACGGGCGGAAACGACGATCGGAAGAAGGAGGTGCCGGAGCGTTCCGGCACGTTTCCCGAGCAAACGATGAGCATGCAGGTGTGGATCGCGATCGCGGTGGGCGTGGCGGCGACGGTGGATGATCTGGCGCGGCGGCATATCGCCAACTGGATTCCCGCGGCGGCGCTCGCGGGAGGTTTCGGCTGGCAGATCGGGCGCGCCGGATGGCACGGGCTGTTGACGGGTCTGGGCGGCGCGGCTTTAGGTTTTTGCGTGTTTCTGATTTTCTTATCTGATGGGCGGCATGGGGGCGGGAGACATCAAGTTGATGGCGGGTTTCGGAGCGCTGCTGGGCGCGGGACGGTCGCCGAAGCAGCGTTGTGGACCGCGGGGATTGGCGGGGTGCTGGCGATCGCGGCGCTTGCGCTGGCAAGCCGTCGCGAGGAAATGGCGCGACGGCCGAGAGACGGCGCTGACGCCGGACGAAAAGGAACGGAAGGCTTCGATTCCCTACGCACCGGCGATCACGCTCGGCGTGTGGATGGCGCTGGTGTCCGAAGGGTTAAGAAGACGGATTGAACAGACGGTTTGAGTGAGAGCGGTGGATCGAACGGCGGGTTGAGACGCAGGGATTGGGAAGCGCGGAGCGGGAAACCGCACGCGGTGGAGGAAACTAGTATGGATCGCAGGTTTATGACGGTGCTGGGCGTCAGTCTGGTATTCGCGCTGGTGGTATCGGCGGTGTTCTACCAGATGACGGCGCGCTCGGGCACGTCGAAGAAGGGCTGAACCCACCGATCAGAAGGATCTCGTGATTACGACCCGGCCGTTGGGCGTCGGCGTCATGATCAAGCCCGCAGACGTCAAGGTGATCAAGGTGGTCGCCTCCGCGTTCCCCAAAGGCGGATTTTCGAAGATCGAAGACGTTCTCGACCGTCCGGTGATCTCGAACATGCTGCTCGAAGAAGCCGTGCTCGAAGGACGGCTGGCGGCGAAAGGCAGCGGCCTCGGCCTCGCGCCGACGATCCCCGTCGGGATGCGCGCGGTCACCGTGCGCGTGAACGATATCGCGAGCGTCGCGGGCTTCGTTCTGCCGGGCATGAAGGTGGACGTGCTGGTCACGGGACACCCTCCGGCGGCCGAAGGCGACATCACCACGACCGTGCTGCAGAACATGCTGATGCTCTCCTCCGGCACGACGATGCAGGCGGATGCCCGCGGGCAGGCGATCCAGGCCCCCTCGGTGACCATTCTGGCGACTCCCGATCAGGCGGAGCTGCTGACGCTCGCCGGCAACGACGGCAAGATCCAATTAGTGCTGCGCAATTCGAGCGATCAAAGCACCGAGAAGACCAGCGGCCGCGTGGTGGCCGAACTGTACGGGAATCGCAGGCCGGCCGCCAAGCCGGATCCCGCGCCCACCCCGGTGGTTCATCGGACGGCGGCGCCCGCTGCGGCTCCGAAGCCCGTGCAGGTGGTGGTGCAATCCGCGCCTCCTCCGCCGCCCGTGGCGCCGCCCGCGCCCGACCAAGTGGTCATGATTCGCGGGACACAACGTACAGTCGAGCTCGTGCCCAACAAGAATTAATCGGAAAGAGAACGAATCGGAGGTCAGCACATGAATGCAACTCAATTGACGATCGCGGGCCGCTTCGCGCAGCAGTGGATGTGGGTAGGCCTGGTGGTGGCGTGTGCCGGGCCGGCTTTCGGTCAGGCGCGAGGACCTGCGCCTGACGGTGGGCAAGAGCATCGTGATCGACTATCCGTCCGACATCCGCCAGATTTCCACCAGCAACCCGGAGGTGATCGACGCCAGTCCGGTGACATCCAAGGAAATCCTGATGCACGGCAAGGGCGTGGGCAACGCCACCATGATTGTGTGGAGCAAGAGCGGGCGACCGTACTTTCTACAACGTCACGGTGGATCTGAACCTGGATTCGCTGCGCAGGATCCTGCACGACACCTTCCCGGAGCAGAACATCACGCCGAACAGCACGCGCGATTCGGTGACGCTGAACGGCCGCGTGACGAACAAAGACGTCGCCGACCGGGCGGTGGCGCTGGCCAGCGAACTTCGGCAAGACGGTGGTCAACAACCTGCACATTGCCGCGCCGCCGGTCGACAAGCAAATCCTGCTGCGCGTGCAGCTTCGCGGAACTGGACCGGCAGAAGGAAGAGCAGTACGGCATCAACCTGCTGGCGATCGCCCGGCGGTACCGCCATCGGGGCGAACACGGGACATTCTCGCCTCCGTCCCTCACCGGAACCGCCGGAACGACCGTCGGAGGAGCAAGCGCGGGAGGCGCGGCCGTCAACGCCGTGTCCTACACGATCAGCCAGGCATTGAATATCTTTGCGTTCAATCCGAGCCTGAACTTGGGCGCGTTCATCAAAGCGCTGCAGAGCAATAATATCCTCCAGATTCTGGCCGAACCGAATCTGGTGACCACCAACGGCAAGGAAGCGAGCTTCCTGGTGGGCGGCGAATTCCCGGTGCCGATTCTGCAGGGCGGAGCCAATTCGGGCGCCGTCACCGTGCAATTCAACGAGTTCGGCATCCGGCTGCGCTTCACGCCCGTGATGACTCGCCAACAACACCATCAAGCTGCACCTGGAGCAGGAAGTGTCCACCCTGGACACGGCCAACGGGGTCACCATCAACGGGTTCTCGATTCCGGCGCTCGCCACGCGGCGCGCCGAAACCGATGTGGAACTGGGCGAGGGGCAAAGCTTCGTGGTGGCCGGGCTGCTGGATAATCGCGACACCGAACGCGTTTTCCAAGATCCCGCTTCTTGAGCAGCCTGCCGATTTTCGGCAACCTGTTCAAGACCAAAGACGAACAACAAACAGCGCACCGAACTGGTGCTGCTCGTGACCCCCGAAATGACCCAGCCGCTGGGAGCGAACGATCCGAGGCCGGAAATCTATTTCCCCGACAAGTTCCTGGTGCGGCTGGATCCGAGCGATCTCCAGCCAAGGATTCCGGAAAGAACAAGAAGAACTAGGAGCTTCCGGGCGCTCGAACAGGCTCGGTCGGAATGAAGCGTAAGCGTGCAGAACGAAGCGCAAATCACGGCTCTCCTGATCGCGCCGAATCGCGAGCTCGCGCAGGAGTTTATCGCCAGTCTGCCGGAAACGCGCGGATTCCAGATCCTTGCGGACCTGAAGAATTATCCCCCGCTCGCACACGCTCGAAATCCGCGTCCGGCAATTGAAACCGGACGTGGTTCTGCTCGACCTGGCGACCGACCTCGCGGTGGCGCTCGAGCTGATCGCGCTTTCATCGACCGGACTGACGCCGCCGGTGCACGTCGTCGGGTTGCACACGCATAAGCGATTCGCAGGCGATTCTGCAATCGCTGCGCGCGGGAGCGACCGAATTTCTCGCCGCGCCCTTCGACGCCGCCACGCAGCGCGAGGCGATCACGCGGCTGCGGCGCTTGTGCGCTCCCGAAACGCCAGTCGCGCCCGAAGGCGGGCACGTGATCACGTTTTCGAGTTCCAAGCCGGGTTCGGGCGCGTCCACGCTCGCGACCCAAACCGCGTTTTGCTCTGCAGCGACTCACCGGCAAGCGCATCCTGCTGGCCGATTTCGATCTCACCGGCGGAACCATCGGCTTTTATTTGAAGCTCAGCCACAGCTATTCGCTGGTGGACGCGCTGCAGCATGCCGAACATCTGGATGCGGCGCTGTGGAGCTCGCTCGCCGTGAACCACGGCGGGCTGGATATCCTGCCGTCGCCGGCCGCGCCCTATGCCGATCCGCGTCGATCCCAACCGCATGCGCGTGCTGATCGAGTATGCGCGCCATCTTTACGATTGGATCATTCTCGATACGCCGACGATTTTTCAGCCAAAGCAGCCTGATGGCGATTTCCGAGGCGGAAAAAGCCTTCGTCGTCACCACCCCGGATTTGCCCAGCCTGCATCTGACGCGCAAGGCCATGACGATGATCGATCACGTCGGGTTTCCCAAAGAACGCTTTCAGGTGCTGATGAACCGCGTCGATAAGCGCGACGGCCTGGGGATCGCCAACATGGAAAAACTGTTCAACTGCCCGGTCTACGCGAACCTTCCGAACGATTATTTCTCGCTGCACCGCGTCGTGACGCTCGGCCAGCCGCTCGGCTCCGAGGGCGAACTGGGCAAAGCCATCGAGGGAGTCGCGCTGCGGCTGTGCGGTATTTCGACCGGCAAGAAGACCACGGCGGGCGCGCGGGAAATGAAGCCCGCGATGTCTGGAGGCGTAAGGAATCTGACCAGGATTTATGTTTACCCCGATCGATCCCCGCACCACAAAAACGCCCAGCAGGTTTCCTGGGAACAGCGGCTGCTGCAAGAACGCCGGCCGCCAGCGCACCAGTCTGAAACCCGAATACCAGGAACTCAAGTTCACGCTTGCACCGCAAGCTGGTGGACAAGATCAACCTGGAAGCGCTCGCCACCATCGATAACCAGCGCGTGCGCAGCGAAGTCCGCCAGGCGGTGATTCAGCTGATCGACGCCGAGCCGACGCTGCTCAGCTCGCTCGAAAAACAGCAGATCAGCGACGAGGTGCTCGACGAAGTCTTCGGGCTCGGGCCGCTCGAGCCGTTGCTGACCGATCCGACCATCTCCGATATTCTGGTCAATACCTACAAGCAGGTCTACGTGGAGCGGCGCGGGTTGCTCGAGCTGACCAACGTCACCTTCCGCGACGACCAGCACCTGCTGCGCATCATCGACAAAATCGTCAGCCAGGTGGGCCGCCGCATCGACGAATCGACGCCCATGGTGGACGCCCGCCTGAGCGACGGATCGCGCGTCAACGCCATCATCGCGCCGCTGGCGGTCGACGGGCCGATCCTGTCGATTCGCCGTTTTTCGACGGATAAACTGATGCCCCCGGATCTGGTCGAGCGCAACGCCCTGACCCAGGGCATGATGGAACTGCTCGAAGCCGCGGTCAAGGCGAACCTCAACATCATCATCGCCGGCGGAACCGGCTCCGGTAAAACAACGCTGCTCAACGCGCTCTCGGCGTTCATCAACGGCAAGGAACGCATCGTCACCATCGAAGACGCCGCCGAATTGCAGCTGAAGCAGCCGCACGTGGTGCGCCTCGAAACGCGGCCCGCCAATCTCGAAGGCAACGGCGCGGTGCGCCAGCGCGAACTGCTGGTCAATAGCCTGCGTATGCGTCCCGACCGCATCGTGGTCGGCGAAGTCCGCGGCGAGGAAGCGCTCGATATGTTGCAGGCCATGAACACGGGTCACGACGGCTCGCTCACCACGGTCCACGCCAACTCCCCGCGCGACGCGGTTTCGCGCCTGGAAGTCATGGTTTCGCTCGCCAACTCCAACATGCAGCTGGTCTCCATCCGGCAGCAGATCGCAAGCGCGGTGCACTTGCTGGTACAGGCGGCGCGTTTGAGCGACGGCTCGCGCCGCGTGGTCTCGATCACGGAGGTCACCGGCATGGAAGGCGAAGTCGTCACGCTGCAGGATCTTTTCGTATTCGAACAGCCGCGGACTCGATCCCGGACGGCAAGGTGGTCGGCCGGTTTGCCGCGACCGGTATCCGGCCCAAATTCTACGAAAAGCTGCTCAGCGCCGGTATCCGTCTGCGTCCCGACCTGTTCGAAGAAGTGCTGGAGGTCTGAGGTTTAGGATATGAGCTTTCTCTATATCGCGATCGCCGTTTGGGCCGTGGCCATGCTCGCGTGGTTCATGGTGTCGAAATATTTTAAATCGAACGACCTGACCCGCGTCAAGGCACGCCTGCTCGGAACGACCAAAGCCGAGAAGCCCAAAAAGGGCGACGCCGCGCATACCGGCGTCCTGACGCAGGTCACTTCGAAAGAAAACAACTTTGCCCAGGTGCTGGTGGAAAAGTACCAGCTCGGCCCCAAGCTGGGCTTGTTTTTGGAACAAGCCGGCGTCGCCTGGACGCCGGCCCGTTTCGTTCACCTGACCATCGTGGCGACGGGCGCGGGGTTGATCGATCACCTGGCTTTTTTTGCCGGTGCCGGCCCTCGTGATCGCCGGTGTGGGACTGGGACTCGGCTCCCTTCCTTTTCTGCGCGTATGGAGGAAGCGGAAGGCGCGGCTGCGCAAGTTCGAGGAGATTTTCCCGGACGCGCTCGAATTCGTGGCCCGCTCGATGCGCGCCGGACACGCCTTCTCGGTGTCGCTCGAAATGATTAACCGGGAATTTCCCGAGCCGCGTGTCGAGCGAATTCCGGCGGACCTTCGAGGAGCATAACCTCGGGCTGCCGATTGAAACCGCGCTGCAAAAGCTGGCCAAGCGCGTCCCGTCGCTGGACGTGCATTTCTTCGTTTCCGCGGTTTTGCTGCAGAAGCGCACCGGCGGCAATCTGGCCGAAATCCTGGACAAGCTCGCCTACGTGATTCGCGAGCGCTTCAAGCTGCGCGGCCGCATCCGCGCGGTCAGCGCCCATGGAAAGATGACGGCGACCGCGCTTTCGGCGATTCCCATCGCGGTCGCGATCCTGATGTTCTACACCAATCCGGACTACGTGAAGTTCTTCTTTACCGACGATGTCGGCAACATCATGCTGCGGCTCGGCCGTAGGCCTGCAGTTGATCGGCTTCGCCATCATGAAGAACATCGTCAACATCGAGGTCTAAGCAAATGCCTTTCTCTTTACGATTCTCGTGTTTTTCGGCATCGCGGTGGCCGGCGCCATCTTCGGCATGAAGATCTACGTGCGCCCCAAGGAAGCGATTGAGCGCGTGGTGGGCGGCATCGAGCAGAACGTGGAGAGCATGCCGGAGCATCCGAGCCTGGCCTTCCACGAGATCATCAAGAAACTGGGCAACGTGGTTCCGCAGTCGCCGAAAGATGTCACGGTGATGCAGCGGCGCCTGATTCGCGCCGGCATGCGGAGTGAGAATGCGCTGAAGACTGCTGTACGGCGCGAAGGCGGTCCTCGGCGTTCTGCTGCCCGTTGCTCACTGCCGGCTTCGTGATCGGAGTCGAGCACCGACACGAGCAATAAGTTCGTCGCCATCCTGGCCGCGACGGCGGTGGGATTTTTCGGTCCCAACGAATACGTGCGCCGGATGGCGGTCAAGCGCCAGAAAGAGATCGCGCGCGGCCTCCCAACGCACTCGACCTGCTGGTCGTGTGCGTCGAGAGCGGCTTGGGACTCGATCAGGCCATCCTGCAGGTGGCGAAGGAACTGGATCATGCGCATCCGGACATCAGCGAGGAGTTCGGCATCGTGAACCTGGAGTTGAAGGCCGGCAAGCGCCGCGTCGAAGCGCTTGCGCAATCTGGCCGAGCGTACCGGCGTCGACGATCTAAAGAAACTGGTCGCCGTGCTGATTCAGGCCGACCGTTTCGGCACGGGCGTCGCGCAGAGCCTGCGCGCACACGCCGACTTCATGCGCGTGCAGTCGCGCCAGGTGGCCGAAGAAAAGGCCGCCAAGCTCGGCGTCAAACTGATCTTCCCGATCTTCTTCTGTATTCTTCCGTCGCCTGTTCGTGGTGACGGTCGGGCCCGTGGCGATGAAGATCGTGCGTGAGCTGATACCGATGATGAATAGCATCTAGTACCCCTCTAAAGGTTGGGGCTAGAAAAGCCGAATTCAATCTGTCAGGAAAGGAGAGAACGATGGACACTTCCACTGTTCGAACCGTTTGTGCCGTGCTGGCGATCCTGTTTCTCGGGATCATCGTGCTGCGCCGCAAGAAGAACGCCGAGTAAGCGCGCGGCGACAAGGCCTAGCCGGAAGGCGCGACCCCCGCGGGCGGAGAGCGCTTTCCGGATCGGGACGTAGATTGAAGGGACGACGGACCGGAGCTGCGCATCGTCCGGCCGTCTGGAAGAAATCGGAGCAAATTCATGCGGGTTCGTTTGGCGACCTTGTAGTGGTGTCGGCGTTGATGCCGTGGTCTGCACGGGCAGCCAACTTCGGGACGGTGGTAGCGGTTCATGGATCGGTGGCCGACATCGCGGTGGACGCGAAGGACGGACTCCTTTTCGCCGCCAATTTCAGCGCTTTTCGCGTCGAAGTGATCAATATCGCCAACCGCAGCCTGGCCAGCAACATTCCTGTTTCCGCACCACCCAGCGCAGTAGCCGTTTCTCCGGATAACCATTATCTGGTGATCGGCTTGTATCAAACGCCATCGACTTCTATTCTCGGTGGTTTCCTGGCCGGCACGGGTGGCTTGAGCATTCTCGATCTGACCACGGGAAACATTGTCCAAAACATCAGCCTGCCGAGCCCCGTGCTCTCGGTCACCTTCGGAGGCGACGGCAACGCGCTGGTCGTCACGCAGAGTTTCGTGACGCTCCCCCCCAACACGGACTGCCTCGCGGGGCCGCCCTCCGCATCCTCCGCCAATATCCTGCTGCTCAATCCCGCGAGCGCGACTTTGACTCCCATCGCGACGTGCGTGGCCATGAGCCGGGTTCTTCCGCAAAATCCCTCGCAGAGCGAGACCGACGTGCTGGCTGGCGTGACGCCCATTCAGATCATTCAGACCGCGGCGGCGGTGTCCGCCAACGGAAACACCATCTCCATTCTGGGCGCCTCCGTCAAGGACGATTCGGCGAGCTCCACGTTCGCCACATCGTATTCGTACGACGTACCGTCACAGAATTTCTACGGGGGATCTTTCAAGAGTTCGCCGCCGATGGGCCCGCGCTCGGTGGCCATGGACGCGACCGGCGCCAACGTTCTGGCGGGATGGAGTCTGAATAGCGCGACCTGCCTGGTGAGTTTGCCCACGATTCCCTTCCGGCCGTGCGAACTGGCGCAATTTCCGCAGCCCGATGGGCGCTTTCAGATCGGCAGCCACGCTTGGGATACCACTCGAAATTTGATCTACTCGCAGGTTCCCGCTCCCGGCGACGGGCATGTGCTCCACATCCTCGATACCGATAACCTGACGGTGCGGGAGCGCCTGCAAATTCCCGAAGATCTGGCGGGCAAATCGCTGATGTCGGCCGACGGGAACACGATGTTTTCCGCCTCCGCGAGCGGCGTCACGATTTTCCCCATCGGGCAGTTGCCGCAAACCCCGCAGGTGAGCGCCGTACAAGAAGACCTGTTGTTCGCCGATACCGGCAACGGCTGCACGGCCTCGCTGTGGACGCAGACGTTGAATATCGTCAGCCTCGGCTCGGCGGCGAGCGATTTCACGCTTTCGCTGCCCTCCGGCGTAACCGGTGTCACGTTGTCGCAAACCACGGGCACCACGCCCGCCCAGGTGCAGGTCACCATCGATCCGATCGCGTTCCAGGCGTCGAAAGGCACCACTTCGATCGCGCTGACGATGACGTCCACGGCGGCTGTCAATCTGCCGGCTTCCGTGCGCCTGCTGATCAACATGCACGGAGCAACCCAGGTGGGCCGCATTTTCAACGTGCCCGGCAAGATCGTGGACATGCTGCCGGATATCGCTCGCAAGCGCCTGTATCTGCTGCGCCAGGATAAGAATCAAGTGCAGGTCTACGATATGGCCACGCTCACCCTGCTCGCCACGCTGCGCACCGGCAACACGCCGACGCAAATGACGATCAGCCTCGATTTCAATTATCTGCTGGTGGGCAACGACAATTCGCAGATCGCGAACGTCTTCGACCTGAATGCGCTCGTGGCGACCGCTCCGATCAT
>CAVXVL010000064.1:0-12507 GCA_963765085.1 Terriglobia bacterium | reverse complement strand
GGCCACACTTCGTCGGTGTACATCGGGGAATGCAGCGAATGCAGCTTCAAGGGGCAATCGCGAAACCAGTAGCCGAGCTCGGCGATTTGCGCCCGATTGTGATAATCCAGATGCTGGCGCGCGCAAAAAATCTCCACCAGCGGAATTCCCGCGTCCCAAATCCGATCGAGCCACACGGTGGTCAAGCGGTGCGCCACGAACGCGTGCGTCGAAAGCGCCCTCTGCATGATTGGCATCAATATCCGGCGGCCTTGCCCGAAAAGCGGCGGTCGGCGGCTCCTTCCCTGCGGCCTTGTTTGTCGATCAGGATCGCCTCCACCTTCGCCAGGACGACTCCCGGCGAGTATTCGATGTTGTATCCGCGCTTCACCAAATCCGCGGCAACGTAGGGGGCGATATCCTTTTCAAGATACAACCGGTCCGGCATCCATTGATGATGAAAGCGCGGCGCGTTCACCGCCTCCTGGACATTCATCCCGAAATCCACCACGTTGAGAAAGGCTTCGAGCACCGCCGTCATAATTCGGGGACCGCCGGGAGCGCCCAGGACCATGAATAATTTCCCATCGCGCGTGGCGATGGTCGGCGTCATCGCCGAAAGCGGACGCTTGTGCGGAGCAATCGAATTGGCTTCGCCTTCGATCAAGCCGAATAAATTAGGGGCTCCGGGCTTCGCGCTGAAATCGTCCATTTCATCGTTGAGCAGAAATCCGAGTCCTGGGACGGTGACGCCGCTGCCGTAGCCGTTGTTCAACGTGTAGGTGACCGAGACGGCGTTGCCTTCCGCATCCACGATCGAGTAGTGCGTCGTCTCGCTCGGTTCATTTCCTGACGGAAGGCCTCCGTGAATCTCTGCGCTCGGTGTCGCGCGCTCCGGATCGATCCCGGCACGCCGCGTTTTCAAATACGCCGGATCCAGCAGCCTTTTGACCGGCACTTTTACAAAATTGGGATCTCCCAGATACGCTCCGCGATCGGCGAACGATCGGCGCATCGCCTCCGCCATGATGTGAATCGTCTGAGCCGAGCCTGCGCCCGTCTTCTCGTATCCGCTGCCTTCCAGCATGCCGAGCATTTCGAGCAAACCGATTCCACCCGAACTCGGAGGCGGCGCGGTGAGGATGTCGACCTCGCGATACTTTCCGACGAGGGGAACTCGTTCGACCGCGCGGTAATTTTTCAAGTCGTCCAGCGTGACCAGCCCCGAGTGCAGGGCCATGGCGTCGGCGAATATTTGCGCGGTTTTGCCTGCATAGAATTCCACCGGCCCGTTCTTGGCGATTCTCGCCAGCGTTTCGGCCAAATATGGCTGAACCAGAGCATCGCCTTCGCGGAAAGGCGTTCCGTTATTCAGAAAGATTCGCCGCGACTCGGGATCTTTCGCGAGCCGCGATCCTTCCCCTTCGAGCGAACGGACCATGGTCGCGGGGATGGGAAAGCCGTCGCGCGCGAGCTTCACGGCGGGCGCGATCAGATCGGCCCACTTGCGGCGCCCATATTTAAGTGCGAGTTCAAATCCGCGCACCGTTCCAGGCACGCCGGAGGCTCGCCAGCCATCGATCGATTCGTCCGTCGGGCGGCCCGCCTCGTCGAGATACATATCACGCGAAGCGCTCGCAGGCGCCTGCTCGCGAAAATCGATAAACGTCGAACGACCATCGGCGAAGCGGATCAACATGAATCCGCCACCGCCTAAATTTCCAGCGTAGGGATGTGTGACGGCCAGAGCAAAACCAACGGCGACGGCCGCATCTACAGCGTTGCCGCCGTGTTTGAGCACTTGGACGCCGATGTCGGTCGCGTGAGGCTCCTCGGTCACCACCATCGCGTGGGCCGATCGCACCGGAATATTCGCGCCGGGCTCCGCGGCGTCGATCGACGCCGTGTCGAGCATGGCGAAGACGATGGGCATCACGCCGATGAAACCGGCCAGCCATCCGGAAATGTGCATCATCGACGATTGTACTAGCAAGCTCGGCACATCCCGAATTCGCGCGGCCCCGAAATTGCATTTCAGGCTTATCAAAAACTTATAAAAGAGAGCTTCGAAAGTTATTTCGTATACTGGACCGTACCGTTTTAAACTCTGACGCCACGGAGCGCCCATGACAAAGTTGTCATTGCTTTTCCTATCTTTGTGTACCTTTGCGGCCGCACAGCCGGCCGACCTCGATAAACGCCTCGCCGATCTCGAAAAAGCCGCGAAATCCGCTCAATCCGCCGGTGATAACGCCTGGATGCTGGTGAGCGCCGCGCTGGTCCTGATGATGACCGGTCCAGGACTGGCCCTGTTCTATGGCGGGCTGGTCCGCCGCAAAAACGTCCTGAGCACGATGATGCACAGCTTCGTGCTGATGGCCGTGATCAGCGTCCTGTGGGCCCTGGTCGGCTATAGCCTGGCGTTCGGCGAAGGCAACGCCTTTATCGGCGGCTTGCAATATCGGTTCCTCACACGGCGTCGGCGCCGCGCCCAACGCCGACTATGCGGCCACCATTCCGCAGCAGACCTTCATGATCTATCAGCTGATGTTCGCCATCATCACGCCGGCTCTGATTTCCGGCGCCTATGCCGAGCGCATCAAGTTTTCAACGCCATGCTGCTGTTCACGGTTCTGTGGATCTTCATCGTGTATTTCCCGATGGCGCACATGGTGTGGGGCAAAGGCGGGACTGCTCAACGCCTCGCTGGGCG
The DNA here is from genome assembly GCA_963765085.1 of Terriglobia bacterium. GTDB lineage: Bacteria > Acidobacteriota > Terriglobia > Bryobacterales > Bryobacteraceae > Palsa-187. The sequence goes on along the minus strand of CAVXVL010000064.1, from coordinate 9,815 downwards.
GACAGATTCCGACTTTCGATTTTGCGGGCGGCACGGTGGTCCACATCACCTCGGGCGTTTCGGCGCTGGTGTGCGCGCTCTACCTGGGGAAGCGCAGGGCTATCCGGGCGAGCCAATGCGGCCGCACAACCTGGTTTTGAGCTGTCATCGGCGCGTGCCTGCTGTGGGTGGGCTGGTTCGGATTCAACGCCGGCAGCGCGCTCGCGGCCTCTTCGCTCGCCACCAGCGCTTTCGTCGCGACCCATTTCGCGACGGCCGCCGCGACGCTCGGCTGGATGTTCGGTGGAATGGATGCGCAACGGCAAGCCCAGCGTCCTGGGCGCGATCTCCGGCGCGGTCGCGGGACTGGTCGCGATCACGCCGGCGTCGGGATTTGTCAAGCCGATGCCCGCGATGCTGATCGGCATCGTCGCCGGCGTGTTCTGCTTCTCGATGGTGACCATCGTCAAGCACATGTTCGGCTATGACGACACGCTCGACGCGTTCGGCGTCCATGGCGTCGGCGGAACGCTGGGCGCGATCCTCACCGGCGTTTTCGCCACCAAAGCAGTCAATGACGTGCTGAACGGGAAACCGTTGGGCGGGTCGATGGCAACGCCGGACAGGTTTTGTACCATGCGCTGGGGGTCGGGATCGCCTGGATGCTGGCGATCGTCGGCACGATTGTTATTCTGAAGATCTGCGACGCGATCATCGGATCCGCGTCGACGCAGCAAGAAGAAATCGAAGGCCTCGACCTCAGCATGCACGGCGAAGAAGGCTATAATCTGGAGAGCTAGGAGAAGAATCATGAAAAAAATCGAAGCCATTATCCAGCCGCACAAGCTCGAGGAAGTGAAAGAGGCCCTGAAGGGCATCGGCATCGACGGCATGACGATCACGGAAGTACGCGGCCATGGCCGTCAGAAGGGCCACAAGGAAGTTTATCGGGGCATGGAATATCAAGTCGATCTTCTGCCGAAAGTGAAGGTCGAAATGGTGGTTCCGGACGTTCGCGGCGACGAAGTGATCAATGCGCTCGCGGCCGCCGCGCGCACCGGCAAGATCGGCGACGGCAAGATTTTTGTGTTTGAAGTCGCCGAAGCCATCCGCATCCGCAACGACGAACGCGGCGAAGGCGCGCTGTAGCGAACTTATCCCAAAACACGTTCGGAGTATTTTGTCGTGGCGCGCGGCAGGAGCGGACTAGACCGTGAATTCACGAGGCTTGACTGGCCTTTCCGCTCGCGCTATAAACATCAAATCCCCCGGGTGAACACCCATGAATATTGCCCTCGAAGTGCGGGCTGCGGCCCAACCGTTAACTCTCGTCGAAACGCTTGCGCACGAACTGCGTCAGCCTCTGAGCGCCATCGAATCGACAGCCTATTATCTGGCGATGGTTCTGCCGCCCGGGGAAAAGAGAGCGCAGGAACAGGCCGCCCGTCTGCAGCGCTTGGTGGAACACGCCAGCTGGATTCTCTCGTGCGCCGTGCAGTTGGAAGACGAAGCGCCACTTGCACCGGAATCCGTCGACTTAGAAGAACTGATTACGCAGACAGCGGCGTCGCGCTCCGCCGGGGGGCACGCTCCGCCACGCATGATCCTCGCCGGAAATCTTCCTTCCGTGAAACTCGATCCCGGCCGCGGGCGTGCGCTGATGGAGAATCTTTTTGGGATGCTGGACGTGCATCCGCCCGTCCGGTGTGCGTGCAAACTTCGCGCCTTTCTCGCTTTCCCTTCCATGTCGTGCTGGAATTCACGGTGGATCTTTCCTCCGAGGTTTCCTCCCCGTCCCTTTCGACGGACGAGTGCGACGATGAACTGGAGAGTTGCCTGGGCGCGGGCGCTTCGCTGGGGATTGAAAGCGCGCGCCGCATTGTCGAATCGCATGAGGGCTCCTTCAAAATCGATTTCGACCCCGCGCGCGGCGTGCACGTGCGCATTCATTTCCCGCCGAGTTCCTCCCAAGCGATGCTGCCGGCCACGGTTTTCGTTTAAGCCGGTGTTCTCGTATATGCCGCGATACTCGTGTAAGCTGTCGTTCTCGCGTAAGCATGGTGTTACCATGAAGATTCCCTCGCATGGCTGCCGTGCTGCCCGACATTTTGGCTCGAATTGTGGAGCAAAAGCGCGCTTCGCTGGCGCATTTAAAGCTTCGCCGAGTGGAGCTTGAACGCCGCGCGGCGGATCGTTTTCCGGCACGAGATTTTCGCGCAGCACTGGTCGCTCATCCGCCGGCGATCATTGCCGAGATCAAGAAAGCTTCGCCCAGCAAAGGCGTGTTTACCGAGGATTTCGAGCCCGGCTTCCATCGCTCATTTGTATGCCGAAGGCGGGGCGGCGGCACTCAGCGTTCTGACCGACGAAGAATTCTTTCGCGGCGGTTTAGCCGATCTCGAAATCGCGCGTGCGACGGTGTCCATGCCGGTCCTGCGCAAGGATTTCACGATCAGACGACCTGCATGTGTTCGAAGCCGCCGCGCACGGCGCCGATGCGATTCTATTGATCGCGGCGATCCTGACCGCGGCCGAGATGCGGCGCTTTCGGGAACTCGCCGAAAGCCTGAAGATGGCTGCGCTGGTGGAAGTTCACGATGAAGACGATCTCGATCCCGCGCTCGATTCGGGAGCGTCCATCGTAGGCGTGAACAATCGGAATTTGCACACCTTCGAGGTAAGTCTGAAACTTCCGAGCGCCTGAGCGAAAAGATTCCAGCCAGCGCCGTCAAAGTAGCAGAAAGCGGCATTCATTCGCACACGGATGTCGCTCGCCTGCGAGCCGTGGGCTTCCATGCGTTTCTGGTGGGCGAGCACCTGATGAAATCCGGAGATCCCGCGGCCGCGATCCGCGCGTTACGATCATGATCCGGCAAGACTCGCATTCTTCCCGCCTTTTGTCGTGAAAGTCTGCGGGATCACGCGCCGGGAGGATGCGATGCGGCGGCCGAAGCCGGCGCTTCCGCCATCGGATTCATGTTCTATCCGAAAAGCCCGCGCTTCGTTGCGCCGGAAACAGCCGCGGTACTCGGCGAGGGATTGACTGTGTGGAAAGTCGGCGTTTTTGTGAATGAGCCTGCCGCTATGATCGCGGCCGTGATGAGCGCCGCGCAGTCTAGACGTCGCGCAGATTTACGGCGGGGATGCGCCGCCCGCTGCGCGTGTGTGGAGAGCGTTCCGGGTGAGCGACGCATTCGAGAAGCATTGGAGCGATGCTCCGAGCGACGAAGCCGTGCTGCTCGATGGAACCAGTAACGGGACATACGTTCGATTGGAGCGTCGCGCGCGATCTGGCGAGCAGTCATCCCGCGGCGAGAGTGATCGTCGCTGGCGGGTTGGATGCCATCGAACGTGGCGGATGCCATCCGCATCGTGCGGCCCTGGGGCGTGGATGCCAGTTCAAGCCTCGAATACATCGCCCGGTGTGAAGGATCGCGAAAAAGTTCGGCGATTTGTGAAGCCTCGCTCAGCGCGGCCAAGCGCGAAAACGTGGGATTGGAAAATGCAAAGGAGTTGTCATGATTACCTCGCAGCCGGACAGCACGGGTCACTTCGGACCGTACGGCGGGCGATTCGTTCCGGAAGTTTTGATGGCGCCGCTCGAAGAATTGGAGTTGGCCTACCGGAAGGCCGCGGCCGATCCGGCGTTTCAAGCGGAGCTCGACGATCTGCTGCATAATTATGCCGGCCGTCCGACGCCTCTGTATTACGCCAAACGCCTGAGCGAATCGCTGGGCGGCGCGAAGATTTATTTGAAGCGCGAAGATCTGCTGCATACCGGCGCGCACAAGATCAATAACTGCCTGGGGCAAGCGTCTGCTCGCGCGGCGCATGGGCAAAAAGCGCATCATCGCGGAGACCGGCGCGGGGCAGCACGGCGTGGCGACGGCCACCGTGTGCGCGCTGTTCGGTCTCGAATGCATCGTCTACATGGGCGAGGAGGACATGCGGCGCCAGCGCCTCGAACGTCTTCCGCATGCGTTTGCTGGGGGCGAAAGTGGTGGGCGTCGCGACCGGCAGCCGCACGCTCAAAGACGCGATCAGCGAGGCGATGCGCGACTGGGTCACCAACGTCGATATCGACTTACTATTTGCTGGGCTCGGCGCTCGGCGCGCATCCGTATCCGCTGATGGTGCGCGATTTTCATCGCGTGATCGGCGTCGAAGCGCGCGAACAAATTCTGAAGAGGGAAGGACGTTTACCCGATGCGCTCATTCGCCTGCGTCGGCGGCGGCAGTAACGCCATCGGCATGTTCCACGCGTTCATCGGCGATGAATCCGTGAAGTTGATCGGCGTCGAAGCGGGCGGCCGCAGCGCGGCGCTGGGCGAGCATGCCGCGCGATTCTCGGGCGGAGCGCCCGGCGTGCTGCATGGAACATTCAGTTATCTTATTGCAGGATGCCGACGGCCAGGTCGCGCTGACGCATTCGGTTTCGGCCGGTCTGGATTACGCGACGGTGGGGCCGGAACACGCCTGGCTGCACGACCGGCATCGCGCCGAGTATACTTCCGCGAGCGATGCAGAAGCGCTCGCCGCGGCGTGACGCTGGCTCGCACGGAAGGAATTATTCCGGCGCTCGAATCCGCGCATGCCATCGCCGAGGTGATCAAGCGCGCGCCGGAGCGCAAAGGGCAAATTGTTCGTGGTGAACCTTTCCGGGCGCGGCGACAAAGACACCGACATTTATCGCGAGAATTTACCGGAACTGAATGCCGACTAGAATTCAAACCCGTTTTCACGCATTGAAGGAACAAAAGCATTCGCGCGCTTGTCGCCTACGTTACGGCCGGGGATCCTTCGCCCGAGCGCACGCCCGGCATTGTCGCGGCGCTCGAACGCGGCGGCGTAGACGTGATCGAATTGGGCGTGCCGTTTTCCGATCCAATCGCCGATGGGCCGGTGATCCAGGCGGCTTCGGAAAGCGCGCTCAAAGCCGGCACGACGCTGCATAAAGTGCTCGATATCGCGCGCCGTATCCGCCAGACGTCGCAGATCCCGATGGTGCTGTTCACTTACCTGAATCCCGCGCTGCGGTATGGATTCGAAGACGCTGGGGCGCGACGCGAAAGCAGCGGGCATCGACGGCTGCCTGCTTACGGATCTCAGCGTGGAGGAAGCCGAGCCTTATGTGAAAGCGATGCGCGAGGCGGATCTCGATACGGTCTTCTTGGGCGCTCCCACCAGCACGCCGGAGCGTTTGAAACTGGTTGCTCAATACTCGACGGGCTTCGTGTATCTGGTTTCGCGCACGGGTGTGACGGGCGAACGCGCGTCGCTCTCGAATTCGTCCGGACCGCTGCTCGCCGCGATGCGCGCGGTGACGGATTTGCCGCTGGCTCTGGGCTTCGGCATCTCGACTCCCGAACAGGCCTCCGTGGTTGCGAAAATGGCAGACGGCGTAGTGGTCGGCAGCGCTTTTGTGCGGCTGATCGAAAAACAAGCGAGCGATACCGAAATCGAAGCCTTCGCGCGCTCGCTGCGTCAAGGGATGGATGCCGAATCATGACTGAGGCAGAAGCCGAATGGTTGCTCGCGGAATGCCGCCGCAAGATCGATGTGCTGGATTTCGAGTTGCGGGAAGTTTTGAACCGGCGCGCCCAAATCGCGATTGACGTGGCGCGGGCGAAGCGCATTCTCGGACGCGCCATTCACGATCCGCAGCGCGAGGAGCAGGTGCTCCGCCGTGTGATGGCCGCCAATCCTGGTCCCCTTCCCGACGCCGCGATCGAGCGGCATTTTTCAGGGCCATCATCCGCGAAACGCGCGACCATGAGGCCGCCGAGGCGTGAGCGCAGCCGTGGCGCGTTGTCACCATCGCCGGCGTCGGATTGATCGGCGGTTCGTTCGCGCTGGCTTTGCGCAAAGCCGGTTTCGACGGCCGCATCATCGGCGTCAGTTCGCCGCGGACCATTGCGGCGGCGCTCGGACGCGGCGCGATCCAGGAGGCGCTTCCACTCGCAGGAAGCCGCGGCGCAATCCGACGTCGTTTTTCTGGCGCAACCGATCGAACAGAATTCTGGAAACGCTCGACGTCGTGGATCGCTGATGTGCGGCCCGGGACGCTGATCACCGATGCGGGCAGCACGAAGCGAAGCCATCGTGGAACGCGCGGCGCGCAGCATTCGACGGGGACGTTTCGTGGGCGGTCATCCCATGGCGGGGAAAGAAGCCCGCGGCGTGGAGGCCGCCGACGCGGATCTGTTCCGCGGCCGTCCGTGGGTGCTCACCTCGCACGATGACACGCTCGAGCACTGGATCGAGAAAATCGGCGCGCGGCTGGTGACTCGGACGCAGCCGAGCACGATCGCCTGGTCGCGCTGGTTTCGCATCTGCCGCAAGTGCTCTCCACGGCTCTCGCCTCGTCGCTTTGCGGACGACCCGCGATCCAGCGCGTCGCGGGTCCCGCGGCGATCGATCTGACGCGGCTCGCGCTCAGCCCCTACGATATCTGGCGCGATATCTTCGCCACCAACACCGCCGAAATCGACACGGCTCTCGCTGGTTTTATCTCACGCCTGCAGCAAATCCGGGCCGATTTGAAAGCGCCGTTAGCCATGGCCGGGGAGTTCGAGAAAGCTTCCGCGGCCGCGCGCGCCCTTCGCCATTCGTCCTGATATGCTGAGGGTAGCAAGCGAAGGCGAAATCGCCTCCGCTCAAACGACGAAGCGGAAGGAGAGACCATGGACGACGACAACAAGCTGTCTTATTTCTTTTTGGGGATTGGGCTCGGAGTAGTGGCCGGTGTTTTATTCGCTCCGAAGTCGGGCGCCGAAACGCGCGACTTCCTGGCATCGAAGGCCAATGAGGGAGCCGATTTGGCGAAGCGCCGCGCCGAGGAGATGCGGGACGCCGCGGCCGACACCTACGATCGCGGGGTTTCGACGGTTCAGAAGCATAAAGAGAATTTGGCGGCGGCGGTCGAGGCGGGCCGTCAAGCCTATCGAGAATCCACCAGCAAACCAACGGGCGACTAAGGCGTCTTTCGTACCGGGAGAAGCAAAGGAGAGCGGGCGCGCCCGCCGTGCAGCCGGCCGGAGGGCTGCCAACGTCGCGCCCCGGAAACTATGGACCAGCAGCAATTGCTTTACACGATGACAGGATTCGTGATCATCGCCGCCGTCGCGTTGATCATTCAGGCCGGCTTCCTGTTCGGGATTTATAAAGCCGCCCGCGGAATGAACGACAATGTGCAGCGACTGATGCCGAAGATCGAGACTACCCTCGAAACGTCGCGCCAAACCATCGAAGAGGGGCGCAAACACGTCGCCGACATTACGGCGAAGGCCCTGGTGCTGAACGACGACGTGCATCGCATGATGCCCAAGGTCGAAGCGATCCTCGAAACGTCGCGCATCACCCTCGAGGATGGTCGCAGGCAAATCGCCGAGATCGGCGTCAAGGCGACCGATATCGTCGAGACGGCTCGCATTCAGATGCACCGCATCGACGGACTCGTGGAGGACGCCACGGGACGCGCCAAAGTTCAAATGGATCGCGCCGAAATGGTGATCGACGACACCATGACGCGCGTCCAGCGAACCGTCGCGCTTGTGGAAGCCGGGATCATTATGCCGGTGCGCCAGATCCAGGGAGTGGCGGCCGGAATTCGCACGGCCCTTCTCTTTCTGACGCGTGGACGTCCGAATCCCTCGCACGCGACGTCGGACGAAGAGATGTTTATTTGAACGTCGAAGCAAGCTACGGCTGTACCTGTGAGCACGCGAAGGCCGCGCTAGGTTGTGAGAAGCCACAGCGGGCGTCGAGAAGAGTCTCGACGCGGCACGCAGGAGTGCGTGCGCCACAGGCCTCGCGGGGCTCTTTTCGGCCCGCTCATTGACATTCGCGGTTCTCTGCTCCGCCAAGCTCGTGGTCTGCTCGGCCAAGCTCGTGGACGGCGGCCGTGTTCCCTGTGGCTCCTTCATTCCGCAGGCGGGACAGCTTAGTTTCTGGATTCTGTCTCCTGAATTCTGTCTCCTAAATTCTTTTAGTGGGGCCCCGTCTGCCTATCGGAGACAGCTCCGGCATGTTTCGCCATGCATGCGACTCGTCGTGCAAGCCCTCTGCCGAATGGGCTGGGCCTAGCGCTCGTTGCCTAGGTCGATGCGCGTAAGCAGGCCGGTACTCCAGACGAAGTGAACACCCGACCACTTTTTCTTGCAGCGTAGCCGACGAGACATCAGAGTTTCGGCGAGCGAGACGTGCAAGAGGCGCACGACGAAGGGATTCCGGCGCACGGGCGGAACGTCATAGGCACGGAGGTCGTCCGCTCCCTGTGGTCGCGGCTCGGTCGGGTTGAGTGGCTCCCAAGAAATTGTCGCGTTGTGCAGCAAGATCATTCATCTGTTCTTGTTCGAAACCCGAGGCGCGATCTAGATCCGAGTCGAGCCGCGACGACCACAGGGACCGGTTGGGCACAGCCGAACGCTCCATGAATTCCGTTAACTGGGGCCGACTGTGGCGTCGGTGAATCTGGTGTCGTAGATTTCGCGAGCACGGTCGAGCGCCGCTTCCGCGCTCGGAAGAATATTTTCCGGACCGATCTCTTCGACGACATCGGCGTGTTCGAGCATTACAGCGGGCTGGCCCCTCGCGCCGCACAGGAGCAGCGTACGGCCGGATTTCTTGCAGCGATCGTTGAGCTGTTCGAGCGCGTGAAGGCCGGCGCATCGATGGCAGTCATATGCCGCAGGCGCAGCATGACGATGGGCGCGAAGGCGCTCAGGTCGGCGGTCTGCTCCATCAATCTCTCGGTGACGCCGAACAGGAACGGACCGTGCACACGCAGAATCGTGACGTAATCCGGCACGTCCTTGTCCTGGAGCATGTGCTCGCGGCCGCTCTCGATGTCCTCGCTGGTTAGACTCCGACCATGGTGGTCTGCGCGATTCGATAGATGTACAGGAGCGACGCGAGCGCCATGCCGACCTCGACGGCGACCGTGAGATCCGCGACCACCGTCAGAATGAACGTGATCAACCACACCGAGCGGTCCGCGTTGCTCAGGCGCAGAATCGGCGAATCTCGCGCCATTCGCCCATGTTGTAGGCGACGACGAACAAGACCGCGGCGAGCGTCGCCATGGGAATAAATTTCGCGAGCGGTGCGAGCGCCACCACGATCACCAGCAGCGTCAGCGCATGAATCATTCCCGAAATCGGACTGCGCGCGCCCGAGCGAATGTTGGTCGCCGTCCGGGCAATCGCACCCGTCACTGGAATTCCTCCCACTAGCGGCGAGGCCAGGTTCGCGATGCCTTGCGCGATCAGTTCGGCGCTGGAGTTGTGCCGGTCGCCCGCCATGTTATCGGCGACCACTGCGGAGAGCAAGCTTTCGACGGCGGGAGAAGCGCGACCGTCATCGCCGAAGGCAGCAGCGGAAAATCAGATCGGCGCGGAAGCGGGAATTTGAAAACGAGGCAGTCCGTGCCCGATTCCGCCAAAACGTGTGCCGATGGTATCCACGGGGAGTTTGAAAATCCCCACGGCGGCGGTGGCCGCGAACAACGCGACGATCGAACCGGGAATTTCGGAAAGAATTTCGGGATCAGCAGAATCATCGCGAGCGACGCCACGCCCAGGCCGAGCGAGAGTCCGTTGAACGCGCCCAGATTTTCCGCGATCACTTTCATGCGGGCGAAAAACTCGCTGGGATTTTCGCGGGTCGTCATGCCCAGGAAATCCTTGATCTGCGTGGACGCGATCAGCAGCGCGATTCCGTTGGTGAAGCCGATGACGATGGGCCTGGGAATAAAACGTACCGCCGCGCCGAGTCCCGTGACACCCAGGAACACCAGGATGGCGCCGGCCATCATCGTGACCATCTGCAAGAGCGCC
>CAVXVL010000063.1:0-113691 GCA_963765085.1 Terriglobia bacterium | reverse complement strand
TGTCTCTTGGCGGAGTACAGATCCTTGATTTCGTCGGCGAGCAGATCCTTAATCGTTTTCTTATCAGCCATTGAATCTCCTTTTTGTTTGGTGTGAGGTATTGGATGGGACCGGGCTTCGTACCCGATGGCCGCCGGAGCCCTTGATGGAACAATAAAACGTTTGGAAGTGTCGTCCCCAAGCGGACTACTTCTCGAACTTTTCCACGTCCCCGACCTTCTTCTGAACTTTGCCGGCCACTTTCTCGTCCGTTCCTTCGTCTTCGAGGGCGGGGTTGTTTGTGGCTTGCCCCACCTTTTCTTTAACCGCGCCTTTGGCCTCGTGGACGGCGCCGTGGACTTTGTCTTTCGTGCTGTTTTTCATTAGATCTCCTTTAGTGCTAAGCACCGCAGAGAAGTATGCAGGTCTATGGCCGAACGATAACCTGCCGGTAAAGTCCTGAGGGGTTCGAAAACCGGCACGCGGTCAGCACAAAGTAATTTTCACCACATTGGCGCGCGAGGTGCTTAGAGAGCCGAGAGGATTTTAGAGATTATGCGTAAGTCACTAATAGCCGTGGTGGCACTTGCAGGCTCAATAACCACCCTGTCTCTTGCGGCGGACAGAGAAATTAAGGTTGACGACCGGCTGGATGCTTCGGCTGACACGCTGAAGGACATGATGAGACCCTTCGACAGAGGCATTCCTCACGGTCTCCTCGACAAGGCGCGATGCGTCGTTGTAATACCGGGCATGAAAAAGGCCGGATTTATTTTGGGCGCGAAGTACGGGCGCGGATTTGCTGCATGCCGGCGCGAGGGTTCGGGTTGGAGCGCTCCGGCCCCCCTGAGGGTTGAAGGCGGCAGTATCGGCTTTCAGATCGGCGCCTCCGACACCGACGTTGTATTGCTGGTGATTAATGAGGGCGGGATGAGGCGCCTGCTGTCCGACAAGTTTACGATTGGCGGGGAAGCCACCGCGGCGGCGGGCCCGGTCGGCCGCGACGCCAGCGCGCAAACGGACGCCGTGATGAACGCGGAAATGCTGTCCTATTCGCGCTCGCATGGAGTTTTCGCCGGGATCTCGCTGGACGGCGCCACGCTGCGTCCAGACGTTGAGACTACCCGTGAACTCTATGGCGCCGACGTTTCAAATTGCGACATTCTCAGAGGTAGCGTTAAAGTTCCAGCGGCCGCGGAACGGTTCGAGCACGCGCTGAATCGTGATTCGGATCAACGCGACCGCTAACGACCCGTCGGATTTTAACGCAGCTACCTTATGCCTAAGAAGCCCAACGTCCGTGAGGAATCTGAAGATAGCCTCCTGGTCAAGGCCGCAAAGGCGATCGGCGTGGCCGCCGGCCGGGTGGCTACTATAGGCCGCGCTACACCTGAAGCGCGGCCGGCCGCAAAAATCACAAAAGCACGCAAACGTGCCGCAGAGCGACGGGCGCCTCAGGGCAAGAAAAAGCCCGTTAAGAGGCGCGCCGCCTCTCCGCGCCCATGGGCCAGGATCGTCCGGCTCCCACTTAGGCCTTCTGCAGAAGACGGCTCACCGAGGCAATTATTGCATTCGCGCCGGTGCAGATGTGCGGAGCGACCGAGAGCCGCCGCCGGGCTGAGCCGAACACCCGCTGGACGCATCTAATTTGGTATGAGGGATAGCAGGCTTGGGGCGATCGTGCTGATGGGGACTCTGTCGGCGAGTTGCAGCTTTGCCGCGGTGAGCCAACCTTCGGCGCTTAGGAATTTCCAGGAGGTAGAGGCATCGGTTTATCGCGGTGCACAGCCGAGTGAGGAAGGGTTTCGCGAACTCGCCAGGCTTGGCGTACATACGATAGTTGACCTGCGTGGTGCCGGCGGCCGGTCTTCCAAAGAAGCGGAGATCGTAGAGGGTCTCGGGATGCAATATGTTAACGTTCCGCTGGCCGGCTTCAAAGCCCCTACGCCTGAGCAGGTATCGAAACTGCTGGGCATTCTCGAAAACCGGACTGGCGGCCCGGTCTTCGTGCATTGCCGGCGCGGCGCGGACCGTACAGGGACGATACTAGCCCTTTACAGGATTGAGCACGATCACTGGGGAAACGAAAAAGCGCTGGACGAGGCGAAGACGATGAAGATGGCGTCGTCGGAGCGACTGATGCGCAAGTTGATCATGGATTACAAACCAACCGAAGTATCACCCAGCCGCGACTCCTTGTGAGCCACACTTTGAGATTCTTGAAGCGGTGAGGAGAGTGGTGGCGGCGATGGGATTGCCCCACCAAAACCTCCACCCCAACCTGTGGCGCGCGACGTTCGACGCGCCAAGCGTGCGCAAGGCACGCGCATATATTGCCGTGGCCCGGATATCCGCGATCACCATCCTACCTCCTGGTTTAAACACGCCTTGACGCCCTCGCCGTTGTTTTGGCCCAAAAGAGTTAGGTCATCGGATTACCGGCGTTTCCGCCATGGTCAAAGCAGGTCGCTGCGTTTCCATTAGCCGCAGCGCTTGGAACCGTGACTTCATAGCCCAAGGTTTGAAAGGAATACAGCGCCCATGCCCAATAGGCACGATCGCGGATTCCATAGACCCATGGGTCGACCGCATCTGCTTGCCGGCAGCTGCGCGGCCTACCCAGCCTAGTATCGCGGTCAAAAGAAACGCTGACTGAGAGAAAGTACCTCCTGCCCGGAAGCGGACACAAAGGTTGCACACAAGTACAATGAATATCAAGATTTATTGGGGACTTGAAAAGGTGCTACTCATTGAGAGTCCAGTGGCGTAGCCACTCAGCTTGTCGCAGGAGAGGGGGCCACCCCAAGCCCCTGTAGTCAATTTTGTAGCTGCTCGGAGCCTCCAATAACTCCAAAACGCCATAGCTTGCTACAGGTGCGCTAGCCGGGCCGGACCCCGGCACTGCAAATAAAGGGCTTGTTTTCTTTGGTCGGGGCGGCGAGATTTGAACTCCCGACCCCCTGCGCCCAAGGCAGGTGCGCTACCAGGCTGCGCTACGCCCCGACAGGAAAAACTCGGAATCGAAAGAAATTTTCTGAGGTACGCGAACTGCGCACCGTGAAATCTCTTTCCTCTCTACGCTACTCATCGTAGCATCATCGTCTTCTTTGCGAGCCGCTCGATTCGATTGCCATCTCCTCGTTTCCGGCAGAGCATCGTCCGGCAGCTAAGTGGAAAGCGGTTGCCTCTCCCCAAAGTCCGCACCATTCAGTGAAAGCTGCACTCGCCCGCGGGTACGCGTAAGCTACTGATCTTTCGGCGATTACGCCACCGACGCCCAGTCCACATCTTACGAATTCCCGCCAGCCTTTGGCCCTCGTGTTGCTCCTCAAAACCCGCGCGCCTGTTCTGCATGCCGAATCATCCCCGCCCTGACGAAAATCGCACGTCGGTCGCCGCGTCTCCTTCGTCGCCGGAATCTTCTTCCGGAGTCACTCTCGTCGAACAGATCCCGGAAGCGCCTTCGCCCGAGCATCCCGCCTTCGGCGTAGAGCTCGCCAGCGCGCCTGAATCCGTTACCGGACCGCGCCGGATTCTCACCGTGCTCACGCAATTGGGCCTCATGAACGTCGCCATCGGTTTCGGCGGCGTGGTGCGCAATAAGGTGATGGCCGTGTATCTGAAGCCGGCCGGATTCGGCGAGTTCACGCAACTCGCGGGCATCGCCGCCGCCGTTTTCGTCTTCGTCCAGTTCGGGATGTCCGTGGGTCTGAGCCGTCACGCCGCCGCGCATCGCGACGAAGCCGAGCGCCAGCGCCAACTGTCCGTGGCGAACGCTCTCACCGTTGGTTTGGCGACGGCCAGCATCGCGCTCTTCATCCCCGCCCTCTTCAGTCCCGCCAGCGCGCCGCTCCTGCGCACGTTAGGAATCGCGCCGACGCTTTCACACAAGATCCTTCTCGCGGTCTTGCTGGCCATCGCTCCGCTCGAAGCGCTGCGCAATAATTTCGTCTGCTTTCTCCAAGGCATTCTGGACATCAAAGGCATGAGCGCGAAGAGAAGCCTCGCGATCATTGTCAGCACGGTGGCGGCGGTGCCGTTAATCGCATTTTTCAAGGCGGCCGGAGCCGCGGCACAAATGGTCTTCGCGTCGCTGTTCCTCGCGATCCTGCTCGCGAGACGCTGCCGGCAGATGGGCTACCGGCCATTCGCATTCGCCTGGAATAAAAAAGTCGCGCTGACCCTGGCAGGATGGGGCGGAGCCTCACTGATTAGCAGCCTCGCACTGAACTCGACCGACACTTTGATCCGCGGCCATCTGATCGCCACCGCCGGTCTCGCTGCGAACGGACTCTACCAATCCTGTTCCTTACTTTCCGGGCAGGTGATGACCGTGATTCTCGGCAGCATCGGCGCGTATTCGCTGGCGACGTTGAGTGAAACCAAAGACCCGGCCGTCGCCAAACTCCGCATGACGGATCTGCTGCATGTGATTCTACCGGTCACGACGCTCGCGCTCGGCGTCCTGGGATTGCTGTCGATCCCCATGCTTTCGATTCTCTTCACGCGTTCGTTCGGACAAGCATCCACATTTTTCCCCTTGCAGTTGAGCGCGAATTACCTCCAGGCATCTGCATGGATCGTGGGCGCTCCGCTGCTGGGTTTCGGTTTTGTACGCACGTGGATGTTCATTCAACTGGCGGGCTCGGCGCTGCGCTACGCGGTCACGATCGTGTTGTCGTCTTTCATCGGCGTACACGCGGTTCCCGCCGGGCTCGCGCTCGCGATCGCTTTCGATCTGATCGCCGACATTATTTTTTGCCGCCGCTGCTTGGGAATTCAGTTCGACGGGCGTACCATGCGCAATTTTGTTTTGGGAGGTGCGGCGGTTCTCGCGTGCGCGATGGTGGGAGCACTGTCCCGGCCCTTACAGATTTCGTTTCTGACCGCCTTGTTATTGTGCGGTATTGTTGCCGCGATGGCATGGCGGGAGACCAAGCGCGGTGTTCGCGCCGCCATTCTTTTGTTGAGGAGGTTCACTCACGCATGATCCCGGGCAGGGTTTCCGTCGTGATGCCGTGCTACAACGCGGCTCAGTATCTGGACGATGCAATCAATAGTTTGCGCGCCCAAACCTACAGCGATTTCGAAGTGCTCGCGGTGGACGACGGTTCCACGGACGAAACGCTCGCGCGGCTCGATCGCCAGGCCGTCATGGATCGGCGCATCAGCTATTTCAAGCAGACAAATGCCGGACCTTCGGCCGCGAGGAATACAGCGCTGCGGCACGTGAATGGCGAGTACGTCTGCTATCTCGACGCCGACGATGTGTTCCTTCCCGAGAAGATCGAACGCCAGCTTCGCTATCTGCAGGCGCATCCGAACGTGGATCTGGTCTACTCGGATTACTACACCGGCGACGCCGGCCTCAGTCTCACGGCACTGACCGCCGTTCGATTTCCGCAAACCGACGACATGCTGGAGGCCGTTGCCATCCGAAACTACTTTCCGCCCATGGTGCCGTTGTTCCGGCGCAAATTGATGGATGCCGTCGGAGAGTGGGACGAATCCTTTCGCATGACGGAAGACTGGGATTATTGGATTCGCGCGGCCAAACTCGGCACCTTCGCTTACTTACCCGGACCGATGGTGATCTATCGCACGCATGGAGCGCAGGCGCATCACGACCTCGACAACATGTTCCACGCGGGGAAAAAAGTGCTAAAGAAGCATTTCCAGTCGGATCGTGCTCGCTACGAGCGAGCTCTCGCGTCGTGGTATGCGCGCCACGCGAAAGCGCGGTGGGCAGCGGATCGGCATTACGAAACCGCGAAGTTTCTGGCGTTCGCGGCGCTCCATGGCAGATTCGCGAGAGTCGCGGCGAAGTTTAGCGGCGCTCACGCCGCAGCGGAACCAGCGGAGCTGAAATCGCCCTTGGGGCAGCGCGCCACATCCACTGCAGCATCGCGCGCCCCATCGGGAGAAACTGGCGCCGATCGTCGCACCGTAAATTACTGACGCGCAGAATGCGAAAGGCGAACCCCGGCGAGAGTTCGCCAAAAACGCAAGGCCAACAAGCCGAGGAGATCGATAGATCTACTCAGCGAAAAACACGATCCGTTTACCGCCGTCCGTACCGGTGCCAGCCTCCGCCGCCGACCACTACTCCGCCACGGAATCCGATCGCCGGTGCGCCGTAGCCGTATCCATAGCCTGGGTATCCGTAACCGTAGCCGTAAGCGTATGGATTGTAATAGGGCGCGTAGGGAGCGTAGCCGAGACCGACCCCGTATCCGAGGCCCCAACCACCGTAGCCGTAGCCCCCGTATCCGTAGCCGCCGTATCCATAGCCGCGAACCCCGCCGGCGAATCCACGATAGCCGCCACCGTAGTAGCCTCCGCGAGCAACCGCACCACCGCGGGCAAATCCGCCCCCGCGAGCAATTCCGCCGCGCGCGAATCCGCCACCGCGGGACTGCGCGAAGCCCATCGTCGCCAGCATCAGCGAAATCGTCAAAATGAAGATCAAGCGTCGCATAAAACCCTTTCTCGCCTCCGACTCTCCAGAAGAAGAATGACAGCCTTCAGTTCGAAAGGTTGGACTCGTCTTCGCGAAGACATAATGCACTTTCAGCGCCAGCTTCAAGCGATTGATTTTAAGAATCTTATTTTTTGCCAGGAAAAAGCGAGCGGCCGGAATCCACCGAGGTGGTGCTCTTCAGCCACAGAGAATCGACGGGAGGGGGGCACGATCGGGAGAGCGATTGAGGCCGTTCCATGAACTCGCAAACTGGGCCGAAACGCAGGAGCCAGATACGATCGGCTCTTTTCGGCCCTTCCTCAACACTTTCGCGGAGCTCCCATCAGCCAGGCCGGCTCGGTCGGCGGGGTCGTGTCCTTTTTCATGGGAACGCCTTGGCGAACTTGAAGTCCTGCGTCGTCGATCCATGTGACCAGGTAGCACTCGGGACAGAGTTGCATATGTTCGAGCGGCGGCCCGTCGGGTTCGGTGTCGATCGGCTCCATCGGGGCCCCGCACTTCGGACAAGTCTGCTCGTCGAGCAGGTCGTCGGCGAACGTCGGGATCGAATTATGATTGCCGTAGGGCATGAAATCTCCTGCCGCGATCCGTTAAGTCTGCGCGTCGATTCAGGCGCTCGACCGGCGCGCCCGGCCAAAATTTCCGAGCCTGCGCTTCGTGCACAGCCAAGCTATTTCGTTTTTCCCGACCTGCAATATGAATCACTTGCATCGTGCTGCGGGCTTTCGCATGGGACTTCCGCCGCAATTTCTCAATTCCGGGCGGCTTTCGAGCTCCGAAACGCCAGATTTCTAGAACTGCGCGTTGATCGTTTGCACGAGCGGGACCATTCAGTTTCCCGCGTGCTATGAAGTAGGACGCGCCAGCGGCGACAACGGTGCAGAATTTTACGGAAGGAGTTACGGCGCCAATTGCGGCGCGACCCGGGCGTAGAACAAAGTGATCATTCCGATGGCGAGCGCGAGGATGACGCTGTGCTTGAGCGTGAATCGGAAAAGGCGGCCTTCATCGGCGGGCTTCATGGATGTCGCGGCCCCTGCCACCGCGATGCTCGCCAGGCTGATCATTTTTCCCATGACGCCGCCTGCCGAATTCGCGGCCGCCATCAACACGGGACTAAGGCCCAGTTTACCGGCCGTCACCACTTGCAAGGTTCCGAACAGCGCGTTGGCCGACGTATCGCTGCCGGTCAGAAACACTCCCAGCCATCCGAGCAGAGCGCTGAATACCGGGAACAATGCCCCTGTCGCTGCGAATGCCAACCCTAGAGTTCCGGTCGCACCACAGTAATTCATCAGGAACGCCAGCCCGAGCACCGCGGCATACGTGAGCTCCGCGAGGAACAGCTGCTTTACGGTCAGCACGAATACGCGTCCAAACTGCTTTACGTTGAGTCCGCTGACGATCGCGCCTAGGATCGCGGCAATCAGGCACGCCGTCCCTGACGCCGACAACCAATTGAACGTGTACATCGCTCCATAGGGCGACGCTTTTCCGACGACCGGCGGCATCCGCTGCACCAGATTGTGCAGCCCTGGCCATGCGAAAGTGACGGTCGCGGCGTTGAGATGCGCCTGCAGCGGCTTGTAGCCCCACAGCAAGATCAGTGCGACCAGCAGCGCGTACGGCATCCACGCGGAAATGACATGCCCTCTGGCGTGGATCGTGACTTTGCTTTCAGTGTGATGCTCTCCGAAAACAAATTTGTCGCGCGGCTGCCACACTCGCGACAGGATCACCAGCGCGAGAATCGCGGCAAGCGACGCAAGAATGTCCGTCAACTGCGGACCGATGAAGTTCGACACCGCGAATTGCGTTCCCGCGAACGTGATCCCGCACACCGCCGCTGCCGGAAGCACCGCGCGTAAACTTTTCCAACCGCTCATCACGACGATGATGTACGCCGGAATGATCAAAGAAACGGGAGCGCAGACGCGGCCGACCGCGGCGCTCAGCCGATCGATCGGCAAACCGGTGGTGACCGCGAGCGTGGTGATCGGAATTCCGATCGATCCGAACGCGACCGGCGCGGTATTCGCCAGCAGGCACAGCGCGGCTGCATAAAAAGGCGAAAATCCGAGCCCCGCTAGCATGGCGGCGCAGACCGCGACCGGCGTCCCGAAACCCGCGGCGCCCTCAATAAATGCACCGAACGCGAACGCGATCAACAATACCTGCAGACGAGGATCGTTCGTCAGATGCCCGATGGAATCTTTCAGGACGTCGAACTTTCCGCTCTCGATGGTCACGCGATACAGCAGAATCGCGGAGAATACGACCCATCCGATCGGGAACAATCCGAAAGCCGCGCCATAGGTGACCGATGTCGCGATCATCGACGCAGGCATTCTATAGACGGCGCCCGCGACCAGGACCGTCGCCGCGAGACCGGCCAGCGACGCGATCCAGGCCGGCTTGCGCTTCACGCCGAGTAGAAATAGGAGGACGAAAATCGGAATCGCCGCCACCAGCGTCGAGAGCCCGATGCTATCGGCGATCGGCGTGTAGTTCTGTTGCCACATGGTTCGGGTCCAGCCCCTTCACCGCGGATGAATTGTTTCCACGGAAAACCGGCATGGCGAACACACCGGCTTGGGGATCATACCCGTATTTACGCGCGGAATGCAAGAGGGGCGCGCCCGCAGGGAACGCGCCCATTGTGCCGTCGGAGGATGTCACGAACGCAACGGAATGCGAGCGAGAACCAATGCGACGGTGTGCCTAGGCGGCTTCGGCGAAAAGCTCGTCGTCTCCGCCCTTGACGCCATCACGATCGGCGCGCTCCTGGCAGGCGATGCAGCGCGAGGCCCACGGCACGGCGGCCATGCGCTTGGGGCTGATCTCTTCTTCGCAATCCAGGCACAGTCCGAACACGCCTTCATCGATGCGGCGCAGCGCCGAGCGCGTCTCGCGCAGGAAAGCGGACTCCCGTCCCAGTGTTTCGAGCGCGAGCTCGCGCTCCACCATATGCTGAATCTGGTCGAGCGCGTCGGCGCTCGTCTCAATCGCGGCGGCGTCGCGGTTGCGAATCAATCCTTCCAATTCGCGTTGCCGCGCGGCCAGTAAATCCCGAAACTTTCTTACTTCCACGTCCGTCATGTTTGCGTTCTTTCCCGTTCTCTCCGATTGTCGCGGCGCGATTGGCTGTCGCCGCGTGGTGCAGGGGCTGTGACCGCCCTACGTCATCTGACCTTCTACCGACTTACTGACGCTCTCCCGGCTTCCCTGGTTTCCCACTTGAACGCCGATTCCGAACATCAGCATCAGGGATAGTACAACAAATACGACCGCCACAATCGACAGCAGCGGCACGAATAACAAAAACGCTCCGACGCTGCCCAACAGCAAAAGTCCAGTGGAAGCAAGCAGGAACCGAATCATACCACCTTCATAGCAGGCGAAAGGCCAAAAAGTTTTGGGAGGCGCACGCGGTTGCGCGCGGGCTCAGTTCCACGTCGCGAACATCGCGACGCTCGCGGCGGTCATCACCGCCACGGTGATCCATCCTAGAATGATCAGCCCCCGCGAATTGGCGCGCGCTCCCATGACCGCACGATTGCTCGTGAGCAGAATGACAATCACGATCAGCGGCGGCGCGAGCACACCGTTCAGCACGGCCGACCAGAACAGCATCGACACGGCATTGAATCCGGCGTAGTTGAGAATGAGGCCGAGCGCCAACCCGGCCGCGATCACCGCATAGAACCCGCGCGATAAGCCGGCGCGGTCGGCCAGCGATCCGCTCCACGTGGCGCCTTCGGACACAGCGTACGCGCTCGATCCCGCCAAGACCGGCACTCCCAGCATGCCCGCGCCAATCAGCCCCAGGCTGAACAGCAGATACGCGCCGTTCCCGGCCAGCGGACGCAACGCCTCGGCTGCTTCGCGCGCCGTGGAAATCGTGACTTTGCCGTGCGCGTGAAGCGTGGCCGCCGTGGTCAGAATGATGAAATACATGACCAGGTTCGAGAAAAACATACCGGTGATCACATCGGTTTTGGATTTTCGCAGTTCCGCGTCGGTCGCGCCTTTGCGCGATTCGACGGTCAATTGCCCGTGGCCCTTCTCTTCCTCCACTTCCTGCGAGGCCTGCCAGAAAAACAGATAGGGCGAAATCGTCGTTCCGAAAATTCCCACCAGTGTGGCCCAATATTCTCCCGACCACACGACGTGCGGGATGAAGGTGGAATGAATCACCGCGCTCCAATCCGGTTTCGCGAGGAATGCGGCCACGACGTAGGAAAACAAAACCAGCGTGAGCCACTTGAAGATGCGCGCAATGTAAGAGTAGGAAGACCAGATCAGAAAGGATCCGATGATCACGGCATAGAGCGGCGTCCAGTAAAAGCTCCGAACTCCGGTCATGAGCTCCGTGACGCTGCCCATGCCGCCGAGGTCGGCTCCGATGTTCACGGTATTGGCGATCACGAGGAGCGCGCAGGCGCTCCACAACACCCACTTGGGATAGCGGCGCCGAATCACGCTGGCCAGTCCTTCGCCGGTCACCATGCCCAGCCGCGCACACATCAACTGCACCGCGACCATCAAGGGGAACGAAAACAGAGCCGTCCACAACGGAGCGTAGCCAAAGGCCGCGCCGGTCACCGAGTATGTGGAAATTCCGGAAGGATCGTCGTCGGCGGCGCCCGTAATTAATCCGGGACCCAGGTCCGCGAAGAATCTCCGAAAATGAAAAGGCCGCCTCGGGGACGGCCGTTTCCGGTGCTGAGTCGGCGTTTCCGGCAGTTGGTATTCGGCCACAGCGTCCTGAGTCAAAGTTAGCGCGAAAGCACTGGCAGAATACCGGCCCTACCGAAACCTCCGGCGGCGCGGTCGTCTACGCCGTGGGACTCGAGGGTGTGAACGTGTGTTGTTGTACGTTCTCCGGTTGCGTCATCGCGAGGATGTCCCTGGCGTGCTTCACCTGGTCCGCCGTGCCGTGCGCGATGACGACGAACTTACCCGCTTTGATCTGCGTCTCGTATTCGATGATGCTGTTCTTGGGAATTCCGATGCTGTAAAGCCCCGCGCCCAAAGCGCTCAATCCGCCCACCACAACCGCGCCTTCGATCGCGCCCACGATCCAGGCGACGGCAGGTCCCGCCACCAGAAGCGGTCCCAAGCCGGGTACCAGGAAGAAAGCCCAGCCGAACAGAAGCCCCCAGACTCCTCCCCAAAACGCTCCCATTTTGCCCCTAGGATTTCATGCGCTCGCCGGTTGTGTAATAGCCGACGACGTCTTCTTCCGTGTGGTAATCCTTTCCCGGACGATCGACAATTTGTGCATGTCGAAACCGGATTGCTGTAGTTCCTTGATGGCCTTTTCGGCAGCGTCGTGCGTGGCATAAACCGCGATCATCGCTGTATTGTCGGCCGTTACCACTGCGGGTGGCCGTATTTCTGTTTGTGTCGGCATGACTATCTCTCCTTATGAAAAGGGACTTACTGTCTTTCTAACGGAGCTCCTTCGGAGTAAGCGAAGCTGGCGGGCCCAGCTCGCCAAAATACGCAGACATGCCCACGCGCCCTGAGGGAAAACCCCGGAGAGTAACCGCCCGCGGTCACGCGGCGCAATCAGGTCATGCAAGTTGCCCGCCGACCCGATCAGCTTTGATTGTCCTCGCCCTGGTATTCGAGCGGGACGTCATCCTCCGGAAACTGTTCGGCGTGTGCACTTCGGCGACATCGGCATCGGGCGCGTTTTCCACGCCGTCGACGGCTTCCGCCTCGAAGGCCTGCCCTTCCTCTAAAAGCTCCTGAACGCTTTCCGAATCCGCCTCTACCTTGTCCGACAAACCCTGCGTGTCGCCGGACTGACCCGCCGAATCCGGTCCCAGGCCCTTCTTCGTTCGCGTCGAGATGCTGTCGTACGTGCGAATGCCTTCTTCGTGCTTGCTCATCGCCTCCAGACGCTGCAGTTAGTCGGCCAAAGACGGGGCTATGGCCGGGGGAAGTGAGATTGGTCTTGATCGTGCACGGAGTAGCGCTTCAAGGGATACAAACGCCACATTCCATGGGAGGGAAATCATATGAACAATATCGAGATGCAGGAGGCGCACCGGCGCGCCGCCGAACATCACGAACTTGCGGCGAAAGCGCATCGCACCGCCGCCGAACACAACGAAAAAGGCGAATACGAAAAAGGGGCGCTGGCATGCGGAACGAGCGCTCGAATATTCGTCGCAAGCCTATAAGCTCGCCCAGGAAGTCCACACCAAATCCGGGCAGATCGTGAGTCTCTAAGTTTATGTCTACACGCTACAACGACGGATCGCACTACGAAAACCATCCGCGCGCCGCGGAATTGCAGGAAGCCGCGGAGCATGCCCATCGGGTTGCCGAGCACGAGCACGGCAAACAGGAACATCTCACCGGCCACGAGCAAACACGCCAGGCCCACGAGCATTCCGTCGGGCTCGCCGAAAAGGAAACCAACGGCCACGCACCCGTCGGACACGGCATCGAAACATTCGGACACGCGGAAATCGCCGCGCTCGCTCACGAGTTGTGGGAGCAGCGAGGTCGTCCCGAGGGTTCACCGGAAGAAGATTGGTATCGGGCCGCCCAAGAATTGCGCTCGCGAATGCCGGTCCATTGACGAACGTGTGACGAATCGTCGACGTCCGTCAGCGTGTGGTGATTTTCTTGCTCTGTTCGATTGCGTCGGACGAAGCGGCCGGTAACAATCGGCCGGGGATTTCGAAGTCGGAAAAGGAGATTCATGAAACCCAGCACGAAAGATCAGATCCAGGGCAGTGTCGAAGAAATGAAAGGGAAAGTGAAGGAGAAGGTCGGCCGCGCGACCAATAATCCGGACAAGGAAGCCGCAGGACAAGATCAGAAGATCGCCGGCAAAATTCAGAAGAAAGTCGGCCAGATCGAAAAGGTTTTCGAGAATTAACGATCCAGCGCCTCGCCCGGCCGTGCATGGGAGCGCCCATCGGGGCGGGCGGGAGAAAAGGAAATATCGATGTTGATCTTGATCATCCTTTTGGTTTTACTTCTCGGCGGAGGCGGCGGTTACTACGGCTACGGCCGATGGGGCGCCGGCGGCGGCGCGGGAATTAGCATCGGAACCATCCTGCTGATTCTTCTCGTCGCCTACTTACTCGGCGTCGTTCACTAAAGAAAATCCGCAATGACGATTCAGGGCGGTGAGGCCAATGAGCCGAATCGCCCTTTTTTTTACGTGTACGATGGTATTTTGTCCGGTAACTTCCTCGGCTCACTCCATGGATTCCCCCGCCGCCGAAACCGAAAAAGAAATGCCGCCCCGGCGGGAAATCCATCGCACCCAGCGAACCGGCTGGATACGGGCCGCCGTGCTCGGCGCGAATGATGGGATTCTTTCCACCGGGAGCTTGGTTTTGGGCGTGGCGGCCGCGCATGCGACCCGTGGAAATATCGTGCTGGCCGGCGTCGCCGGTCTGGTGGCTGGCGCCATGTCCATGGCTTCCGGCGAGTACGTATCCGTCCACTCGCAGGCCGACACCGAACAAGCCGATCTGGAGCGCGAGCAGCAGGAAATCGACGCCGACGGTCAGGCAGAGCACGAGGAATTAGCGGCCATTTACGTCGGACGCGGACTCGATCCCGAACTGGCCAAGGAGGTCGCCGAGCAACTCATGGCCTTTGACGCATTGGGCGCTCACGCGCGCGATGAACTGGGAATTTCGAAAGCGCTTCAGGCGCGTCCGCTGCAGGCCGCGTTGGCTTCGGCGGCCAGTTTCGCCGTCGGAGCAATCCTGCCTCTGCTGGTCGCCGTATTTGTCCCCGCAGCGTCCTTGATCTATCTGGTCGCGGGAACGTCCCTGTTATTCCTGGCGGTTCTCGGAGGCCTGGCGGCGCAGGCCGGAGGAGCAAACATTTGGGCGGGTGCGGGACGCGTCACCTTTTGGGGCGCGCTCGCGATGGGCGCGACTGCCGGCGTCGGCGCGCTGTTCAGGATGGAGTGATCTTTCTCGATCGCCCTTCCCGATCAATCGGGAAGCTGTTCGCTCCTGGCGATCGGGATGGCGCCCACGAGTTTCTTTGCGCTTCTCAACTCGTCGAGCGCTCTTGTGAACTCGTCGCGCAGATCGCGGTCTGGAAGGCAGTAGACCACATCCGACGCCTGCCGCAGACTTAAGGCGTACTCGGTCGGCATCGAGCCGATCAATTCGAAGCGCGCCGCCTCCAAATGCTCCAGAAGTTGAGGACAAGGTCCTTCGGTCTGGATCCCTTCATCCCGGCCTCCGAGCTTCGCAATGAGTTGATCGAGCAATTTCAAATGATCGTTTACATCCTGCATGGCTTTCACCTCTGTCCCTCTCGAACCTCACGAAAAAGCACGCGAACAGCCAGCGTCCTACGCCCAAAGAAAAAATGCGGACGATTTTCGCGCCCGCACTTTTCGTCCAGTTGTGGTCGGATTCAGCGTTAGCGGTGTCCGCCGCCGCCGAATCCGCCACCACCATGCATTCCGCCAAATCCGCCGCCATGCATTCCGCCGAATCCGCCGGCTCGCATTCCACCCGCAGCGCCGAAACCGCGGGAGTGGAAGCCCGCTCCGCCCGTGAAGCCATGCGCGTGTCCCGTAAATCCAGGTCCATGGAAGCCGGCCACGGTTCCGAACGGCGGACGGTAGCCAGGTCCGAAGTGATGATCGCCGCCGAAGAAGCCGTAGCCGAACGGCGCGCCGAACGCATACCACGGAGAGTAGAAACCCCAACCAAACGGGTTGAAGAAGATTCCGTCGCCGGGAATAAACGTGTAGGCGTCAAACCATGGGTCCCAATACCAGTTCGCACCCGCCCAAACTCCGGGTGCCCAGCCGCTTCCGCCGGCGTAGCGCCGCGCGGCGTCCACGTTGGCCTCGGTCAGATAGGACGACCGCAAGCTCGACCAGCGATAGAAATCGTCCTCGTACTTCTTCTTATTGAAGCCGTGGGTCTTCACTTTGCCGGTCGTGTCCGCGAGGATCTGGTGGCCGCCGTTCACATCCATCGCGCGTCCGTTCATCGCCACCGACGCCTTCCCGTCGAACACACGTACCAGGCCTTGCATCGAGTCGAACTCGTATAAGCCCGGCTTCGTGACGCGCGTGCTGACGCCGTTTTCGTTGATCACGATATTATTCTGCGGTAACAGTTGGTCGACTTCGACCAGCGCCCGACCACGTTCCAAAGTGACGGCTGTGTTCGCCAGATCCGGCGACGTCATTTGCACGACGCTGTTCTGCGCCACTCTGAAGAAGATTCCGGGCGTGAGTAGAATCTCGGCTCTCCCGTCCTGGGTGCTTAACGTCTGACCCGCCTGTAACGCGACGGATCCGATTGTGTTGGGCGCCAAAGGCTGCCCATCAACGAACGTCTTACCTTCGACGTAGTTGATCGAACCCGGCCGCGGAGGCTGGGCGTTTGCCCCCGTTTGACCGTAGAGTTGCCCTGTAGGCCCGTTAAAGTTCGGGTTCGAGGGCGCCGGCTGCGTAGGCCCGGCACGGAGCGGCAGGCACAGCCACGCCGCCATCGACGCAGCCATGACGAAGCTCGAAACTTCCGTCCATCTTGACCGCTTCATAATAATTCCTCCACTCATTCGATGTCCCATCGAACGTCCCGGTCTCTCCCCGGGATCGGGTATTCATAGCTGCGAACAGTTAGTAGGGTCGGAACGGAGAGGAATGCTAGTTTGATGATCCCAAGTATCGATATCGATCTTTCGTCCACTCGATCCCATTTTCTGAGCCGCGCGTGTCAACAAGCGGTAACGACACTACAGATACAGGAGACTAGTGGCGCTGGCCAGCAGGCGGAGGTTGTGGAAAAGAGAGGGCTTTTTGAACCAGCTTCACGTAGCGTTGGTGCTGCGCTCGCCGACGAGCTTTTTCATAAACGACGAGTCCAGCCACAATCAACAAGATCGCGATCGTCAGGGGAAGAGACATATTCTTCGAATCGCGGGCCTGAACCGCGAGCCTTCGACTTATTAGATGTTATATACAGCCCAAAGATCATCCCGTCGACGCGCTATTTCCGGTACCGTGACACCGGTAGGGGAAGGGGGGCGGCTAAAAAGCGACGGCGCTGGAGGACCGGATGTGTCGCGACGCGGTTATACGGCCGCGCTTCCACTGATGTGCTCGCGCACGTGGCGTTCGCCGCGATCTTTATCGTGTACCGCATGGATGCGATCGTCGAAGCGGCCGAAAATCATTTTTCCGGCGGTGGTTTGCAGGACGCTGGTAACCGCGATGTCGATGGTTTTCGAAATCATCTTGCGGGCGTTATCCACCACGACCATCGTTCCATCATCCAGATAAGCCACGCCCTGATTAAACTCTTTGCCTTCTTTGAGGATGAACACACGCATGAGCTCGCCTGGCAGCACGACCGGCTTCAACGCGTTCGCGAGCTCATTGATATTCAACACCTCGACGCCGTGCAACTGCGCGACTTTATTCAGATTGAAGTCGTTGGTGACGATCTTGCAATCGAACAGCTTCGCCAGCTCAATCAGCTTCATGTCGACTTCCTTCACGGCCGGAAAGTCGTCCTCTACGATCTGAACGGTTAACTGCGTCATCTTCTGAATGCGCGCAAGAATATCCAGTCCGCGGCGTCCCCGATTGCGCTTCATCGAATCGGAAGAATCCGCCACGAGTTGCAATTCCCGCAGCACGAATTGGGGGATCACGAGAGCTCCGTCTACAAATCCGGTTTCCACGATATCCGCAATGCGCCCGTCGATAATCACGCTCGTGTCGAGAATCTTGAAGGAAGTTTTCGAGCTGATCTCGCCTCCGAACAAGCCGCCGAGCGCGGAAAGATTCAGCATGTCGCCCTTGGCCGCGCCGACGATCAGGCCGCAATAGGTCATCCACGCGAGCAGCACGATTTGCAGAAAGGGCAGCGTGCTGCCCGCTCCCGGCAACGCGCGGCCCAGGACCAGCGAGATCAGATAGGCGCCGAGGATTCCGAGGAGGCTCCCGGCCGCGGCGCCGATCAAGCGCTTCAAACTAATTTGGCGGATGCGATATTCGAACAGAACGACAGCTGCCCCGACGACGGCTCCCACGACAGCCGAGAGGATCGCGTCCAATTGAAAGGGACGAAGAAAAAACGCGGCGCTTGCAATGATCGCGATGAAAAGAATGCGGATAATCAGCAGGTCAATCACGGTCGGCCTCCCCTGCGCGTGCTCCCAATGAGCGTTACGAAATTGCTCGCAGAATAATACAGATGCTCGCGGCGAGTTGGCTCGCGCAAAACACAGAAGCAAAGAACCTTGCGATTCTTGCGGTTTAGTATAACACCGGGATTTTAGGGAGGGAAGGCTGCGCGGAAACACGCGCCCATTTTCGCGCTTGCGGAAAGCCAAGCGCGAGTGCGGGAAATTACACTACATCCGGCACCGTCGGCCGGAACTCTATAAAGCCTTCGCGAGCTCTTCGGCGAAGGCGCTTTGCGGACCGCCGTTGCTCGAACGCTTGACAGCGGATTTCTTCGTGCGGCGAGGACGATCGAACGCGGCAGCCGCCGGTTGCTGCTGTTGCGGCGGCGGAGCGCTAAAACTGGACGAAACGGGCGGGTTGGATGCGGCGGGCGGAGGCCCACCTGCACCGGGACGTCCCCCCGGTCCCTGCGACGGAGGCGCCCCTTTGGACTTCGGCGGCTGCGCGGGATTGGCGCGAAGCAGGCGGTCTTCGAGGGGTGCGCGGTCGAACCGGCGGATGATGGAATGCATCTCCTCCGAGTTCGGCGCTTCGATAAACGCGAAGCCTTTCGACTCCTGCGTCTCCGGATTGCGAATAACTTTAATTGCGTCCGCAACCAGGTTTTCGGCACTCAGCCAGCCCCTGATATCGTCCGCGGTGACCCAAACGGGCAAATTGCCAAGAAATACGGTAAAACTCATTCGACGGTTTTCTTCAACTCCATTGGTGGGGGTGTTGCCTTCAGGAGGTCTTCCCCGAAGGCACTAACATGCTACCACAAACGCTTAGAAAGTAAACAGGCCCTCCTGTCAACTCCGGGGGAAGCGAGGAACGAGTCCAGTCGGCTGACCATTTCGGAGCCGCCACATCAGTACTTTTCTTCGCCCGACCCATTTAATCGACGGAGTGGCGCGGAAAACGTCGCGAGCCCATGATAGCGACCTCTCTTCAGCCTTCTCCCACGGGCTCTGTGCTACATTGTGACCCGAGACTCGCATCATGAGCGACACGCCGACAGCCCCGGGAGCAGTATCGTCCGCAGGCGGAGCCCTCGTAACAAGAGACGGAGCGCTAGCGACTAAAGGGGACACTCAAGGAGACAAGCGCCTCTTCGCCTGGCTCCTCGATCTCTCCGCTCAGGAACGCAGCGTCTTCGCCGCTTGCGCCGGCGGCTGGGGACTGGACGGCATGGACGTCCAGCTCTACAGCTTCGTCATTCCCGCGCTGATCGCCACCTGGGGCATCACGCGTGCCGAAGCCGGTGTGCTCGGGACGGCAGCGCTTTTGTTCTCCTCCATTGGAGGCTGGCTGGCCGGTTGGCTCGCCGATCGCGTGGGACGTGTGCGCGTTCTGCAAGTCGCGATCCTTTGGTTCGCGGTCTTCACATTTCTTTCGGGACTCGCGCAAAATTACAACCAATTGATGATCGCGCGCGCGATGCTGGGCTTGGGATTCGGAGGCGAATGGGCAGCCGGATCGGTGCTGCTCGGCGAAGTGATTCAAGCGCGGCATCGCGGGAAGGCGCTCGGGTTCATGCAGGCAGGCTGGGCGATCGGCTGGGGCGCGGCGGCGCTGCTCAATGCGCTGGTGTTTTCATTGCTCCCGCCGGCGTCGGCATGGCGAGCGCTGTTCATGGTCGGCATTCTGCCGGCCTTTCTCGTGTTCTTCGTGCGCCGCTACGTCAAGGAACCCGAGGTCTACGTACAATCGAAAGCTCGACTGAAGGCTGCAGGAGATAGACCGTCCTTTTTCGAAATCTTCAAACCACCCCTATTGAAGGTCACGATTTTCGGCGGCCTGATGGGCACCGGCGCGCAGGGCGGCTACTTCGCGGTGACCACGTGGCTCCCCACATTTCTGCGCACCGAGCGCCATTTATCGGTGCTCGATTCGACCAGCTATCTGGCCGTGTTGATCGCGGGCGCGTTCTGCGGCTACCTGACGGGCGGCATCGTCGCCGATCGTTTGGGACGGCGGCTCGCGTTTCTGATTTTCGCGATCGGCGCAGGACTCGTGGTGGTCACTTATACGATGGTCCCGTTCGGCGATTCTGCCATGCTGTTTCTCGGTTTCCCGCTCGGCTTCTTCTCGTCAGGAGTTTTTAGCGGCATGGGGGCGTTCTACACCGAGAATTTCCCGACGCGGGTGCGCGGCGTCGGCCAGGGCTTCGCCTATAATCTCGGACGCGCGCTGGGTGCGCTGTTCCCAGCCATGGTCGGAATTCTTTCCGCGAAAATGCCTCTCGGCGAAGCCATCGGAATCTTCGCTGCGTCGGCCTACGCGACCATGGCGATCTCGGCGTTCCTGCTGCCGGAAACGAAGGGCAAGGTTCTGGAATAAGGAGACAGAAGACGGAATTCAGGAGACAGAATAGCGCGCGTCATCCCGAATCCCGCTTCAGCGGGTGAGGGACCTGCTCTTCATCGCGCGCGGCCAGAAGAAAAAACACGCGGTCATCCCGAGCCCGCTCCGGCTAAACTCCGTCGAGGGACCTGCTTTTCGTTCACCGTGCCGATCACCGTCAACCTGTTATAAGTCTTCCTCTTCTGCGTCCGCCATTTAGCATTTCAAACAAAGCACCTACCGCGAAATCTTGGACTACGCTTCAGGCAAGAAGCCGGGTGTTGGTCTTGCACAGTACCGGCTCGCCAAAGCCGCGGCATCCATGGTTCTGCCGCGCGCACGGCAAACTCTTCCCGGCAGGGAAGAAATGGAAGATTCAAGTCGCGAGCTGGTGCGAAACACGAGCTGGACGCTGCCTTCCGTTAGTGGCAGCAAGGGGCCCTGAACAAAAAAGGAGACAGAGCAGGAGACAGAAGTCAGGAGACAGAAGGCGGCAGGCAGGCAGAATTCACGCCAAGGAAATTGGGCGTTCCACTCAAGAATCGGAGCTGTGGCAAAAGCGAAGATCCGAAAGACAAACGGAGTACACGGATTCTGACTCCTGTCTCCTTCTTCGTCTCCTCCTAAATCAGCATCGCCGACGGAGCTTCCATCAGCGTCTTCAACGCCGACAGCAGGTCCGCGCCCAAAGCTCCATCCACCACGCGGTGGTCGCACGTCAGCGTGACGCTCATCTCGGTGACGAACTTCACGCCGCCGTTGCCGTCTTCGATCGGGCGGCGTTGGCTCGCCCCGACCGCGAGAATCGTGGCGTGCGGAGGATTGATGATCGCTGTGAATTCGCGAATCCCGAACATCCCGAGATTCGAAACCGCCGTTGCTCCGCCCTGATATTCTTCCGGCTTCAGCTTGCGCACACGAGCGCGTGCCGCGAGATCTTTCAACTCATTCGAAATCGCGAGCAGCGATTTTGAATCCGCCTGACGCACCACCGGAGTGAGCAATCCTCCCGCAACCGCAACCGCGACGCCGACATCCGATTGCGTGAAGCGCAGAATGCGATCTTCAGCCCACACCGCGTTCGCCGCGGGGACGCGTTGCAGCGCAAGCGCCAATCCCTTCACGATGAAATCGTTGACGGACAAACGGAACGTCGAGTTGCCGTCTTTATCCTGAGGCGCACTGGCATTGATCTCTTCGCGCAGCGCGAGCAGACGATCCATGCGGACGTCGATCGATAGATAGAACGCCGGTATGCTCTGCGAGGCCTCCTGCAAGCGCGTCGCAATCACCTTACGCATCCCGTCGAGAGGTACTTCCTCATGAGGAACGTTCTTGTACAGCGCCTTCACTTGGGCAAGCGTTGGACCGCTCGCCATCGACGACGCCGCGCGCGCCGGCGCCGATTGCAGAGCCGCGATCACATCGGACGCTACAATGCGTCCGCGAGGTCCTGAACCGCGAACGTTTGTGAGATTGACGTTGCCTTCTCCTGCCAAACGCCTCGCGAGCGGAGTGACAATGATGCCGTTCGCCAACTGCGCCGGACCGAAATTACGCTCAGGCGAGCGAACTTCGTTATACGGATCGAGCTTCACGGGTCCGTTTTTCTTTGCGTCGACGCGAGGAGCTTCAGGCGCCGCTGCTTTTGGAGCTTGCGCTTTCGCCGCCGGCTGAGCCTTAGTGGGTGCTGCCGCTGCGCCCGATGAAGCCACCGGCTGAGCCGCCGCGCCATCGCCACCAATGACCGCCACAATGGCACCGACCGGAGCGATCGCGCCTTCCGGCACGCGAATCTCCCAGATCACGCCCCCCGACATCGCCGGTATTTCCATGGACACTTTGTCGGTCTCGATCTCGAACAGGTTATCGCCGGGCGCGACCTTATCGCCGACCGCCTTGAACCAGACCTTGATTTTTCCTTCGGCGACCGTTTCGCCGAGCTGCGGCATCAAAACATCCATGGTTCGATCCTTTTTAGGCTGACACGCTTAAGCAGACAACGCCTTGCGGACGGTTTCCGTAATGCGGCCGACGCTCGGAATCGCCAGGTCTTCCAGTTGTTCCGCCGACGGCAGCGGAATGTGCGGTGTCGTGATGCGCACCGGCGGCCCATCGAGATCGTAAAAACATTCGTGCGCCGCGATGGAAACGATCTCCGCGCCCCAACCGCACAGCCGCGGATTTTCTTCCACCGTAAATAAATGATGCGTGCGCGACACCGAACCGAGAATCGTCTGCGTGTCCAGAGGCACCAGCGATCGCACGTCGATCACTTCGCAATTCACGCCGTGCTCGGCCTGGAGGCGTTCCGCGGCAGCGAGCGCGCGAGGAACCATCAGGGCCAGCGCTACGATGGTCGCATCGGTACCCGGACGCACGATTTTCGCCACGCCGAGCTGATCCACAATTTCGCCATCCGGCACTTCGCCCTTCGTGGCGTACAAGGATTTGTGCTCGAAGAAAACCACGGGATCGGGATCTCTGATGGCCGCGGCCATCAATCCCACCACGTCGCGGGGATTCGACGGAGCCACTACTTTCAAGCCGGGGATCATCATGCACCAGTTCTCGACGCTCTGGCTGTGCTGCGCGCCGAAGCGTGCCGATCCGCCGTTGCCCGTGCGAACGACCAGCGGCACCTTTACCTGGCCGTTGGTCATGTAGCGGCTCTTCGAAAATTCATTGGCGAAATAATCGAAGCACACCGCGATGAAATCGGAAAACATGATTTCGGCGACCGGCTTCAATCCCGTCATGGCCGCGCCCATCGCCGCTCCGAGAATCGCCTGCTCCGAAATCGGCGTGTCGCGCACGCGCATCGGCCCGAACTGATCGAACAAGCCGACCGTGGCTTTGAACACGCCGCCCGCTTTGCCGATGTCCTCGCCGATCAATACCACGTCGGGGTCGCGCGACATCTCTTGTGCGAGACCGCGTGCGACCGCGTCGCGATACGTTAATTCCGCCATGCCCATCCCCCATCCGCGTAAACGTCCGTCGTGAGAATATCGGTCGGCGGAGGCGGCGCCGCTTTGCACTTCTCCGTGGCCTCATCGACCTTGCGCCGCGTTTCGGTTTCGATGGATGCGAGCACGTTTTCTTCGACGCCGAGATCGAGCAAACGCTGGCGATAAATCTTGACCGGATCGCGCGTATCGCGCCAGAAATCCAGTTCGCCCGCGGGACGATACTTCGCTGGATCGGCGCGCGAATGCCCGCTATAGCGATACGTCATGAACTCGATCAGCGAAGGTCCGCCGCCGGAACGCGCCTTATCGAACGCCGCTTTCGCAAGGCGATAAACGTCGTCCGCGTCCTGACCGTCGCCGATGATACGTTCCAAGCCATACGCCGACGCGCGATCGGCCGCAGGGTGCGGAACGGCCGTGACGTCGCCGATGGGCGTGTACTCCATATACATGTTGTTCTCACAGATGAAAACCACAGGCAGTTTCCAGATCGCCGCGAAGTTCAGCGCTTCATGGAACGCGCCAATATTCGTGGTGCCGTCGCCGAAGAAACACACCGAGACATCGCCATCGCCTTTATATTGCGAGCGCCACGCCGCGCCGCACGCGATCGGCAAATGCGCCCCGATGATCGCGTAAGATCCCATCACGCCATGCTCCACCGAGGTCAAGTGCATCGATCCGCCCTTGCCGCGCAGCAGGCCGTTGTCGCGCCCCATTAATTCGCCGAGCACTTTCTCCATGGAAACACCGCGCGCGAGCGTATGCGCATGGCCGCGATACGTGCAGAAGCTGAGGTCGCCGGGCTCCATGGCCGCGGCGCAACCGGCCGCCACTGCTTCCTGGCCGAGCGAAAGATGGGAGGTGCCTTTCACCAGATTCTGCAGGAACAGATCGTGCGCCCGTTGTTCGGATTCCCGAATCTCCACGATGACGCGATACATCCGCAAACGCGCGTCTTCGGAGAGCGCGGACGCCCCGGCGGCTGCCGTCTCAAGAGCCTGTTTTTTCGCCATACGAATTTCTCCCTTGCTACCGAGAATTCCCTTTACAACCCTTACGCTTGTGCCTTGCGGCCCCACAGTTCAGCGGACGCGATCCGCGCGCCCTCGGCCATCGCTTCCAGTTTCGCCCACATGATGGAAGGATGCACGCGCCGGTTCAATTCCTCCTGCGCGAAACCGCAATCGGTGCCGGCGATGACGTTTTCGCGTCCCACGCAGCCCGCGAAATTCAGGATGCGCTCGGCGACCAACT
The DNA here is from genome assembly GCA_963765085.1 of Terriglobia bacterium. Lineage (GTDB taxonomy): Bacteria > Acidobacteriota > Terriglobia > Bryobacterales > Bryobacteraceae > Palsa-187. The sequence continues at coordinate 89,465 of CAVXVL010000063.1, read as the reverse complement.
CCGGATGCTCGACAACGTTGGTTCCGTGGCTCACGACGCCGGGGACGAGGATTTTACCCTCCGGCAGCTTCACGTCCTTCCACACTTTCCATTCGTGCGCGTGGCGTGGATTCGCGGCCTCAATCAAATACGCGCCGGCATTCACTTTCAAAATCAGATCGACGATTTTGCGCAGAGGCACATCGGAAACATGCGGCCCCGGCCAACTGCCCCAGCACACGTGATAGCGCACGCGATCCTGCGGAATGCCTTCGAGCGCGTGATTCAGAACTTCCACGTGATGCTCAAGCCACCGGTAGTATTCATCAAACGAGGCCGGCGGCACCATGCGATCGTACGTGACCGCGGCGCGAGCGTCGTCCACTTGCAGAAGAATTCCTGAATCGGCAATGGCTTGATATTCAAAGCGCAAGGCTTCCGCCAAAGCGATGAGAAGTTCTTCGTCGTTTTTGTAGTATTCGTTCTTGCGATCGGGAATCGCGCTCGAAGGCGCGGCGACCGGAAGGAACGCTTCTTCTGCACCGGCCGCTTTCATCGCTGCCTTTAAGTTGTCAATGTCACGCTGCACTTCGGCGAGGCCCGTATATTGGATCGGCCCGACCGCGACGGCGTCCTGCACGGTGACGTTCGACCATGCCTTTGTGGCTCGCGCGCCTTCCAGCTCTTCGTAGAAATCCTTGAAATGTTCGCGATCGACACCGCGCGCAAACGCGCTGGCCTTCGCGGGTCGCATCTCAAATCCGCTCAGGCGTTTCAGAATATACAGCGACCAGCTGGTCGATTTGCCGAACTCGCCGTCGTTAATGATATCGACGCCGGCTTCGAGTTGGCGCTTCACGACCTCGGCGACGGAATCGCGCAGGATCTCTTGATACGCGGCTTCGTCGATTTTGCCGTTTTGTTTCGACTGAATCGCCTCCGCTAATTTCGGCGGACGAATCAGACTGCCGACGTGCGTGGAAAGAATTCGGTTTGTACTTCGCTTCATGGATGATAGTGGAGCGATCTTCTCTGGTGGAGCGGGCGTCCCTGGTGGAGCGGGCTTTAGCCTGCGACGGAGGCTTCAGCCTCCGCTCCAGAAAAAACTAGTCGCCCGTTCCGACGCCTTCCATGCGCGCACTCGCCTCGATCATTTCGAGAACGTTGCGGCTCGGTTCCGGATCGTGTTCGCGCGTGGTTTCGAGCGGTCCGGTCGTCGTGAAATATTGCGTTCCCGCGACCATCAGCTTTTCCGCGGGGAAGCGCGTCAGAACTTCGTGGCCCGTTTCCGTCACGACGATTTCTTCTTCGATACGCGCGGCCGTGTAGCCGTCCTTCGACGGCCAGAAGGTTTCGAGGGCGAACACCATGCCGGGCTTCAGCTCGTACGAATGTTCCAGCGAGACCAGGCGGCTGATGACCGGCTTCTCCCAAATCGCGAGGCCGATGCCGTGGCCGAACTGCAGCGCGAACGCGGCCTCTTCGTTCGGGAAACCAAATTCCTGCGCCTTCGGCCATACGGATGCTACTTCCGCAGTCGTGCGGCCGGGCTTGATCAGCGCGATGGAAGCGTCCAGAATATCGCGGCAGCGGCGATACGCATCGTTCAGCGCATGCGAGCCATAACCGATGGTGAACGTGCGGTAGTAACACGTCCGGTAGCCCATATACGAATGCAGAATGTCGAAGTAGATCGGATCGCCGGGACGCAACGCGCGATCGGAAAAGACGTGCGGGTGCGGACTGCAGCGCTCGCCCGAAATCGCGTTGACGCCTTCCACGTATTCCGAGCCCATGTCGTACAGAACTTTACTGGCAAGGCCCACCGCTTCGTTTTCCTGAACGCCCGGCCGCAGAAACCGATACAGCTCCTCGTACGCGGCATCCACCATACCGGCGGACATATTCAGCAATACGAGCTCGTCCTGCGTCTTGATCATGCGGACGTCCGACATCAACTGCTGGCCGTCGACCACCTTGATCCCGAGCTTCTGCAGCGCGAATAAAATCGGGGGCTCGATCACGTCGATGCCGACCGGCTCGTTCGCCAAGCCGCGCATTTCGAGCTCGACCTTGATCTTCATCGCGACATTTTCGGCGCGTCCCATTTCAGGCGACATCGCGCCGCGCAGCAGCGAAATACCGGGCCGCGAACGGTCGCCGAGCCACGGGCAATTCTGTTGATGATGGCGGGCGGCCGAACCGAAATCCCACAGGATCGGCTCGTCATTTTGCGGCAGCAACGTGAAGCGGCTGATCTTATCCTGCGCCCACGTGCCGATGTGCGTCGCCGTGAGGTAGCGCACGTTGTTCATGTCGAAGCACAGCAGTGCGCCCATCTCGGACTTGACCAGGGCTTCCTTGGCCTTGGCGAGGCGTTGCGTGCGGAGCCGTTCGAAATCGACTCGATTCTCCCAATCGACGCCCATCGTTCCGTAACTTTTAATTGCCATCTCGATACCTCCACGTGGCCGGGAAATGCCCGGGTTCTTATGAAATTAGACTAGCTCGGTTTTCACACCGGACATGCGCGCGAGCGCTTCAAAAATAATCGCGAAATCGTATTTGCCGAGCCCCATGCCGCGCGCGGCCGTCAGCATTTCGTTAGTCGCCGCCGTCGTCGGCATCGGAACATCCATCTGACGACCCAGTTCCAGAGCGAGCAGCATATCTTTCTGCATCATGCTGACGTCGAACCAGGCCTCTTCCACCATCTTCAGCACGAACGGCCCGCGATATTGCACCATGGGCGATGCGATCACGCTGTGCGTCAGCACGTCGACGATGACGTCGCGCTTGATCCCGCATTTTTCGGCGATCAAAACGCCTTCGGAAAACGCCAACATCTGTACGGCGAGGCTTAAATTACAAGCGATCTTGGTCACCAGCGCCAGCCCGTTTTCACCCACGTGCGTGACTTTCGGCCCGATATCTTCCAGAATCGGCTTCAGCTTCTCGAAGGTTTCGGCGCGTCCGCCCACCATCACGGAAAGCTTGCCCTGTTGCAACGTGATCACGCTGCCCGAAACGGGAGCATCCACCATATCGCCGCCCTTTTCGCGCACGGTCTCGGCGTGCTTGCGGCTCACCGCGGGGCTGATGGTGCTCATGTCGATGAGGAATTTGCCGGCTTTGACGCCCGCGAGCATTCCGTTCGGCCCCTCGAAAACTTCCGTGAGCGCCGCGGAATTCGTGACCATCGAAAAGGTAATGTCGGAAGCCTCGACCACGGCGCGGGGCGAATCGCCCCACTGCATGCCTTTATCGATGAGCCACTGCGCCTTCGATTTGGTCCGGTTAAAACCGGTGACGGTGTGGCCTTTTTCCAACAGCCGGGCGACCATGTTGCCGCCCATCACGCCCAACCCTACAAACCCGATCTTCGCCATGTTGCGGTCCGTTTCACCCTTCCTGAAGGCGCCAGAACAAACACCGCCCTGAAAACCTGAAAGATAAAGTGTATCAGACGAGTTCTTAATGGGATTTCAGATTCGTTGCCCGTTGACCAAAATCCTGAACTTTGTGAAATCGTGAGCCGTTCCGCTCTTGGGTCAATGCGCGTTACCGCTCCATGACTGTCGCGGCTCGGTCGGGGATTTCAGAGTCGTAACTACCCACCGTCGATATAGCTCCGTCATGCGATCGAACAGCTCCTGGCCGGACTTCGCTGCCGAGCCGCGACGGTAACGGAGCGGTAACGCAGTTCAGTTGAGCTAGACGTCGGCGACCAGTTCCAGCTCGGGCGATTCCTTCAACGCGCGCGTCAACGATTCGCCGGTGACTTCTTTCTCCCACCGTGCGACCACCAGCGTCGCGACGCCGTTGCCGAGCATATTGACCGTCGCGCGCATCATGCTCATAAAACGATCGATGCCAAGGATCAGCGCCATGCCCGCGACCGGAATCGTCGGGATCACTTGCAGCGTGCCGACCAAGGCGATGAACGCCGCTCCTTGCACGCCGCTCGCGCCCTTCGATGTTAAGACGGCGACGGCGAAGATAGCCAGCTCCTGAGAGATCGTCAGCGGCGTGTGCGTAGCATGCGCGACGAAAAGCGCGGCGAGAGTCATATATATGCTCGTGCCGTCGGTGTTGAATGTGTACCCGGTGGGCACGACCAATCCGACCAGCGCCGGCGAGCAACCCAGGCGCTCCATTTTTTCCATCAGCGTCGGCAAAGCGGGCTCGGAAGAACTGACCGCGAGCGTCAGAATAATCTCTTCCTTGATGTAAGCGAGGTATCGAAGGATGCTGAAGCCCGCCATGCGGCAAATGATCCCGAGGATCACGAGTACGAACAGAATGGACGTGATATAAAACGTCGTCACCAGCTTCAGCAGCGGCTCCAGCGATTTAATGCCGAACTTTCCCACCGTGAACGCCATCGCGCCGAAAGCTCCCAAGGGCGCCGCGCGCATCACCAGATTCACCACTCCGAACACGCCGTGAGTTAACGCTTTGATCCAATCGGTGAGCGGCTTGCAGCGCGGACCGGCCATGGAGAGCGCGAAGCCGAAGAGCAGCGCGACGAACACGACCTGTAAGATGTCCCCCTTCGCGAAAGCGTCGACGACGGTGGTCGGAATAATGTGGAGGACAAAATCCGCGATGCTCTGCGCCTTGGCCTGACCTGCGTAAGCCGCCACCGCCTTCGCATCCAGCGCCGCGGGATCGACGGTAAACGACCCGACGGTATCGACCATGTGACCGACAATCATCCCGAGGAGCAGCGCGACGGTCGAAACGACTTCGAAGTACAGCAGCGCTTTCCCCCCGACGCGGCCGACCTTTTTAATGTCCTGCATGCCGGCGATTCCCGAGACGACCGTGCAGAAGATCACGACCGTGATGATCATCGTGATCAAGCGGATGAATCCGTCGCCCAGCGGTTTCATGGCGGCGGCCTTCTCCGGGCTCACGTAGCCGAAGACGATGGCGATCGCGATGGCAACCAGAACTTGGGTTGTCAGATCCGTGTACCAGGGCTTCTTGGCGGTCTGGATTCGTTTATTCATGAGCGGCCTCTTGCGTCGAACTATCGTACTGCCGAAATCAACAATACCGCAAGGCTATGGGAACCGGCGTCGCTGTCAAGTCCGCATCGCCGGCGCTTTCGCTTACGGCTCTTGTTTGAGCGCGGCTTCGGCGGCCCAGCTTTGCTTCAGCTCGACGCGGATAATTTCGAGTGGTTTGTCGCTCAAATTCTCATCCGCGTGCGGGCCGCTGCCCGCCGCCTCCCAACGAACGGTGTGAATCTTGTTGTGATTCTCATGCGTCGTGCCATCGGGGAACGTTTGCCGCGCGTCCTGATCGGTCAGCAGGATCAGCACCGCGCCGCGGGCCGGATGCCGGTGCATGGCGACATGATCGCGAGGAGCGATGCGGACGCGAATCACGCGCACCAGATCGTTTTCGAATTCAAGATGGTAGCGGGTCGAGTCGGAGACGACGGGATCGGGATAGTCGTTCGGCGCGGGCGCGAGGGGTGCAACGTTCGTCTGTGGTTTCGGTTCCACTTCGATGTAGTCGTAATTCGTGTCCATCAAATTGTCGCCGCGATGCGTTCGCCCCGTAGCCCAACTGACGCGGCCCGGAAAACCGTCGGTCAGAGTCTTGACGGTTCCGTCGGGAGTTTCCTGGCGCAGATTTTGATGGGTGAGCATCACCACGACGCCGCCGGGATCGGGATGCGTGTGGAACTTCACGCCTTCGTGGGGAGGCATGCTTTCGTGAATGACTCGGACCCACTGGTTCTCCATCTCCAACTTATAATGCTGGGGATCGGCGATCAGCAGGTCGGGCGCGACAATAGACTTTCCGACGACGGGCTTCCCGCTTTGCGCCTGGCACAGGGACATCCAGCCCAGTAGTGAGCAGCTCGCGGCGATCCAGGTGACGCGCATGTTGATCCCTTCGCCGCCAGTATAAATCAGCAGTTTCGGTTTGGGGAGCAAACTTTAGCTCGCTTAGACGCAAATGTCATCCCGAGCGAAGTCGACGGACCTGCTGTCAGCCTGGAAGGGCCGATAGTCTTACGTTCCGAGCCAACATCCTCGACGAAAACTGGACGCGAGGAAATACTTTAATCCCCGAAGAAAACAGCAGGTCCCTCGACTTCGCTCGGGATGACGGGCCGGTTGTTGTCAATAAGCGGGGAGCTGGAGTCGGCGACTCAAGTCGCCGTGGCACGGTGAAGCGCGCTTCACGACTGCTCTTGGCGCTACCCTGTATCCATGAACGGAACGCACGAGATAGTGGCCGGAGTTCTCGGATTGGGAATCATGGGCGGCGAGTTCGCCGGGCACATCGCGGCGGCAGGCGTCCGCACGCTCGGCTTCGATGTTGTTCCCGAGAAGAAGACTGCGCTCAAGGCTCGTAATGTCGAAGCGGCCGATTCGCCGCAAGCGGTCGCGGCGCAGTCGGATATCATTCTCACTTCCCTGCCGAGCGTGAAAGCTCTGGAGGATGCGCTGTTCGGCGAGCAAGGCGTGGCGTTTGCGAAGCGCGAGGGAATTCTCGTGATCGAAACCAGCACGCTTCCCCTGGAGGCGAAGGAAAACGCGCGCATCCGATTGGCGAATGCGGGAATCGCGATGATGGACGCGCCCGTCAGCGGCACGGGATCGCAGGCGGCGGCGAAAGATATCACCGTGCTCGCGAGCGGCGACCGCGCGGATTACGATCGCGCGGAAAGTCTACTGCAGAACATCGCTCGCGCCGTGCATTACGTCGGCGAATTCGGCGCCGGATCAAAGATGAAATATGTCGCGAATCTTCTGGTGGCCGTCCACACGCTGGCGGCCGCCGAAGCGATTGCGCTCGCCGAAAAGGCCGGCCTCGATCCGAACCTCATGGTGCAACTGCTCGCGCGCAGCGGCGGCGGATCGACCATGCTGCAGGTGCGCGGAGACATCATGGCGGCAGGCACGTATCAGAAGCCGCTGATGAAAGTGGATGTCTTCCAGAAAGATCTCGACATTATCGCGAAATTCGCGCGCGACGCTGGTTGCGCCGTCCCGCTTTTCAGCGCGACGATCCCGTATTTCACGGCCGCGCAGGCGCAAGGCATGGCCGCTTACGATATTGGAGCGGTGGTCGCGATTCTGCGCGAGATGGCGGGATTGGGCGAACGCTAAACTTTTTGTGGACTGGCCCATGCCGTTGTGGGTCGGCCGATGTGGGGTCGGCCTTTTGAGGTCGCAGCCGACTTTCGCGTCGGCTCTTCCGCGCCAAAAAAGCAGGTCCCTCACCCGCTGAAGCGGGATTCGGGATGACGATTCAGATGTTTTGGGAAATAGTCGCGCTAGAAGAACGCGATCGCGCGGCCCGCGAAGCCCACGCCGAACCACAGCAGCAGCGAGACCACTCCGCCGAGCAGCGCCGCGGTCTTCGATGGCTCCTTCGTGTTCAGGCGGCGATTGAACGTAAACGTAAAGATGACCGCCAGAATGAACAGAACCATCTTGATGGTAAAGGGACCGCTCTCGTATAAGCGATTCGCCTCCGACACCGCCAAAATAATTCCGGAACATGCCGCCGTCAGCAGACCGATATTCGTCAGCGGCGAAGTATCCGTCGCGATTTGCTTGATCGATTGATCGCGCAATCCCGCTCCCAGCAGACGCAGATCCAGCACCGAAAGCGTCCCCAACAGCAGCGTCAACCCGAGCAGGTGAATCACTTCGAGAAACGCAAAGACCCACGTGGAGGCGCGAACCGCGTTCGCCAGCGCGGAATGGTCCAACCACAAAAAGATACCGTGCACCGTCATGCCGCCATCTCCACGCACCCAGCGGAAAATCGCTTATCGTAATCCATACGCCGTCCAACGCCCGAACCCGATCACCGCCGCCCAACTGATCAGCGAGCACCAACCCGCGATCTTAGCCCCCTGCGGCAGAGCGCTCTTCTCCGTCCAGCCGTCCATCTTGGGCACGAATTTAACTTCGTAGTACAGCGCATTCAAACCCGCGAGAATCAGGAAAAAGAGTTTCCAGCGGAACGTCGGGCTGCGGTAAAGCTTTTCGGCTTCCGACCAGAACAGGAGACCGCCGGTGATCATCATCACGGCGAATCCGGTCATGTACCAGGGCTTCAGCCGGTTCATGAGCTGCCCGGGAGTGACCTGCGGCATTCCCAGTCCGGTCAAACGCAGATCCAGCAGTACGATCGCGCCCGCCGACACCGCGAGTCCCAGCACGTGAATCGATTCCACCACCGGAAAAACGATCTGCGATTCACGGATCGCCGTTCCAATCTGCGAGTCCTGAATGAATTGACAGATTTCGTATAAGGACATCATGACGTGATTTGAACCGCGCGCAAGGTTTGCTGTGCCGCGCACGACCGAACATCTATCCTAACCCAAACAGCTTTGCCTGAGAAATGACGTCCTGGGGAATCGCGAAAGCCCAAGGCTCACCGCAGGGGCGTCAACAGGAAGCGGGCGACGAAAAACAAAAAGGCCCGCGCATCAACCGCGTCCAGGCTTCTGCCCGTACGTCGCCAATGCGCGGACCCTTCGTGAACTTCCGAGAGGAACGCGTTCAACCGCCAGCCGTGAAGGCTATTAGTCGAAGTTACCGCCCCACTTCCAGCCATCGGACGGCCGGGTGATATTCACCATGCGCATCCGGTGATCTTCCGGATTGCGGCCCGGGTTACCAGTGATGATCACGACGTCGCCCGGCTTCAGAGTGTCACGCGTGACGCCCTGACGGCCCAACTGCCCGCCGGCGCCCCATTCCACGGCCCAGCGCTGCATAACACCATGTTCGTCTTCGGCTTCCACCTGCACGAAGGAATGCGGGTTGCGGAACAGAAACTGCACCAGCTTCCCTTGGATTTTCTCGGTTTTGTCTTCAAAATATGTCGCGGCAAAAGAGTGATGGGCATAGGCCCGGCCACCCGATACGATCGCGCCCGCAACGATTACTAAGGCAAGCAGTGTGCGCTTCATCAAACATTCCTCTCTTCTATAAGCCCGCAGCTGTTTCAAGCCGCCCTCGACGCAATATCACAGGACAAGTTAACACAAGCCCAAAACGCCGTCAAGAACGACCGCCGCTTCGAAGTAGAGGATAGCATGACGTTTTCGGATCACAACACGGAGCCGGTCAGATGCACGTCACTGACCGGTCAGTGACGGAGAATCCCCCAAGGAATGAGCACCTTGCCGGGAAGACACGGACACCCGGAGAGGTCCCCGTCCGGTGAATCCTAAAATCGGCGGACGGGCATCCTGACAGTATCGAGCCAAACGCCTACGCTTCTCGAAGGCTGGATGAGGACAAAGTCGGAGCTTTGCGAGCAGTCCGAGGAGCGCGTTTCTCAAAGGGCCGGGGTCATCACAGAGAGGAATCAAGGTGATTCCTCCCAGGTATTTTACCCAGGACACTAGACCTGCAGTACCGGCGTAAAATCATGGCTGAACCTCGCTATGTGGTCCTGCTTTCTACGAAATGCTTAGACCGAATCATTCAAACCAGACTCTGCGGTGGAGGTACACGCATGCTAGGAACCCCCGAAGTAGATGACGTTAGGCGCTTGCCGGGAAATCAGAATTCCCTCGTGTCGCAAGCGGTCCGCCCGCAAAGAATCGTACTCGCCGACGATCATGGGATTCTTCTCGAAGGTTTGAAAAGAATCCTGGAACCGGAATTTGAAGTGGTCGCCATGGTGCGCGACGGTCACTCCCTGATTCGCGCCGTGGAGATGCTGCGGCCGGACGTGGCGATCGCGGGAGTTTCGATGCCCTTGCTGAACGGAATCGAGGCGCTGCGCAAGCTGAGGAGCGACGGCACCACGACCAAGTTCGTGTTTCTGACTTCGAGCTGCGATATCGGTATCGCCACCCAGGCGCTGCGGCTAGGGGCGTCGTGCTACGTCCTGAAGCAGTCCGCCGCCGAGGAACTGATCGCTGCGATTCGCGCCGCGCTGGACGGTCAAACCTATATTGCCCCTCGTATCGCCCCCGCCGTCTTCCAGAACCTGATGGATCACCCCGGTGGAGACGGGCACCAACATCTCACCGTGCGCGAGCGCCAGGTGCTGCAATTGCTCGCCGAGGGAAACACGCTGAAAGAAGCGGCAGCCGTGCTGAAAGTCTCGCCGCGCACGGTCGAATTTCATCGCAATAACATTGCGAACAAGACCGGACTGCATTCGCTGGCCGAGCTTTCGCGCCACGCGGTGAGCCTCGGGCTGGTTCCGCAGAAACCGTAATTCCGGTGGGGCGAGCTTTAGCTTGCAGGAGGCTTGAGCCTCCGCCTGGGTTAGGGTGCTGAAGCACCCTGCAAGCTGAAGCTTGCCCCACGTACCCTGCTCCGGTACGCTAACGGTGGATGACCCCATCAGCCGAGATCGTTCGCCTGGCCTTCGGACGCGAAGGGCTCCCGATTCAACTCAACGAGGATTTCGAGCACACGGTTTTGGCTGTCCCTGTAATCACGGCGTTGGCCGATCCGGCGTCCGCAATCGAGTCCGCGCTCGATTCGCCATTCGCGGGACCTTCTGTATCCGAGCTTGCCTCCGGCAAACGCTCCGCCGCGATCGCCGTCTGCGATATCACGCGCCCGGTGCCGAATCCGGTCATGCTGCCGCCACTGCTCCGGCGATTGGAAGCGGCTGGAATTCCTCGCTATGGCATCACGATCCTGATCGCCACTGGCCTGCATCGACCTGCGACGGATGCAGAAATCGATGAGATCGTAGGAAAAGAAACCGCCGCGCAGTACACGGTTTTAAATCACGACGCGCGCAACGCATCCTTACATCGCGCCGTTGGCACGACGAAATCGGGAACGACGTTCGCGATCGACGCCCGATTCCTAGATGCCGATCTGCACATCACGCTGGGATTGATCGAGCCGCATCTGATGCTCGGATTTTCGGGCGGACGCAAGCTGATCGCACCAGGGCTCGCATCGGAAGCGACCATCAAACAACTGCATAGTCCTCGCTTCATGCGCGATGAGCGCACGCGCGAAGGCTTCATCGACGATAATCCCTTGCATGCCGAGCTGCTCGAAATCGCGCGCGGGGCCCGTCAGGATTTCATGCTGGACGTCGTGCTCACGCGCGAGCGCGGGATCGCCGCCGTGTTCGCCGGGGAACCGCAAGCCACGCACGCCGCCGGAATGCGCTGGGTCACCGAAACGACGATGCAGAAGCTCGATCGTCCCGTGGACGCCGTGATCACGACCAGCGCCGGCTATCCGCTCGACCTCACGTTTTATCAGTGCATCAAGGGCGTGACGGCGGCATCGCAGATCGTGAAGGATGGCGGCCGGATTCTCCTCTTCGGCGCGTCGAATGAAGGCGCGGGCGCGAAAGAATTCCGCGAAATGCTGACGCGCTTCGCGACCGCCCAAGACTTTCTCGATGGGACGGCGACGGCTCCGGTGACCATCGATCAGTGGCAGCTCGAAAAGCTGGCGCTGGCGGTACGGAAGGCCGAGATTCTATATTGCGTCCCCGGCCTTCCCGCGTCGGAACGCGCGGCGTTATGGGGTCCGGCTTTCGACGATGCCGATGCGGCGCTGAAGACTTTCTACTCGGGTCTGCCGCGCGGAAGCCGCGTCGCGGTGATTCCCGAAGGTCCCTACGTGCTGGCGGGTGTACGTTAGAAGCCTTCGTTTTCTCGTGTGCTTGATACGGCGCTACGATAAAGAGAGGATGGCATGACGATCACCGTAGACATCCCGGAGGAGTTAGCCGCTCGATTGGGCAGCCGCGCCGCAACCATGTCGCGTGAAGGATTAGCACTTGCCGCGCTCAAGGAAGGCTTGTGGACCGAGGCCGAACTGGGCCGTTTCCTTGGGCTCCCGCGATTGGAACTCTCTCAATTTCTCAAAGACCATGGCGTGGAGATCCCCTACTCCTGGGAAGATCTTGAACGCGAGCGGGAGATGTACCGCAAGTTCCCGGACCGCTGATGCTGGTAGTCGCCGACACCAGTCCCCTGAACTATCTGGTGCTGATCGACTGCATCGAAGTACTCCCCGAACTTCACCAAAAAGTGCTGATCCCGTCGGCAGTACTTTGCGAGCTTCAATCCATCTCCGCTCCGTCGACAGTGCGAAGTTGGGCGATGCACTTGCCGAATTGGGTGGAAGAGACCAACCCCTCCCCCGAGCTATTAAATGATCCCCAATTGGCGGCGCTGCACGAAGGAGAACGAGCGGCCTTGGCACTGGCCGCGAGTCTTCAGCCGATTTTCCTCCTCATGGATGAGTGGCCCGGCAGAAGCATTGCGATTCAGAGAGGGCTCCCCGTCACAGGAACGCTGGGCATCCTCGACCAAGCAGCACGCCGGAAACTGATTTCATTTGCGAAAGCGATCGAAAAGTTAAAGTTGACTTCCTTTCGGTATCCCTCTTTGCTCGTAGAACGTTTACTTCGCGAGCATGGGGATATTTGAAGTGTTCGAGCCTGACGCAGAACCTCTATCACCCGAGCTTTGTTATCGTAGTTTGTTGGATTCCCGTCCGGTCATCCGGCTGTTTGAAATCCCTGAGGAGGCCCTGTGAAACTCTGTCGTTTTTCCGCTGTTGCTCTGTTCGGCGCCCTGGCTGTTAGCGCCTTCGCCCAAACCGTTCCTGAAATTCCGTTCGACGGCGACGTCAACTTCCTGAAGCTGCCCGCCAACATGTACCTGGGCGAGCCTTCGGGCGTCGCGGTGAATTCGAAAAAGCACGTGTTCGTTTTCAATCGCGGCAACACCACGGGACCCGCCTATGGAGCCGCCGCCGCGCAGTTGCTCGAATTCGGTCCCGATGGGAAATTCATCCGCGAGATCGGCCATAACCTGTATGCGTGGTCCTTCGCGCACGACGTTCGCATCGATAAGAACGACAACATCTGGGTGATCGACAAAGGCTCGGATATGATCATCGAGTTCAATCCCGAGGGCCGCGTGATGATGGTGTTCGGGCGCAAATCGGAAGCCTCCGACGAGAATGCCCATCCTTTGGAGCATCCGCGTCCGCCGCTGCCTTCGGTTCCCGGCCAGTTCCGCCAACCCACCGACGTTGCGTGGGATCTGGAAGGCAACAGCTTCATCAGCGACGGCTACATCAATTCGCGCGTGGCTGAATTCGACAAGAACGGCGTGTGGGTGCGGTCGTGGGGCACGCCCGGCAGCGGCCCCGGCCAGTTCAATACGCCGCACGGAATCGCCAACGACGCCCAGGGCAACATCTATGTCGCCGATCGCGGCAATCGCCGCCTGCAAGTGTTCGATCACGAAGGAAAGTTCCTGCGCGAGATCAAGATCGACGTAGCCGCGCCTCCCGGCCTGATGCCGTGGATGGGGAATCTCCCCGACATGAACGCGCCGAATAACACAATGAAACCGGGCGCGCCGTGGACCGTGTGCATCACGCCCGGCCCCACGCAGTATCTTTACACGTCGGATTCTTTCCCCGGACACGTTTACAAATTTACGCTGGATGGAAAGCTGCTCGGCATGCTGGGCAAGGTGGGACGCCAGCCGAAAGAGTTTGGCTGGATTCACCAGATCGCGTGCCCGTCGGAAAATGAATTGTATGTCGCCGAGATTCTGAACTGGCGCGTACAAAAACTGACGCTGCATCCGGCAAAGGTAGGGCCGTGATTGGCCGCTTATCCATATTGATGTTCGCCGCGGCTGCAATCGCAGCTGCGGCTGACCCAAGTATGGGCGAGGCGCAGTATCGGCAGCGCTGCGCGGCGTGCCACGATCGCGGCGGCGAGCGCATCCCTCCCAAAGACGCGCTGAACGGCATGACGCCCGGACGCATTCTGCGCGTCCTCGATATGGGCGCGATGATGAATATCGCTTACCCGATGACGCGTCCGGAGCGCGAAGCCGTCGCGGCGTATTTAGGGAAAGCGACTTCCGATCCCGCGCCTCCGCCGCAGACATTTTGCAAAGATCGCACGATCAAACTCAACGATTCATCGAAATTTATCTGGAACGGCTGGAGTCCAACGAGCGATAACGCGCGCTACGTTCCCAGCGAACTCGCGGGGTTAACTCTCGCACAGGTCGGAAAATTGAAATTGAAGTGGGCGTTCGGATTCGAAGGCGACGTCACGGCCTTCGCGCAGCCGACGGTTTTCGATGGTCACGTTTTCGTGGGCTCGGCGGGCGGTGCGGTCAGCGCCCTGCGAACCGATTCCGGCTGCACCGAATGGACGTTTCAGGCGACCGGTCCGGTGCGCACTGCCATCGCGATTGCACCCGTGGGCAATCAGCACGCGCTGGTCTTCAGCGATCTGATTGGATCGGTTTATTCGCTGGACGCGGAAACCGGAAAGCTGCGCTGGAAGAAAAAAGTAGAAGAGCACGAGGCGACGCGACTCACCGGCGGCGCGCTGATTCACGACGGCATCGCGTACATTCCAGCGTCATCGTGGGAAGAGACGCGCACGCTCAACGTCGATTATCCGTGCTGCACGTTTCGCGGCAGCATCACGGCGGTGCGCGTTCGCGACGGCGCGATTGTGTGGAAAAGTTACGTCATTCCGAATGCGCCGAAGCAAACCGGCACGCGCGCCGATGGCAAGCCGATTTTTGGCCCTTCCGGCGCGGGCGTGTGGTCGACGCCGACGCTGGACTTGAAGCGCCACGTGCTTTACGTCACGACGGGCGATAGTTATTCGTCTCCCGCGGCCCCGACCAGCGATGCGATTCTCGCGCTCGATCTGAAAACCGGACATATTGTATGGTCGCGGCAGACCACTCCGCACGACGCGTGGACGTCCGGCTGCTCGAAGGATTCGCGCAATGCGGCGTGCCCTGAAGAAGAAGGACCCGACCACGATTTCGGATCGTCGGCGATTCTGGTGAAGAACGCCCAGGGCCGCGATCTGGTGCTCGCGGGTCAGAAATCGGGGATGGTGTACGCGCTCGATCCCGATAAAAAAGGCGAGATCGTGTGGCAGCAGCGCGTCGGCAAAGGCGGCACGATCGGCGGCGTGCAGTGGGGCATGGCGAGCGACGGTCAGAATCTTTACGCTTCGGTATCGGATGCCGTGTTCACGAAAAGTTTGAACGGGCTCGATCCGAATCAGGGCGGCGGAATCACGGCGCTGCGCATCGCCGACGGCAGCACGATCTGGCATAAAGATCCAGCTCCTTGTGGCGATCGTGCGAATTGCAGTCCCGCGCAATCGGCCGCATTGACGGCGATTCCGGGCGTGGTTTTCTCCCCATCCATGGACGGACACCTGCGCGCATATTCCACGGAAGAAGGCAAAATCCTGTGGGATTTCGACACGGTTCGCCCGTATACGACCGTGAATGGCGTAACGGCGCAGGGCGGATCGATCGACGGACCCGGCGCGGTGATCGTGAACGGAATGCTGTTCGTGAATTCCGGTTATTCGCGCTTCGGCGGCATTCGCGGGAACGTGCTGCTCGCGTTCGCGCCGGCGGATTAGAACTTCTGTATGACAACTCCCGGGATGAATCCAGCAGGAAATCCCGCGCGTGGCTTGTGGTGGTATGCGGGCGTCGCGTTGCTGGCAGCGACCGCGGCCCTTGCGATCTTCGTCTTCTATCTGGGCGGCTACGCTTACCTGCTTTCGGGCGATAGCGCGTCGTTTACCGTCGAATGGGTTCTGGCGCAGGCGCGCGTGCATCCCGAGGCGAGCGTCGTCGTGTTGGGCAACTCCACCGCGGCCGAAGGATTCCGCGCCAATTGGTTCAAATCGCATGGATCGGGCGCGGTCGCATTGGACCTCGGCGTACCCAGTGGCTGGATTTTCCTATGGCAGCGGATGTTCGAAGCGGCGATAAACAGCGGCGTGCATCCGAAATCGGTCCTCATCATGCTGACGCCCGAAACCATCAGCGGAACGGGTTACGATTTCCTGCTGAACGATCTGGCGATGCTGAAGACGGTGATGGATACCAGCGATCTCGTTCGTCTGGCTCCTTACACGGAAACGCCGAGCCAGTACGTCGATTATGCGTCGGAAATCGTGGGGCGTCCGCTGTTATTCCGCGCCGAGCTGCGCGACTTCGTCACGCATCCCTACGGACGCTTACGCGAGGCGAAACATATTCACGATTGGATGCACAGCTTCACGCGGGATTCGCCAATGGTGGAAACCAACAACGCATTTTCGGTGTGCCAGGCCGGGCCGCTCCACGAACTGGATAAGACGGCTGCCAGACTCCGCGCCGAGAACAGTCCGCTTGTGGCAAACGTCTTATCGATGGAGTCCGGATATAACGCGCGCTTGCATCAACAGCTGGGCGTGACGCCGCATAAGGCCGAGCTTCTGCGACGTCTGCTCGCCGAGATCACGGCGCGGCACATGCAGGCGTATGTGACCGAGGCTCCTTTTTGGGATCCCGATTTCGATCAGTATCCGGAATCCTACCGCCGTGAATTCTCGGCGGCTCTCGCTCGGATTGCCGCGAGCGTCCCCGGCACGACCGTTCTGCCCAAAATCGATGTCGATTGCAGCATGATGCTCGACACCGTCCACCTGAATCGCAAGGGCGGCGAAATTTTCACGGAGTACATTCGTACACGTGTCCTTTAACGGCCTCTCGTTCGATAGTTCACCCTTTTGGCTGTTCGTCCTGGGCGTGTGGTTGGTATGGGCGCTGGTGCGTCACAACGGCGCGCGAAAAATTCTTCTCACCGTCGCGAGCTACGCGTTTTACGCCAGCTGGAATCTGGCGTACCTGCCGCTGCTCGCCGGATTCACGCTGCTCAGTTTCTTCGCGGGAAATTCGGTGCGGGGCGCACGGCGTCTCGGATGGATGCTGACGGCGGTCGCGGTGTGCGTGGTTGCGCTCGCTTACGGCAAGACGCGCATGAATCCGCTGCCCGTGGGCATCAGCTTCTACGCCTTGCAGGCGATCGCCTACATCGTCGACTGCTATCGCGGGAATGCGGGCAAACAGGCGGGAATTCTCGATTACTCGCTGTACATGAGCTTCTTTCCGCGCCTCACCGCGGGGCCGATCGTGCGCGCCGACGAATTTCTCCCGCAGTTGGTGAAGCGCACCGTCGTGAATTCCGTATGGCTATGGGAAGCGCTGGTGCTGATCTGCTTCGGCCTGTTCAAGAAATTGGTGATCGCCGATAATCTGGCCGCGGTCGCCGATCCGATCTTCAACGATCTGCACGCGAACCCCAGCCGGATCCTGCTCGCCACTTATGCGTTTACAGTGCAGATTTATTGCGATTTCTCGGGCTATACGGATATCGCTCTCGGCGTCGCACGCTTGTTTGGATACAAGCTGCCGGAGAACTTCAACTGGCCGTACTTATCGAAAAATCCCGCCGACTTCTGGCGGCGCTGGCACATCTCGCTCTCGAATTGGCTGCGCGATTATATTTATTTTTCGCTGCCGGGACAGCGATCGAAACACAAGATTTTTTCCTACGTGAATTTCCTGATCACGATGCTGATCTGCGGCGTATGGCACGGGGTCGGCTGGACGTTCGTGCTGTGGGGTTTGTATCACGGCGTGCTGCTCGCCGGATATTATGCGATCCGCGACTTCCGAAAGCGAGGGGCTCCATCGAAAGACGCTGCGAAGCCGCCGCCACCGGGGAAGCTCAGCGGATTGCTTTCGATCCTGGTGATGGAGCAGCTCGCCGCGATCGGATGGATTCTGTTCCGCCTGAATCGTCTATCCGACCTGCCGTTGTATCTGCACTCGCTCATGACCGGTCCTTTTTATACCGGTTTCAATACCGCCGAATGGATGGCGATCGCGTTTATTGCGCTGACCGTGATCGCGCATCTCCTCGAAGTTCGCGTTCCGCTCACCAAGACGGCGCTGACGAATCGTTGGAATCCGTGGGTGATGTGGGTTTTGCTGGTGGCGTTGATCGCATCGACCGTGCTGAGTCTGCCGAAGCAGCAGATGTTTCTCTACTTCCGGTTTTGAGAACTGTCGGCGCTTAACCGCTTCCTATGATCGCGGCTCGGGTCGGCATCGTCATTCTATGCCCGACTGATTCGATTACCGAGGATGAATCGGGTGAGTGGAATCCCCAGATCGGGATCAATCCGCGACCAGCAGAGCAAAGCCCACCAGAGCCGCGACCGAAGGGAGCGGTTCAACCGGCGAGCGATCCATTCGCGATCCTAGGGAGGGCAGAACATCGTGGACTCATTTGGTCCTATTGGTGTATACTAGCCCCAGATGCAAACGGTTTGCTTGATCCCGGACCAAGCGGTCGGCGATACTGATCGTCAGATGCAAATGCCTGTCAAAAAGGCCAGTCAGTCCACGGGCCACGGAGCGCGCTCGATCACGTCCTTGCGGCGTGGCGAATCCGGCGTTTTAGATCGCATCGAACTGCCCGAAGCCGATGCCAGGCGGCTGATGGAAATGGGCTTTCTTCCGGGGCATACCGTCATTCCGGCGCAATCGGCGCCCGGCGGCGATCCGCGTGTGTATCGCGTGGACGGCTCCGAGATCGCGCTGCGACGGGAGACGGCGCGGCATCTTTTTCTACGCTGATGTTTCCCCGCTGAGACATTTTCATGGCCGAATGTCACGATTCCACGACCGCCACTCTTCCGCCTCCCTCGGCGGGACGTACGCGCCATGTGGTGGCCATTGTCGGCCCTCCCAACTCCGGCAAATCCACGCTGTTTAACAGGCTCACGGGACTGCACCAGAAGGTCGCGAATTTTCCGGGCGTAACCGTGGAGCATCGCATGGGACGCATGCGGCTGGAGACGGGCCGCGACGTTTTTCTGGTGGATCTTCCGGGCGTCTACAGCCTGGAACCGCGCACCGAAGATGAGCGCGTCACGCACGACGTTCTGAAGGGCGAAATGAAGGATTTGCCGCGTCCCGACGCGGTGATGTTGATTCTGGACTCCACCAATCTGGGCCGGCATCTGGCGCTGGCCGCTCCATTCTGCGCCTCGGATTGCCGACCATGGTCATCCTCAATATGGCCGACGACCTGGATCGCCGGGGTGGGAAAGTCGACGTCGAGGAACTTTCCCGGCAACTGGGGACTTCGGTTGCGCTGATCAGCGCGTCGCAAGGGGCCGGACTTCAAAAGGTGAACGAATTCCTTTCGGGCGCGACGCTCGGGCTGAAGCCGAAGCCGCCGCTGATGCAATTGCCCATCATTCAGGACGTTCCGAAGTCGCGCGACTGGGCTTCGAACATCGGACGCAAGGCAAGTTATCGGGCGCCCGCGCCACCGATCTGGACGCGTAGGCTGGACGCGATTTTCCTGCATCCCGTGGCCGGCCCACTGGTATTCCTGATGGTGGTGATCGGCGTCTTTCAGACGATCTTCGCGGGCGCGCGTCCGCTGATGGACGGCGTGCAGGACGCGATTCAGGTCTCCGGGAAGTGGATGAGCGGCGCGCTTCCGGATAACGCTTTCCGCTCGCTCATGATCGACGGCGTGTGGAGCGGCGTGGGATCGGTGGTCGTTTTCCTGCCGCAGATTCTGCTGCTGTTCTTATTTATCGGAATTCTGGAAGATTCCGGCTATCTTGCGCGCGCGGCGCTGATCGCGGATCGCACCATGGCGCGGATCGGACTGCAAGGGCAAAGCTTCATCCCGCTGCTTTCCGCCTATGCCTGCGCGGTTCCCGCCATCATGGCGACGCGTACCATCGAGAACAAACGCGACCGCATCGCGACGATCCTGATCGCCCCGTTCATGACGTGCTCGGCGCGGCTGCCGGTCTATACGCTGGTGATCGCGGCGTTTATTCCGGAGCGGCCTCTGCTGGGCCATTCTTTCGGCACACGCGCGGCAGCGCTGCTGGGTCTGTATGTGCTCGGATTCCTGGCAGCGATCGTCACCGCGCGGCTTCTGAAATCCACCGTTCTCAAGAGCGACGCGTGCGCCGTTCATGTTGGAGATGCCGCCCTACCGCTGGCCCACTCTGCACTCGCTCGGACTGCGGCTGCTGGATCGCTCGCAAGGTTTTTCTGCGCGCGCGCCGGCACGGTGATTCTGGGGGTCGCCATCGTGCTCTGGGTGCTTTCGAACCTGCCGCTTGCACGACGGGAAGCCGCCGGAGATCGGGCACAGCTTCGCGGCATGATTGGGCCATGCCGTGGAACCGGCGATCCGGCCGCTCGGATTCAATTGGAAGATCGGGATCGGCCTGATTACGTCGCTCGCGGCGCGCGAAGTGATCATCGGAACGCTCGGCACCATCTACGGCATCGAAGGAACTTCGCAATGGATCGGATTGCAGGCAGCCCTGCGGCACGATCTGACGCCTGGCGGCGCGGCGGCGTTGCTGGTGTTTTTCGCTTTTGCGATGCAATGCATGTCCACGATCGCGGTGGTGCGCCGGGAAACCGGCGGCTGGCGCTGGCCGGCCATTCAGTTCGCCTATATGACCGTGTTCGCCTACGTTTTTGCTTTCCTCACGAATCGATTGGTTTCATTCTTTTTCTAGTTCAACCGAGTACCGCCGAGACTTTAGAACCATTTTCCTCATAAACTACAGGACCCCGAGTACCACGCTCCTATAGGCCGCACGCAGCTCTGGATGAGATTCTCTTTATGACCCTTCGGAGGAATGGCCATGATGAAAATCTTCTTGCGTTTTGCGATATGTCTTGCGATTCCGGGGCTATCGCTGGTCTTCTGCGCGACCGCTTCGGCGACGACGCTCACCGTAAACAGCCAGATCTTAAAGGCCGGCGTGGGGAAACGACGGCGGCTCGGGGGGAGAATTCGGAGCCTCGCTCAACGGCAGCAACACGGTGCTGGACGTGTATTGCGTCGACTTTTCGGACGGTTTCTCCTTCGGCACGAATTACAACAACACAGCCCCTCACGATCTCACCATCACGACCGGAGCGAATGTTTCGGACACGCTTCTCGGCAATAACACGACCTGGTACAACAGTCTGGGCGGAAGCTACACCGACAAGACCGCTATTTGATGGCTGCGTGGCTGACGACGCAATACTCGCCGCCATCGAGTTCCACGAACGGCGCGATACAGCTCGCGATTTGGGAGATTATAGACAAACACCAACCTGAAGCATTACAACTCGGCTTCCGCCACCGAAGTGAGCGACGCCGTCGCCTGGTCGAATAACCTGCTGCTGCCCGCTAATTCGCTGGCTTTGACGGCATTCGAGGATAGAGTCAGCATTTACACCGATTGCGCACAAGGGAATCGCAAGAGTTCATTTAAGTGCGACGATCCAGGACGTAGTTCCGTCGTTCCGGAACCGAGTTCCATCGTGCTGATCAGCATCGGCGGCGCTCTGATCGGCTTGGGAGCTTTGCGGCGGCGCAAAAACGCTACCCGGCGACTCCATTTGTTCACACGTCATTTTGGGCTTCTTGACGAGCTTGATACCATGAGGCGTGCGAAACGTTATCATCCTCGGGTCCGGCTGCGCCGGAAATACGGCTGCCATCTATGCGGCCGCGCGCGTCTCCAACCCCTGGTCGTCGGCGGGCACGAGGCCGGCGGCCAGCTCTCACTCACCAGCCTGGTGGAGAATTTTCCGGGATTCCCGCAAGGCATCGCCGGACCCGAACTGGTGGAGAAGATGAAGCAGCAGGCCGAGCATTTCGGGGCCGAGTATCTGCACGGCTCGGTCGCCGAAGGCGATTTCTGCAGCGGCCTTTCCGCTCTCCTTCGACGGCGATTGGCATGAGATGCGGACGGTGATCATCGCCTCCGGCGCGTCGGCGCGCTGGCTCGGATTGCCTAACGAGCAGAAGCTGATCGGCCACGGTGTGAGTTCCTGCGCCACCTGCGACGGGTTTTTCTATCGCGAGAAGAAGATCATGGTGATCGGCGGCGGCGATTCGGCCATGGAGGAAGCCATCTTCCTGACGCGCTTCGGCCGTGAAGTGACGCTGGTGCATCGCCGCGACGAGTTCCGCGCCTCCAAGATCATGCTGGATCGCGCGATGGAGAACCCCAAGATCAAGATGCTGACGAATACCGTTGTCGAAGATATCTATGACGTCGGGCAGAATCTCGTTACGGGAGTGAAGCTGCGCAATCTGATTACGGGACGAGGTGTGGGATCAGGACGTCGACGGCTTTTTCCTGGCCATTGGCCACGTGCCCAACACCAAACCTTTCGTGGGACAGCTCGATCTGATCCCGACGGCTATATTGTTTCGCACGGCGGCGCGCGAACCAATATCCCGGCGTCTTTCATGCAGGCGACGTGCAAGATCGAGTTTACCGGCAAGCCATCACGGCGGCAGGCGCGGGCTGCATGGCGGCGATTGAAGTGGAAAGATTCCTGGAAGCCGAAGGGCACTGACAAGTCTGCGGAAGTAGGCAGCGCGGATAATGATCGCCGAAACAAAAATTTGGCATTGCGATCCGGACATCCTCGGGGGCACGCCTGTTTTTACGGGGACGCGCGTACCCGTGCGATCCCTCTTCGACTACCTGGAAGGCGGCGAGACTCTCGACGAATTTCTGCGGCAGTTCCCCTCGGTGAAGCGGGAGCGGGCCATCGGCGCACTCGACGAAGCGCGCGGTTCCCTGCTCGGCGATGCGCAATCTTCTTAAGAAGATTGGTTGCCAGCGGGAACGAAAAGCAGGTTCCTCGCTGCGCTCGGAATGACTCGAGGCGTAGATGATCAGTTGTTGCTCGGCGGACGCTCATACTTCGCGTTGATGTACTTCCCGGCTTCTTCCTGCGCGCCTTGCGTGTTATCTTTGGTGCGCACGGCCTGGCGATATTCGTTCACCGCGCGATCGCGCTGATCGGTGATGTCGAAAATCTTGCCCAGATTGATGTGCGCCCACACCTCGGTCCACTTGGGATCGAGATCGCCATTGAGCACTTCGCGGAACTCATTGGCCGCCGACTGGTAGTTGTTCTGCAGGAAGAACAGCTCGGCGATGCGGTAGTGCGCGAGTGAGCTATTACGCTTCACGTCCACGGCCTTTTGGTATTCCTTAAGAGCTTCCGAATACTCGCCGACCTCGGTGAACTGCTCGCCCCGGCGGATCGCGACGGCGACGCGGATCGAGCTGTCATAGCGCAGAACTTGACCCTTTGGATCGAGCGTGACGCTCTTAGGCTTACCGAAAGTCTCCATCGCGAATTCGGAAGACGTGCCGACCACTTCGATGGTCTTCTCCTCGGGATTGCCTTCCGTTTCGACGCGCAGCAGCACGGGCATGCGGAACGTATCGAGATCCTGCGTGATTTTGCCGACGACGCGGAATCCTTTTTGCGTGCGGAAGACGGTATATTCCATCTTGAATTCGGGAGCGCCGCTCGATTCGATCCATTGCAGGAAGAAGCCCTGTAAGCTCTGCCCTGAGACCTCCTCGCATACCTTACGGAAATCGTCGGTGCTGATGGATTTCCAGGCGAACCGGTCGGGAATCGTTTTCAGGATCTTCGCGAAACTGTCTTCGCCGACGATCGAACGCAGCATATTGATGACCGCCGCACCCTTGCTCGCGGTCTCCGCCCAATATTCCGGCGAATAATCTTCCAGCCGGGCGGACTGAATCAGCGGAGGCTGCTCCACGGTCAACGCTTCGATATAGGTATCGTGAAGTTCCGTGTCGAGGGAGGCGGCTCCGTTCACATGTTCCAGATACAGGATCTCGGAGTAGCGCGCGAGGCCATCTTCGATCCACATATGATTGCGCGTGGAGGGTGAAAGCAGCATGCCCCACCACTGGCGCGACACTTGATTCGCCACCAGCTTCAACGCGACCTGTTTGCCAATCGCTTTGGGCGAGAGAAACACGATGCCCGGCGCCGCGTAGCCGGCAGGCGCGCCGATATCCGTTTCGATCACTGTCAGATTTTTGCGATAGGGAAGGCCGAAAGTGTCGGTGAAAAAGTTCATCGCCCGCGCGAATTCAGCGCCATAGGCCGTCGCCATTTCGGCGCCCTGGCGAAAGTAGAGCGATGTGCTGATCCCTTCGGCGGTGATCACTTTCGGCTCGCCGCGCACGACGGCGATGCTTCCGGGAAATGAAGCTTGGGTGAATTGATAACGCTCCGTGTGCATGCCGTTCGGCGTTGCATCCACCGAGACGCTGTTCCCGCTAGCGACCACCGAATAGCCGTCGGGCACGGTCACTTTCATGTCGCAGGTGAAGCGATCGATGGTGTAATCGTTGACCGGGAACCAGCGCGACGGATACATCAGATATGCGACATCCGGCGTAATCGCAGCGAATTTGATGCCGAATACCGGCGATTCTTCCTGCCCGGTGAGCTTGCCCGCGTAAACGAAAGTCAGCGTCGTGGGCTTGCCGCGCTCCAGCGCTCGCGGCAGACTGACGCGCACGGTCTGGTCTTCCTGATAGCGCGAAGCGGAAAGCTGCGATCCATCGGCGTCGGTGACGCGGCTGAGGTCCAATGCGTTATTCAGCTCGAAGGAAATGTTGGAGACGTTGTCGATGGGGACGAAGGTGATCTGCGCGGTGGCGGAAATTCGTTGCGCGCTCGGGTCGATGGTCGCGTCGATCACGTAGCCCTGCACGTCGATGCGCTGCTGCTGGGCCGCGCCGCGGCGCTCTTGCGCCCAAGCAGGACTCCCCGCCGTCACGACGATGCATATCGTCAGTGCATGAACCAGCGCACTTCCCATGCTCCAGGCCCCGAAATAACTTTGCCCGACCCGCCTCATTGCTTCCCTTCCCCGCTTCCATCCCGCCCGCCGCTCGCGAGCACCGTCTCGATCCATTCAGCCGCCTTCTCCATGGGATCGGTGGGACTCGCCAGTTTCGCCGCTACTCCCGCCAGATCCGCGCGCATCGTCTCACGCGCTTGTGGATTTTCAAGAAGCAACAAGGCTTCGCGGGCGATGGCGTCCGCCGTCATCTCTTCCTGGATCAGCTCGGCGGCGATTCGGCGTCCCGCCACCAAATTCACCATCGACAGAAACGGCGCCTGGACCATCCAGCGTCCTAACATCCAAGTTAACGCGTTTACCCGGTAAAAGGTCACCATGGGGGTTCCCGACAGGGCGGCTTCGATGGTTACCGTGCCGCTGGCCGCCAACGCCACCTCCGCCTGCGCGAGGCAATCCCAGGTGAATCCTTCTATTACATGGATGGACGCGGCGCGTGTAAGTTGCGACAAAGTTTCATGATTTTGAAGTGTTTTCGTAAATCCGCCCGGCAGGGCCAGTACGTACTGAAGATGCGGGTGACCGGCGGACGTGCGCCCGAGCTTGTTCGTGATCAGTTTCGTCGCCTCGATCAGAAAAGGCAGATGCCGATCGACTTCGCCGTGACGGCTGCCGGGCAGCAGGACGACGATGCGATCGTTTTCATCAAATCCGAAACGGGCGCAAAATTCTGAACGGGTCAGCGTCGGTCTCACGATGCGCGCGAGAGGGTGACCGATGAATGTAGTCGGGACGCCGCGCTCGCGAAAGAACTTCTCTTCAAAAGGAAAAATGCAGAGCAGATGCCGCAGCACGCGGCTCATCATCTTCGTGCGATGACTGCGCCATGCCCAGGCTTGCGGAGCGATCAGATACACGACGGGTATTCCGCGCGCGTGGAGCTTTTTCGCGAGGCGCAGGTGGAAATCCGGGGAATCGGTAAGTACGGCGAGGTCGGGCTTTTCGAGTTCGGCGGCGCGAATCAGCTTGCGAAATTCGCCGTAAATGCGCGGAATATGCGCGATCACCTCGACAATTCCGACGACGGCGAGCGAGCGCTGGTCGACGATGGGACGCACGGCCGCCGCTTGCATGCGCGGGCCGGCGCAGCCGAAGAAGATGGCATCCGGATTTCTGCGCTGGAGGGCCTCGACCACGCGGGAAGCATAGAGGTCGCCCGAAGCTTCGCCGGCGGAGATCAGGATGCGCACAAGATTTAGTCTAGCCCGCTTGCATCATCGGACTTCGCGCCGATGTGGCGCACGCGCCTACGCGTGCCGCGTCGCGACTCATAGCGACGCCTTGGGCTTTTGGGGGAGCAGGAGAAGGCGTCGCCAGAAGTGGCGACGCGGCAAACCAAGAGTTCGCGCCACAGGGCTCCTCCTGCAAAGTTTGATTCCGCAGTCTGCGTTCAATCGTTCGATGCGAACAGATCCGCGATTCGCATCTCTACGCGGCCTTCCGCCGTTCGCAGCACGCCGTCGAGCGCTTCCAAATGCCCCTCGCGCGTGATGCGCCAGCCGCGTTTCGATGCCGGATCAAGAACCCAAATATTCGGCACGCCCATCGTCAGATAATCGTCGAAGCGTTCCTGAAGGCTCGGGAAAGTATCGTCGGGCGACAGGATTTCGATGCAGATGTACGGAGGCTCGGTGAAGATCTGTTCGTCAGGCTCCGGTAGCGTGACGACGCAAATATCCGGGATTCGAAAACGCCGGGCGTTAATCTTAATCCGTTGTTCGGGAAACGGCGCGAGACGAAGCTCGCGAGCGCGGCTATCAAACCAAACGATGATGCGGCGCTGTAGTTTACTGTGATCTTTTTGGCCCACGTTGCGCTCGACGAGCACGCCGTCGACGTAGTCGCGGTCGGGGCGGTAGGTCGTCGACAGGTATTCGTGCAGTCCGACGAGAGCGGCCGTGCTCATGCCGTCAGTGTATCAACCTCGCGGGGCCTATAATCAGTAAGTAAGGTTCGTTTCGCTCTTATCCCTCATTCAGTCCGGAGGAAAACCATTCCATGCAACTTCTCAGTCGAATGTTTGCGCGCGCTTGCTCGTCTCCTAAGCTCGCTATTCACAGATTCGCGGCATTGCCGCTGCTCGCTTTACTCACGCTGATTCCCGCGTGGGCCGATCAAATCGTCATGAAAAACGGCGACCGGGTGACCGGAAGCGTCGTCAAGAAAGCCGGGAAAGATCTCACCATCAAGACCGATCAGCTCGGCGAGGTGACCGTCGCGTGGGATCAGGTGGCATCCGTCAAAATCGACAAACCAATCAATATTGTTCTAGCCGATGGGCGCACGGTGAAGGGCGCGCTCGCCACGAACGGAGCGATGGTGGAGATTGCCGCGCAACCTCCCGTCAGCGTCGCGCCGGGTGATATCAAGACGATTCGCAATGACGCCGAACAGGCCGCCTACGATCGTTTACAGCATCCTCGGTTGACGCAATTGTGGGCCGGCAACGCCAACCTGGGCCTGGCGGGAACCGCGGGCAACGCGGAAGCGCTGACGTTCACTGTGGGCGCTACAGCCGCTCGTACGACGAATACGGACAAGACTTCGCTGTACTTCAACGTCATCGATTCGACGGCCAAGATCGGCGGGACCGACGCGCAGACGGCAGAGGCCGTTCGCGGCGGATGGGCCTACAATCACAATCTGAACCCGAAACTGTTCGTCGGCGTCTTCAACGACTATTCGTACGATAAGTTTCAGGACCTGAACCTGCGCTTCGTCGTGGGCGGCAATTTCGGCTATCACTTGCTGAAGACCACGCGCAGCCAACTGGACGTGCTGGGCGGCTTCGACTACATTCGCTCCAACTATTTCACGCCGATGACCACGCCGCCGACGCCGCCGACGCCGAATCAGTCGGCGGGTGAAATCATGGCGGGCGAGGACTACACGCTGAAGTTGAACGCCAACACATCGCTGGTGCAAGCGTTGCGCTTTTTCGACAGTCTGGAAGACACGAGCGCGTCGCGCGTCAATTTCGATCTGGGAGCGGCGACCAAGATCTCCAAATGGCTGACGTGGAATGTCGCGCTGAGCGACCGGTTCGTCAATCGTCCGGCGATCGGACGCAAGACCAACGATTTTATCTATTCGACCGGCATCGGCGTGACGTTCGCGCGATAAATAGAGGTGAGGACGGCCGCTGAACCGCTCCTTTTAGTCGCGGCTCGGGTGGGTGCTTTCTTTGAAAGCAGATGAACGAAACCGCGAGTCGCGACTAATTCCGACCCGAGCCGCGACCACAGGGAGCGGTTAAGCCTCCGAACATGGCTGGGTTTAAAGCGTCGGGGAATCGTTGCCGAGCATCGCTTTGCGGACGATCTTGATCGGCGGATAGCCTTGCGAGAGCAGGCGATCGTGGAATTCCTGGAGTGAGAACTGGGAGCCGCGCTGTTTGCGGTAGTCCTCGCGGAGCTTCATGATTTGCAGCTTGCCGAGCGTGTAATAAAGATAAGTAGGATCGGACGTTCCGCGCTTCGTTTCTCGCAGGCCGGCGTCGCGCGTTTGATAACCTTCTTTGACGAAGAAGTCGACGCCTTGCTCGAACGTCATTTTGCCGGTATGCATTTCGATCCCAACGATGTAGCGCGCGTCGCGCATCAGGGCGTCCTGCAATTGTCCGAGCTTCAATTTCGGGTCGTTGGTGTACCCTTCGTCGAACATCATCTGCTCGCAATAATGCGCCCAGCCTTCGACGAACGTATTCGCGCTGAGAAGTTTGCGCACGCGCGAGGGGACTTGCTGCAAGCGTAGAAACTGCACGTAGTGCCCGGGATACGCTTCGTGGATCGCGGTTGAGAGGATCGTTCCTCGCGTGTGCCCCTGCAGAAATTCTTCCACGTGCTCGGGAGTCCAGCCCTTTTCGGGCAGCGTCACGTTGAAGAACGCCTCCTTAGCGACCATCTCATAAGGACCGGGAGTGTCCATGGACGCGAACGTCAGCGCTCGCATAAAGGGCGGTGTTTCTTCCAGGATCGGCAGCGTCTGGGACGGAATCGTCACGATTTTGTGTGCCGTGATGTAATCGCGCAGTTGCACAACCACGGCGCGATAGCTATCCAGCAGCTTGTCCGCAGGCGGATGATCTTTCTCCATTTCCGCCAGGATCGCCTGCGGCGTTTTGTGCGGATCGATGACGGCGGCGGTCTTGCGCAGTGCTTCCTGATTGGCGCGCAGATCCGCGTACCCGATGGCGAGCAAACGGTCGAGCGGCAGGTCGACCATCTCTTCGTAGAGAAGCTTCTTGCTGTAGGTCTCGGCGCCGAGCCGGAAGTCGCCGTTCGAGCGTGCGAGCAGATCGCTTTTCAGAAAGCTCTCGTAGGCTTCGAGCGCGGCGATCACGCCTTGATTAGCCGTATGGAATTCCGCGAGGAGCTTCTGATCCGTTACCTTGTCGAAGGCCAGCGGGACATCCTTTTCGAAGAAGCGAATCATCCCGGGAAGCTGCTCGATGGCGACTTCGGTATAAATGCGCGGCGGATTTTCTAGATTCGTGCGCGCTTCGGCAAGCACGTTCGGCATCTTGCGTTCGCGCGAAATCAGCGATCGCAGACGCTCCTCGGGCGGCGCGAATTGGCGGCTCATCAAAGTAAACGCGCTGCTGGTGATGAAGCTCGAATAGAAATCGGGATTGCGCTCCCAATTGCGAACCGTCTCCAGTTCGAGCAGGCTGGCTCGAATATTAGAAAGCAGAAGATCGCGGTCGGCATCGCCGGGGAGCTTGGCGAACGCAGCTTCGAACTGCTTCAACTGGACGACTTGCGCGGCAATATGGGGCTTCGAATAATCTTCCAGCTCAGCATCGTATTTATGGATGCCGGTGTACGTGGCGGTGGTCGGACTGAACGGGAAATAGTATTCGTCGAAGAAGCGATCGGACAGAGCTTGCGAGTTGGCCGCGCCGGCCAGGATAGCCATGATCGAGAGCGCTTTCGCCGCGGGAGTGAGACTCACTACACATTCAATTTACAATGGAACCAGTGTCTTTCGCCCCCGTACCCGAACAACTCGCCTATTTGAAAAAAGGCTTCGCCGAGATCATCCGAGAAGAGGATTTGAAGGAGCGCCTGACGCAATCCGCGATCAGCGGACGGCCGCTCTTCGTGAAGGCGGGGTTCGATCCCACGGCGCCTGATCTGCATCTGGGCCACACGGTGCTGCTGCGCAAGATGAAGCACTTCCAGGATCTGGGTCACCGCGTCATTTTCTTGATCGGCGATATGACCGGGCTGATCGGCGATCCATCGGGCCGCAACATCACACGGCCTCCGATGACGCGCGAGGATATCGCGAAGAACGCCGAGACGTACAAGGCTCAGGTGTTTAAGATTCTCGATCCGGACAAGACCGACGTTCGTTTTAATAGCTCCTGGCTCGAAGATTTGAAATTTGAGGAGATGATCCGGCTGTGCTCGCGCTACACGGTGGCGCGCATTCTGGAGCGCGACGATTTCACGAAACGCTTGAAAGACGGCGTGCCGATATCCATGCACGAGCTGTTGTATCCGCTCGCGCAAGGCTACGATTCGGTGCGGCTCGAGTGCGATGTGGAGCTGGGCGGCACGGATCAGAAGTTCAATCTTCTCGTAGGGCGCGAGTTGCAGCGCGATTGGGGCCAGCCTCCGCAAATTGTCGCGACGACGCCGCTACTGGAAGGCACCGACGGCGTCGAAAAGATGTCGAAGTCGAAGAACAACTACATCGGCATCACCGAGCCTCCGAAGGTCATGTTCCGCAAGATCATGGGCATCAGCGACACGCTCATGTGGCGCTATTGGGAGTTGCTGACGGACTTGACGCTGCCGGAAATCGAGCAACGAAAGCAGCGCGAGCCGATGGAAGTGAAGATGGAGCTCGCGGCAAGAATCGTCTTGGATTTTCATTCCGCGGCCGACGCATTCCAGGCGCGCGAGGATTTTAATCGCGAGGTGCGGCAAGGCGGTGTGCCGAGCGATATCGACGTAGTGGATTTCGGAGCGGCGGGCGACATACGTATCCCGCAAATGCTGCACGGGACGGGCTTGGCTCCGACACGTACCGAAGCGGAGCGCCTGCTGAAATCGGGCGCGGTGGAAATCGACGGAGTGCGCCACAGCAACATTGTTTTCCACGCCGGCACCGGGAACTTACATGGTCCGCGCCGGAAAAAGTGGAAAAAGATCAGGGTCGCGTGATCGAGATCGTCCGCGCTGCGCTACACTAAAGACTTCGGGCCGTGGCGCAGCCTGGCTAGCGCGCTTGCTTGGGGTGCAAGAGGTCCCGGGTTCAAATCCCGGCAGCCCGACCAGAGTCTTCAAAGACTTATAGCCAGTCCCCCTCTAAAACCTCCTCTTGGCGCCCCAGTGGAGTCCAAAACGGACGCCGAGCGGCGCAGGTCCTTCTTCGGCGCTCTCGGAACGAACGTGGCGAGAGAAGCATCGGAAGAAAAGCAAATTCGGAGGAACGTTCGCTCGCAAAGGTGCGCTCACGCACGCCTGGACCGAGTGGCTCCGTGATCGCTTCAGGCGCCGCGCCGCCGACGCAATACGATCGCTAAGCCAACCAGGCCGAGCCCGCTCAGTCCAAGGGTGCTGGGCTCGGGAACTGTCGAATTAGCGGTTATATCCACGGCGGCCATGAGCGCCGTGGGTCCGCAGCAGGAGGTTGCGCCGTCGCCGGTAGAATTCGCCACGGTAAACGTAGGGTGTTGATTCCTGCAACGAAGCCGGAGGTCACGGTCGGGACGGTGACGCTCGTCGCGGTGCGTCCACATCCCGCTCGTCTTTTCGCCGGTCGTGGCTGTGAAGATGGTCGTCGAATTCAGCACGACGCTGTTCACAAAGTCGTCGGCGGACAGCGCCATGGCAAGGCTCGCCGTGGACAGATTGAAACCCGTCAGATTAAACGTCACCGTGTATACGGTTGTGCCGCTGACGATTGATCCCCCGCTCGTCGCTTCGCTCGACTGATTCACATTTGGCCCCACCCAATCCGTCGTGGTACTAATGCCGTCCGAGAGACTGGCGGTATGGGCGAACGTCCCAGTCGGGAGGCTCGTAACGATAAACGCGGTCCCGGTGTAGTCGGCGTCCAGGCCTCCGTTGGTGTCGGAGATGATGGTATAGGTCGCCGTTCCCGTGCTGGCGTTGATCGTCGTAGCTTGCGCTGTGCTTGCGGAGAGAATGCCACTATGCTGAAAAACAGGCATTTACCGACCGGCAGCCATTTTGAAAAGTTCATCGTCGCCTCCGACTCGCTTCCGACAATACTGGTCCTCTGTTCTAAGGCGCGGCGAACCACGATCGAGGTACAGACGGACGCTCCGCGAGGGACCTTAGCCCTTCGTAGTCTGGTCGAATTATACCAGGGCCTTGCTTAAAATCAATCATATAAAGGTGGTAGTGACGTGCCCCGTGCTTCCGTCCGACATCGTATCCGAAAGCTGATTTCGCTCGATAACCGGTCCCGTTTTATAGCGAATGGCCGGACCGATCCATCGGGCATGAGGGGAACGCCGGTGAGCGTTGAAGACTTCCTCACAACGAGCGGCAAGAGTGTCTCGGGTTTCCTCTGTCGCTGGTTCCCGACTCACGTGAGTGTCGGTTGAGATATAATCCTCTGCGACATGAATGGCAAAACGCTAAACATTGCGATTACGGGTGTAGTCTGCTTGACGACGATTATGCTCAGCAACCGTTTGGGCCTGCTGAGTGGACAAGAGGCGAAGGCGCCGGGGTCGGGCTTTGCAGCCGTCCCGGGACAGAAGGGCGGAGAGGACGTCTTCGGCCCCTACGATCCTGTGCAGAATTGGGAGAAGCCGATGGCGGAAAGCCTACCCGAGCTCAAGGGTTGGAACTTTTCGCAGGCCACCTACGTTTTTCCGGAAACCCCGGATCGAGTATTTGTGGCGCAGAAGGGCTTACTGCCCGTGCTACCCGAACGGATGAAGACGACGTGGCTTCCGCAGATCGGGCCGAGCTTGAAATTCCCCGTGGGCATGGGCCTGCCGATGCGCGAGACTGCCAGCGCCACACCGAGTTGTGGCGGGATGCAAAATCCTCCGAATATGCCGCGGAATCCGAATTGTCCCGACGTCAGTGATGGGCGCGCGGGGCGGCCGGGCATCGATTGGCGCTGGGATCACGTCATTGTCGTGCTGGATCGCAATGGCAAAGTGGTGGAAGACTGGTCGCAATGGGACAAGATCTGGGGACGGCCGCACGACATCGAGGTCAGTCCTTACGATCCGGAAAAGAACGTCTGGATTGTGGATGCCGATAACCACTTCGTCAGCAAATTCACGCACGACGGCAAACAGCGCCTTTTGACGTTGGGCACGCCGGGCGTGCCGGGCGACGACGATACGCATTTCGCGCGGCCGACGTTCATGGCGTTTGAGCCCGACGGAAGTTTCTACCTGTGCGATGGGTATGACGGCACACGTGTGATTAAGTTCGACAAGAATGGCAAGAAACTCTTCCAGTGGGGCCAAAAAGGCAGCAAGCCGAATGAGACTCGCCCTGGTTATTTCAACAACGTTCACGGCATCGCCATCGATCCGGAGCGGCACTTCGTCTTCATCAACGACCGCGACAACGGTCGTGTGCAAAAGTTCGATGAGAATGGCAAGTTCCTGGACCAGTGGAACACCGGTCCGCGACCGCCGATGAACATTCACACCCTTTACATGGGCAAAAACCACATTCTATGGGCTGCGGATCAGGGATCGAACAAGCTGAACGCTTATGACGAAGACGGACATTTCCTCTATTCGTGGGGCACGTTTGGTACGTGCCAGGGCTGCATGTGGGGTGTGCATGGGTTCGTCACGGATTCGGAGGGAAGTCTCTACACCGCGTCGGTACGAGATGGCCGGGTTCAGAAGTATACGCCGCGCAAGGGCGCCGACCCCGATTTTCTGGTGGGTAAGCCGTGGGGCTCCCATTAAGGCACTCGAAAGCCCCTCCGTATGAGTCGCGCGTATTCCGTTATCGGTCTCTCATCGAGTAGACTCAGCCAACCCGATGCTATGCGCAGGCGCCGGGAAATATTTAATCTGAAAAGTTGAAAAGTTAAGTAAAGGAGACCCATGAAACCACGTTTGCTGTTTGCTAGGGTTGTTGCTCTATCGGCTTGCCATCGGCGAGGGGCCGGGAACAACAGAAGAACTCCTATGACCAAGACTCGGGGAGCGGCTGCCCGTGCCGGCTTGTGCCTCGTCGCGGCGTCCCTAGGGTATGCGCAGGTGATACCGCGCCAGGCCCTCGACGCGAGTGGTGCGCCGCAATACCGCGTCGATCCCTTCTGGCCCAAACCGCTCCCCAACCGCTGGAGCATGCAGCAGATTGTGGGGATTTCGGTCGATTCCAAGGATCACATCTGGTATCTGAACCGGGGCACTGGCGCGCTTCCCATCGAGTTGACCGCCGAAGGCGATCCGTCCCCGGCGCTGTGCTGCGTGCGCGGGCCCGAACTGATCGAGACCGATCAGCAGGGGAACGTGGTGAGCTCCTGGGGCGGACCCGGGTATATCCCGCAGTGGCCCAAGTCGCTGCAGACGGTGATTGTCGATAGCAAGGGATTCGTGTGGATCAGCGGCGAAGCCACCGAGGACAGCATTCTGAAGTTCACCCACGACGGCAAGCTCGTGTGGGATTTCGGCCATCGTCCCCCGGCCGGCGCAAAGGCGGTGCCGGAGAACAATCAGGACACAGATCATATCTTCAACAAGGGACGTTTCCAGCTCGACGAAGTGGCCAACGAGCTGTACATCATTACCCAGAAGCGCGTGCTCGTGTACGACGCGTCGACCGGCGCCTTCAAGCGGGGATGGGGAGGCCATGGGATGCCGCTCAGCGAGATATCGAACCAGGACATTCCGGGTTACACCTGGACCGGCGGGCCGCCACCCGAGGAGAAGAACTTCGTCCCGACGATACACTTCCTCGAGATCTCGAAAGACCGCCGTGTCTATGTCGGCGAACGGGGCCAGAATCGGATCCAGGTCTTCACCACCGAAGGGAAATGGCTGCGGGATATTCCCGTCATGCCGAACATGCCTGCGCAGCGAGGCGAATGCGGCGGCCTGAACGCCGGCAAGTCCCCAACCCCTTACGCCCCCCAGCAGTTCGTCCGATCCATCTGCGGCACCATGTACAAAATGGTGATCTCGAATGACCCCTCGCAGAAGTATCTGTTCGCGACCGAAGCCCATAACAGCGTCGTGTGGATCATCGACCGACAGAGCGGCAAGGTGCTGGGACATTTCAGCGGGAAGGGAAGGCTCGCCGGCCAAATGGAATTTCCGGACTCAATCGCGATCGATAAGGGCGGCAACATCTATGTGGGCGAGGTCGACAGTGGCAAGCGGATCCAGAAGTTTGCGCCGGTGCTTACGGTCGCCCGCTAGGTGCGACCGCGCGTGACACGCGGCTCAACTGCGAGGTCGCGATCGTGCCGCCGCCCGGAGCCGGCCCGCCGGTCTCTTGGATTTTTGTGTACAATCAATCGACTCACAGAGGAGGAATATTGATGCGACAACTTGATTTCGACGTTCGGGCCACGCGGCGCGATTTGTTCAAGACCATGGCCGTTGCCGGCGCGGGAGCTCTGCTGCCCTGGGAATCCTTGATCGCGCAGGCGCCCAAGCGCGGTACCGGCAAGATTGACGTGCACCAACACACGCGACAGCCACTGCCGGGAGAACGAGTAGGAAACAATCCCTGGACGCCCGAGCAGACGCTCGAGCAGATGGACAAATTCGCGATCACGGTCTCGATTCTATCCGCGATTAATGCAAGCCGCGATAAGTTTTATACGCCTGACATGAGTGCTATCGGCGCTGTCCGGAACAACAATGAATATCACGCGAAGCTGGTCCACGATCATCCCCAGCGCTTCGGTTTTTTCGCCAACATTCCCATCGATCATGTGGATGCGAGCCTGAAAGAAATCGAATACGCGATGGACACCCTCAAGGCTGACGGCCTCGCCTTGTGGACCAGCACAGCCGACGGCAAATATCCGGGCATGGACATGTATAAGCCCATATGGGATGAAGTCAACCGCCGCAAGTTAGCCGTCTACCTTCACCCCGGCGGCGCTCCGATCTGCTGCCGGTCGATTGATCCTCCGGTATCGGACGCCATGCTGGAGTTCGATTTTGATGTGACGCGCGCGGCGGCTAGTCTTCTGGTGCACGGCACCTTCGAGAGAAATCCCGATATCAAATTCATCCTGCCGCACTCAGGCGGAGCCGTTCCCATGCTGATCGGACGGATGAAAGACCGCGTCGCAGCGTCCAAACGGCCGGAACTGAAACCGATGGTGTACGATCTTTTTAGAAAGCAGTACTACGAGATCGGCCACGCCGCCTTCCCATTTCCGTTTGCGGCGCTCAGCAAGCTTGTCCCGAATTCCCAGATCCTGTTCGGCACGGATTATCCCGCCCAAGACATCCCTGCCACAATCGACGAGATTCCCAGCCTCGGCCTTTCGAAGGAACAACTCGATGCGATTTATCGAGACAACGCTTTCCGGCTATTCCCTCGACTGAAAAACTTGGTCTGACATTCTGGAAGACGCTGACCGGGAACTGGGATCGGACGTCACGCCCGCACGAGCTGATCCGCCGAACCGTCGACCGGGCCGCGGGCGTTGTACCAACCGGGAACGCCCCGCAAAGCTAGGGTAGATCTCCAGGCGGTAGTGACGAGAACACGGGGAATGCCTCGGCGTTCAATGACAGGCTGATGATGGGGTTGGTGGAAGTGATCACGATCGCACCGGTGAAGCTCGCCGCGATGGCGTTTACGTTCGAGGAGCCATGCTGCAACGGCCCCAGCGTGACGATCTTGTTGCCCAACGTGCCCCCTGCCGCGTTGTAAGCCGTGATCGTGACCACCGCCGACTGGGTCGTGGAGGGATTGGCGTACGCGACTCCCGTGGAAGCAGCCGCCGACTGAGCGAACGTTACGAACTTGCTGGTGGGCGCTGTCTCGGCGCTGACGCTGGCCTCGCCCTCCGCAGTTCCCGAAGCGCTGTAGAAGCGATACAGCAGGCTGGCCTCCACCGGACCAGTGCACGCCGATTGGGCCCATCCTTCCATGCCCAGGGCCGTGAGATTCGCGTTGGTTTGATCGTGGATGGACGCTCCAGGGGCAATCGTGTCCGTTCGTATGGAGCCGCCAGACGTGTCGGCGAACGGCACCGGGAGCGGACTGCCGTTGTCGTTATAGAAAGACGTCGTGCAGGTGACCGCGCTCGCGCCGTAGTTGATGTAGGTGAGCGTGCTCTGGTAACCTCCCGCGAACGCCAACTGGGAAAAATAATACGTCTGTGTACCCGTGGGAGGGTTTGAGGAGAGATCGCCGGGCGGTAACGACGAGAACACCGGGAATGCCTCTGCATTCAATGACAGGCTGATGATGGGGTTGGTGGAAGTGATCACAATCGAGCCCGTGAAGCTCGCCGCGATCGCATTGACGTTCGCCGAGCTATGCTGCAACGGCCCCAGCGTGACGTTTTTGCTGCCCAGCGGGAGGCCTGCCGCGTTATAGGCCGCGATCGTGACCACCGCCGACTGGGTCGTGGAGGGATTGGCGTACGCGACTCCCGTGGAAGCAGCCGCCGACTGAGCGAACGTTACGAATTTGCTGGTGGGCGCTGTCTCGGCGCTGACGCTGGCCTCGCCCTCCGCAGTTCCCGAAGCGCTGTAGAAGCGATACAGCAGGCTGGCCTCCACCGGACCGGTGCACGTCGATTGGGCCCATCCTTCCATGCCCATTGCCGTGAGATTCGCGTTGGTCTGATCGTGGATGGACGCTCCGGCGGCAATCGTATCCGTTCGCGTGGCAGCAGTCGTGTCGGGGAACGGCACCGGCAGCGGGTCGCCGTTGTCGTTATAGAAAGACGTCGTGCAGGTGACCGCGCTCGCGCCGTAATTGATGTAGGTGAGTGTGCTCTGGTAACCTCCCGCGAACGCCAACTGGGAAAAATAGTACGCGTAGGTCAGGGTCGCGCTGCCGTTGACGGTCCCGGATCCGGTCACCGAGAAAGTGATGCTGTTCGCCGACTGTACGGCATAATTCGTCACGAAATTGAAGGAGCCGGTGGCGCCCGCGAACGTTCCGGTTCCACTGATGATCGTCGCTGTACCCGATACCGTGTTTCCCGAGCTGACCGCCGACGATGTGGCGGTCCAGGTGCTCCCGTTTGCGAATGTGACGGTAAAATTCGTTCCCGAGCCTTGTTCGACGACGGAGATGGTCGTCGGCCCATAAGGGTTGAGTATGCCCGAGCCCGTCAGCAGGACGCCGCCACTGGAATTTGCCGCCCCCGAGCCGGTAAAGGAAAACGAGATCGGGGTCTGCGCGTTCGCGGTGTTCCACCGGCCGGGCGCAAGCATAGACAAACCGATAAGTGCGAAGATCCCAACTGAGTACTTCATCTAGACAGCAACCTCTCATAATGGAATCGAAAACGCGACTATAACAGCAGCCGCGGTCGTTTTGCAAATTCTCGCGAGCGCTGCTGTGCTTAGCGGCGGGCAGTACGGCAAGATCGCGGACACCTCATCTTTCCCCGCTTGACATTCGCAAGGCAAAGGACCATATTGCATGCCGTGTATCTGAACCACGGCGGTCGGCCATTCGTCCGGTACGCGAGGAGAGCTCGCTTTGGTCTAGACGCAAGGAAACGGAGGCCCATGCGTGACGATGAGGTACCCCGCGGTCGTGAAGACAAGATGAAAAAGATTCTTGCGGCGCTGACGCAAGGGGAACGTGACGCACTGTACCGGTTCTACGTTCTCAATCAAACCAGCGCTGACGTTTCCCGGGCAGTCTCGATCGGCGAGGAGGACTTTCGCAAACTCCGAAGGCGGGTACGCCGGGCATACCGGGCCGCGAAAGCTGCGGATAAATCAGTGGTCTGGCCGTCGAATGGAAGCTTTATTCATGGGTCCTGACCGTTCCCCTCGATGCCGCCACTTCGTCTCTCGCGTTTCGGATTCCGGGATGAAACGGTTCAGAAACCTGACAGGATTGTACGGAATGTGCAATCCGCTCGAACGGCTGTGTGATATTCTCGTCCGGGATCGGTCTCGGAAGCGCCATGCCGAACGCTAAAACCTCGTACGCGGTTGTGCTCTCATTCGCCGCCTTTCTGCTTCCCGCCTACGGCCAGGGCGATTTCGTAGGGAACTGGGCGCCGCTTTATCACGAAGATTTTCCCGAGCGCATTCCGGGCCCCGAGCTCGGCGATTACATGGGCATCCCGATCAATGCCGCCGCGCGCCTGGCGGGCGATAGCTACGATGCCGATCGCATCTCCGTGGTTCCCGAATATCAGTGCCGGCCGCATGGTGGCGATTACATGATGCGCGGGCTCTCGAACATGCGCGTGGATGAGATTCTGGACCCCGCCACCGATCGCGCCATCGGCATTCATCTGCGTATGAACTTTCAGGAGATGGAGCGCACCATCTGGCTCGACGGACGCCCGCATCCGCCGTCGAACGCTGCTCACACTTTTTCCGGATTCTCCACCGGTAGTTTCGACGAGAACACGTTGAGTGCGTACACAACGCATTTGAAGACGATTATCTGCGGCGCAACGGTTTGCCGCGCAGCGAAAAGGCTCGTTCACCGAGCATTGGGTTCGGCACGGGAACTATCTCACGGTAATCGTGATTGTGGTTGATCCCGAGTTCCTCGCCGAGCCTCTGATCCGCAGCGAAAACTGGCAGCTCGATCCCGGCCAAGACTTCACCCCTTCGGCCTGCGAAGCGGCGCCGGAATTCCCCTGCCCGAAGGCACCGTACCGGCTCACCTGCCCGGCACCAACCCGTTCCTGCACGAAGTCGCCGACTGGTACGGACTGCCCTACGTCGCTACTCGCGGGGGCGCGAAGACGGTGTATCCCGAATTCGAAAGGAATGGGCAAGCCCGAGAAGCTCCCGGAGATGTGCACGCGCTACTGCACCTGCGGCCAGGACGCCGGAGCTTGCAACCTCCATCCCCCACGGCAATGACGTCACATCGAGCGCGACTTTTGCTGAGCGTTTCTTCGAAGGCGAGAGCGGTGACCATGGCCGTTGCGGTCGCGCTTATGAGCTTCGGCGTCCCAGCGCAGCAGCCCGATCTCAGTAAGGTCCAAATGCAAGTGCTTCCCGTGCAGGGCAACATATATATGTTCACCGGCGCGGGAGGAAACACAACCGTTCAGGTCGGCAAGGATGGCGTTCTGTTGGTGGACACCCAATTCGAGCCGATGGTCCCGAAGATTATGGTGGAAGTGCGTAAGCTCAATCGTGGGCCGGTGCGGTTCATCATCAACACGCATCTGCATCCCGATCACGTGGGCGGCAACGAAGCGCTGGTCAAAATGATTCCGCAAGATCCGACGCGGCCGCTGGCGATCATCGCGCAGGAAAATGTCTTGAATCGCCTGACGAAGCCGGTGACCGGATCGACGACGCCGCCGATCCAACTTGGCCTGCCTACCGACGAATATTTCACCAAGTCCAAAGACCTCCACTTCAACGGCGAAGCGGTCGTCATCTATCACGAGCCGAACGCCCATACCGACGGCGATAGCGTGGTGCTCTTTCGCGGCTCCGACGTCGTTTCCACGGGCGACATTTTTACGCCGGAGGGATATCCCTTTATCGATTTCGCCAACGGCGGAAGCGTACAGGGCGAGATTGACGCATTGAATCATGTTCTGGAGCTGACCGTTCCCGCGCACACACAGGAAGCGGGAACTTACGTGATCCCCGGTCACGGGCACTTGTGCGACGAAGCCGATGTCGTGGAGTTTCGCGACATGATCGTCATCGTGCGCGACCGTATTCAGGATCTGATCAAGAAGGGCCAGAATTTGCAGCAGGTAGAGGCGTCGCATCCGACGCTCGATTACGACGGGCGTTTTATTGAAAAGGACAGCTTCATCACGGCCGATGCGTTTGTCGAAGCGATGTACAAAGGGCTCGGAGGAAAGTAACGAAATGCGTATCCCCGCATTGACGATTGTTCTTTTCGCCGCACCTCTGTTCGCGCAGCCGCCGCAGAACGCGCAGGCCTCATCCGCCAAGGCCGCCGCGCCGGTCGATCTCACGGGCTATTGGGTTTCACCTGTCATGGAAGACTACCGCTGGCGCATGATCACTCCCCTGAAGGGCGATGCCGCGAGCGTTCCGATCAACGCGGCCGCGCGCAAAATTGTCGACGCCTGGGATCCGGCTCGCGATGAAGCGCAAGGGCTCCAGTGCAAAGCGTACGGAGCCCCCGCCGTCATGCGCGTTCCGGGACGTCTGCATATCACGTGGGCGGACGACAGCACGCTGAAGATCGAGACGGACGCGGGCACGCAGACGCGTCTTTTTCATTTTGGACCGCAACCGTTCGGTCGCGCAGCCGCGCCGGACTGGCAAGGGAATTCTTCGGTGCGCTGGTGGAATGGAAGCGTCCCGCCTCCTCCGGGTGCGGGGCTCGGCCTGCTCCCTCGCAGCGGCGGACGTCCACGCACGCTGGAGGTTTCCACAGCGAACCTTCGTTCGGGTTATCTGCGCAAGAATGGCGTTCCTTACAGCGATAAAACGTCGCTCATGGAATACTTCGACCTCTTCAACGAACCCGACGGAGCGACGTGGTTCACGGTAACCACGGTAGTCACCGATCCCGAATATCTGGCGGCGCCGTTCGTCACGACGACAGACTTTAGAAAAGAACCGGACGGTTCCAAGTTCGATCCCACACCATGCACGTCGAGATAAGAATGAAAGATAGCAAACGAAAATGAAGGTCGTGAACAGAAGTGCGTGGTGCGTCGCGTCGGTTGCAATCGCCAGCGGCATGATGGCGTTCGCCCAGCCGGCGCCGGCGCCGTTTGTACCGGTCACCGATAAGATCCTGCAGAATCCCGATCCCGCCGACTGGCTGATGTGGCGGCGTACGCTCAATAGCTGGGGGTTCAGTCCTCTCACGCAGATCAATCGAGCGAACGTCAAGAACCTGCGCATGGTGTGGACGCGCGGCATGGGCCCCGGCATTCAAGAGGCAACGCCGCTGATCTACAAAGGCGTGATGTTTCTCCCGAATCCCAGCGATTATGTGCAGGCGATCAACGGAGCGACGGGCGATTTGCTCTGGGAATACAAGCGCCCGCTTCCCAACGACCTCAACAAGTTTCTCATCGTCCCGAGCATCAATCGGAACGTCGCGATCTACGAAAATATGATCATCGACACGAGCGCCGATGATTTCGTCTACGCGCTGGACGCCCAAACCGGCAAGCTCATTTGGGAAAACCGCATCGTCGATTATCGGGAAGATTCCGCGCAGGAGACTTCCGGGCCGATTATCGCTGGCGGAAAAATTATTTCCGGACGCGGCTGCGAGTACAAGGCCACACCCGACGGCTGCATCATCACCGCGCACGACGGAAAGACCGGTAAAGAGCTGTGGCGCACGCACACGATTCCGAAGCCCGGCGAACCCGGCGATGAGACCTGGGGCAATATTCCTTACGAGAAACGACGCCACGTGGGGACGTGGATGGTGCCGAGCTTCGATCCGGAGTTGAATCTCATTTACATCGGGACGTCTGTCACTTCGCCCGCGCCCAAGTTTATGCTGGACGGCAACGACAAGACGTACCTGTATCACAACTCGACACTCGCGCTGAACGCAGATACGGGAAAGATCGTCTGGTATTACCAGCATATTGTGGATCATTGGGATTTCGACCACCCCTTCGAGCGGCTGTTAATCGATACGGCGGTCGCTCCCGATAAAAACGAGGTCGCGTGGATCAATCCACGATTGAAGCCGGGCGAGCGTCGCAAAGTAGTGACGGGCATTCCCGGAAAGACAGGCATTGTGTACACGCTGGATCGCCAGACCGGCGAATTTCTATGGGCGACACCGACCGTCCGCCAGAACGTCGTTTCGTCGATCGACGGCGCGACCGGAAAAGTGACGGTTAATCCCGAAACCACTTTCACGAAAGCTGGACAGGAACGCTTTGTCTGTCCCACGGCGAACGGCGGCAAGGACTGGCAAGCCGGATCGTACAGCCCGGCGATGAACGTGATGTTTTTCCCGTTGCAGAACGCTTGTGAGATTGTGACGCCGCTGGATGTCGCCCCGCTCACCACTTCGCTGTATGCGATCCGGAATCGTACGCAGATCACGCCCGGCACCGATAAGGTCGGCACGGTTCATGCGATTTCGGTGGAGACGGGAAAGACCGTGTGGAAGTACGAACAACGCGCGGGCATGATGTCGCTGGTGGCGACGGGCGGAGGTCTCGTTTTCGGAGGCGATACCAACGGGCACTTTAAAGCGCTCGATCAGGACTCGGGCAAAGTGTTGTGGGAAGTGAATCTCGGATCTCCGGTGACGGGGTATCCGATCGCGTATGCGGTCAACGGGAAGCAGTACATCGCCGTCAGCACCGGCAACTCTCTGGTGAGCTCCGGTCTCATGACGCTGACACCGGAGCTGCATCCCAGCAACTCGAACGCGGTTTTTGTTTTCTCACTGCCAGACGAGAATTGAAGCCGCTATAGCAGTTTCACGGTTTCTGTAGGCCAACGGGACCACTTGCGTGCCCGCGCGGGTGGGGTCGGGCTTTTGAGCCCGCCGCCGGCTTTGAGCAGGCATTAGGAGCAAGGGATCACGCCGCCTAAAAGGCGGCTGCAGCCATGAATGGCCGACCCCACACCGGCCTCGGCCGCCGGCGGCAGCCACAGAAACCCTGAAAATGCTCTAGCGATTTTCTGAAATCTTCGCCGCTTCCTTGGATGTGACTTCAGCGGGACCCGGCAGGTCCGATACGTTCCAACCGCCGCCGAGCGCCTGGATCAACTGAACGGACGCGACCATCTCATTGACGTGGAGAGTAACCTGCGTCTGTTGATTGCCCAGCAGCGTGAGCTGCGTTTCGACGACGTTTATATAAGGATCGATGCCCGTCTCGTAGCGCGCGGTTTCGAGATTCAAGCTGCGCTCCGAAGCATCCACCGCCTCGCGCTGACGTTCGATCTGCGAAGACACGACACGCAAGGTTGCGATGTAGTCTTCGACTTGCTGAAACGCCGTCAGCACCGTTTGTTTGTACGACGCAGCATCGGCATTATATTGCGCGGTGTACTGAGCCATCGTCGATTTGCGCAGACCGGCATCGAAGATCGTTTCGGTGGCGGATGCACCGAGCGACCAGAAGAGTCCCGGCAGCGAGAATAAAGCCTTCAGGGTTGAACCTTCGAGCCCACCTCCCGCCGTTAGTGCGAGCGTCGGATAATAGGCGGCTTTCTCGATCCCAAGGAGAGCGTTGGCCGCGGCCATGGTTCGCTCCGCAGCAGCGATATCGGGCCGTCGCTGCAGCAATTGGGAAGGAACGCCGACGGGGATAGCCGGAAGCGGCGTGTTGAGCAATTTCACCGGCATCTCAAAGCTCGACGCAGGCTTTCCGACGAGCGTAGCGATCGCATGCTCGTAGATGGCGCGATTGGTGGCGATACCGATTTCCGCCTCCTCCGCGCTTCCGAGCGACGCCTCGGCTACCGCGACCTCCGCTTGGGTTGCGATGCCCGTTTCGAACAGCGCGCGGGTCAGTTCCTTGTACTGTTGATACGCCGCGACGGTGCGATGCGTCACGTCCCGCAAGGCGTCCTGCCCGCGAAGTTCAA
Organism: Terriglobia bacterium; assembly: GCA_963765085.1. Lineage (GTDB taxonomy): Bacteria > Acidobacteriota > Terriglobia > Bryobacterales > Bryobacteraceae > Palsa-187. Next base: position 45,212 of record CAVXVL010000063.1, on the reverse strand, counting down.
AATAATACTCCGCGAGGCTGGCCTGTTCCGTGAGGCGCTCGTTCTCTAGATCGGCTGCGCTCACCTGCGCCGCATTTCTATATTCACGAACTGTGTTTCGAACGCGGCCCCACAAATCCGGCGCCCACGAAATATCGAGCGGGAGGGCGATGCTCGAATATCCGGCTCCGCCGCCGGGAGACGATCCAGCGCCCGTTGCCGAGGAAAGCGCACTGTTAGAAGTCCCGCCCGTTCCGGTTCGCGAATACACAGGGTTCGCGGTCAGCGTCGGGAAATAGGCGGCACGTGCTTCGCCCACCTGCGCCCGGGCGGCCATGAAGTTTTGAAAATAGTAGGCGATGTTTTGGTTATTGATGTCGAGCTGATCTTCCAGCGTGTTGAGCTCGGGCTCCTTGAAAATTTCCCACCACTTCCCCTTGAGTTCCGTGTCCTCCGGCTTGGCCGGCTGCCACGTTCCCGGCAACGCGGATTTGTAAACCTCCGGCGCGGATTCCTTGAAAGCCGGAGGAGCGGGAGTCGCAGGAGCCGTATACTTCGGCCCTACGTTGCAACCTGCGAGAAGGATCACGAAAATCGCGACGCACGATTCTGTCAGAGTCAGGCGCTTCATGTCGCGACCTCCGGCCTCAGCGCTCGCGATTGCTTGCGGCCTTTAAACTTGAGCCGCATCGTGTCCATGAACAAATAAATCACGGGGGTCGTGTAGAGAGTCAGAATCTGGCTGATGATCAACCCGCCGATGATGGAAATGCCGAGCGGCCGACGAAGTTCCGAACCCATGCCCGTCCCGATGGCCAAAGGAACCGCGCCGAACAGCGCCGCCATCGTCGTCATGAGGATGGGACGAAAGCGCAGCGTGGAGGCTTCGAAGATAGAATCGCGGGTGTTCTTCTTCTGGTTGCGTTCGGCGTTCAGTGCGAAATCGATCATCATGATGGCGTTCTTTTTGACGATTCCAATCAGCAGGATGATCCCGATGATCGCCATCACGTCCAATTCCGATTTAGTGATGAAGAGGGCGAGAATCGCTCCGACGCTCGCCGGAGGTAGCGTCGAAAGAATCGTGAGAGGGTGGACCAGACTTTCATACAGAATTCCGAGCACGATATAGACGGCCAAAATCGCAGTGACGATCAAGTACGGCTCCGTTGTAAGAGACTGCTCAAAGGCTTCCAGCGTTCCGGCGAACTGGCCGTGAATGCTTCCAGGCATCCGGAGTTTCCGCTGGATCGCTTCGATTTCCTGAGTCGCCTGACCGAGCGAAACGTTCGGAGCAAGATTGAACGACACCGTTACCGAAGGGAAAAGTCCAGTGTGGTTCACGGCGAGCGGCGAGGTAGAGGGAGCGTAGGAAACGATGGAATCGAGTGGCACCGGACCGCCTCCGGATTTCGGGATCACGTAAGTGTTCTTCAGTCCCTTGGGAGACTGCCAATACTGCGGGGCGGCCTCCATGACCACGTAGTATTGATTCAACTGCGTAAAAATCGTGGAGACTTCCGCCTGACCGAACGCGTCGTAGAGCGTGTTGTTCAGCAACTGCGGCGTGATCCCGAGCCGGGCCGCGGTCATGCGATCGTAGTTCAACAAGGCCTGCAATCCATTGTTTTGCTGGTCCGTGTTCACGTCCTGAAAACCGGGCGCGTGCCGCAACTCGGCGAGAAGCTCTGGCCCGTATTTCTGAAGGTCTTCCGATGTCTCTGCCTGCAAAGTGTATTGGTAGGCGGCATTCGCCTGCCGGCCTCCAATGCGGATATCCTGTACGGGCTGTAAAAATGTGGCCGCGCCGGGAATGCCCGCGAGCTTTGGCCGCAGGCGGTTGATGACCTGTGTCGCACCGGCGTCGCGCTGTTCGAGCGGTTTTAAGGCGATAAATTCGAAAGCAGTGTTCGTCGCACCCTGACCGCCCGTGAATCCCATGACGTTCTCCACGGCGGGATCGCTTTTGACGATGTCGACGGATTGATGCACCGCGTTCTCCATCGCGTGAAACGAGGTGTCCTGCGGCCCTTGCATTCCGCCCTGGATCGCACCGGTATCCTCGATCGGAAAAAATCCTTTGGGAACTTTGATCATGAGGTAAACATTCAAGGCGAGCGTGATGACAAATAGGCCCAGGATGAGTGCCGGATGATCGAGAACCCAATTCAGGCTGCGCCGGTACCCACCGAGTACGGCATCGAAGACGCGCTCGCTCCACACGTACATCTTGCCGTGCTTGATCTCGCTATCGCGTATCAGAACGCGCGAGCACATCATCGGAGTCGTGGACAGCGAGATCAACATCGAAACGACGATCGCGGCCGAAAGAGTGATCGCGAACTCGCGAAACAGGCGCCCAATAATGCCGCCCATGAGAAGAATCGGAATGAAGACGGCAATCAGCGAAACGCTGATCGAGAAGACCGTAAACCCGATTTCCTTCGCGCCGCACAGCGCGGCCTCCATCGGCGCGAGGCCCGCCTCCAGATGCCGCGTGATGTTTTCCATCACGACGATGGCGTCGTCGACGACGAAACCACTCGCGATCGCCAGCGCCATCAAGGAAAGATTGTCCAGAGAGAATCCGAAAAGGTACATGATGGCGCACGTTCCGATCAGCGAGACGGGAACCGCGACCGCCGGGATGAACGTCGCCCGGCCGTTCCTCAGAAAGAGGAAAACCACGCCGATCACGAGCAAAACCGAAATAAACAGCGTTCGCTCGATATCGCTGACGGAAGCGCGGATCGTCACGGTGCGATCGAGAATCGTCACCAGATGCTCGCCGCGCCGGATGGTGGCCTGGAGTGAGGGCATGGCCGCATTCACGGCGTCGACGGTGGTGATGATGTTTGCTCCGGGCTGTCGAAAGACTAAAATATCGACCGACGGCTTGCCGTTCAGAAAGCCCGCTTGCCTTACGGATTGCTGCGAGTCGATCACGTCGCCGACATCGGTGAGGCGGATGACGCCCCCGTTGTGATAGCCCACCACCAGCGGTTTATAGTCGGCCGCTTTTCCGATCTGGTCGTTGGCAACGATGTCGGACGCGCCGTTTTCGCTCGCGAACTGGCCTTTCGCGAGGTTTGAATTCTGGCCCGCAACAACTTGTTGCACCGCAGGCAAACTGATTCCGAAGCTCGCGAGCTGGTTCGGATTGAGTTCCAGACGCACGGCGGGGAGCGACGCGCCCACCACCAGAACTTCGCCGACGCCCGAAATCTGCGAGACACGCTGCTCAATGACGGTGGAGGCTTCGTCGTACAGCTGCGGAACGTCGTAAACATCCGACTGAAGTCCCAGCAGAAGAATCGGAGCGTCGGCGGGATTTACTTTGCGATAGGTCGGATTGGCGGGCAAATTCGCCGGCAGGTAAGTGCGCGCCGCATTGATGCCGGCTTCCACGTCGCGCGCGGCGCCGTTGATGTCCCGGCTCAAATCGAACTGTAAGGTGACGCTGGTCGTGCCGAGCGTGCTCGAAGAAGTCATCTCATCGACGCCGGCGATGTGGCCGAACTGCCGCTCCAGAGGGGTCGCGATCGACGACGCCATAATGTCGGGACTGGCGCCCGGCAGTGCGGCCGCGACCGTGATCGTCGGGAAATCCACCTGCGGCAAAGGCGATACGGGCAGCACGAGGAAGGCGATGGCCCCCGCGATCGCGACGGCGATGGTCAGTAGCGTAGTGGCGACAGGCCGCTGAATGAACAGACGCGACGGGTTCATGCTGGCTCCGTCTGCGTCGTCCTGGGAACGTGAACGCCGTGTTCGCGCCAATGCGCGAAGCGCGCACCCAAGGTGTCGAAGAAAATATAGATGACCGGCGTGGTGTACAGCGTGAGCACCTGGCTGAAGATCAATCCACCGACCATCGCGACGCCCAGCGGTTTGCGCAACTCCGAGCCGATCCCGGTGCCGAAGGCGAGCGGAATGCCGCTGAGCAACGCCGCCATGGTGGTCATCATGATCGGCCGGAAACGCAGCAGCGCCGCTTGATAGATCGCCTCGGTGGCCTGCTGACCGCCGCTGCGCTCGGCCTCCAAAGCGAAGTCGACCATCATGATTCCGTTCTTCTTCACGATGCCGATGAGAAGAATGATCCCGATGATGGCGACGATATCGAGATCCAGATGAAATATTTCGAGCGCCAGCAGCGCTCCCACGCCCGCGGAGGGCAACGTGGAAAGTATGGTGACGGGATGCACGAAGCTTTCATACAGCACTCCGAGCACGATGTATACGGTTACGAGCGCGGCCAGGATCAACAGCCCTTCGTTCGAAAGCGATCCTTCGAAAGCGGCTGCGGTTCCCTGATAGCTCGCGATGACGCTGGCAGGGAGCTTCGCCTGCGCGATCACCTTATTCATGGCCTCGATGGCTTGCCCCAATGAGTATCCGTTGCCGAGGTTGAACGAGATCGTGACGGCCGGGAACTGCCCCTGGTGCGCGATGGCGAGCGATTCGCTCTGCGTCTGAATATGCGTGAAAGCGCTTAGCGGCACGGGCGTCTGATTCGTAGGCGCAGTCGTGCTGCTCGCCGCGCCGCCTCCCGCTGATCCTTCCGCAGCGTTAGTTGTCGTCGATGGCCGCGAGGTTCCGCTCAAAGATGTCGTGGCACTGGAAGAAATTCCGGTGGATGTACTGGCGCCGCTCAACACGCTCGTGCTCGAACCGGAGTTTGAATTCTCGGAAAGCGCCGACGTGGAGTTCACGCTCGAAGCAGCCGTCGCGGTGCTGACGTTTCCGGAGGCCAGGGCCGACGTGGAAGACACGGGCGCGGAAACTCCCGCGGTGGGAGAAGGCGATAGCAAAGCGTTGCCGGGAGAAGGCGCGTTGCCCGCACCCGCGCCGGACGATGACCCCGCCGTGTTCGAGACCGGCGTGGACGAAGCCGTGCCGGTCAAGGAAGACTGAATGTAAATGTCATTCAGTTTTTGCGGACCGAGCTGGAATTTCGGGTCGGATTCCAGGATTACGTGATATTGGTTGAGCTGCGTGTACAGGGTATTGATCTGGCGCTGGCCGAAGGCGTCGTACAGCGTGTTATCGATGGCCGCCGGGGTAATTCCGAAGCGGGAAGCGGTCGGACGATCGATGGTTACCGACGTGGCCAGGCCTCCCAGCTGTTGGTCGGTGACCACGTCCGCCAGTTCGGGTAAACCCTGGAGCTTGGCCATCAGATCGTGAACAACGCCGTTCAGCTCCGTCTGATTCGGATCCTCCAGCGTGTACTGATATTCGGTCCGGCTCACGCGATCGTCCACCGTCAGGTCCTGCACCGGCTGCATATACAACTTGATCCCTTGCACCTGTGCCAGTTTCGGCCCCAACCTGTTGATCACCGCTGTCGCCGAGATGCCGCGATCCTCGAGGGGCATGAGGTTGATCTGCATGCGGCCGCTGTTGAGAGTTGTGTTGGTGCCGTCCGCCCCGATGAACGACGAAATGCTTTCGACTGCCGGATCGGCGAGCAGAACTTTCGCCAGTTCCCGCTGCATGGCGACCATGGACGAAAACGAAGTCGACGCGGAGGCTTGCGAGATGCCCTGAATGATGCCCGTATCCTGCGTTGGGAAAAAGCCCTTCGGGATGATCGTATACAGCACGCCCGTCAGTACCAGCGTGACGACGGCGACCAACAGCGTGACCGTCTGATAACGCAGTACGAAGCTGAGGGTTCGTCCGTAGAAGGCGATAATTCTTTCGAAAGCGCGTTCGGAGACCCGGTAGAAGCGGCCCTGGCCTTCGGGCGGCGTGTAGCGCAGCAGACGCGCGGACATCATCGGAGTGAGCGTCAAAGACACGAAAGCCGAGAGGATAATCGTGACGGCCAGCGTCACCGCAAACTGGCGAAACAAACGTCCTGCGATATCGCCCATGAAAAGCAAGGGAATCAGCACGGCGATCAGCGATACGGTCAAAGACAGAATCGTGAAGCCGATTTGCGCCGAACCCTTCAACGCCGCTTCGAGCGGAGTATCTTGCTCTTCGATATAACGGGAAATGTTTTCGATCATCACGATCGCGTCGTCGACCACAAATCCGGTGGAGATGGTGAGCGCCATCATCGTGAGGTTGTTCAGGCTGTAGCCCGCCAGATACATGACGCCGAACGTGCCGACCAACGAGAGTGGAACCGCGATGCTCGGAATGATGGTGGCGGACAAGCTGCGCAGGAACAGGAAGATCACCATCACGACGAGGCCGATGGTGAGCAGCAATTCGAACTCGACGTCCTTGACAGAAGCTCGAATGGCGGTGGTGCGGTCGGAAACGATTTGTACGTGGACCGCTTTCGGAAGCGTGCTTTCGAGCTGCGGAAGGAGCTTCTCGATGCTCTCGACGACCGTGATCGTGTTCGCTCCCGGCTGCCGCTGAATGTTGAGAATCACCGCGGGAGTGAAATTCATCCAGGCGGCCAGCTTACTGTTCTCCACGCCGTCCACGACACGCGCGACGTCGGTGAGTATCACGGGAGCTCCATTGCGGTAGGCGACCACCACGGACTTGTACGCGTCGCTGCTCAGCAGCTGGTCGTTCGCGTTGATGGTGTAATCCTGCGATGGCCCGTCGAAGTTGCCCTTGGCGGAGTTGAGGCTGTTGCCCGTGAGCGAATTGCGCAAATCTTCAAAATTGATTCCGTAAGACGATAGAGCGGTCGGGTTCACCTGAATCCGCACGGCCGGCTTCTGGCCGCCGGAAATACTGACGAGACCGACGCCTGAGATCTGGGAAATTTTCGGTGCGAGCCGCGTATCGGCCAAGTCCTCGACCTGCGAGAGTGCGATCTCATTGGAGGTAAGCGCGAGCGTGAGAACCGGCGCATCGGCGGGATTGGATTTGCTGTACACGGGCGGAGTCGGCAGGTTGGCCGGCAGAAAGCTCTGCGCCGCGTTGATAGCCGCCTGCACTTCCTGCTCGGCGACGTCGATGTCCAGACTCAACTGGAACTGCATCACGATCACGGACACGCCGCCCGCGCTGGTCGAGGTCATCTGACTGAGGCCCGCGACTTGTCCAAACTGCCTTTCGAGAGGAGCCGTCACCGCCGAGGCCACCACGTCGGGGCTGGCGCCGGGATAAAACGTCAGCACCTGGATGGTCGGATAATCCACTTCCGGAAGCGCGGAAACCGGGAGTTGAAAATACGCGACGCCGCCCGCGAGAAACATCGCGACCATCAGCAGAGCGGTCGCCACCGGTCGGAGAATAAATAGCCGCGAAGGATTCATGGAGCCGTGCTGCCGCCAGACGAGGAATTGCTGCCTTGGCCTTGCTTATTCTGTTGAGGCTGAGTCGCGGCCGGACTCGCGGTCTTCCGCGGAGCAGATCCCGTTTGCTGGGTGTTCGACTGGCCTGGATAACTCACGCGAACGCCATTCTCCAGACGATCGAATCCGCTGATCGTAACATTCGCGCCCGCGTTCACTCCCTGCACAGCCGTATTCTGATCGTCGTTCGCCAAGGTCTTGATCTGCTGCACGGAAACCGTGTTGCCGGAACTCACCAGGTAGACGAAGGCATTCGTACCGTTGCGTTGCACGGCCGCGGAAGGGACCAGCGTCACCTTGCGCAAAGTGCTCACAAGCAGCCGCGCGTTGACGAACTGATTCGGGTAAAGCGAAAGATTGTTGTTCGGGAACTCCGCACGGAATTTCACGGTTCCCGTCGTTGTGTCGACCTGATTGTCCACGGACGTAAGCGTGCCCGATTCAATCCGCTTGGCGTAGGAGCGATCGAAAGCGTCCACCTGAAGCGCGCGTCCGCCGCGCAGTTGCGCTTCGATCTCGTGCATGTCGTCCTCCGATACGTTGAACACGACCGTGATCGGCTGGAGCTGCGTAATCACGACCAGCGTGGATGCGCTTCCGGCGAAAACCGTGTTGCCCGGATCGACCAGCCGCAGACCTACGCGTCCACGGATGGGAGAGACGATGTGACAGTAGGATAACTGCACGCGATCGTAATCGACCGCGCCCTGATCCGCCTTGACGGAGCCTTGATACTGCACGACCGCCTGCGTCTGATCCTCCAATTGTTGCCGGGCGATCGCGTTTCGTTCGTAGGCCGTCTGGTACCGTTTCAGATCCATCTGCGCCTGCGCCAGAACGCCTTGATCGCGCTCCAGAGTTCCTTCCGCCTGCGTCAGAGTCGATTCGTAAGGGCGAGGATCGATCTCGATCAGCGGATCTCCCTTGTCCACCATCTGACCTTCTTTGTAGTGCACGGCCAAGACCTGGCCGGTGATCTGGCTATACAGCGTCACCGTGTAGACCGGCGTCACCGTGCCCAACGCGTCGACGTAGATATTGATGTCGCCCGTCTTCGCTTGTCCTATCGTGATCGCGGCCGCGGCCTGCTCTTTGGCTTTGGCTGCGTTTTGTTGTTTCGCCGCGGAAGCCACGGTGAAATATCGATAGACGAAAAAGCCGGCGATGAAAGCAAGCGCGAGTGCAACTATCCACTTCCATCCGCGCCGCCGCGGAGGAGGATGCTCCTGGTGCGGCGATCCGTCCCCGGCCCCCGGCGTATGTTCGACTGCGGTGCCGGGTTGCTGGTAGACGTAGGTGCCGGCCGGTGCGTTCCACGGATCGCCGTTCGGCGCGTACCCGTTGCCCGGCGACTCTGTGTGAGGATGTTTGTCTTTCTCGTTCTCCTCTGGCATTCGTTACCTTTTCGGTCCCCCCACAGAAGATGCAGTTGTACCGGATTGCGCCGCTAAACGATGAGAAGCCCGAAACGGGAAACGCGTTACATGAACGGCGTGCGTTGCCGATGGGCCAACCTTTGTTGGGTACGATAGGTGAACAGAGGCCCGGCGGGTAGTGGTTTCGAATCGCGGTTAAACGGGATAGATTCTCGATTCACATGGTGAATAAACGCCCAGTTACGGGAAGCGCCAGAACCGCCGTAGCGCAATCGGCTCCTGTAGGGGCGATCCCGCGGTGGTCCATGCCGCTGCTCCTCCTGGTCATCGTGGTCCTGTTTCACTGGAGGCTGACACTCACGAATCAGTTCACCTGGCTGGAGGATCCCGACAGCGCCAACCAGGTATTGCCGTGGTTTCAATTCCAGGCGATGCAGTGGCACGGTCTCCACATTCCCGCGTGGGACCCGAACGCGTGGACGGGACAACCTTTATACGGTCAGGGACAACCTGGCTCGGCCTATCCACTCAACTGGTTGATGTTTTTGATGCCCTTAGAGAAGGGCGTGATCAGTATGACGGTATTGAATTGGTATTTCGTACTGATCCGTTACATCGGGATGCTCGGGTGCTATGCGCTGTGCCGCGATTTCAAATGTTCCCGCTCGGCATCCGTTTTGGGCGCCTGCGTTTTCGGCCTGGGAGGTTTCGTCGCCACCACCGGCTGGCCGCAAATGGTAAACGGCGCCGTGTGGGCTCCGCTCGTGTTCCTTTTCCTATTTCGCGTGGAACGCGGTGAACATCGCGTGACCAATGCGGTGCTCTCCGGATTCTTTCTCGGCTTCGCGTGGCTGTCCGGCCATCCTCAAGCGCCCTTGTTTATTTCGTTGGCGGCGATCGCGGTGTGGATTTGGATGGCGCTCCGCAGCGGACGCATTCACAGAGGCGTCCTTCGCCTTGCGGCCATCTCTCTGGTCATCGCAGTGATGGCGAGCGCTTTCCAGACCTTTCCCCTGGCCGAGTACGGAAGCCGCTCGGTGCGCTGGTTGGGGACGCCCGATCCGCTTGCGTTTGACGAGACAACTCCCTATTACGTCCATGAACAAAACTCGCTCAGGCCTGTGGAAGTGCTGAGTCTTTTTCTCCCCGTGCCGGCGCTATGGAATCCTTTCATCGGAACGGCCGCATTTTCATTGGCCATGCTCGGCGCGATTCTGGCGTGGAAAGAAAGGCATGCGCGCGGGATGGCCGTTATGGCTGCAGCGGGACTCCTATTCGCGCTGGGTCCACACGGGCTCATACAGGGCGTGCTGTATTCCATTATTCCGATGCTGCAGAAAGCCCGCTCGCCAGGGGCGGCGATTATCGTGTTCTCGCTGGCTGTCGCTCCGCTCGCGGCGATGGGATTCGATCGTTTGAAATTGCTGGGCCAAGCAAACGCGACGGAAGATATACTCTCCCGGTGGCCGCTGTACTTCGCGCGGACGCTCGCGGCGTTCGGTGGACTTCTCCTGCTCGCGAACTTCTTCCTTTCTTTTTCCATTCAATTTTTCGCGCCTCGATTCTTCGCCGCCACGACTCTGCCGGTGAAAGTCGATCCAGCGACTGCTGTGAATTGGATCATGATTTCAGCGATCGCCGCGCTCCTGACCGCCGCGCTGATTGCAGCCTTTCGCTCGGGGGTGATTCCGCCGGGACCCGCCGCCTTCGCCGCGATCTTTCTGGTTCTCTTCGAGCTTTCGAGCGTCCATACTTTCGGTTTCACGGACCGCGGTCCGAACTCCGAAAGAACTCCGCTGCTAAACAATCTTTCGAAACACAAGGACATCGCGCAGTTTCTTCTCGACCGCCGCGATTCCGGCCGCGTCGAATATCTGAACACGGACATTCCGTACAATTTCGGAGATTGGTACGGGATCGAGACGTTTTCGGCCTACACGGCCAGCGTGACGGCCAACGTCTGGCAGTCCCGGATTTTCAAACCCGAGGTCCGCGATATCTTCGGCATTCGTTATGCGATTGCAAAACAGCCGGCGCGTCCGGAGCAACGTCTGGTCTTTACCGGCGTCAGCGGGTTGAACGTTTACGAAAATCCATCCGCGTTTCCGCGAGTGTGGGCCGTGCACGAATCGACGCCGGTTCCGGATGCCGATACCGCGCGCGCGACTCTTGGGTCGGCGGAATTCGATGCGCGGAAAAAAGTTTTCTTCATCGGGTCCGCGGCATCGCGGAGCGCGGCGTTCGCGTCATGCCCGGATGCTTCCACGGACAAAGTCACTCTACGCGTGCACGGGAACAATCGGGTGACGATCCAAGCCTCGCTGGCCTGTCCTGGAATGGTGATTCTGAGCGACACGTTTTATCCGGGCTGGCGTGCAACGGTAGACGGAAGGCCCGCCGCGATCGAAGCAGCCGATGGAATTTTTCGCGGCGTGGCCGTACCGGCCGGCGAGCATACGATCGACATGAAATACCGGCCCCTGAGCGTGATCGGGGGCGGGGCTCTGAGCCTGCTCGCGGGATTGATCGCGGCTGCGGCGCTTGTGCGGTCGCGTTCATGACGAAGCGGCGCCTCGGCTGATTCCGCGCGGAGAAGCATGGAACTAGACCTCGAAACCGGAGCGGTGTTGCTGTTGGTCGCCGCGGTTGTCGCGATCCTATCGCGGCGGCTCAGTCTCCCCTACAGCGTCGGACTGGTTGCGGCTGGAATCCTGCTCGCGATCCTGCCGTTCGCGCCGCGGGTCACGCTCACGAAGAATCTGATCTACGCCGCCCTGCTTCCTCCGCTCCTGTTCGAAGCCGCACTCTTCATCCCGTGGAATCGTTTGCGCCGCGATTTTCCGGTCATTGGCACGCTGGCGACGGCCGGGGTGGTGTTTTCGGGGTTCGTGACCGCGACCGGGATGCACTATCTGGCGCACTGGCAATGGATAGGAGCCCTCATATTTGGCGCACTCATCGCCGCGACCGATCCTGTTTCCGTCATCTCCACGTTCAAAGAAGCGAAAGCGCACGGGCGCTTGTTGGTGCTCATCGAGGCGGAAAGTCTTCTGAACGATGGCACGGCCGCGGTCGCGTTCGGCGTCGTTGTCGCGCTGGCCGCCGGGCAGCAATCGACGTCACTCGAGATCGTCGCGGCGCTTTTGAAAACCATCGGCGGCGGCGTTCTGTGCGGCGCGGCTGTGGCGGTGGGAGCGCTTTTGCTCGTGGGCAAAACCGACGATCATCTCGTGGAAATCACGTTCACCACGGTGGCCGCGTATGGCTCGTTTCTCCTCGCGGATCGTTTCGGCGCCTCCGGAGTGCTCGCGACGATCACCGCCGGATTTGTCATCGGCAATTTCAAAACGCTCAACACGATGTCGGCGCGCGGCCGAGAAGCGGTGGAAGCTTTCTGGGAATACGCTGCTTTTGTCGCGAATTCGCTGGTCTTTCTTCTGATCGGGATGCGCGAAGCCAATCAAAATTTCCGGGCGATTTGGATTCCGGCGACAATTGCCATCGCGGTAACCATCCTGGCGCGTGCGGCCGCGATCTATCCGTGTTGCCTGATCTTTTCGCGCTCCTCGTTTCGCGTCGCGATGAAGCATCAACATGTGCTCGTTTGGGGCGGCTTGCGGGGCGCTCTCGCGCTCGCTCTCGCACTGGGACTCCCGCCCGCCGTGCCGCACCGCGAGGAGATCATCACCATCAGCTTCGCGGTAGTTGCCTTCTCCGTTTTCGTGCAGGGCCTGACCGTTGCGCCGCTCCTGCGAAAAATGGGCGAGATCCCGCATTTCCAGAAAAATGTTTGAATACGGCGGCCTAAGGTCGCGTGTCACGGTTTTGTAACCGGCGCAATATCACGCCGAAATCAGGGTGGCGTACAAAGGTATCGTGTTCAAACAAGGGATTACGTTGAAACAACCCGAGAGTATCGAGAACGATTGCAATTGCCATTTGTGCAAGTGCACGGCGCGCGAGGCAGAGCCTCACGCTATCCACGAATCGGCGATGGCTTTGCGTTCGAGGCCAACCGGCGGACCGATTCGCCTAGTCCCTCGAATGCCCCTCGCCTCCTGAAGAGATTTCTTTTGCGCCGAATGGCGGCGCGGAGTCGCCGGTTGGCTTCCGACGCAATAAAACGTTCAAGAGCGTCTGCGCGGAGCCGTTCTTTGGATCCAGGTCGAGTGCGCGGCGCACTTCTTGCTCCGAATGCTCATAGATCCCGGCACACGCCAAGGCAAGGGCGAAATTGTAGTGAGTCATCGCATCGTGAGGGAGCAGGGACGCGGCTACCTCGAACGAGCTGACCGCATTTTCAAAATCGTTCGTCCGGATGTAGATCACTCCCAGAACGCTATGGGCGTAAACCGCGGAGCTCGGGTATTTTTCCCGCATCTCCAGAAGTTCGCTCCGCGCTGCGTCCAGATCACCGGCATTCATCGCGTCGAGCGCTTTGTGCAGCATGCGGCGGGCTTTGTCGCCGATCGGATGCCGTAACAGATCCACCGAAATTGCGTCGGAGGAGTTGAATAGCGTCTCTTCGGGAGCGCTGCGTCTTTCCACAGAACTGTTTTCCGCGGGCCATGAAAATGCGCTGAGCGCACCCAGCGTAATCATGGCGGCGATTCGGACTGCGCCCGAACGAATGGTGAGCGTCAAGCGGCCCTCCGTTGATTACTCTTCGGTCGAAAAGCGCATTCAGATTACAGATCCGTGACAGTTATATTACGTTTCCGTGACAATCCACGCAAGCGGCCTCTCCTTCGTGCCGCCCGTGTGATCCGGCAAGGCCGGGTGGCGTATCGTGGTACTCATGGTTTCTTCTCTGCACGATCCCGTCGTAAGCCGGGTCCTCGATTCGCTCCATACCCAGGCAGATACCGTCGATCCGCCGCTGCTCGCGAAAATGGGCGACCACACGGATGATGAGAGGGCCGAGTTGCTAAATCAGGCCTTCATTCCTGTTTCACCGGACGCGGGACGTTTTCTGTACGCGCTTGTCCGTGCGACGTCGGGCACCGTCGTTGAGTTCGGGACCTCACTGGGGATCTCCACGATCTACCTTGCGGCGGCCGTTCGCGATCGTGGAGAAGGCAAAGTCATCGCGACGGAACTTGACCCAGGGAAGACGCGGAAAGCGCGCGAGAATTTGCGCGCGGCGGGTTTGCTCGACTTCGTGGATTTGCGCGAGGGAGATGCGCTCGAAACTCTTCGCGATGTCACCGGCGGAGTGTCGCTTCTATTTCTGGACGGTTGGAAGAAGCTTTATCTTCCCGTGCTTAAGCTTGTGGAGCCGGCGTTAAAACCGGGAGCGCTGGTCGTGGCGGACGATCTGGATCTTTTTCCCGAAGTGCACAAACCATATCTCGCTTATGTGCGCAATCCGGAAAGCGGATACGTTTCGGTGGAAATTCCGGTGGGCGATCGCATCGAACTCTCGGTACGGACAAGTTGATCGCGACGTAACCTTATCGTTTTTCCGCCGCCGGGGCCGGGGCGGTCAATGCGACTTCCAAAGTGTGCGGTGCGCCGTGTTTCGGACGCAGGTTCACCCGCACCCGATCTCCGGGCTTTTTATCCCACAGCACGACTCGCAGGTCCGCGAGCTTGTGAATCGGCTGGCCTTCGACCTCCAGCAGAACGTCGCCCTTTTTCAATCCCGCCTTCTCCGCCGCGCCGCCGGGACTGAGCGAACGAATGGTTTCGAAGCCTTTCTTCGCTTCCAGGTTGACACCCAAAGCGCCAGCCGGAGGCAGTTCCTGACTTTTGCCGAGAACGAGATAATCGCCCATGCGCGCTTCAAGATCTTCCTCGTTGTTGAGGACGATCGCGTAGGCCGCATGGGTGCGGCGTTCCAGCCGCTGGGGGATTCCGGCGCCGAAGACGATGTGCCCGGAACCTGCGAGGATCACCATCTTGCGGCCAGGATTTGCATTCAGATAAGTAGCGGCGCTTTCCGCCATCGCCTCGTCCCATACCAACTGCGCTTCGACGAAATGATCGAACGCACCGGGCTTCGCCGAGCCGTGCCCCTCGAAAGCCGGGCGCAGCCGATTTTTATAATCCTCGTCGGCGGGCACGATCTCCTTCGGCAAGTACGCGCGTTCCTGCGGCGAGAGCCCGGCGATGCCGGATTTCGCGATCGCGCGCGGCAGCGCGACGGGAACATTGAGCGCGCGCACGGGAATATGCTGCTCGCGGGCGAAACGAAAAATAGGCGCGTACAGGCGATAGTCGTAGCCCCAGCCTTCAAAATAATCGGACGTCCGCAGGAATTCGTCTTCCGTGGTTCTCCCCGCGATATAGTCGTCCAACTGCTGCTGAAAAGGCTGCTGAAAATATTCCACGCCGAGCGCGAGATGGGGATCGATCCGGTGAAGCCGCTGGATGATCTCAAGCTGATTTAGATGGTGATCGTAGCGATCGTGCGACTCGCCGATAAACACGACGCGCTTGCCCGCCACCCGCTCGGCGAGGCCATCGAGCGACGTAGCCGCGTCCAGATCGACGACGCTGGGCTCGACTCGCGGTTCGGCCACCGGAGACTGGTTGGATGCCTCCTGAGCCATGGCCGGAAACAACCCAAACGGGCACGCGAAAAAGAAAAGGGAAAGATACAACGAATATTTCGGAGGCGGCACACGCATGCACCGTCATCATAGCAGCGAGGAATCGAAACGCTGGATCTTGCGTACGGCTATGCAAATGAATCTAAATCCCGACTGGCTCTTCGATGGCCGGGAAATGGCAGGCGCGGCGACGTGGGGCTGCCGCACCGATCGCTTCTCATGCATGGTTCAAAAAGATCGCCGCGGAGCGTTCGCTCAGCTCGGATGATGCATGGGGACCGCGGCGGTAGTCCGCTCCCAATCCCTTTCGTTCAAGAGGAATTGAACTTCGCGATCGCTGACCTGGGGGAAATCCACGTACCATTCGCTGACGGCGCAGAAAGGCTGGGGCGTGCTGAGGCAGATGCAACGGTCGGCTTCTTTCCGCAGCCTCCGGCACGCCTCCGCGGACCCGACAGGAACGGCGATGAAGATTTGCGCCGGCTTCAGACTGCGCACATAGCGCGCCGCGACCAGCATTGTCGAACCGGTCGCGAGTCCGTCGTCCACCAGTACAACCGTGCGGGCTTGCAGATCCAACGGAGGACGATTTCCGCGGTACAGCTTTTCGCGACGCGCGAGTTCCGTGGTTTCCTTGGCGATGACAGCCTCCACTTCGGGGCGCGAAATGCCGATGCCGTCGATCAGTTCCCGATCCAGAATCCGGAACGATCCGCTGGCGATGGCGCCCATTGCCAGTTCCGGCTGCGCGGGTACCCCCAATTTGCGGACAATCACGACGTCCAGCGGCGCGCCCAAAGCCGTCGCGACCTGCCGGCCGACCGGAACGCCGCCGCGCGGCAACGCCAGGACGATGATGTTTGTAGGCAGATCATAACGCAGCAGTTCCTCCGCGAGAAGACGGCTCGCTTCGGTTCGATCGGAAAACGGAAGGTAGATCATGTACCGTCCCTTCTCGGCGAATTCACGCCCATCGGGCATGGATTTGGAGTGCAAGCGGGAGGCCAATTTTGGAGTTCGCAACTTTCTCAAAATTCTCGCCGTCCTCGTGGTATCTTGGCAAGCGTCCCCACGCAACTGGCGGAAGTGGCAAAGATGGCCGGCACCGGGAAAAAAAGATCGGCGGCGAAGGCTCGCAGCCCGCGCGAAAAGACCGCCGCTCCTCGGCGGGCGATGAAGCCGATCGACGAATCCTCCCCCATCCACCCGGAAGTTTCGTTTCCTGTGGTCGCGATCGGCGCTTCGGCGGGCGGGCTCGACGCCTTCACCGCGCTGTTGCACGCTCTCCCGCCGGAGACCGGCATGGCTTTCGTGCTCATCCAGCACCTGGAGCCGAAGCATGAAAGCGCGCTGACCAGTCTGCTCTCGAAGACCACCGCGATGCGGGTTGTGGAAGTGTCGGACGGGATGGGCATGGAGCCGAACCACGTTTACGTGATTCCGCCGAATACGAACATGACCATCCGCAAGGGAGTCCTGCGGCTGGCTCCCCGCTCCGAGCTCTTCGGTCTGCAGCGCCCCATCGACGATTTCTCCATGGCCCTGGCGGAGGAACAAGGCAGCGCCGCGATCGGCGTCGTGCTTTCCGGCACCGGATCGGATGGCACCTACGGGCTGAAAGCAATCAAAGCCGCGGGCGGCGTGACCTTCGCGCAAGATCCCAAAACCGCCCAATGGTCCGCCATGCCGATGAGCGCGATCACGGCCGGTTCCGTCGATTTTGTTCTTTCTCCCAAAGCCATCGCCGCCGAGCTGGCGCGCATCGGGCGCCATCCCTACGTGGTGGAAGCGCGGGAGGTTCCCGAAGGCAGTGAACTCGACAAGCTTTGTCTCATCCTGAGGTCCGCCGTGGGCGTGGATTTCCGTCTGTATAAACAGGCCACCGTTCGCCGGCGCATTGCGCGCCGCATGGCGCTGCAGAAGATCGCTTCCCTGGAAAAGTACGCGCACATTCTGAAGCAAAATCCAGTCGAGGCGCAAGCGCTGGCGGATGACATTTTCATCCACGTGACCCGGTTCTTTCGCGATCCGGAATGTTTTCAGGCTTTGCGAAAGCAAGTCCTTGCAAAATTAGGAGTGAAGAGATCGCCGGACGATCCGATCCGTGTGTGGGTGGCGGGATGCTCGACGGGCGAAGAGGTCTACTCGATCGCGATCTTACTGCTCGAAGAATTGGGAGAGAAGGCTCATCGGGTGAAGATCCAGATCTTCGGCACCGACATCCAGGAGCACGCGGTGGAGCGTGCCCGCGCCGGGGTTTATACGGAAGCGGCGGTCGACGGCGTTTCTCCCGCGAGGCTCAAGCGGTTCTTCCTCAAGACCGATTCCGGATATCAAATACAAAAATCCATCCGCGATGTGTGCGTATTCGCGCGGCACGACCTGGCCAAGGACCCTCCCTTCTCACGTCTGGATCTGGTCAGCTGCCGGAACGTCCTCATCTACTTCGCGGCTGCGCTGCAAAAGCGCGCGCTGTCGATGTTCCAGTACGCGTTGAAACCCGGCGGTTTTCTTTTCCTCGGCACCTCGGAATCCATCAGCGAATATTCGGATTCGTTTACCGTTGTGGACCGGAAGCATCGCATCTTCGCGCGCAAGCTGGCCGTAGGTCCGCTGGAAATCAACGTGAGCACGGGCCGTTCTCCGGTAGTGGACCTGCTCGCACCCTAAAACGTCGGTGCCGGGCGCCGCTCTGGATTTCCGCAAGGAAACGGAGGCATCGTTGCTGGCGCATTACGTGCCGCCGGCCTTAATTGTCGATTCGGATCTGCATATCCGGCACATCCAGGGCGACACGAGCCCCTATATGGCCATGGCCACCGGCACTCCCAGTTTTCATCTTTTGAAAATGGTTCGTCCCGAGCTGATGGTGGATCTGCGCGCGGCCCTCGACGAAGCCAAAGAAAAGGCGCCCCCGTCCATCGGGACCACGTGGAATTCGACCGGCAGGGCGAGCGCTTCGCCGTACGTTTGGAAGTGCGGCCGCTGGGAAAACAGAACGGCAAACAGAACCTGCTCGTGGTGTTTCAAAAACTGGAAGAAGCGGCCGGGCCGGAACCGCGCAAAGGGACGAAAGCGGGGCGAGCGAGCGGGAAACGTAACCCGAAACAGCTGGAGAAGCTGGAACGGGAGTTGGGATCCACGCGGGAACATCTGCGCACCCTGATTGCCGAACAGGAATCCGCGCAGGAAGAAATGAAGGTCGCGAATGAGGAAATCCTGTCGAGCAACGAAGAGCTCCAGAGCACGAATGAGGAACTGGAGACCGCGAAAGAAGAGCTGCAAAGCTCGAACGAGGAGTTGATTACTCTCAACAACGAGTTGCAGCACCACAACGCCGACCTCGCGGTTCTGACGCACGATCTGAACAACCTTTTGGTGGGCCTCGATATTCCCCTGCTGCTGCTGGATTCCGAACTGCGCGTGCGGCGCTTTACGCCCGTCGCGGGCGCCCTGTTCAACCTGATTCCCGCGGACGTGGGCCGGCCTTTTAGCAACATCGCCTCGAACCTGGACGTCGCGGACTGGCCGGGATTGTTTGCCGAAGTGACCGTCCGAGGCCGCTCGCTCGAGCGCGAAGTGAGCGATCGAAGCGGCCACCGCTATTCGCTGCGTGTGGGGCCCTATAAAACCGGCGAAGACCGGATCGAGGGTGTGCTGCTGGTCATGCTGGATATGGATATCGTCTATCGCGCGCGCGACGAAGCTCAACGGTCGGGCGACTACGCACGCGCAATCGTGGAGACGGTTCGCGAAGCTCTGGTGGTGGTGGATTCCGAATGGCGGGTGCTGACCGCGAATCGGAGCTTTTGCGGGCTTTTCGGCGTCACCCTGCCGAAGGTCGAAGGCCGGGACCTTTTCAGCGTGGGGGACGTCTCCTGGGACGCTCGCGGTTTGCGCGAACTTCTGCGCGATATCCTGCCCGAGAGCGCCCACGTCGAGGACTTTGCATTCCAGCAGGATTTTCCGGAAATCGGGCGCCGGCACTTGTTATTGAACGCGCGTCAGATCGATCCCACCCAGACCATTCTCATCGCTATTGAGGATGTCACGGATCAGAGACAAGCGCAGGAGGCTTCGGAGAAGAGCCAGGCCACGATTCGCGCGCTCCTCGAATCGACCACGCAGTCCATCATCGCGGTGGACGAGCAGCAGAAGATCGTGCTGGTGAACGGCAACAGCGAACAAATGTTCGGATACACGCACGAGGAACTCATCGGCCAGCCGCTTGAGCTTCTCATCCCCGAAGCGAGCCGGGGGCGCCATCGCGCGCATCACGCCTCTTATTTCGCCGACATGCAAAACCGGCCCATGGGAATCGGCCTGAAGCTTACCGCGCGGCGCAAGGACCGGGCCGAGTTTCCGGTCGAGATCAGCCTGGGTGCGATCGACACGCCGGAGGGCAAGCGCGGAGTCGCCTTCGTGAGCGACATCACGCAACGCAGCAATCTGGAACAGGCGGCACGGGTGCACGCGCAGGAAATTCAGGCGCTGGCCGCCAGTCTCCTGACCGCGCAGGAAGAAGAACGCCGGAGAGTTTCGCGAGAACTGCACGATCAAATCTGCCAGCAGTTAGCTTCCCTCGCCATCGATATCGGCAGTGTAGTCGCCGACGTGCCGCTCGCGGAGGATGCGCGGGTTCGCTTGAGAGCGCTGCAGGCCCGCGCCGTCAAGGCGTCCGAGGAAACGCGCCACATCGCCTACGAGTTGCATCCCTCCATCCTGGACGACTTGGGCTTAGTGGCTTCTCTCCAGTCGCTGTGCCGCGACTTTTCCGAGCATTATCCGGAGATGACCCTCGAATTCACGGACGGCGAATTGCCAGGTCCGGTGTCCCGCACCATTGGTTCCTGTTTGTACCGGGTGCTGCAAGCCAGTCTACGGAACGTAGCGGAACACGCCCAGGCCCACCATATTTCCGCGGCACTCTCCTTGCGGAACGGAACTTTGTCGTTGACGATCGCGGACGACGGGGTCGGTTTCGATCCGAGATCGATCAAGGAGCGGAGCGGCTTGGGACTGATCGGGATGGAAGAGCGCGTGCGGCTGGTTCATGGTAAGCTCACCATCGACGCGCAGCCGGGTCATGGAACCCGGATCGCCGTCGCAGTTCCCTTTCCGGGGAGCAGTGTATGAAACAGACGCACGTTCTCTTGGCGGATGACCACCCGTTGACGCTCGAAGGGCTGCGCGCATTTCTCCATCCGCATCTTCAGGTCGATGGCATCTTCACGGACGGCCGGACCTTGGCGGAAGCGGCGCTGCGCCTGCAGCCGGATTTGATCATCCTGGACGTAACCATGCCGCTGCTGAACGGCATCGATGCGGCGGCTCGCATCAAAAAAGTTTGCCCAAGACCAAGCTGCTGTTCGTCACGATGCACGTGAGCCCGGCCTATCTGGAAGCCGCGCTCCGGGCCGGAGGGACCGGATACGTATTGAAGTCAGCCGCCCGAGAAGAGCTTCTTACGGCGATCCAGAGCGTCCTCGATGGCCGCATTTACGTGAGCCCTGGTCTTTCGAGCGGGAACCTGGAGCGCTTCACGGATCCCGTGCGCGCCGCCGCCACCTTGCGGCTTACCGGGAGGGAGCGCGAGACGCTCCAGTTGATCGCCGAAGGCAAGAGCGCCAAGGAGATCGCCTTCGTTCTCAATATCTCCGTCAAGACGGTGAGTTTTCATCGTGAGAATATCAGGAGAAAACTCAGCCTGAACACGACAGCCGAGTTGACCAAACACGCGATTGAGCAAGGTCTGGTTTCCTAGCGAAACCCCGGCCACGGTCATCGCGCGGCTCCTTTTTGGCAGTCGGTGTCGCGCCGAGGCCGCGACCATCGCATCCTGACTCCCGCTTTCCCACGTTTGACAATAGGCTTATAGAGCCGTAGCCCCACGCCATTCCGGCCCACGGGGATGGGGGATTTCGCGCAGCGCCTTCGCGATTCGAAACCGTAACCTTCACGATTACAATCGTTTGCCGTGGCATCCCGCGTGCACCCTCGTGAGCGGGACAGGTGGGATGCGCGGAATTCTCAAACTCGCCTACAAGCTGCTGGTAAACGATAAGGCCAAGTTCACCGCGCTGCTGGTGGGCATCACGCTTCGCGGTTTTTCTCATGATCGCAGATGACGGCCATGTTTGCCGGCGTACTGAACCGCGCATCGGCGACCGTTTATCAACCTTGGCGCCTCCATGTGGATCATGGACCCGGCCGTGCAAACGGTCGCGAACACCATCGGCATGCCGGATTACGTGCTCGATGCCGCGCGCAGCATCGAAGGCGTCAATTATGCCGTTCCGGTTTATACCGGGGCGCACTGGTGAAGCTCGCCGACGGTACTTATCAGGCCGTGAACGTGGTCGGGCTGGACGACACCAGTCTGTTCGGCAGGCCCGCGGCTCCTCGAAGGCAACATCGAAGACATCTACGGCGAGAACGGCTTTCATCGTGGTGAAAGACCCCGAGTTCCCGAAGCTGGGCAATCCAAGCGTGGGCACCCAATTTGAACTGAACGATCACCGCGGAATCATCGTCGGGATCGCGAAGGTCGCCAGCAGCGGTCTGTTTGGCGTACCGACGCTCTACACGACTTATAAGCGGGCGCTTCAATATATCCCCAATCCGCGCTTCACCATCTCCTATGTTCTGGTGCAACCCAAAAGCGCCGCCGACGTGGCCCACATCAAGCAACAAGTGCAGGCGCTCGGGTATATGGCGCTGACGCAGCGACGAATTCGTGAGCCGCATCTCCGACTTTCTACATGTTCCAGACCGGCCTCGGAATGAACATTCTGATCATGACGATCATGAGCTTCGTCGTCGGACTTTCGATTTCCGGCCAGACCTTCTACACGTTTGTGCTGGAAAATCTGGAAAAATTCGGCGCGCTGAAGGCCATGGGCACCAAGAGCCGCGAATTGATTCTGATGATTCTGTTCCAGGCCAGCTTCACAGCCCTGACAGGTTACGGCCTGGGAATCGGTCTATGCGCGCTGATGATCACGCTCGCGAAAATGCGGCTGCCGGATTACGCGGCGATGATCACTTATTGGAATCTCGCGCTGTCGTTTGTGATGGTCGTGATTATCGCCGCCGTCTCCAGTTATTTCGGCGTCCGCAAAGTTTTGCGGATCGAACCCTTCGAAATTTTCCGGGGCTAGTATGCCGACCATCGCCATCACAAGCAACCGGACATCGTCAAGTGGTTCGGCGAAGGCGAAGCCAGAACGACAGGCGCTGAGAGGACGTCAGCCTGGACGCCTATTTCGGCGAAATGCTGTACATCGTGGGACCTTCCGGAAGCGGAAAGACGACATTGCTCAGCGTCCTCTCCGGCATTCTTCGGCCCGATGCCGGCACCGTTTCGGTGGAAGGCGCGGACATCTGGAAGTTCGGCAGCGATAAGCTCGCGGATTTTCGTCTGCATAAGATCGGCTTCGTGTTTCAGGATTTTCACCTGTTCCCGCGATTGACGACCGCGGAAAATGTGGCGATCCCCCTGATCCTCAAGCGTGAAGACTGGGAGAAGCCATCGTCGAAGCCAACAAGTATCTGGATATCGTCGGGCTTGAAGAATCGCGCCGATCTGCCCCCGGTGAAACTGAGCGGCGGAGAACAGCAGCGCGTCGCCATCGCGCGCGCGATCGTCGGGACAGCCGGACATCCTGATCATGGATGAGCCCACCGCTTCGCTCGACGGCGACACCGGCCACGCCATCGTCAAGTTTCGTGAAGGAACAACGTTCTGAACGACAAACGCTGCATCCTCATTGTGACTCACGACGACAGAATCTCCGAATTTGCCACCCGCATTCTAAAGATGGAAGACGGGCGGCTCATCGGAGTCGAGAAGGGAGGCAACATGTGAGGAAAATCATTTTCATCCTTTCTTTCGTTGGTCTTTTGGCGGATGCCTGGTCGCTTATTTGTCGGGTATCACGCAGCCTCCGCTTCCGCCCGCTTTTAATCCTCCGACGAATCCTTATGCGAAGGGCATCTACGCGGAAGGCATTCTGGAGAGCGATCAGTCGAGCGGCGAAAATATCAACGTTTATCCGGAAGTTCCAGGTACGGTGAAACAGATCCTGGTCGCGGAAGGCCAGGAAGTGAAAGCAGGAACGCCGCTGCTGCGGATCGACGACTCGGTGCAAAGTGCCACGGTCGAGCAATTGAATCGCAGGCCGAGGCCGCGCTTACTCTTCTCAACGAATTGAAAGCTCAGCCGAGGAAAGAAACTCTCGACGTGAACGAGGCCCAGGTCGTGGCGGCGCAGGCTACCTTGAAGACCGCGCAGGACGCGCTCGATAAGCAACAGGCCGCCTACGACCTGAATCCGAAATCCATCAGTAAAGACGCGCTGGACACGGCGGCGAACGCGGTGCTGACCGCAAAAACGAATCTCGAAGTGGCCCGCAGGCAGCGCGATCTTGACGAAGGCGGGAGCCTGGATTTACGACATCAACAACCAGGAGAGAACCCACGACGCACTCACGAAATCTTATCTGTCGGCGAGCGCGCTGCTCGCCAAATACACGCTGAGCGCCCCGAAAGATGGAGTCGTGCTGAGCGATCAGTCCGACGGTGGGAAGCTTCGTCTCCACGCAAGGAGCTTACGACACCTACACGCAAGGCATGGCTCCCGTGATCGTTCTGGGAAGTCCGCGCGCACATATGAATGTGCGTTGCTACGTGGATGAAATCCTCGTTCCACGGCTGCCCGCGGTGAGCAAGATCAAGGCGCAGTTGTCGGTTCGCGGATCCACGGTGAAACTTCCGCTCACCTACGTGCGCATGCAGCCGATCGTTTCTCCGAAAATCGAACTCTCCGATCAGAGGCTCGAAAAAGTGGACGTCCGGGTGTTGCCGATCATTTTCCGGGTGGAGAAGCCCAAGGATCTGATCCTCTATCCGGGTCAGCTGGCAGACATTTACATCGGGGAATGACGATGACCAGAGAACCCAGTCGCATCTTGTCCGGTTCCCGATGGATCGTTCCCGCCGTCCTCACGATGTTGCTGACGGCGTGCACGGCGCCGTGGAACCTGGGCCCGCAGTACGCGAGACCGTCGACGCCCGTTCCCCCGGCGTTTAAAGAAGCTGCAACGTCGGGAGTGGACGGAGATTGGAAACCATCGCAGCCGAGCGACGCCGTCGCCCGCGGCAAGTGGTGGGAAGCGTTTCACGATCCGGCCTTGAATGAACTCGAAGAGAAAACTAATATTTCGAACCAAAATATCGCGGCAGCGGCAGCAGGGGTTCAACAAGCCCGCGCCATGATCCGCGAAGCTCGTTCGCAATTCTTCCCGTCTCTCACGGTCAATCCCGCGATCACGAATTCGCGGATATCGACGGCCTTTGGCCAGAACATCGGCAACATCTTCACGACGTACTCGCTTCCTCTGGAAGCTTCCTGGGAACCCGATCTGTGGGGCCGCGTCCGAAATACGGTAAAGGCCAACACATTCGCCGCGCAGGCGAGCGCCGCCGATCTGGAGAACGTGCGGCTCTCGGCGCAATCCGACCTGGCCACGGATTACTTCGAGCTGCGCGCGCAGGATAGCTTGAAACGATTGTTCGACTCCACCGTGCTGGCCTATCGCGAGGCTCTGGAATTGAATCGCAACTTGTATCAGGCGGGAATCGGGAACGACGAAGCCATCGCGCAGGCCGAAACCCAGCTGAAAACGACCGAAGCTCAGGACATCGATCTTGGCGTTCTGCGCGCGCAATACGAACACGCCATCGCGCTTCTGATGGGCCAGCCTGCGTCCACGTTCGAAATTTCGGCGGAGGCTGTCCGGCCCGAATTTCCGTCCATCCCGCTCGGAATCCCTTCCCAGTTATTGGAACGGCGTCCCGATGTCGCCGCGGCCGAACGGGCCGTCGCGCAAGCGAACGCTCAAGTCGGCGTGGCCAAGACCGCATTTTTCCCCACCATCACGCTCGGCGCGTCCGGCGGCCTGCAAAGCGTTTCCATCGCCAAGTGGCTCACTTGGCCCAGCCGGGTCTGGTCGCTCGGTTCGAGCCTGGCGCAACCGACCTTCGATGCCGGATTGCGTAAGGCGACCGTGCAACAATATCAGGCGGCTTACGATCAGACGGTCGCGAATTACCGGCAAACCGCATTGGCCGCTTTTCAGCAAGTGGAGGATAATCTGGCGGCTCTTCGCATCCTGACGCAGGTGATCGAGCGGCAAGAATCGGCCATCGAATCCGCCGGGCGAAATTATGAGGAAGCGGAAACTCGCTATCGGGCCGGGCTCGATCCTTACCTCAACGTGATTGCCGCGCAAACGACCCTGCTCAGTGACCAAGAAGCGGAAGTCTCGTTTCAGGCACAACGAATGTCCGCCACGGTCCAATTGATGAAAGCCTTGGGCGGTGGGTGGGACGCGTCTCAGCTTCCAACGGCGAAAGAACTCGCGGCGAGCGAATCCAAAGCACCTCGCAAGCCGTAAGCAGAATTGAATGCGAGCCTATTTACGTTCGACACATTTGGCATACAGATCCGGAAAAACGCCGGCGGGATCGTACGCTCTCTTTAGCTCGTCGTAGCGCGGCTTATTGAAAATTCGCCAGAAGGTTTCTCGATCGTAATAAGAAGCCGAGTATAATCCCTTCGTTCCTCCGAGTTCCGCTACTTTGCCCTCGATTCGTTTATTGAAGTGGCCCTTTTCATAAGTCGTCGGAATCACATCCCAGAATCCGAAGTTCACGTATAGCCGATCCACGTCCAACCCGCACAGATCGTAAGTCTGGCTCGTGGTTCGAAAAGGACACACCCACACGGGCGTAATGCCGACCTTCGCGCGCAGGAATTCCCAGAACGCCGACGCATTCCCGATCGGAATCTGGACATCCTGAATCACCGATTCCGTCTTCGTGGAAGGCGGAAGTAACTTTTGCGAGATCCGCATCAGGCGTTGATAGGTTTGCGAATTCAGCGCCGGCTTCGCGAGAAGCCGCAGCGCGGCCTTCTCCATCCCGAAATGCCGGGAGCACCAAAACCAGTCCGTGTCCCAGCGCCAAATATAATCTTTCGCGGTGAGCCAGTCCTGCTTCTTTCGCGGAATGGAGCGGTAGTAAATGCCCATGTACTTGTAGTCGCTCACGTGCGGCGCCTCGTCCGAGAAAACCGCTTGATTGATGTACATCTCGCCGTCGCGGAAAATCACGCCGTCCAGGAAATCGATAGTGGACTCCGAACAGAGCTGATCAATGTGCGCGAAAAAATCGGGCGCATTCGAAAACTTCGAATAGGTGACGTGAACGAAGGGCTTGGCGGGAACCAGCGGAACCCTGACACGGAGCGCGTACCCCAGCGTCCCATACGAGTTCGGAAATCCAAAGAACAGATCCCGATTTTTACAAGGGGAGCAGGTTACCAGAGATCCATGCCCCGTCAGGATCTCCATCTCCTCGATCGCCTCGTGCACCAAGCCGTATTTGAACGATGACGATTCAATGCCCAGTCCGCTGACGGCGCCGCCGATCGTGATGGTTTTCAGCTGCGGCACAATCGCCGGGAGGAGACCGTAACGAAGCGTTTCGTCCACGAGCGCTGCATAGGTGGTCATGCCTTCGACATCTGCCGTCCTGTGCTCGGGATCGACGCGGAGCACATGATTGAACGACCGCACGTCGAGCCGGTTCCGGAGACTCCGTTTGCGCTCGCGAAACAGATTCGAGGTGGTTTTCTGCAGGGCGATGGGAGCGCCCGACGACTTCGCCGCGTGAAATTCCGCGAGCAATACGGCACGCCGGGCCGCATGCCCCGCCATTGAATCCATGGGAAGCCGATCTACCGCACCGGCGTATACGCGCCGATATCGCCCTTGGACAATACAATCTGCCACAGTTGCAGCGTGCGGGCGCGGAATCCACCGGCGCATCCGAGCAGGTAGTACTTCCACATGCGGTAGAACCGCTCGCTATATTTCTGCTGCAGCAGCGGCCAGGCCCGGTCGAAGTTCCGCCACCAGGCCATCAGTGTCTTGTCGTAATCCGGGCCGAAGTTATGCCAATCCTCCACCACCCAGAGTCCCTCCATGGCTCTACCGAGCTGTGCGATGGAAGGAACCATTCCGTTCGGGAAAATGTATTTGTCCACCCACGGATCGGTGTAATCGAAGGACGCGTTTCCCCCAATCGTGTGCACCAGGAAAAGTCCTTTGGATTTCAATTTGCCGTGCGCCAGCGCGAGGAACCCCGGGTAATTCTTGCGTCCGATATGCTCGCATAGCCCGACGGAAACCACGCGATCGAACGGCTCCGTTTCCTGCGCCGCTTCACGATAATCTTTATGCTCGAAACGCACCGGAAGATTTCGACGCCGCTCCCTTCCGTACGCCACCTGCTCGCGGGAAATGTTGTAGCTCACAACATCACACCCGTACTCCGACGCCATGAACTGCGCCAGCCCCCCGAATCCTCCCCCGAGTTCCAGGACTCTCATTCCGGAATTCAGGTTCAATTTGCGGCAAATGAGACGAAGCTTGTTTTCCTGGGCTTGCTCCAGAGTCTCCGCGTCTTTCCAATAACCGCACGTGTACTGCATGCGTGGATCGAGCATCGCCTCGTAGAGATCGTTCCCCAAGTCGTAGTGCTCCTCCGCGACCTCCGCCGCTCGCGATTTCGCCTGGCGATTGAGAACGCGCGCTTTGAGGGCAAGCCACATCGTCTCCCAATCGCCGATGCGCCCGGCGAGGTTGGCGCGATGAACCCGGCAGCAGAGCTCGTCGAGCGCTTCCGCGTCCCACCAGCCATCCATGTACGATTCACCGGCTGCCAGGCTACCGCCCGACAACAGGCGCGCGTAGAATCGATCGTCGTGAACCTGCAGGTCCCAGGGATTCCCGCCGCCGATTTCGACGCCGGCAAGAGCAAATAGCTCCACCACTTTCTTGGCCGTCCTGGTTGGACCGGGAGAGGCAACGGGCCGTGAAATGCCGAAATGTGGTCGGGCGCAATCCCACTTCGCCATCCCCCGGTCCGTGTGATTTCCAGCAGTACTCATGCGATCTCCTCTGAAGATACGCAGAATTTAACAGCTTCGTGCCTGCACGCTCGATGCCGATCAGGCCTGATTTAAGACTCTAAACCGGCATCTAACGATATTGCTCGGAAATAGAACCTGCTTCGACTCGGAATTTCACTAGGATGCCCTAAATACCGAAACTTTCACGACGCCGCTGCTGCGTTTGGAAGCAGCCATCGATTCCGGGTTGCATGGGGAAGCGCAACGGCGTTTACCTTCGAGAGGCATCCCATGGGCCAAACCTATCCGCGTGGGGAATCAATGAAAATAGACGCGATAAAAGGGAATGAAAGGTGCGCCGTGATGATTACCGGAGGCCGGCGGCGTCGCCCGGTGGCGGAATGCCGACACGTCGAGGACCTTCCAGGCCCGTGCCCGAATGCAGCGCCTTGGATAGCTCGAGAATATGATCGGCGGCCTCCTGCGGACGATCGATGGAGAGAATCACAATGCGGCTCGCGCCACCGGCCGTTTCAAGCGATAAGTCGCCGATCTTCAGCATCCGTTGGCTGAGCGTCTGATCCACGCGGACATCCTGCACTTTGGCGAGTTCAACCGTGCGCGTTGTTTTCGAAAACAGACCGGACTCATAGCGCAGGCGATCGTCGAGGATCACGAGTTTCGTCAGCCTGCGTCGCAGATGTCGAATGGCGACGAAAATAATGAGGATCGCGGGAATGACCAGCAGCCCCCACATCTTGGGATCGTCGTTATGAATGGACTCCAGATAGATCGCAATGCCGACAGCCAAAAGGAGAGAAAGCAAATAGCCGAGCTTAATCAATTTGAGGGAAGCACGGAGTTGCATGCGGGCATGATAGCAGTGTTCGCGCGGGTGGGTTCAAGCGCCCTCGAACTATTCGCGGACCTACCAATCCGTCGGTTTATAGTCCTTCAGAAATTGTCCCCACACGTGCTCGCCCGAATTGAAGCCGTGGAGGATGGGATCGAGAATGCGAGCCGCGCCGTCCACGATATCGAGGGGCGGGTGAAAGCGCTGCTCCACGATCTTGCGCGCGGCGATCTCCACGGGATCTTCGTCGGTCACCCAGCCCGTGTCCACCGCGTTCATGTGGATGCCGTCGCCGTAATAGTCGGTGGCCGAGGTGCGCGTCATCATGTTCAGCGCGGCTTTCGCCATGTTGGTGTGGGGATGACGGGTGGTCTTGCGGTTGCGGTAGAACTGGCCTTCCACGGCCGACACGTTTACGATGTGCTTGTCGCGCTCCGGCGTGCGCAGCATCAGCGGCTTCAAACGCGCGTTGATGATGAACGGAGCGACGGCATTGATCAGTTGCACCTCGAGCAGTTCCACCGAAGATACTTCGTCCATCAGCAGCCGCCACGAATTTCTGCCGCGTAAATCGACTTGCTGCAAATCCTGATCGAGGCGGCCTTCGGGGAACAAATGCCTTTGCCCGAGAAGATCTTCGGGGAGCAGCGCGACCTGCGAGAGTTCGGCGGCGGGATGCAAGCCGCCATGCGCACGACTGGTTCCGCGCACAAATCGATCCGCGTGATTCGCATCCGCATTTTTTGCGAGAGACGCGTCCGCGGAACCTTTGTAGCTCCCTAAAAGACGGCACACGTCCGGGGGCATTTCCACCAGCGCCGCGCGCTCACCCTCCATCATGTGCGAGTAAAATTCCGGCGGACGGCGAACGGTCTGGCACGCATTGTTGACGATGAAGTCCAGCCGCGGAAGAGTTTCCAGCATCCGCGTGCAAAATGCCTCCACGCTGGGGGTATGGCGCATGTCGAGGCCGTGGATTTCCAGGCGATCGCCCCACTCCGCGAAATCCGGCTCCTGCGCGTAGCGCTGCGCCGAATCGCGAGGAAAGCGCGTGGTTACAATCAGCCGCGCTCCCGCGCGCAGCAATTTCAATCCCGCCTGATAACCGATTTTCACGCGCCCGCCGGTGAGCAGCGCCACGCGTCCGCTCAAGTCCGCGAGTTCCGTACGTTTACGGAAATTGAACTCCGCGCACGGAGGACACATTTGATCGTAGAAATGATGGACCTCGGAAAACTTCTGCTTGCAGATGTAGCAATGCTGCGGATCGATGACCTCGGCGCGCGCGTTCGTTGTGCCGTCTGAAAATGTTTCTTCCGGTTCGACGTTTTGCTGGACGAAATTTTCGGGCGGGAAAATATTGGGCGTCGTAAACACCGGTTTGCGCCGCAGGGAGCGGATCCCCGTCTCATCGAGCACGGCGTCCACTTGACCGGCGCGTGAGGCGGTTCGCTCGCGCCCCGCGGCTCGCACCATGCGCCGCCGTGCGATGGGATCGGGATTATAAACTTCCGCGATCGCGCGATGAAAGCGCTCGCGCTCTTCGGCGGGAATGTCTCGCAGAATGGAGCGATCGAAGCCGATCGCCTCCAGCAGCTCGGTCGCCGCGCGCATGCGCTCCTGCAGTGTTGTGTCGGCAACGCCGCTTGTGGAGTTGTTTGGATCGGAGTGGGACAAAGGGACCTGGGTTTTCGGATTGCGAACGCGGTAACACTATTATCGCGTGTGTTGGTCCCATCGTGCGAACGATTTGAGACACAACGCCGTGTTCACCCGTGGACCGGGGCCAGCAAAAAGAGATTAACCGCTTCTTCTGGTCGCGGCTCGGGAGGATTCGGCTCCGCTTGGTCGCAGATTCGTGTGGCTATCCGATTCGTCTGGCCGGACTCGTTTATCGCAATTCGATCGATCACCGTTCATACGGACGATGCCGACCCGAGCCGCGACCGCAGGAAGCGGTTTAGACTCCGGCAGTTCTGAGTTCTCTCGATCGACGCCGTCAACTCTTTCCCGCCGCTTGGATATGATATTCGAATTCCTGAATGGATTCCTGCAATTGATCCGCATTCGAGGCTTTAGCCGCCATTTCGATCAAGGCACCGACTTTCGAAATATCAGGAAAACCGTAGCCTGTTCCGATCCCTTTGCAATTGTGCGCGATGGTTTGAATCGCCGTAAAATCCCCGGCGCTGAGCGCATCGCGCATCTTGATCAGATCCAACTGACGGTTCGCGAGGAAAGACGGGCGGCGGGCGGCGATCGCGTCGGGAATCGCGTTGGTCGTCTGCATCGGGCGTTTGGCGAACTTGGCGATGGCTCCGATCAGATCGTTGCGCTCGACGGGCTTGGTGACATGGCCGTCGCAGCCTGCTTCCAGACTGTCGGTACTCGCTCCGATGAGGGCGTTCGCGGTTAAGGCAACGATCGGGACGCGCGGAGCGCGGCGGGCCCGTTCCCAGGCCCGAATTTCACGCGTCGCCGCATAGCCGTCCATCACCGGCATCTGGATATCCATGAGGATCAGGTCGTAGGTTTCCCGCTGCCGGTGTTCCACCGCCTCGGCGCCGTTCGAGGCGAAATCGACGACCAGAGAAAGATTCTCGAGGTAGGCCTCCAGCAGAATCACGTTCTCGGGATTGTCCTCGACCAGCAGAATCCGTGTGCCTGCCTCCCACGGCTCCGAGGACCGGCTTCGACATGGCCGCGATCACTTTTTCCCGGACCGCCTGTTCCGTGCTGGGCGGGAAGTACGCTGTAAACACAAACTTCGCTCCCGGCTCGCTCCGCTCCTCCACCCAAATTTTGCCGGCCATCATTTCCACCAGCGTGCGGGCGATGGCGAGCCCGAGACCGGTCCCTTCGTAGCGCCGGTCCATGGCGCCGTCGGCTTGCTGAAACGCCTCGAAGATCATCCTGGTCTTGCCGGGCGGGATGCCGCATCCGGTGTCCACAACCTCGAACTTCAGGCCGCGCTTGCCGTGCTCATTGCTCTCGGAGCGCACACGAACAGCGATTCTACCGTGGGCCGTGAACTTCACCGCGTTTCCGATCAGGTTTAACAGGACCTGTTGCAGGCGTTCGGGATCGCCGACCCAATAGCGCCACACGTCCGCGTCGAGCGCCATCTCAAACCGCAGACCTTTCTGCTCGATGGCCGAAGAGATGGTCGCCGCGCAATTCTCCACCATTTCTTTGAGGTCGAAGGGAGTGGCCTCGAACGCCAGTTGGCCGGCCTCCACTTTCGAAAGATCCAGGATGCCGTTGATCAAGCGCAGCAGGCGGCGAACGTTGCGGTGCGCGATCTCGATATAGTGGCGCTGCTTGTCGTTGAGCGTACTTTCGAGAAGCAGCGTATTCATCCCCATGATCAGGTTCATGGGCGTGCGAATCTCGTGGCTCATGCGCGCCAGAAAATCGCTTTTAGCGCGGTTCGCCGATTCGGCCGCGTGTTTGGCCATTTCCAACTGCTGCTGATGTTGCAGTCGCTCCGTGATGTCGACGACCGTGCACAGCATCAATTCGCCGGTATCCGTTTCAATGCGATTGAGGAAAACTTGTACAGGAACTTCCGTACCGTCTTTGCGCAAGCCGAGCAAGTCGCGGCCCATCATCGCTTTCAGCGAGTGGCTGGCGACAAACGCTTCCCGATGGCCCGTATGCACGCCGCG
Organism: Terriglobia bacterium; assembly: GCA_963765085.1. Lineage (GTDB taxonomy): Bacteria > Acidobacteriota > Terriglobia > Bryobacterales > Bryobacteraceae > Palsa-187. The sequence continues at coordinate 12,532 of CAVXVL010000063.1, read as the reverse complement.
CAGGCGCTGGGGAAGCAGCATCTCCACTTTCTCACCGGTCAGTTCGATCCGCGAGTAGCCAAAGAGTTCCTCGGCGGCGCGATTCACCGAACGAATCCGCCCGTCGGAGTTCAACATGAGCAACCCGTTGGGAGCCGATTCCACCGCGAGCATGAGCACTTCCTGGTCGCGTTTGTAGCCGGAGATGTCGTGCCGCAGACAGTGATAGCCGATCACGGCGCCCTGTTCATCCTGAATGCTGCTCACGACCAGCGCCTGATAAACAATGGTCGAATCGTGACGCAAGGCGCGCAGCTCCACGTACCCGCGTCCCTCGCGTGCGGCCCCCTGATAGGCTTCCTGAACCCGTCCGGCGTCGTCGGGATGGACGGTCGTACGCCAGTGCCTTCCCAATAACTCGTCTTCTTCGAGACCGAGCATCGCGAGAAACGCGCGATTCGCTGAGCAAAACTGCCCTTGGCTGTCCAGGTGGCAGCCCCAGATGCGCCAATTCGGTGGCGCCTTGCAGAATATCGTTCGAATGATGCATCTTGCCGAACATTTCGGCGAGAGTGGACGAAGAATGAAAGAAATGACGATTCGGGGAAAGGAGGATCTCAATATTCCACGGGGTTCGCCGATGTGAGTGGAATGGAACTCAGCAGCGCCGCCACTCTTCCCTGCCGGATCTCCTCTCCGGAAAGCGGCCCCGGAGCCGGCCACAGCCGTGGGCCGCCCGATTCCAAGTCCTTCTCGTCGAAGACAGCGCGGAGGCCGCGGAACTCGTACAGGTGTATCTCACCGAACAGGAGGCGAGCGCGTTTCGCGTGGAGTGGGCATGCAACCTGGTCGAAGCCATGGCGCGTCCTCGAAGCCCGGTTTGGACGTGGTTCTTCTCGATCTCGGCCTTCCCGAACTCAACAGCTATAAGAGTTATCGCGCCATCGACGTAGCCGCCGGCCCGCGTGTGCCGGTGGTAATTCTGACCTCCGATGACCGGGCCGTTTCGCGAGATCTAACCCTGGGCTTCGGCGCCTCCGATTACCTGTTGAAGAATCAGAGCTCTCCCGCGCGCCTCAAGCAAGCGCTGCGCAACGCCGTGATGCACCGCGGCCGCCGCGCTCGGCGGAACTGCGAAAGCTGATTTAGGGCGAACGAAGCGGGCCTCCCCGGTAGCGTTCCCTCTGCCTTCTTTGGAACCGCGAATGTCAATGAGCGGGCCGACGAAGCCCGACGGGGAAGCCACAACAGCCGCCTGCACAAATTTTCGGCCTGCTCGATCACTCTCGTGGTTCTCCGGTTCACGATGTCATCCCGCGCATCGCTGTCGCGGCTCGGCAAGCCGCATCTTTAGAACGCCTGGGCTTTTCCCTCACATCACGGGCATGCGCGCCAGCTTCAATCTTTCGAGCAGACTCATCAGATCGCTCAAGTGCAGCGGTTTGCGAAGGAATCCCGAGCACCCGCATTGCGCCGCCGACTGCCGCTGCGTTTCCACGTCGTCGGAGGATAAAACCACAATCGGCGTGCGTGCGTTGCCGGTTTGCGTTTCCCAGTCGCGGATCGCGCGAATCGCCGTATACCCATCGACGCCCGGCATGTGGATATCCATGAAAACGATGTCGAAGCGCTGGCGTTGCAGCATGTGCAGCGCCTCGCGTCCTTCTCTGGCGCGCCGCACGTGCTCCTCCTGGAGCTCCATCTCGATGAGCGCAAAGCTCTCATCGTAGTCTTCCGCGACCAGAATGTTCAGCCGGTCGGACGGCTCATCCGGAACCTGGACCGGCCTTTCCTCGGGCTGATGGCCGAGCGCCAGCGATGGGAACGAGAGAACCACCGCCGAATGCCGGGCGGCGTCGAGGACCAGCTCCGCCCAGCCGCCGAGCGCCCGCACGCGTTTTCCGGCGAGCATCGCGGCGATGGCGAACGGTACGTCGACGGAGTCCCTCAGGACGGCATCCTCAAGGCTCGCGTTCAGCCATAAATTCAATCGCTCCGCAAGCTCCGCGTCCCGAATGGTGATGGCGAGCCGGGCTCCGCCCTCCTCGCGGCGGGGAGTCAGCCGCACATGCACCTCGCTGATAGGCGTGAGCTTGAACGCGGTGTCCAGGAGCCGTGTGAGCACCTGCTCGACGGCCGCGCGGTTCTGGGTCAGCAGGAGCGGCCCGGCCGGCGCATCGAACTGCATATGACGTCTGCGCTTCCCCGACGCCAGATTCAGAACTTCGATCGCTTCGGCGGCATACAAGGCCACATCGAACTCCTCCATGGGGGCGGGCGCGAGGGGCGCGGTCGAGAGCAGCTCACGGACGTCGTCGATGCAGCGTAGAAGTTGATCGGCGCTGGCCCTCCCGATCGCCACCGAGGCGCGCTGCCCTGGGTCCGTGAGAACGTCGCGCAGAAGATCCATCACGCCAAAGCTCGTGTGCATGGAGTTGCGCGCTTCGTTGCATAAGTGCTCCAGAATCGCCGAGATCGCCGCGTTGTTCATGAATGTTGTTGTCCCCTCCGCCGTTAGGCGCTGCGAGCGCCCCGCGCCGGGCTGATCGAGAAATAGTCGACAAAGCGCCGCACGGCATTCGGCCTCGTCAAAATCGATTTGCTCGGCACCATTTCCGCGGCGATCATCGCGAGCTGGCGCCCGAGCGGGCAGCTCACATCGACGATCTCGCCATTCCGCACGGCCTTCGCCACACTGCTGTTATCGGCCGGAAGCAAGTGGCGCACGGGGAGTTGGATAATGCGTTCGATATCTCCGACCGAGAGCGAGCTGCGCCGCTCGACGCAGTTCATCACCACCGAGACTTTGTCGGTCAACTGCAGTTCGCGGAACCATTGCGATTTGCGCCGGGCCACGTGCAGCGCCCCAATATCCGGCGTGCAGACCAGAAAGATCCGCTTCGCACGGTGCAGGACGTCGCATTCGCTGGCTTCCATCGAGCCCGGCAGATCGATCGCCGCCACCGAATATTGCCGCACCGCAAAATCGACCAATCGACGGAAATGATCTTCCTCAAAGTTATGCGAATAGTCGCCGCCCGCCGCGCCGGACCCGAGCAGATGCAGATTTCCGATCTGCGAAATGAGGCCCGCCCAAATGTCCCTGTCCAGGCGATCTACTTGCTGCAAAGCGTCCAGAATCGTACGCGTGCCTTCGGCCTTCAGAAGAAAGGTGGTCACTCCCAGCCGGATATCGAAATCCAGCAGCAGAATCGGATCTTCGGCGACACTGGCCGCCATGCCGGCCACGTGCGTCGCCACCGTGCTCGCCCCGCAGCCCGGCTTGGCGGGCACGAAAGCATACAGATCGGCCAGAATTTCGCCGACGGTTCCGAGGACGGTGAGCGCCCGGTTGGCGCATTGCAAAAGATCGCGTGCGGTGAAGTTCGGAAGCACGTCGCGCACCCCCGCCTGCATCAGCACGACGACTTCCTCGCGGCTGGCGCCGCAATTGACCGCGACGGTGGTCACGTGAGGTTTATTCGTCAAGGCGCGCGCCACCGGCAACGCGCTCCGCGCATGGGAGAAATCAACGATGTTCAGACACTTCTGATCGGATTTGAGGCCGTGCAGACGGGCTACGTCGCCGTAACCCAGGTCCCAGATCGTGTCGAATCGAAAGCGCGCATCGAGCGCCGCGCGCACGTCGGCGTGAAATCCGCGATCGGCGGATACAGTCGATAGAATCACGGCATTCCCGCGAGGCCGGAGGGGATGAACATACTCGAATCTTTTCGGCTTGACCGAGGACTGTATGAGATTTCCGATAGGTTTCGCTGGGGAAAATCCGATAGCCAAGCAAGAAGGAGTGGACGAAGAATGGAAAGCGAAGAATCCCGGGCAGGTCCGCGAAGTCGTACCAGTCGCGGCGACACCGCTCAGGGTTTCGGTTATTTAGCTTCGCTCCTATGGGCGATTTTTTGCGCTTCCGCCCACACGCGCATAAAATTGCCGCCCCACAACTTGGCGATCTGGCGCTCGGAATACCCTCGCCGCAACAGTTCAATGGTGACGTTCTGTGCATCGCCTACGTTCTCGAATCCGGCGACGCCGCCGCCGTGATTGAAGTCCGACGAAATGCCAACGTGATCGATCCCGATCTTTTTCACCGCGTAGTCAATCGAATCGACGAACTGCGCGAGCGAGGCGAGCGGAGCGGGTGTATGCTCCGGAAGTCCCTCCGGTGGTTTGCGCAAATAATTTCCGTAGGCGACCACTTGCACCACACCGCCGTTTTTCTTGAGTAACTCGAGTTCCTCATCGGACAAGTTGCGCGGAGAATCGACAACGGATTTCAGACCGCTGTGCGTGGCCACGACAGGCGCTTTCGTGAGGCTCAACACCTGCTTGAGCGCGGGCGTCGTCAACTGCGAAACGTCGATCAACATTCCCAGATCGTTCAGGCGAGCGATGCCCTGCTTGCCTAAATCGGAAAGGCCTCCGTGTTCATCGGGCTTGTCGTGGAGCGCTTTGCTGGGGCGCGAGGAATCCGCCCAATCGTTATTGCCGGCGTGGGTGTAGCCGAGGACCCGCACGCCGCGCTTGTACCATTCGTCCAACCGGCCGAGATCCGAACCCAGCGGATAGGCATTCAGCACGCTGATCACGACCGCGAACTTCCCGCTCGTCGCGATCCGCTTTACGTCCGCTGGCGAGGAAGCGATCTCGGCGCGATCGGGATTCTGTTCCGCGATGTCCTTGATCAACTGCAGCTTCTTTTCCGCGTCGGCGGCGGCTTTCTGATAGCCTTCGGGCGTGCGCGGCCCTTGCGGCACGAAAACGGCGATGGCCGCTCCCTTCAACTTCCCGTGCAGCGCCTTGGGCAGATCGAACTGGGTCTTTCCATTTTTCGCCGCTCCCGGATAGTCGAACGGCAGATCGAGATGGCTGTCGAAGGCGAGGATCCGATCGTGAATCACCTTGGCTTTTTTGCGGAGCTGTAGCTCGGAAGGAGTTTCGGCGGCCGGCATCCGCGCCGCAACGCTGAGAAGAAGCCAAGCGATCACACAGGCGCGTCTCATGTCTGCCCTCCTACTGGATTGGTGGGCCCTGATGGATTCGAACCATCGACCAACGGATTATGAGTCCGCTGCACTAACCGCTGTGCTAAGGGCCCGTCCCCGCGCCGCGGGGGCAGTGACCTGAAGTGGAGACCGCAAGCCCGTGCCTTCCGTCGCCGTCGCGTCCATCGTAGCAGACGTGAAAAGCGATCCGCCGTCATCGGCAATGGCGTCCTTCGCCGGGTCCGCGCTTGACTTTCGCTGCGCCACTATTCTAATGTATCGGTTCGACTTGCCCACGGCGGAATGGTGTCCCTGCGCGCAGGTTTTGTGTGCCTTAAACTATGGCGGATCACGAAAGCACCCAGACTCACACGCTGGATCTGGCGCTGGAGTCGAGTTTAGAAAGTGTGGATCGCGCCGAGGCGGCCATTTTGCATGAGGCCGAGGCGCTTGGCTTCGATGAGGATGACCTGCACAAGATTGGAATTTCCGTGCGCGAATGCATGGTGAACGCCGTCGTGCACGGCAACCGCTATAACGCGCGCAAAAAGGTGCAGGTAAAAGTATCGCGCACTCCCGATCGGATCGGGATTTCGGTCGCCGATGAAGGCGAGGGATTCGACCCTTCGGCTGTGCCGGATCCGCTCGCGAATGAAAATCTATTGCGATTTTCCGGGCGCGGCGTCATGCTGATGCGGGCCTTTATGGATGAGTTTGAGGTTTCTCCTCGGGAGCCAAAGGGTACCGAGGTAAGAATGGTTAAGTACAAGCCGAAAAGCTAAACCAGCCACACAAGTGAAAAAGGGGGAGATCCTGTGAGCGTGAAATTGACCACCCGGCAGGTGGGCGACGTAACAGTGGTGGATGCGGTGGGCCGCATCACCTTGGGCGAAGGCGCCAGCGTTTTCCGTGATAGCATCCGCGATTTGGCGGCCAACGGCCATAAGAAATTGCTCTTGAATTTGGCCGAAATTTCTTACATTGATAGCTCGGGCATCGGCGAACTGGTGTCCGGTTTTACCACGGTAGCCAATCAGGGCGGCACGGTCAAACTGCTGAACCTGACCAAGCGCGTGCAGGATCTCCTGCAAATCACAAAATTGTACACCGTTTTCGAGGTCTTCGACGACGAAGCGAAAGCGGTTCGCAGCTTCGCTTAACGCAACCAGATCGGGCCTTGGGCGGATTTTTCCTGTTTCGGGATTCCGGAGCAAAGGTGACTTCGGTAAGCAATTCAGAGAATTACGCTCTCTGCCGCTCACTTCTAATGTGAAGGGAGCGAATAGCTTGAGCTTCTTTCGAGGGTTAGGCATGCAACTGATTGCCTGAATAGGAAGTGCCCATGGTCCCGATCAGAGAACCTAAGACTTATTCGATCCTTTTGGCCGACGATCTGACGCTTGTCAGGGAAGGCTTGGCCGCGTTATGCGCGTCGCAGCCACATTTGCGCGTGGTGGGGCAATGCTCCGAAGGAGCAGTAGCTCTCCGGATGATAGAAGCGCAGCCGCCCGATATCGCGGTGCTCGACCTCAACCTACCCGATTTGTTCGCTTTAGAGATTGTGCGCCGGGTAAAAGAAGCGAATCTTCCCACCCGCATCGTGGTGCTTTCCACGCGCAAGGATCGCAAGACCGTAGTCGAGGCGCTGCGCTGTGGCGTCAATGCCTTTCTGCTCAAGTCCGGTCCCTCCCATCAACTTTTGGAGGCGTTCGATCAGATTCTCGCCGGCGGCATCTACGTTTCCCCACAGCTGGAGTTGGATAAGATCTTCGCGCCCGGTGGCAAGTCCGCACCCGACGACCCGATCGAGGCGCTAAGCGCCCGAGAATACCAGGTGTTTACCTTCCTGGTCGAAGGCATCCGTGCAAAAGAGATCGCGGCGCGCCTGGAATTGAGCCCGAAAACGGTGGACACTTACCGAGCCAGCCTGATGCGAAAACTGGACATCCACGACGTTGCCGGCTTGGTAAAGTTCGCCATTCAGAGGGATCTGATCTCCACTCGCTAGAGTTTCCGAACCTCCCACTGACTTCGCGTTGAACCTACGGCACCGCTGTGCTATTACTATAGCTTCGGTTTTATTCCTGCCTATTTAGTCCAGGCTGAAAAACGAGAGCTCTTTATGGCATACGTAATTGCGGAACCCTGTATTGGTGTGAAAGACGCGGCCTGCGTGGATGCTTGCCCGGTAGACTGCATCCACCCGAAAAAGACGAAGAAGCATTCGCTACTTCGGAGATGTTGTACATCGACCCGGTCGAGTGCATCGACTGCGGAGCGTGCGTTCCGGTATGCCCCGTCTCGGCGATCTTCGCTTTGGACGATCTGCCGGAGAAATGGTCCGATTTCGCGGGTAAGAACGCCGCCTACTTCGGCCGCTAGAGCATTTTCAGGGTTTCTGTGGCTGCCGCCGGCGGCCGAGGCCGGTGTGGGGTCGGCCATTCGTGGCTGCGGCCGCCTTTTAGGCGGCGTGATCCCTTGCTCCCAACGCCTGCTCAAAGCAGGCGGCGGGCTCAAAAGCCAGACCCCACCCGCGCGGGCACGCAAGTGGTCCCGTTGGCCTACAGAAACCGTGAAACTGCTATAGGCTTTCCTATACGAATTGGGTACGCCCCGCCGAATGTCCTCCGGCGGGGTTCAGTGCCATCGCGGAAGCGGTTGTTCGCCTGTATTTCGCTGCCGGTATCTTTCTTGCGCAGCGGAATCGGCCACTATTCACGGTGCCGCGAATATCGCCGCGAATATCAATGTACAGGCCGATAAATCTGCCCACTGCGGTACGCTGCTCAAGACGAAACTTTTCGGCCCGCTCGATTACTCGCGCGGTTCCCATGAATCGCAAAAGGCACGAGTGCGGCGGTTGCGCGTCCGGAAGACGACTTAGGGCCGATAGGTCGCGCTCTGAACAGCGGTCTCCCAGATTTTCACTTCTTTGACGCGCACACCGAGTCCAGCCAGGTCCACGCTCATGCTCTCAAAAAAGTGCCCGGCTAGATTTTCGGCGGACGGATTTTTCACGTCGAACGGCGGGACTTCGTTCAGAAACTTGTGATCCAGGCGGGCGACGATCGCGTCCATCATGCGCTTGACGTCGAGGAAGTCGATCAGCATTCCGGCCTCATCCAGGCGTTCCCCCTCGATCACCACCTGCGCCTTCCAGTTATGGCCGTGTACGTTCTCGCAGGCACCCTTGTAGTTGCGAAGGGCGTGCGCGGAAGCGAATTCCTGCTCAACGGTTACCTCGAACATGTTCTCTATCATGTTCGCATTTGGAACCGCGGAGCGCGACTGATGGCTCGAAAAACTTCGGGCACGAAACAAGGTCTAGCGCTCGAAGAACTTCTCGACATCCTCCCGGCTCGTGGTGAACCCGTAGTGCGGCAGACTATCGAAGAAAATCTGGCCGTAGCGCGTTTTCGTAATGCGATTGTCCAGCAGCGCGAGCACCCCACGGTCACTCCGGCTGCGAATTAATCTACCGAATCCCTGCTTCAAGGCGATAGCCGCCTGCGGGACCTGATACGTCGAGAAAGGATCGCCGCCATCGTTGCGAATCGCCGTGATGCGCGCCTCCACCACGGGATCGCTCGGAACCGCAAACGGCAATTTATCGATGATCACGCAGCTCAACTGCTCGCCCGGCACGTCGACGCCTTGCCAAAAAGAAGAGGTCGCGAACAGTACGGCATTCGGCGTCGCGCGAAATTCATCGAGCAGCGCGTTGCGCGGACCGGTGCCCTGCAGCAGCGTTTGATAAGGAATTTCGAACGAGACGCGATCGTAGATTTGGCGCATCTGCTGATAGCTCGTAAAGAGCACAAACGCGCGCCCGCGGGAATGCGTCAGGATCTCGACGATCTCGGCGGCAGCGGCCGCCGTGAACGCAGGACTGCGAGGATCGGGCAATGTTTGCGGCACGTATAGAAGTGCCTGGGTCTCGTAATCGAAATGGCTCGGCACGACCAACGTGCGAGCGCCGCGCAGTCCCAGTCGCTGCTTCGTGAATTCGAATTCGCCCGATACCGCGAGCGTGGCCGAAGTGAGCACGGCGGTATCGATCGCATCGAAGAGTTTCTCGTCGAGCAATTGCGAAACGTCGATCGGCGTAGCTTGCAGGAACGTTCCCCGGCCGCGCTTTTCGATCCAGTACACGTAAGCCCGCTCTTCGGATTCCATCCAGAATTGAAGCCGCCGAGCAATCTCACGAGCTCGATGAATGAGCGGAATGGATTCCTCGGGTGCGGCGCGCGTCAATTCCAGATTGAGTGCAATGATTTCGAGCGCGGCGAGAACGTCGCGATACAACTCGTCATGTTTGATCGAGAAATGCTTCCTGCGCGCGGAATGCCGAGCGGCCGTCGCCGACGCCGAACGAATTCCCGAACAGCGCGAAGAATTGCGCGGCTCGATCGCCCGCGACGGTTAGCGTGTGATCGAGCTCTTTCGAACCGAATTCCTTGCGGCGCGAAAGCGCGAGGACGTCGCGCGACAACTCCTCGAACTGGTAGTTCGAAACCGTGACGCCGAAATATTGTCCCGCGACATCCTCGATCTCATGCGCTTCATCGAAAATCACCGCGCCGTAATCGGGAATAATACCGCCCGCTTCGCCACCGATCGGGCCGCCCTTCACCGCGAGGTCGGCGAAGAACAGGTGGTGGTTCACGATGATGATGTCGCTTTCCTGCGCCACCTGATGCATTTTCGTGATGAAGCAGCGCTCGAATTGCAGGCACTTCTGGCCGGTGCAAAGCTCGCTGCGCGCATCGATCTTGGCCCACACGCTGCTCGCTTCGGGAAGCGTTTTAATCTCGGCGCGATCGCCCGTCTCCGTCGTCTTTTCCCATTCACGGATCACGCGAAAATCAGCGACTTCTTCGAGACCTTCGAGAATCGGTTCGTTTTCGGCGTCGTAGATTTTCTGGCGGCAGGCGTAATTCGCGCGGCCCTTCATGTAGCAAGCGCGCAGCGGGCCGAGATGCCGCTCCAGAAACGGGATGTCCTTGAAGAAGAGCTGCTCCTGAAGATTTTTCGTGCCGGTGGAAATCACGACGCGCTTACCCGACAGGATCGCGGGAACCAGATAGGCGAGCGTTTTCCCGGTGCCCGTGCCCGCCTCGACGATCAGATGTTTCTTCTCGCGGAGCGCGCCTTCCACCGCTTCGGCCATTTCCAGCTGGCCGGAACGAAACTCGTACGACGGATGCCATTCCGAGAGCAATCCCTTGCGGCCGAAGAATTGGCGGACGGTGAGGGGTTTGGTTGTGGGAGGCACCTACAGCCTGATTCTACCAATCGGTATCCGCGCGCGCCGCACTTTTAGCGAACGGTAATCACGCCGATTCCATCGCGAAGCCTTGCTCCGCGAAGTGTTGATCGAAAGCAAAAGCGCGGCGAATTCCCCGCGCACGCATCACCAGGAAACTCGTGCAATCCACCAGGCTGAGACGCCGGCGATTCGCCGTCAGCAGCGATTCGAGAGCCGCGGCGTGCTCCTGCGACACGATCCATCGCACATCAATGACAGGGAGCACATCCTCAGAGAACGTACGGAGAGCTTCCAAGCCCAAACGATGTTGGACCAATGCGCAGGTTTCGACCACTACGTAATTGGTGGTGGTCAGCGGAGTCCCATTCTCTACCAATGCATCCCAAATGCGGGCGCTTGCTAAAAAATTCTGGTCATCCCGATCTAGAATCGCGTAGAACGCCGACGTATCGACGAAGACTTGGCCCTTTGAATCGAGAGTCACGAGCGAAAGGCCTCGCTCAGGTGAGCGTCATGTCGAGCGCTTCCGTCGGAGCCGCCCGATGAGTAGCGCCCAGCCGCACGCTTGGCCCTTGCCGCGAGTTCCGCTCGATTCCGCCCCGCGACCGCCTTGGTCATGTAGATGTCAATGCTTTCACGAATCAAGTCCGCAAGGGACCGGTGCTCCTCGGCCGCACGAGCCCGGAGAGCCTGCAGTTGGGAGTTCGTGAGCTGGATCTGGGTCCGATGCATGCTTACAGTTTATTACATCATGTAATCACATGTGAATTGAGAGCTCTGGCAGCCCCGTCATTTGCTAAATTAGTCCACGATGACGACGCGGTTAGAATCGACAATCACGGTTGTTCCCAGCGGGAAGCCTTTGGGAGCCGAACTTCAAGGCGTGGATCTGTGCGCCATCACGGACCCCGAGTTCGCCGCGATTCACCAGGCCTGGAACGATCACTCGGTGCTGCTCGTGCGGGATCAGCAACTCACGGACGAAGATCTGATCGCGTTCAGCAAGCGTTTCGGCGATCTCGACTGGGCGCCGATTCAGGAAACCGGACGCCGCTTCGTGGAAGGGTATCCGGAGATCTACGTCGTCTCGAACGTGATGGTGAACGGCGAGCCGATCGGAAGCCTGGGCGCGGGCGAAGCGACGTGGCACACCGACATGTCGTACCTCGAAGATCCGCCGAAGGCCAGCATGCTTTTTGCGCTGGAAGTTCCTCCCACAGGCGGGAACACGTATTTTTGCGGGATGTATCACGCCTACGAATCGCTGCCGGATGCACTGAAGCAACGAATCGAAGGCATGCTGGTGAAGCACGACGGCACCTATAACAGCGGCGGATACCTGCGCCAAGGCGTCTCGGCGGTCGATAATCCGATGACGTCTCCAGGCGCGTATCACCCGCTGGTGTGCACGCATCCGGATACCAAGCGCCGCGCTCTTTACCTGGGACGGCGGCGCAATGCGTATATCAAAGGGCTGTCGCTTGCCGATTCGGACGCGCTGCTCGACGAGTTGTGGGCCATGGCAACGCGCGAAGAATTCGCGTGGCATAACGAATGGCGCGTGGGCGATCTGGTGCTGTGGGACAATCGCTGCACCATGCATCGCCGCGATCCCTTCGACAACGACTCGCGCCGCGTGATGCATCGCACGCAAATCAAGAGTGGAACGCGTCCGGCTGCGTGACCAGAGCAACTAAGCTCGGCGCGCCCGCGATTGTGCTCGCGCTTTTGTGCGCGATGTACTTTTTGTATTTCGTCGACCGCGTCAGCATCTCGACCGTCGCGCCGTTGATGAAAGCGGATCTCCATATCAGCAATACGCAGCTGGGGGTCGCGTTTTCCGCTTTTGCGATTCCCTATGCGTTTTTCCAATTGATCGGCGGATGGATCGGAGATCGGCTGGGTCCGCGGCTGACGCTGGCACTATGCTGCGGCCTGGTGGCGATCGCGACCGTGCTGACCGGCGCGGTCACTGGGATCGTGTCGCTGTTTGTTCTGCGGCTGGCGCTGGGATTCGGCGAGGGCGCGGGATTTCCGACGGCCACACGCGCCATGGCGAGTTGGACGCCGCAAGGCAACTGGGGCTTCGCGCAAGGAATCGTGCATTCGTTCGCGCGGATCGGCAACGCGGTCACGCCTCCGATCGTCGCCGGATTGCTGGTGTACTCGACGTGGCGCGGATCGTTCGTGATTCTCGGACTCGTGAGCTTATTGTGGCTGGTCGCGTGGACCTGGTATTTCCGCAACGACCCGCGCGAGCATTCTTCGATAACTCCGGCGA
>CAVXVL010000062.1:0-8593 GCA_963765085.1 Terriglobia bacterium | reverse complement strand
GATGTGTTATCGGAAGCTGCCCCTCACAAACGCCCGCACATCTTCGGTTCCCAAGCAGTCCGTGAGATTCGGTACAGCACCTGTCGCCGCATGGGGTGACCCTCTGCCATAAGCGGATGGTCAAATTCCTCCGCGAATACGAGGCCGATCTTCTCGATCACGCGGCGCGATCTTTTATTGGCAGGTAGGGTAAACGCGACGATCTCCGGAAGCTCAAGGCATTCGAAGCCCGGTATCTTTAACGCAGCCCGGCCGGCTCCGGTCGCAAGGCCTCGACCCCAGAATTCAGTCCGCAATCGGTAGCCGATCTCGACGCACAGATCGCCATGGGAGTCTCAAATCGGAGGATCCAATTGAGCCCCAGCGAGCCCGCGAATTCTCCGTCTACCTCCAAGGCCCATGGACCGAAGCCATAATGCGCGTGGTGCTCATGGATGCGTTTCCACATGGCCTCGGTATCCTCCCGCGAGAAGAGCGAAGGAAAAAATTCCATGACGCGGGGGTCGGCGCACATCGCGACCAACGGCTCGAAGTCGTCATCGATCCAGCGGCGCAATCGCAGCCGAGGCGTTTCGATCTCGGTCATATATGCATCATAATTGATTCCCGCTGCGTTCAGCTCGATTACGCTTGTCGGAGACCCACCCGGCAAAGGCTTCACGCTCACAGGCAGCGTGGAGAACGGGGAGTTCACGCTGGCGTCGGTGCCTCCGGGCGCCTACCGCATTTACGCCTGGGAAGATCGCGAAAATGCCCAACGCTACGATCCCGAGTTTCTAAAGGGCTACGAGAACAACGGCAGCAGGGTAATCGTCAAAGAAAACGGGAGAGAGCAAATTACCCTGAAGCAAATACCAACAGTGCCCGAACGACTTCAATAATGTCCCAGCCGCAGTCGAGCGCCGGGAAATCAACGAAACTCGAGCGATCGAGCGCAAAGACTCAAGGTGAGTTCACCGCCCGATGTCCACCAATAACAGGACACAAAATGACCGAACTGATTGCACTTGAAAAGATCGCCGGATGGGAGAAACTGAAGACGTTGGTGCTCGATAGCGTCTCTTCGCCGATTACGAAACGTGTATACAAATGGGCTCGACGAATTCATGTGCCGGTTCGAGGAAGTGCCGCGCCCCGGCTTCACCAAGGCCACCGTTAGCGCGTGGCGGGTATCGCTAGAGGAGCGCATCCTCGGGTCCTCGTCGATCATCGTCCGCATGTCGGCGATTCGGAAGTTGGCCGCCGAGGCCGCCGACAACGGCTTGCTCGCGCCAGAACTGGCCGCCGGCATCTCGCGCGTGAAGAGCGCGAAGACGCAGGGCATCCGCACCGGAAACTGGCTGTCGCAACGGCAAGCGCAGGCTCTTCTGAGTGCGCCCGATATTTCGACGCTCCGCGGGCTGCGCGATCGGGCGATTCTTGCCGTGCTCCTCGGTTGCGGCTTGCGGCGCTCCGAAGTTGCGGCATTGAAGTTTTCGCATCTTCAACAGCGCGACGGACGTTGGTGCATCGTGGACTTGATTGGCAAACAAGAGGCCGTCAAGCGATGGCCGAGACACTCGCCGACGTTCCTGAAGATGATGACGATCTCAATGCGGAAGAGCAGGAAAAGCTCGAAGAAACTCTCGTCGATGAGGCGACTGCCTCGTTGTCGATGTCCGAACTGGATGCCGAAATCCGCATTCTTGTTTCGCTCGAAAAACAGGCCAAAGCCGTTGTCGCTTCTGGACACGACCGCAAGTGGGACCCGCTTTGCAAAGATTCTCCAGAACGACCCTGAGATGCGTGATGCGTCCGGACGACAACGTAAGATCATCATCTTTTCCAAGCACGTGACACTCTGAATTACCTCCACGCGAAGATTGCCGGCGTACTCGGAAACAGCGACGCCATTGTCAGTTCGCGGCCGGAACTGGCGCGGCAGGCGCTGCGGGAGCTTTCGCCGGCATTGCAGGCGCAGGCAGTGCGGGAGAACCGAGACTGCCTTGCAGCGGCGCGCCGGGCGCCGGAGTGGACGCCGGAGCGCTGCTTTCGGCGGCATTCGGCGCATAATGGACCTTCACTACCTGATCGGTTCCGACGTAAACACCCCGCAGATTTTCGGCGTGCTGCATCTCGCGACTTTCGACGTAAGAATGGGAGGACTGCTGAGGATCAAACTGTTTGGTGAGAAACTCGCGCAGGAAGTGCGGCTGATAGGTCGCGTATACCCGCGCACCAAAGCGAAGCAAATCAGATGCCAGATCCCGAAAGCTGTGGACGCCGCGCCGTTCCCACTCACGCACGAGGGTCAGGCCCTCCTCGGCGAAATCTGTCGCGTCGTGCACCGCGGCGATCGCGGTCTCGTTTTCGGCCTGTTCTGATAACCGGCGGCCCGCGATCTGACAAAGAACGTAGCGGGCTTTGAGTCCCGCCTCGGCCGCGCCGGCAGCGTCGTGTTCCCGCACCTTCGCCAACGCGAGCGCTCGGCGTGCCGCGCGCTCCGATTCAAGCGTGTCGTCCTTTGCCGAATGTTCGCGAGGTTTAGCCACACTACCGCGAGGAGATATTCGCGCTCCAATGCGTCCATCGCCTCAGCCTGATCGAGGATCGCAATTGCGTCCCAGCGCGGCGGTAGCCTGCGCCGTCGCAGGCGGGTTCTGCGTGGAGAGGAGTAGCGCCCGATTTTGATATGCAATGGCTAAACGTCTGGGGAAACGCGGGTCGTCGCCGAGCGGAAGCGGACGCAGTATCGCCAGCGCTTCGTCATATGCGTCCAGCGCCAGCGCATGGTGGGTGGGCCCAAGGCGTGAGCGCTTCAGCGCGATTGAGCCAGCAGGCGGCCAAGGCGTAGGCGTGCATAGGCACTTCCGTTGGCAGTCGGCGCCGCAGTTCGAGCGCGCGATCGAACTGGAGAAGCGCGGCGTCTGCATCCTTGTCGGATTGCATCAGACGGATGCCTTCCTGCATGAATGGAGACGCCTGTGCGTCGATGGCTTCGATCTCCCGAGGATCCAGCAACTCTGTTCGATGAGGTCATCATGCGGATTCCCTGTTCGAACAGAGTCTGACAGTTCTCGACGGCAGGCCCCTGTCATAGCTCCGCCCAGTACCGGACGATGTTGTGGTAGATGTTTGTGAGTTTTCGGACCTCGGGGTCGTTGCGGCCGAGGCGCTGGACCAGTTCCTGGATCGCATTGTCCATGTCGAAGGTCATCCGCCGCGCAAGCGGGTCCTTGATCATGCTCTGCAGCCAGAAGAAGGAGCAGATGCGCGCGCCCCTCGTGACCGGAGTCACCAGGTGCAGGCTGGTCGACGGGTAGAGGACGAGATGGCCCGCCGGCAGCTTGACCCGGTGCGAGCCATAGTAGTCGTCGATCACCAGTTCGCCGCCATCGTATTCCTCAGGCTCCGACAGGAACAGGGTGACCGAAAGATCGGTGCGGATGCGCAGGCCGGTAAGACGGTCGCCTCGGATGCAGTTGTCGACATGCTCGCCGAAGAACTGCCCGGGTACGTAGCGGTTGAACAGCGGCGGGAAGATGTGCAGCGGAACCGCGGCCGAAATGAAAAGCGGTTTGGCGGCGAGCGCACGGAGAATGCGCTCGCCGAGTTGCCGGGACGTCTTGCCGTCGGGCGGCAGCTGTTCGTTCTTCTTCACCTCCGCCGATTGCGCCCCGGCCGTCGAGCGGCCGTCCTCCCAGGCTTCGGCGTCCATGATGCGGCGGAAATCCGCCACATCATCTTTGCTCAGAACATCGGGAATGCAGATCAGCATGCGTGGATCACCTATTTATTAAAGTTAAAGACCAGGCTCAGATACACCGCGCGGCCGGGCGCGACTCTGACGAACGGCTGCGCGCTCTGATACAGGGAGTCGTAATAGGTCTTGTTGGTGATGTTCTGCGCCAGTAGAGTTTCAAGCTCGCGTAGGCGTTGATCTGCGTTTCGGCGAAGACATCGAACCGCCAATGCGGGGGCAGGAACGTCGGGTTCGGGCGCCGGGATAGGCGATGCCGCCATTCGCGGCGAGCAGCGAGCCGCCCTTGATTTTCGAGGCGTAGACGCTCTGCCCGCCGAGCTCCAGCCGCCTGGTCACCTGGTATTTGGTCAGGAGATTGAATGATTGCGGCGCGATGTTGGCCAATTGCAGGCCCACGTTGTTCGGCACGATCGACTTGGTCACCTTGGGTCCATCAGCACGAGGCCGCCCATGACGCTCCACTTGTCGGTGATCTTGCCGGCCAGCTCGAAGTCCAGCCCCGCACGCGATAGGCTGCACCGGCGACAATCTGACCGCTCGTGTAGCCGGGCAAGTCCGGCCGGCGCGGTTTCGCGCGCATTGGTCACGTTGGTCTCGAAAGGCGCGGCGGTCGCGAGCAGGTGCTCGGTTGAACAGCTCCCACTTGGTGCCGAACTCGTAGACCTGCTCTTCTGCGGTCCGAAGATTTGCGTTGCGTTCTGGGTCGCCGCAAGTCCGCCGTAGCTGCTGGACGTTGCGTCCAGTTCGTCGCCCACCGGATCGGCCGCGGTGGCGTAGGCGAAGTAGATGCTGCCGATCTTCACCGGCTTGACGGCCAGCCCGACGTTGTAACTCGGGATGCCGTCGTCGCACCGACTGTGAACTGGTATTGTTCGCGGCGCGGATGTGGTAATCGTCGTATCGGACGCCGGCGTTGAGGATGATGAAGTCGTGGTAGTTCGCCGTGTCCATCAGGTAACCGGCTTTGGTGTCCACCTGATAGCGCAGCGGATTGCCGGCCAGCGTGGATCGGGCCCGCCCCGTAAAGTAATTGGGCGGATCGTAGACGCTGACGATCGGCGCTCCGCTCGACGTGAAGGCCACCGGACCGGTCGTCAGTTCGGACGTGAAGCCGCGTATAGCCCTGGATGCTGATTCGCTCGCTGGAGAACTCGCCGCCCAGGATCGCCGTGTGGCGGATTGCGCCCGTGTCGAATCTGAATGTGGCCTGGGGCTGGTCGTTGATGACGTCCACCGGCTCGTAACGGCTTTGCGCGTTGAGCTGGACGTAGCCCGAGAAGAACGTCGAACGTCGAGGAGTAGGGGGCGGTCAGCGCCGGCTGGCGCTCGGGTTTTCGGGAATCGTGCCGATGTAGTTCAGGAGCGGATTGCTCACGCGAAATTTGTTTTCGAGCGTGACATGGTCGTTGATCTTCCACTCGGCATCGAGCGTGTCCCATGTCCTGCGTCGACTTGGTGAAGTCCCGATTGACGGCACCGTAATAAGTGTCGCGCGGATACCGCCGCCCTCGGTCACCGGCTCGCGCGTCACCTGGTTGGTCGGAACGCCGAAATCCGGAATTCCCCACAAGATAGGTGTGGGAATAATTCGCCGTCAGCTTGAATTTGTCGGTCGGGTGGTAGACCACATTCGCCGGCGGCGCCCCAGCGATTGTCCGTCGTGTAGTCGCGGCCAGCGATGTCGGCATACTGGATCATGCCGTTGAGACGCACGTCCAGCGCCGGGCTGATCACCTTATTGATGTCGACCGCTCCGCGTTTGAGTGGAGTCGTTGAAGCCGCCCTCGCCTTCGATATGCGCTAGAAGTCGGTGTTCTGGGCCTCCTTGGTGACGATGTTCAGCGCGCCGCCGGTGGTGCCTCGGCCGGCGAAGGATGAGGCCGGCCCGCGCAGGATTTCGAGCTGCTCGACGTCGAAGTTCTCGCGGATGCTGACGCCAGGATCCCGAACGCCGTCGATGAAGACGTCGTTACGCGCATCGAAGCCGCGGATGAAGAAGCGGTCACCGAAGGCGTTGCCGCCTTCGCCCGATCCCAAGGTCACGCCGGCCGTCGACCGCATCACTTCACGGATGCTGGTCGCGTTCTTATCTTCGAGCGCCTCCTGAGTCAGGACCGTCTCCGTCCTCGCCGTGTTCAGTATCGGCTCGGTGAACTTGCTCGACGAGAGGCGATCGGCCTTGTAGGGCGCGTCCGGGTCCGCATAAGGGTCTGCGCCGGGAGCACGCCGCGTCACTTCGACGGACTCGGTCCGGCCACGAAGTCCGAAGGTCACAACGGTCGGCGCCGTGAAGCGGAACGTCACGCTGGTCCCTTCGAGCAGATGCTGCGAGCGCCTCCTGGATCGTAAACATCCCGGACAGACCGGGCGATGTGATGGTGCCGATCGAATCGGGAGACAGCGTAAATGTGATGCCGGCAGCACGCGCGAACTGCGGAAGTACCTCTGAAAGCGGCCCGGGCGCGATGTCAAAGCGCTGTGCTTGTGAGGACCGGTCACCCTGGGCCTTCGATATCGCACCGCTCGACTGCGGCACGCTTTGCGCACTAGCCACGTTTATCGTTTTGCTGCCTACGGCGGAACATGCGACGACAGTTCCGATAGCCGTCCATCGATACGTCATCGGCCACTGATTCTGGCGATTCTCCTTCGCCTCCTTCTTGGCTTTCTTCTTGCGCGCCGTTCTGATTTTGAACTTCATTCGATTCTGCTCCTTGATAAATTTCAACGGTCCCGGCTCGGCATTTGCGCGGCGAGGTCCTCTAACCGGCACCGGGCAGCACATCACCTTCTGCGGGCAATGATTTACGTCCATAGAATTGGGTGCTTCGAGGGCTTATCGAAGCACTCCGGCACTCGGGTGGAAGCGTTGAAGATTACAACGCGGCCTTATAATGAGGGGGTCGCCGGCCTTCCCGGGTTGTCGATCGCGGGGGTCTCCACGGTGCTTCGCCAAAAGTTGGCCGTGGAGACCTTCCGTTGTTTAATACCTACATGGGGTCGCGGTTCCCGGCGCTGTGTCCTGAAGCGACACAGGCGCGGCAAGTTCCTCCTACCTCCAAACGGGTTACTCTAATTTGGAATCCGGTCTGGCCTGCGATCTCCTCCTTAAGGCGTTCAAAGAGGGAGCTCGAATATTCGTCTATTCGGCCACAGCGAAAGCAAGCCAGATGAACATGGTCTTGCTCGGTCTTCACTTCGTAATAATGCTTTTCGCCCTGCAAATGCATGAGGTCCAATTCATCCACGAGCCGAAATTTCTTTAGGAGCTCGATCGTGCGATATACCGTCGCGCGATCGATGCCGGTTCCCGCTGACGGGCCAAATGAAGCAACGATACGGCATCGAGGTGGCCCTGCGATTCCTGTATGACTTCGAGCAACGCCCGCCGCTGAGCCGTAATGCGGACTCCGTTTGCGACGAGTTCGTCCAGAATCGCGCGGCGCTTCAGAGCAGGGGCGACCATCATCTTATTGCGACACTGTCGCACATCTGGGGTATGGGCAAAGAATTCAGAGTTGCATGGATAAAATCGATCAAAAGCGCAATAGAATGCTTGCCTCAGCAATATAGGACCTCTTTGGTCTATATTACAGGCTGTCCTTGTCTTCGTCAACGAAAATCGGCAAGTCATTTGCAACTGGTCCAGATTTGACGCGGGCCCAATCCTCGAAGTTATTTTCGACGCGACCGCCTGGAATCGCGGGCGCGGTGGACGTCGCGAAACGTCGCACTCCGATTATCCATCCAGGGACGAAGCATTTCTGTTCCAGGATCTTCGACAGCGGCTCGACGGCTATTGCTAAGAAAATTCGTTGTGCGGCGTTACGGGCAACGCTCGGAGCAGATCCGCGAAATAGACATCATCGAGAGAGATTTCCAAGTAAGTTCGCCGGGGGTAGTATGGTCGATGGGGTTAAGTCCGTTTGATGAGTCTTATGAGGATTCCGGCGAAGACGAACACTGATTCCGAAGGGAACGCGAACGGCATTCCGGGCCGAAGGCGAACAGTTCTCGGAGCGTAGCGACGCGGGCAGTTCGATTGTGGAACAAGTGTTCGTCTTCGTCAAGGAAAACCTGTCCGGAGCGGAGCGGAGGAAGAGTGCCGCTGGCGGAGAAAGGGGTGCGGGGAAAGGGGCGGCAGCCCTGGTCCCCGCCTCAGCCCGAAGAAGCCCCGGCGAGCGTTAGCTCGACGGCTGGGGGCCACGCTTTTTGCGCATGGAATCGCCGCGCATCTCGATACGATGAGCGTTGTGAACCAGGCGGTCGAGGATGCCGTCGGCGGCGGTGGGATCGCCGATCTGTTCGTGCCAGCGCGCCACGGGAAGCTGCGAAGTCAGCATCGTGGAGCGAGTCTGGTAGCGGTCTTCACAGATCTCCCAGAAGTCGCGTCGTTCGGTTTCGGCCAGCGGAGCCATGGCCCAGTCGTCGATCACCAGCACGTCGATGCGGCTGAGCCTGGCCAGAAGAGCGCGGAGACTGCCATCCGCGCGAGCGATGGCGAGATCGCGAAACAGTGCGGCGGCGCGTGTGTAGAGCGCGGAGTATCCATCGCGGCAGGCTTTCTGCGCCAGCGCGCAAGCGACGAAACTTTTGCCGACGCCGGTGGGTCCGAGCACGAAGATGTTTTCGTGATTCTGAACCCAGGCCGAGTTCTGCGCGAGCGCGCGGATGACGCTCTTGTCCAGCCCGCGAGAAGCGCGATAATCAATCTCTTCGACGCAGGCACCCTTCAGTTTGGCGGAATGTAATCGCCGCGCCAGGGCCTGATTCTCGCGCCAACTCCATTGCTGATCGACGAGCAGTCCGAGCCTTTCGAGGAAGCTCAGTTCGCGCACGGCCGGATCTTGC
>CAVXVL010000061.1:0-19980 GCA_963765085.1 Terriglobia bacterium | reverse complement strand
CAGCCCGCGCATGCTATCCCAACTCGTCGATGATTTCCGCAGCCGCATCAAGTCGGCGAATCGCCTGCCCCGGTTTGCCACGCTCACCACGCGCGAACGCGAAGTGTTGAAGATGCTCGCCGAAGGGAATTCGGTGAAGGAAATCGCCTGCGACCTGAACCTCAGCGTGAAGACCGTCGAGGCGCATAAGTTCAACTTGATGCGCAAGCTCGACATTCATAATAAAGCGCAGTTGGTTCAGTACGCCATTCAGAAGAAAATCATCAAGATCCCGAACCTGGTGTAAACATTCGACAATTCCACCCATCTCCGCCAATAAGCTCAGGCCTCCTTCGGGAGGCCTTTTGGCGCTGGGCCATACTCGGTATGGTAGTATGGTGTCGGTATGGCAACAGTTAAGGCCACGTTCACTCTCGACCAGCCCACCCTTGTGCGTTTAGATGACGCAGCGGAGCGCTTAGCGAAACCCAAGAGCGAGATTGTCCGTGAAGCGATTCACGATTTTCATGAGCGGATCGGAAAATTGAGCGAGAGCGAACGATTGCGCATGCTGGCTGTGATCGACGAGATCGCGAAGCGCCCACCCACCAGGCCCCAAAGCGAAGTTGACGCAGAACTAAAAGAAATTCGCCGCGCACGGCGGCAGGGCGGGCGGAGACACCGGTATTGATCACGCTCGATACGTCGGTTCTGGTCGGCAGTCTGGCCGGCGAACGAATCACGTTGCGGGCGTTGCGCACGCTGTACGAGCGGGGAGAAGTCCTGCTCGTTCCATCCGTCGCGTTGTACGAATGGCTGCGTGGCCCCAGGCTCCCCGGCGAACTCGCGGATCAGGAAGCGCTCTTGCCCAGCGAATCCGCCGTGCCGTTCGGCGTTCGCGAGGCGGAAATCGCCGCGCGGCTCTACCGTCAAATCGTCCGCCCGCGTGGACGCGAAATGGATCTCGCCATCGCCGCTTGCGCGATCGCCCGAGAGATACCTCTCTGGACGCTCAATCGGAAAGATTTCGCCGACATCCCCGGCCTGACGCTCGCCCACATACACTAAGGTCATGAGGAAGTTTCTGCTGGGTTTAGTGCTTGGACTTCTGTTCGCGGTTCTCGCCGTCGTCATCCTTGTGGCCGCCGCCGTGCGCCTCGGAGGCGGACGCAAGGTCGCCGTCGCCGAGATCCACGCTGGTTCTGCATATCGAAGGCGACCTGCCGGAACAATCGCCGGTCGATTACAACCTGCCATTTCTTTCTCAACAGTCGTCGCTCAGCATCGCGGAAAACTGGCAGTTGCTGCGCAACGCCGCCGCCGATTCGCACATCAAGGCGATCGTGCTGGAGCCTCGGGGTTTGAGTGTGGGATGGGCCAAGCTTCAGGAACTGCGCGGCGACATCGTCAACTTTAAGAAGTCGGGCAAACCGGTTTACGCTTATCTGCGCGCGCCCGGAATGCGCGAGTACTTCGTTGCGAGCGCGGCCGACCGCATTTACGTTTCGCCCGAAGACGAGATCGACGTCAAGGGCATGCGCGCCGAACTTACCTTCTTCAAGGGCTTGCTGGATAAGGTCGGTGTACAGATGGAATTCGAACACGTGGGCAAGTACAAAGACGCGCCCGACATGTTCACGAAGACCAGCTCGACGCCGGAAACCCGCGAGGTGATCAACGCATTGCTGGATCAGTTCTACGGCGATTTCGTCAACACCGTCGCCGAAAGCCGCAAGAGAACGCCGGACGAAATCCGGGCTTTGATCGACAACGGCCCGTTCGTCGGACCCGAGGCGTTGAAAGGCGGCCTGGTCGACGAACTCGCCTATGAAGATCAGGTTTTCGGGGCATTGAAGACCAAACTGAAAATCGGCGATGCGAAAATCAACGAGCGCGATTACGCCAGGCTTCCGGCTCCCGCGGGCGTGGATGGTGACACTCGCATCGCCCTCTTAGTCGCCCAAGGCGACATCGCACGAGGCGCGACCAACGATGGCCCCAGTCCGGACATGATCACCACCGCGGGCATGACCAAGCTGATCCGCCAGGTGCGCGACGACGATTCGATCAAGGCCGTCATCCTGCGCATTGATTCACCGGGCGGCGACGGCATCGCCTCCGACGACATTTTGCATGAGGCGAAACTGCTCAGCCAGAAGAAACCGACCGTCATTTCGATGTCCGATCTGGCGGCATCCGGCGGGTACTTCATCGCCATGACCGGCGATCCCCTCATCGCTTACCGCGCAACGGAAACCGGATCGATCGGCGTATTTTTCGGCAAGCCCGATTTGCAGGAATTATATAAGAAGCTCGGCATCACGACGGAAGTCCTGGCGCGCGGGCGCTTTGCCGACATCGATACTGTGACCGCTCCGCTCAACGACGCGCAACGCGTCAAGCTGCGCGCCGAGATCGAGCTGTTCTATAAATCCTTCGTGGAGAAGGTCGCCAGCGCGCGCAAGCGTAATTACGACGTGATCGAGCCTCTGGCCCAGGGCCGTGTATGGACGGGCGCGCAGGCCAAGCAAAACGGGCTGGTGGACGAAATCGGCGGGATCGATCGCGCCATCGAGATGGCAAAAGAGCGCGCGAAGATCGCGGCCTCCGAGAAAGTCACCTTGGTTCCCTATCCGCCGCGGCGCACCATCTGGCAGCTTCTGATGGATCGCGGAGAGTTGGCGGAAGTCGAATCGCGCGTCCTGGATTCCAGCATCGAGAGCAAGCTGAACGGGCTCACCCAGGATCCCGACGTGCGCTTCTTAGTTCACGCTCTAGTGCGAGGCAGCTGGACGAGAGGCGGCATCCTGAGCAGGATGCCGTACAACATCACGGTTCGCTGAATCTTCGGATTCGCGGGGCGCGGGCGCTGGGGTAAATCCGGTCGGGAGCCGCACGCCGCACCATTCCTCGCACACAAGAATCGAATTGGCGGGATTTGCAGGCGTATATTTCATGGTCGCCGGTCCCACCACACGGCCTAGTTCTTCGGGCAGACGCTCGCGCAGAGAGCTGACGTCCTGAGAAGCGGTGTAGTGGACGCCGCGAATCGAATACGAATAATACAGCAGATTCTCCTCGGCCTCGGTAACCACCGCGTCTCCCAGTCGACCTGCGGCCTGGATTTGAAGCCGACGGCGCTGCTCGCGTTTTTCCGGGGTCGTGCGACGGCGCACCGCGATCCAAACGATCAGCGCGGCGAGTGCCACGACGACCAACGCGAGAACGGCGATCTCGATTTCGACCTGGGACATCTAACTGTTGGAGCTTTTTGCGGCAAGCGGCGTTCCAGAAAATCGCCAACGCGCGATGACGGGACGGCGCTCCGGTCGATTATAGCCCACAGAAGTGCGCGCGGCGTCGAAAAATGCAAAATTCGCCCAGTTTCCGACAACCAAGTGGCGGGAAGCCGAACCGGTTATACTGGAGGCTAGACCGCCCATGACAGCCTGGACAGCGCTTTCTTCCCGTTTCCTGGCCGCCAGCTTCTTACCCGCGTCGGCAAGCAAGTTCGTGGACAGCCTGTTGGACGATACTTTCACCAACATCTACCGCTTGCAGCCGTTCGATTACGCGATCCTTGTGCCATATTTCGCGGTCTTAATCGTTCTTTCCGTCTACGGGCTGCACCGGTATCACATGATTCGCGGGTACTGGAAGTACCGGAAGCAAATGCCGACCGAGGCGCCGACGCGCTTCGCGCAACTGCCGCGCGTGACCATCCAGCTTCCGATTTACAACGAACAGTACGTTGTCGAGCGCCTGATCGAGGAAATCAGCAAAATCGATTATCCCCACGAACTTCTCGAAATCCAAGTTCTCGACGACTCTACGGATGAGACGCATCGGTTCACCGAAGGTTTGGTTGCCGAATACAAAGCGAATGGCCTCCCGATTGAGTACATTCATCGGACCAATCGTCATGGCTACAAGGCGGGCGCACTGCAAAACGGTCTGCTCACCGCGACCGGCGAAGTGGTTGCCATCTTCGATGCCGATTTCCTGCCGCCCTCGGATTTTCTGCAAAGGACCGTGCATTACTTCGCCGACGAAAAGATCGGGATGGTGCAGACGCGCTGGGGTTATCTGAACCGGCATTACAACGTGCTGACCGAAGTCCAGGCCATGCTGCTCGACGGGCACTTTGTGCTGGAGCACGTGGCGCGTTCGGGCGCGGGGAAGTTTTTCAACTTCAACGGAACCGCCGGGATCATGCGGCGTTCCATGATAGACGACGCGGGCGGCTGGCAGCACGATACTCTCACCGAGGATTCCGATCTCAGTTATCGCGCGCAGTTGAAAGGCTGGAAGTTCGTCTACGTTCCCTCGATCGAGTGCAAGTCGGAACTGCCGGTGGAAACGTACGGTTTCCAGGTGCAGCAATCGCGCTGGGCCAAGGGATTAACCCAGGTCGCGATGAAGCTCCTGGTCAGGATTTGGAAATCCGATCAGCCCCTCAAAGTGAAGGCCGAAGCGTTTTTTCACCTGACTCCGAACATCTCTTATCCACTCATGATCGTGGTGAGCGCGTTAATGCTGCCGGTCATGATCGTGCGCTTCTACATGGGCTGGTTCCAGATGATCGTGCTGGATCTACCGCTGATTATCGCGTCGTTCTGGTCAGTCTCGGCGTTCTATATGGTCGCGCACCGGGCGCTATTCCCCAACAACTGGAAGCGCGGATTCCTGTTCCTGCCGGCGCTGATGGCGGCTGGCGTCGCGCTGACGATCATCAATTCCAAGGCCGTCCTGGAAGCTCTTTTCGGATACGAGACCAGCTTCGCGCGGACGCCGAAATATGCGATCGGCACCGATCAAAAGGTCAAGCTTTCGAACGTGCAGTATCGGCGTCGCAGCGGCTGGCTGCCCTACGCGGAGCTCACGGTCGGCACAGGGTTCCTGATGATGACCGCGTTCGCCGTCGAGAGCTTCAATTACCTGGCGGTGCCCTTCCTCATGCTATTCGTCAGCGGCTATTACTGGGCCGGATGCTCGACGCTGTGGGAAGAATATCAGGGCAAGCTGGCGTTCGAACGGCAGCAGGCGCTGGCGGCCGCGGAAGCTCGCACGAATTAAGTCGAGTTACGGCTTCAATCGAAGCTTAACCGCTCCCGATGGTCGCGGCTCGCGTCGGGTTGAGTGCGCTCGCCGGATAGGGAGTCGACGGCCCGAAGCAAATTCTCCACGTCTGACGGACGATTCTAGACTGCGAATCCTTCGATCCAAAGCCAACCGACCCGCTCAAAATCCGACCCGGGCCGCGACCATAGGGAGCGGCTAAAACGGCTGTCCTGCGCAAGTCTTCGCGAAAATCTCGCTAGACCTTCATTTCCACGATAGTCGCACCGGAGCCGCCTTCTTCCGGAGGCGCGACGTAGAACTTCTCCACGTGCGGATGGGCCGTCAGCAGTTCCGCGACGGCCCGTTTCAGGACTCCCATGCCGTGACCATGCACGATGCGGATGCGCTCCACTTGCGCGAGCGCAGCGCTATCCAGAAATTTATCGACGTTCTCGCGAGCTTCTTCCGCACGCTGCCCAATGAGATTGATCTCGCGATAGGGCACGGCGAACGCGGGGCCCTGCTGAAACGACACGTCACGTTTGGGAGCGGGAGCGCCTGTGGCGGGCAAAACTTCTTCGACGTCGGTCGACGATACCTGCATTTTTAGAAATCCAGCGTCCACTTCGATCAAGCCGTTCGACATCAGACGACGGATGGTCGCGGGTTGGCGAACGCCTTTCAGTCGCACGCGAGCGCCGGGTTCGAGACGCAGCGCCGGTGCGGAGGTTCCGGCATGCGTCGCACGCGCGGGCGCGGCGACTTTCTCCACCGATTCCTGGAATTCCCTGCTGGTCTTCGCGACCTTTGCGCGAGCCTTCTGGCTCAATTCACCGATCGTGTCGCGCGCACGCTGCTCGAATTCGGCGGAGAGAGCCGCGGCCTGCTGTTCGATCTCGCGGATCTTCACCGCGAACTTTTTCTCCCAGCCCTCCTCCAAAGATTTCTCCCGCGCGGTCACTTTGCTTTCTCGCTCGGCGAGTTCGTGCCGCTCGCGATCCAGCTCCGTGAGCTTACGGTGCATCTCGCTCAGGAACGTCGCGATGTCGCGTTCGGAGGTGCTCAAGCGCCCGCGGGCGTCTTCGATCAGCGCGGGATTGAGCCCCAGCCGGCTCGCAATATCGAGGCCGGCCGATTTGCCGGGTGCGCCCAATTGCAGGACGTAGGTCGGCTCCAGCGTCGCTTCGTCAAAACCCATGGAGCCGTTCTCCACTCCCGGAGTCGAAGCGCCGTAAACTTTCAACGCCATCAAATGCGTCGATGCGACGGTGAAGGCGCCGCGGCGTCGAATGGCATCGAGGACGGATACGCCTAACGCGCCGCCTTCTTCGGGATCGGTCGCGCGGCCCAGCTCGTCGATCAGCACCAGCGATCCGGCGGTTGCGCGCTCCAGCATGTCGCGGATGGCCACGATGTGCGCGGAAAACGTACTGAGGCTCTCTTGAATCGACTGATGGTCGCCGATGTCGGCCAGTACTTCGTCGAGCAGAGGAAATTCCGCTTCGACGGCGGGCACCGGCAATCCGGCGTGCGCCATGAGCGTCAGCAATCCAGCCGTTTTCAGCGCGACGGTCTTGCCGCCCGTATTCGGGCCGCTAATCAGGAGGGTTCTGCGTTGTTCATCGAGCTCGAAAGAAACCGGGACGACGGATTTCCTGTGCTTGCGCAGAATATCTTCAAGCAAGGGATGGCGAGCTTCACGGAGCCTGAGGCGGCGCGCGGTATCGGGACTGATGCGCGGAATAGAGCAGTTGTAATCGACGGCGAACTCAGCCTTCGCGAAAATCAAATCCAAACGCGCCAGCGCGCCCATCGACGCCGCAATTTGCGCCGCGTGTACCCGCAAGCGAGCCGTAAACTCGCGCAGAATTCGATGCACCTCGCGAGCTTCTTCCTCAGAGAGCCGGACCAGTTCGTTGTTCAAGCCGATGGTTTCGAGAGGCTCGACGAACAACGTGCGGCCGCTTCCGCTGGCTCCGTGAATCACGCCGTCCACGCGGCGCTCGCGCCCGGAAACCACAGGCACGACAAAACGATCGTTGCGGATGGTGACGAAATCTTCCTGCAGCGTGCCATCCTCGTGATGCTCGCGCAGGAATTTTTCAAGCGACTTCTGAATGGCTCCGCGCTGCCGTTCCACTTCGCGGCGCAGACGTCCGAGCGCGACGCTTGCGTGGTCGGCCAGTGAGCCGTCGGGTAGAATCTTCCCGCTCAGATCGTTCGCTAATTCACGGAGATCGGCGACTTCGGCGGCATGCGCGGCCAGGCGCGGAAAGCGATCGCGGGCACCGAGAAGAACGGAACGCGCTTCCGCCGCGACGTCGAGCAAGCGTGAAACTTCCGCGATTTCTTTTCCATCGAGCATCGCGCCTTCGATGCGCAGGCGCGCGATCGCGGGAGCGGGATCGGCCACGCCGCCGAGATTGAGACGAAGGATCGAGCCTCGGGAAGCGGGCTGCGGTCCGGAGGCCGCACGCAGGTATGCGATACCTTCTCCGGCATCGGCCAGCGCGGCTTCGATCTCCGAACGGTTGTTCGTAGGCTCAATCTGTTCGAGGGCAGCGCGTCCGAGCGGACTGCGGATATAGCGTCCCACTAATTCGCGCAATTCCTCGAATTCCAGCGCCCGCCGAGGCTCGAATTCCTGGGCCACGGGCGATTCGAGGTCCATCGCCGGAGGCGATCTGCGAACAAGGTCGTTAGATGTCTCGTCGACGGACATCGTCATAAGCTCTTTCCACGGCTTCGAGCGTGCCGGCCGTGATCTTGTAGTCGGTCAGCTTCGCGCGAGGCACAAATTCCACGCGGCTCACATCGTCTGCTGCGTGCGGCGTGCCGCCCGTAACCCGGCACACGTAATCGACCAGCACATAATGATATTCGGTGCGGCCCTCGGCGTCTTTCATGATGCGTTCGAAGATATCGAAGCGATACACGGGCTGCACTTGCAATCCGGTTTCCTCCAGTACTTCACGGCGCACCGCGTCCTCGATCATCTCGCCGGTTTCGAGCAGACCTCCGGGAAGCGACCAGTAGCCTTTCAACGGCTCCCCGGCTCGCTCGACCAGTAGGATCGAATCGCCGTCGAAGATCAACGCGCCGACGCCGAGCAGAGGATATTGCGGATAACGGCGGCTAATAAGGCAACGCCCCCTTCACGCCCAATCGTACGCGAAACACGGCCGTTCGCGCGGTGATGTAGAGCGTTTCCAGGTCCTGATCGCCGAAGGCGAGGTTGGACGCGGGCTCCGGCACAGGCACGGTGCCCAGGAGTCTTGCGTGTCCCGCGGCGGGCGGCGAGTAGACCAGCACGCCGTTCGCCGCGACGTAGAGATTTCCTTCGACATCCGTGCGCAGCCCGTCGGGGACGCCTGCGATGTTCTCGATCACCGTGCGTTCGTTCGAGGCCGCGCCCTTGCCGTCCAAATCGTACGCCCGGACGATGCGACGGTCGGAATCGGAAACGTACAAGGTACGGCCGTTGGGCGCGAGCGCGATCCCGTTAGGCCGCGTTTTCCAGCGGGCGATGGCATCGATTTCGCCCTTCGGCGTCACGTGAAATACGCCGTAGAAGTCTAGCTCCTTGGAATCTTCCTGCGATCCGAACGCGGGGTCCGTAAAGTACACGTGGCCGTCGCGACGCACCACGACGTCGTTTGGAGCGTTCAGCCGTTTGCCCTCGAATCGTGCGGCGAGCACGTCGACTTTACCTTTCTTGTCGGTGCGCGTGACGCGGCGCTCGCGAAATTCGCAAGTATAGAGGCGCCCCTCCGTGTCGAAGGCGCGGCCGTAAGCGCCGCCCGGTTCGGACCCCGATTCGGCGTCGCCGGTTCCGGGCGTCCACTTGTGCATCCGGTCCACGGGAACGTCGCTATAAAGCAGAAATCCTTCGTAGGACCAAACGGGTCCGTCTGCGAAATGCAGGTCTTTGGCAATCAACTGAAGCTGAACGTGATCGAAATCCTGCGCCGGGAGAGAGGCGGCAGCAGCGATCGTCGAAATTACCAAATGGAGCCCTGCCCTCACGTTGAAACTATATCGCACGGCGGCGTCGGGGACGAATCACGATCCTCCTATCGGGCGCCGCAAAGGGAAGTACAATGGTTTGCATGGAAGCCAACAAGAAGATCACCGCGGCGATGATTGGCCTGGCGGCTGCCGCCCGGCTGATTCCGCATCCGTGGAATTTCACGCCGATCGTCGCGCTGGCGTTATATTCGGGCGCGCGCTCCACGAAACTGCGGACCGGCATCGGGATCACGCTCGCGGCTCTCTTGCTGAGCGATGCGGTTCTCGGTTTCCACAAGGGAATGTGGTATGTCTACGCCGCCGCACTCATCCCCGTGCTGCTCGGCTCGCTGCTGCGGAATCGCGAGGGTGTGGGAACGGTGGTCGCGGCGGGATTGCTTTCGAATCTCTCCTTCTTCGCGATCACGAATTTCATGGTGTGGGCGAGCGGCTCCATGTACCCGCACACGCTGGCCGGATTGAGCACCTGTTTCACGCTGGCGATCCCGTTCTACGGAAACCAATTGATGGGGGACGCTCTGTTCGTCGCGGCACTCTTCGGTCTGGATCCGCTGGTGCGCCGTTGGACGCGTCCGGTGTTGCAGGCGGCCTAACTGATTTAAGCCGGCAGCCGGGATGTTCTGCGAGCTCTTCCCGGCCCCCTCATTCACATTCGCGGTTCTCTTGCGGCGTGATTCGCTCCTTATTTTTCAACCCCGGATGTTATTCTGATTCCAGTGTCGTCGCCGTTAAATTTCCATCTGGAACATTATGAAGGACCTCTTGATCTGTTGCTGGATCTGATCCGCAAGCAGCAGATCGACGTCTACAATATTCCGATTGCTCAGATCACGTCGCAATATCTGGAATACATGAAGAAAGCGGTCGAAATGGACATCGAGCTCAGCGCCGAGTTCATCTATATGGCCGCAACGCTGATTCAGATCAAATCCAAGATGCTGTTGCCGCGCGATCCGGAGCTCGAAAAAGTCGCGCCGGAAGACGATCCTCGCAAGGAGTTGGTCGATCGGCTGATCGAGCACGAGCGCTTCAAGACGGCAGCGGAGATGCTGCAGCAGAAGCGCGTGGTGGAAGAAGCCGCGTGGTCGAATCCGCAGATCGAGCATTTTCTGGCGGAAGAGGGTATGGAGCCCGGCCTGACGGTGACGCTGTTCGATCTGGTCAAGACGTTTCAGGACGTATTGGAACGCGCAAAGAAGCGGCCGGTTTACGAGGTCTCAGGCGACGAAGTGTCGGTTCCCGACATGATCCGCTACGTCGGCAAAATGTTTGAGCGCGAGCGCCGCGGGGAAGTGATTAACGCGCGCGAATTGTTCGAGCGGCAGAAGAGCCGCCGCGCCATGATCTGCCTGTTTCTGGCGCTGCTGGAGCTGGTGAAGCTGCAGGCCATCGGGTTGGCGCAGAGCGAAGCGTTCAGCGAT
Source organism: Terriglobia bacterium (assembly GCA_963765085.1). Classification (GTDB taxonomy): domain Bacteria; phylum Acidobacteriota; class Terriglobia; order Bryobacterales; family Bryobacteraceae; genus Palsa-187. The sequence continues at coordinate 9,490 of CAVXVL010000061.1, read as the reverse complement.
ATCGGATTGAAGCGGCTGCCGGGCTATGAAGCGGTTTTTACCTCCGGCCAGGTCACGCCGGCGATTGACGAAGGGTACCATTAGACGGCCATGGAAGAACTGGATGTAACCAAACTCGCCGAGGAGCGGCCCGCGTCGGGAGACGACGCACAACTCAAGGCCATCTTGGAGGCGATCGTATACGTGACGGACGAGCCTCTTTCCGCGCTGCAAATTGCGGCCGCGCTGGAGCGCCCTTTCGATATCGTCAAACGCCTGCTCGACGAATTGGTCGCCGAGTGGGCCAAGCCCGAACACGGTCTGGCCATCCGCGAAGTGGCCGGCGGCTACAAGATGTCCACCAAGCCCGAGCATCATGAGGCCGTGCGCGCTTTTGTGAGGAAGCTGACGCCGCCGCTCAAGCTGTCGCTGCCCGCTTTGGAAACACTGGCGGTGATCGCGTATAAGCAGCCGGTGACCGCACCGGAGATCATGGACATTCGCGGCGTGCAAGGCGCGGGCGTACTGAAAACGCTGCTCGATCGCAAATTGATCGCGGAATCCGGCCGGAAGAACGTGGTCGGTAAGCCGATCCTTTACAAGACGACGAAGGAATTTCTCGTCCAGTTCGGCCTCAAGAGCGTCAGCGAATTGCCGACACTCAAGGAATTCGAAGAGCTTGGGCGCATGGAGATCGCGGAGCCCGAGCAGGTGAATCTGCCGCTCGGCGAAACGGCTGAAGTTCCCGCTGAGGGTGGAATTGTCGCGCCTGCGGAAACGCAAGCGGAAGCCGAAACCGAAGCGGAAGTCGAGATCGAAGTCGACGTGATCGAAGTCGAAACGCAGACGAAACCGAACCCTGAGCCGGAAGCCGCAGTTTCCGAGACGGGCTCCGAGGCGGAGAAAGCAACCGGAAACGATGGCTGAGAAGCGTCCCAAAGCAAAGCGTCCGCGATCGGGGAAAAGTAGTCCGCGCTCGCCCAATCGGCATGGAATTACGTCTCGCGCTGCTCAGGCTGAGGGCGTGACCGACGCCGCTGAGCCGCAAGAGGGCGAGGACGTTCAGCTCGACGCCACGGAATCTGAAGAGTCGTCGGGTGTGGAGCGTCTCCAGAAGATCCTTTCCCGCGCGGGCGTGACCAGCCGCCGCAAGGCCGAGCAGTTGATCGTCGAAGGCCGCGTCACGGTCAATGGAAAGACCATCACCGAGCTCGGGTCGAAGGCGGATCTTTCGCGCGACCACATCAAAGTGGATGGGACGCTCCTGCATGCCCCCAAGCACAAGGCGTATATCGCGCTGAATAAGCCGAAGAATTGTGTGACCACGGTTTCCGACCCTGAAGGCCGGGAAACCGTCGATGCATCTGATGCGCGGCGTTCGTGAACGCGTGTTTCCTGTAGGCCGGCTGGATTATCAGAGCGAAGGACTGCTGCTGATGACCAACGACGGCGAATTCGCGCATCGCATCACGGCTCCCGCGAATCACGTGACGAAAGTGTACGTCGTCAAAGTGAACGGCCCCCTGACCGAGGACCAGGAGCGCGCGTTTCGCGAAGGCGTTCCCATGCACGGCCGCAAGACCGCGCCGGCCGAGATCAAAATGATCAAGCCTGGCGTGAATCCGTGGTATGAGGTCAAGATCGCCGAAGGCCGGCAGAATCAGATTCGCGTGATGTTCCAGAACTTCGGCAGGCTCGTGGAAAAGTTGCGGCGAGTGAAGATCGGATTTCTGGAGCTCGACATTCCGCCGGGCCGATATCGATCTCTGACGCCGAAGGAAATCGACCGGTTCAAGAAGCTGCTGAAGTTAGACGCTTCGTAGTATCGCTACCGAGAACTGCACGGTGTCGGATTCCAGCCCGCGGCGTCCGGTTGTCTGTGGAAATTCACAGCCGTTTCGTACTTACTCGTGAGATACGTCGGGTCTTCCAGCGTGATCGAATCCACCAGATAATCGCCGGTGGCGTCCTTGACCACGTCGAAATATTCGGTCAGCACGGCATTCGCGCTATACGGCACGCCGTTCTTGCGCAGATAGCCGGGTTTCATTTTCGTCGTGACCACTTTCAGCGCACCGCTCGGAACGTCTCGCGAGACCAAACCATTGCCGAAGGACACCGCATCCCATGAGGCTTGCGAGACGCCTTGCCAATCGCCGCCCTGACCTTGCGGCGCACCGAAACTGAGGATGCGCGTCTGTTGGCCGGCATCGGATTCGACCTTCAGCGTGCGGTCGTCGGTCCAGGTAATATGGATGCGCCCCGGCACTTCCATGATCATCGGCGCGCCGAAGCTGCGGCATTGTTCGCCGGCCGCTTCGTCCTTGGCCGGGTCCCACATATCGGCGAGCTTCTTGCCCTCCGCGTTCAGAGGAATTCCTTGGTAGTCGCCTTTCGGCGGGACGGTCATGCGCCAGCGCCAGTCGGTGGTAATGACGGCGGTCCAGTAGCCGGTCAGATCGATGGTCGCGGCCTCTTTGGGACTCTTCGGCGGCTGAGCGCCGCGTCCACCTCCACCGCGGCCTTGTCCATCTACGCCGTTTGCGGCCACGACCAGCAACATCGCCACAGGCAAAAAACAAACACAACGATTTCGACGCACGATCAACACTCCTCTGCAATGCCCAAATCAGTTTATCAAGACCCTGACACGAATTCGCAAGTGTGTCAAGGCATCGCCCGCCGGCCGCCGCGCGATTTACAACGAGTCCCGGCGGCTGTACCATCTATAGACAGTTATGAACAGGGCTATGAAATCGGGTGCGTTTTTGCTCGCCACGGTTACGCTTACTTCGACGATGTTCGGCCAGAATTTCCCGCCGCCCGCGCCAGGCCTCGATCTTGCGGGATTGTATACGCCCTCGCGCGAACTTGATCCCGGCTTGGGAACGGCGGCCGGAAGTCTGGTCGATTACGGCGGGATTCCGATGAATGAAGCGAGCCGCATGTACGCGCTCGCCTGGGACGCCTCCCGCATCACGGTTCGTCAGCAGCAATGCGCCGGCTACGTTCCGCCGTACATGTTTGTCGCGCCGGGAAACTATCAGATCTTCGCGGATCGCGATCCTTTCACGCAGCAGCTCACGTCCATCAACGTGTACGGGCAGATCGCCGAAGGCCGCCACGAGATTTTCATGGATGAACGTCCTCATCCGCCCGCGTGGGCTCAGCACACGTTTACAGGATTTTCCACGGGGCACTATCAAGGGCAGATTCTCGCCGTGGACACCGATCACATCAAGCGCGGCTGGATTCGCGCTCCCGGCGTCGCGCAGAGCGACGAGGCGACAGTCCACGAATATTTCATCCGCCACGGCGATCGCATCACGATCTTTTCGGTGACCACCGATCCCGTATATCTCGCCGAGCCGTTCGCGAAAGTGCAGGTTCTATTGCGCTATGGAAAAGATCCCAACGGTTGGTTGTACGCCTGCGACGATAGCGAAGAAATTCAGGGCAAAGCCGAGGATCGCGTACCCGCGCATCCGTTCGGCCAGAATCCGTTTCTGACGGAATATGCGAAGAAGAAGCAAGTTCCTCTGCTCGGTGCGCTGGGCGGTGCGGAGACCACCCGGCCCGAATTCGCGGCCAAGCTCAAGACGGCGACCGAAGCCGAAGCGATGCCGGAAACCGTTCCTTCGAAATCTCCCGAAATGCCGAGCCAGGCGAATGACGTGATGCCGAACGATGGCGAAATTCACATCTGGCCGGTGCAGGGAAACGTTTCCATGCTGGTGGGCGATGGCGCCAATATGACGGTGCAGATCGGGCCGCAAGGGCCGTTCCTTGTGGATACGGGCACGGGAAAACTGATGGACAAGATCATCGCCGCGGTCGCAAAGCTGTCGCCGCGCCGGATTCAGTTTGTGGTGAATACGAGCATTCATCCGGATCACACCGGCGGCAACGTCGCGATACACGCGGCAGGCCAGGACCCGAGCTTGTTCGGATCGTTCTTCTCGAACGGACGTCCCGACGCGGGCGTCTTTGCGACGCTGATCGCGCATCAGAACGTGCAGGATCGCATGATTGCCGAAAAAATAATTCCTCCGGACGGCTGGCCGATCGACACGATTATTCAAGATCGCCGGCGCAAATTCCACAACGGCGAGGGCGTTGAAATTTTCTGGATGCCGAACGCGATTACCGATGGCGACGTCATTGTGCACTTCCGTAAATCCGACGTGATCGCGACCGGCGATATTTTCGACACGACACGCTATCCGTTTATCGATATGGCGAAGGGCGGCAGCCTGCAGGGCGAGATCAAGGCGCTCGATTTCATCCTGGACCGCACGCTATACGAGCACGACGAGGATTTCGGCACCATGATCGTGCCCGGTCATGGGCGCATCTGCAACGAATTCGAAGTCGCCGAATATCGCGACATGCTCGTGATCATTCGCGATCGCGTGCAGCCCATGCTTAAAAAAGGCGCGACGCTCGCGCAGGTGATCGCGGCGCGGCCGACGATCGATTACGACACCCGCTTCGGCGCAACGTCGGGTACATGGACCACGGATATGTTTATCGAAGCCGTGTACAACAGCTTGAAAAATCCGCCGAAAAACTAGACCGCGAACATGCTACGGCTCGCCAGCGTTCATAAAGATAGTGGCGCCTAACCGCTTCCGATGGTCGCGGCTCGGGTCGGGTTGAATTGGATCCACGGAATTGAGGATGGGCCGCTGCTTCCCTCGTTGGGCGTGGCCGAACGCAACGCCGAGCCTTCGCGGGCCCTTCGATCCACGATCCGAAACCGACCAGAGCCGCGACCGGAGGAAGCGGTCCAAGAGTCGGCGTCCCTCCGGAGTTCACTTCGCTATCAATCCTGACGACGGTCGATGGTTGACACGAAGTGCGCAGTCCATCATAATTCCCAGCCATGGGTCAAAGTAAATTCCACTCGCCGACGCGGCGCGATTTCTTCTCTGGCGTAGCCGCGCTCGGCGCGGGTGCGATACTCGCGGGCCGTCGCGCGACGGCACAGACGCCCGGTGGCGCGACGCGCCGCATCGACGTGCATCACCACTTCGCCAGCCCCGAACTGATCAAGCTGATGGCGGAGAAAAAGATGTCCGGTTGGCAGACGTGGACTCCGTATACGCCGGCGAAAGCGATCGAGGACATGGATAAAGGCGGCGTCCAAGCGTCGATGATTTCCATCACGACCCCCGGTATCTGGTTCGGCTCCGCGGATGAAACTCGCCGCATCGCGCGCCAACAAAATGAATACGGCGCCAAAATGGTGTCTGACTATCCGGGCCGCTTCGGCCTGTTCGCCGTGCTCCCGTTTCCGAACGTGAAGGATTGCCTGAAGGAAATCGAATACGCTTTCGATACGCTGAAGGCCGATGGCGTGGGTCTCATGTCCAGCTACGGCGATAAGTGGCACGGCGACGCCGCCTTTGCGGATGTCTTCCGTGAGCTGAATCGCCGCAAGACCATCGTGTACACGCACGCGCAGGTTCCCGACTGCTGTCAGAGTCTGGTCACCGGCATCAGCGATATCACGGTCGAATACAATACCGACACCGCGCGAACCATCATCAGCATGATCGATAGCGGGCGCGCGTTGGAGACGCCGGATACCAAGTACATTTATTCGCACGCGGGCGGGACGATTCTCGCGCTTCCGGGCCGTTTTCTGGGACGCGAAGCCACGCGCGCGAGTCTTTCCGCGCATGCCGATCCGAAGTCGAAACTCGGCCAGTTGCGGCGGTTTTATTACGATACGGCGGGTTCGACGAATCCGATCCAGATGACCGCGCTGAAGCAATTGGTCGGCATCTCGCAGATCATGTTCGGTACGGACTTTCCGTTCGGGCGTGCCGCGGGAATTGCCGCGGGAATCGAAGAATCCGCCGTGTTTACGCCGGAAGAGATGAAGATGATCGATCGCGGAAATGCGATCAAGATTCTGCCTCAGTTCGCCTAGTTTTGCCGTTCGCCAGGGCGTCGACGCGGCACGCAGAGTTTGTGCGCCACATCCCCGACAGAAATGCAAAAGGCACGCCCCGCGATGGCGAGAGCGTGCCTAAATCAATCCGAGAAATTCTAGATTTTACCTTCCCGACTTCAGCTCTTGATAGACCTGTCCGATAAAGCGATCGCGCGTCATGCCCATCTCTTTGATGCTGGCATCCAGATCCGCGGTCGGCTTCGCGGCGATGATGTCCTCCTGGCTCTTGCCCTCGGAGATCATCTTCTCCACGCGCTCTTTCACCTTGAGAATCATGTCGCGATGCGCCTGTACGGCTTCGCGGCCCACCGTCGGACCGTGGCCCGGGATGATCTTCGTATTCGGTCCCGCCATGCCGATGACGATCGCCAGACCATCCAGCATCCCGTTCAGGTTCCCGCCGTTGGCGCGGTCGATGTTCGGATATTGAATGGAGCGGTAGAAATCGCCGGTCATGATGACGTCGTTGTTGGGGAAGATCACGAGCGTGTCGCCGTCGGTGTGCGCGGCGCGGATCGGAATCAGGCGGATGTTCTCGCTGTTCATGTGGAACGTCACCGGCTGATCGTAGGTGATCATGGGCAGGCCGATCGACGGCATCGCGGGCGATGGCTGACCGTTCGCCTGCGGATTCGGATACGCCAGACGATAGCGCAGGTTTTCACGCGCAATGATCGTCGCGCCCATCTTGCCGAAATTCTCGTCTCCGCCCGTGTGATCGCCGTGGACGTGGGTGTTGACCAGAAAACGGACGGGCTTGTCGGTGATGCCCTTGATGGCCGCCATGAGTTTTCCGCTCATGGGCGCGAACTGGCTGTCGACCATGAAGACGCCGTCGGGTCCAACCAGAATGCCGACCATGCCGCCCGCGCCTTCGAGCGTGTAGAAATTGTCGGTGATCTTGGTAGGCTTGACCTCAATCTTGCTGAAATCCTGTTGCGCGCTCGCGGTGACGGCTATAGCCGTCAGCGCCGCCGCGAGAATAAATGTCGTGGGAATTGCCATCTTGAACTTGCTCATGATCTTGCTCATGCGATTCGCTCCTTCGGGGAAACTTCGCCCTTCAGAATATCAGTAATGGATCAATCGCGGCTTTTCGGACGGTGGTGAGCACGATGAACTTGGCGTATTATGGCGAGTGCGGGCGGGCCGGAATCACCGTCGCCTGTTTTGTTCTCGCAATTTGAATTTCCGTGAACAAGGAAGAACGTGCCATGAAACGCATGAACAGCATGACGATTTTGAAAGGCAGCGTATTCGCCCTGGTGGCCCTCGCGTGCGCTCAACCTGCTATGCCGGCCACGGCCGCGACGGCCGCGACGTGCGAGAAGCTCGCGTCGCTCTCCTTGTCGAAGACCAAGATCACGACGGCGCAGACGGTCACCGGTGGGTCATTCACCGCGCCCGGCGCGAACAACGCGATGCAGAATCTGCCGGGATTCTGCCGCGTGGCGGCGACGCTCACGCCTTCGAGCGATTCCGATATCCGCATTGAGCTGTGGCTTCCGATGGACAACTGGAACCAGAAGTTTCAGGGCGTGGGCAACGGTGGTTGGGCGGGAAGCATTACGTACAGCGCGCTCGCAGCCGCGTTACGCAGAGGGTATGCGACCAGTTCCACGGACACCGGGCATGAAGCTCCGGTGACGAGCGCGGAGTGGGCTCTGGGGCATCCCGAGAAAGTAGTCGATTACGCGTGGCGCAGCGAACACGAAATGACCGTCGTCTCGAAAACCATCATCAAAGCGTTTTACGGCGAGGAGCCCAAGTATTCGTATTGGACCGGCTGCTCCGGCGGCGGCAAGCAAGGGCTCGCCGAAGCGCAGCGCTTCCCCGAAGACTACGACGGCATCGTTTCCGGATCCTCGGCTTTCGATCTGGTTCCGCTGCACGCGGCCTGGATTCGCCTCGCGCAGGTCGCGCACAAGACCGAAGCAAGCTACATTCCTCCCGAGAAATATTCGTTGATTCACAATGCAGTGCTCGCGGCCTGCGACGCGATGGACGGCGCGAAGGACGGGTTGCTGGAAAATCCGCTCAAGTGCAAGTTCGATCCCAAGGTGCTCGCTTGCAAAGATGCCGATGGGCCGAGCTGCCTGACTGCTCCGCAGGTGGAAGCCGCTACGGAGATCTGGTCGCCCACGCGCAATTCGCGCACACATAAAGTGATCATGCCGCCGCTGCTGCCGGGAAGCGAAAACGCGTGGGGCACTCTGGCGGGTCCGCTGACCGATAATGCTCCCGCCAGCCGCGAAAGTTCGGTGGCGATCAACACCTATAAATACTGGATCTTCAAGAATCCAAGTTGGGATTATAAGACGCTCAATTTCGACAAGGACCTCACGTTCGCATACAAGGTCGACGGCGGCCTGAATGCGACGAACGATCCGAATCTGAAGCCGTTCTTCGCGCGCAAGGGCAAGCTGCTGATGTATCACGGCTGGGCCGATCAGATCGTTCCGCCGCAACACAGTATCGAGTACGTGGAAGCCGTGCAGAAGAAGACCGGCGCCGCGGCCACCGATTCGCTGCGCTTATTTATGGTTCCCGGCATGGAACATTGCGGCGGCGGCGTGGGCCCGAATCAATTCGACTACGTCAGCGCGATGGAGCAGTGGGTGGAGCAGGGGAAAGCTCCGACCGAGATGATCGCGTCGCACATGACGGCGGGAAAAGCGGATCGCACGCGTCCGCTGTGCCCGTATCCGCAGCAGGCGAATTATAAGGGATCGGGAAGTATCGACGAAGCGGCAAATTTCGGCTGTGTGCTCAATATCAAGTAGCCAAGATTACTACTTGTCATCCCGAGCCAAGTCGAGGGACCTGCTGTTCGTTCTGAACCGTCCCGCCTCGTACATATCTGTGCGATTCTGAATCAGGGAGGCCTCGTCACATGTTCACTTTCGCCTATCCTGCGAGCTTCAGCCGCGATGAAGACGGGCGATGGTTGGTTGGCTTTCCCGATTTTCCGGCTGCCCACACGGACGGCGCGGACGCGACCGCGGCCATGGAAGAAGCCATCGATTGCCTGGGCAGGAGCATCGCATTCGCCCTGGCCGATAAGGTGGATGTTCCCAAGCCTTCCCGTATGAAACGCGGCCAAAAGGTGGTGCCGGTGCCTTTGTGGATCGTCGCGAAACTGGCCCTTCACTGGGCGATTCGCGAACTTGGCGTGAGTCAGTCGGAGTTGGCTCGCCGTCTGGGGGTGAGAGAGACCGTCGTGCGACGTATGTTGGATCCGAATCACGATACGAGACCCGAAAAGATTCAGGCGGCTCTCGAGGCGCTCGGGAAGAGAGTGGTGATGGCGTACGACGACGCTGCGTAACTCGGTTGTCGCGATACTACGCGAGAAGTTTTGCCGACATAGCGCGCCTATCTTTGCGCCGATTCTATAATCTTCGCCAGCATATCCGGGATCTCGAAGATCGCCCGATTCTCAATCTTCTCGACCGCCGCGTGATATTGATCGAGTGAGGCGAGTAATTTTCCTGCGGCCTCGTGAATGCCGCGGAAGTTTTTGAGCACCACGCCGACGCCTTTCTCGAT
>CAVXVL010000060.1:0-72034 GCA_963765085.1 Terriglobia bacterium | reverse complement strand
TCACATTGCTGACGAAGCGCTCTTAGTCCATTCATCTGTTCCGCCGCTCCTTCGATCTGGCTCCCAACGATCACACCCGCAGCTTGCTGGTCAGCAGCCTGCTGGAAGGCCTGCGACGCGACTTTGTCGGCAGCCGCCCCAAGGCCGCCGAACTCGAACTGATCGACCAGCAGGCCGATCGCATCGCCTATCTGCGACTGACCGCGGTCGGGCTCAAGCAGGCTGGCGAATCGCTGGCTGCCTACGATGCCTACCTCTCGCTGTTGGATGAACCGACGAATGCTTCCCATGCGGCCGCCAATCACTGCACGCTCGAGCCGGCGGGCGAGAATCTCTCCGTCCGCCGTCAACGCTGGATTCAATCGGAACTGGGCGAGCTGCGTGGCGCACGCCTCCCCGGCCGACATCGAGCAACTCGACCAGCTCGCGCGGCGGCCCGGCTGCAAACGGCCATCGACGCCGATTTGGTCACCGCACTGGAGCAGTTTTTGAAGTCTTTGGCTCGCATCCGCTGGCGGCCGGGGCTCGTGAACGACTCGTCTCGTTGCTGGCCGGCGCCGACATGCTGATCCAGCGCGAGTTCTTATTGCGGCGGCTGGCCCGTTCGCCCGACGAAGTTCAGGCCCGCGGTGATGGTTCGACTGGTGCGCTTGTTCGACGAAGCCGGCCGGCCCGATCTTTCGATTTACTACTATCGACAACTGCGCGATCAATGGGCCGACATTCCTTGTCTCGATGGATCTACCGGCGCCGAATCGATCGCCGCTCTGCCGGCCGAGGTGCCGGTGCGTAAGCTGTTGGACACAAAAACCGCCTGGCCGCTAGGGCTGGTGAAGGTGAAAGAAGCTGCTGGCGGAACGCTGGCCAACTCCCGTCAACAGTCCCCCTATGACGTGAATATTTACGGTCCGGTCGCCCCCTTCTTTGCCGACATGACCATCGTGCTTGAACAGCAGCCGCAAACCATCATCGGCCTCGATGGCCTCGGAACCCCTCGCTTCACGGCCCAGCTTGAACCCCATTCCAACCGAGGATCGAATTGGAACGCCGGCTTCAATCCCATGCTCAACTATGTCCGCACCAGCGGCAATCTGTTGGTCATGTGGCGGGGCCAGCAAGTCCTGGCGATCGACTCTCCGGCCCGGCACCAACGCCAAGCGGATCTTGTGGGAGATACCATTCTCCGGGCAGGTCCCCGGCATGCCGTCAAACATGGCCTATCATCAAACCCCGATCAACACCCCCTGGGGTTCACTTCAACAGCGCGACGTGGCCAAAGATCCCGACGGCCATTCGATCGGCAACATGGGCCGGTCAATTTCGACGGAATCTGCTTTCAACGATTCAAGCGATTTGATTTGCATCGATCCGGTCGCCCGATCGGCCCGTCCGGGCAGGCCGACAGAAAGTCTGGACCCGCAAAAACGTGCCGGTTGGCTGCGACATCTTCGGCGATGAGGAACTCCTCTGATCGTCGCCCCGCACCGAAGGAAACGGGCCCCCGACGCCCTGGTGCTGCGGGCCCTCGATGGACAACTGCTGGGCAAACGACCGGTTCCCGCCCATGGAACAACGAATGGCGACCATGGGCCGATCCATGTTCTCGTCTGGGAAGTCATCGACGCCAACGGCGGCGAATCGAAGAAAGACGCCGAGGCCAGCTCGAAGCCAGTCGTCACCCTCCGCGACATCTGGTCGGGCGACGTCAAATGGACCTACACCTTCGCCCCGGGGCCAAGGGTGCCGTGGTCGCCGACGAGGCTCGGCGTGCTGGAAACTCGGGCTCGCTTCCTGCTGGTGCGACTGGCCGACGGACGCAAGCTCGTCGAACAGCGGCTCGACCCCGAAAAGGATCGCTGACCGGCATCTGCCTGCTCCGCTCGTCGGATCAATATCTGTTGGTCACCAATTCTGCCGCCCAGCGTCGATTCGAATTTGAATATTCAGCCGTCCCAATGGGCTGAACAACGATCCGCTGATCAACGGCCGGGTTTATGCCTTCGATCGCGCCGGCGGCGAAAAGCTCTGGCCGCGGCCGGTCGTCATCCAGCAGCAGGGTTGGTCCTGACGCAGCCCTGCGAATTGCCGCTGCTGTTCTTCCTCAGCAACCGCCATAAGACCTCCAGCCGGCCAGCCCGAGGCCAAGTCGGTCGTGCAAGTGATCGACAAACGCAATGGCCGCCAGGTCTCACCGCCGAGACGACTTGCCGCTCATGATCACGAATTTCGACTTGCTGGGCGATCGCGAAGCCAACGCGGTGACACTATAGCTCTCCGCCACTATGTTCATCTTCCACCTCACCGACGCCGCTTCCGCCGCCGAAGCCGCGACCCCCGCCCAAGCCCGGTTTCTCTGGGTGGGGCTGGGAGGAGCGATCCTGCGGTCGATCGAACGTCAGCGCGCCGTCGGGCGAGATCGAGCCGACCGGCCTTGGCCAGCGACCCGAGGAGAACGTCGACGATGACTAACCCGGAACGAGCCTGCCGGAGCCAACTTTGCGGTCCGGCTACGTCCTGCTCGCCGCCTTGCCTTGGCTGCTGGCCGCCGTGCCCGCCGTCGGCCGGGCCGCGGCTGCCGAGCCGCGACCGATCGTCGCAAGATCCGCGCGTGGCAGAAGCTGATCACCCGCGGACTCGACTGGGTCGCCAGCACCCAATCGCGGCTCGGGCATTGGACCGCCAACGACGGCCGCTATCCGACGTCGATGACCGCTTTGGCCGCCCTCTCGTTGCTGGCCGAAGGTTCCACCACCACTCAAGGCCGCTACGCCAAGCAGATTCGTCTGGCCGTCGACTATCTGATCAGCCGCAGCCGCCCCAATGGATTGATTGGCGATCCGCTCCGCGACGACCGCTACACTTACGGACACGGCTACTCGATGTTGTTTCTCTCGCAAGTCTTGGGCGAAGAAGAAGACGTCAGCCGGCGCAAGGAACTGGTCGACGTCCTGACCCGGGCCGTGCAGTTCACCGGCGAGGCCCAAACCGCGGCCGGGGGGTGGGGTTACGTCAGTGCCAAGGATGGCAATGATTTTGACGAAGGCTCGACCACCATCACCCAGGTCCAAGGTCTGCGCGGCTGCCGCAACGCCGGCATTCCGGTCCCCAACGAGGTCGTCGACAAAGCGATCGAATATATCCGCAAATGCACCCTGCCCGACGGCGGAGTACAATACAGTTCTAAAGGGGGCGGGGCGGCCGGCCATCTCGGCCGCCGCGATTGCCTGTCTGTTCAATGCCGGCGACTACGACAGCCAGTACGTCCCCAAGCTGCTTAAGTATTGCGAGAGCAACCTGGCCGACATTTCCAACCAGGGTTTCGGACACTGGCACTATGCCCACTACTACTACGCACAGGTCAAATACCGCGAGGGAGGAGCCGAGTGGGATTCCTACCGCGACAAGGTTTATAACAAGCTGATGGCCGAGGCGACGACAACGGCAAGTACGTTCGTTGGACCCAAGGCTACATCGGTCCGATCTACACCACGGCGATCAATCTTACGATTCTGCAACTGGAAAACGGGCCCTGCCGATCTATCAACGTTGATTTTCAGCAACTTCGACATCCTGCCTCGCCGCGCCCGCATGACCGGCAGCGGCCCTGCCGACCAAACTTCGCGTGAGTGCACGTTGGCCGTTGGCCGCTGCAACACGAGCTTGGGGATATCTTCTGGAATGTGGGAACCGTCCGCATCGATAAAAACAATAATATCGCCGTTGACTTGTTCCACCGCCCGGCGTAACGCGGCCCCTTTGCCTTTCCCGTTGTCTAATTCGATGCGCGCTCCGGCGCGTTTGGCAATGTCCCGAGTCCGGTCCGTAGAATGTCCGTCGATGACCAATATTTCATCCGCGAAGGGTTTGCAGCGCAGAATAACGTCTTCAAGAGTGGCTTCTTCGTTCAGTGTCGGAATGACAATCGAAAGGCTGGACACTAATTCCCAACCAAGCTGGACATCTGGAATGTCGGCAGCATCAGGCCCATGATCACGAAGCCGACGATGACGGCCATGAAGACGATCAGCAGGGGTTCCATGAGCGTCAGGAGGTCGCGGATGGCGGCGGAGACTTCGGCATCATAGTAGTCGGCCATTTTGGTCAGCACCTCGGGGATCGCGCCCGTTTTTTCTCCGGTCGAGACCATGTTGGCCACCAGCACGGGGAAGTGCTTGCTTTTGTAGAGAACGGGGGAAATGCCGTTGCCTTGCTGGACGCTGGCGAAAATATCGTCCACCACTCTTTCCAGCGTGCGGTTTTCCACCACCTGCCGCGCCACCGAGATGGCCTGCAGGGCCATCACGCCGTTGGACACGAGGCTGGCGAGCGTGCGGATAAAGCGCGTGATCACTTCGAGCGTGATCAGCTTGCCGAAGACCGGGACCTTCAGGATTTTGTCGTCCCAGAAGAACACGAAAACGTTCGTTGGTCCTGCGCAGACGCCGGGCGAACATGAGCAAGCCGACGAAAACAACGGGAGCAAGAAACCCGCCGTTGCGCGTAAAATTGCTGACGGCGATCAGCGCGCGCGTCGGCGCCGGCAAGGGCGCGTTCATGTCCTGGAACACTTTCACGAAGGTCGGGACGATAAACGCCATCATGCCGATGACCACGACGGTCGCGACGATCGCCGATGACCGCCGGGTAGACCATCGCGGATTTGATTTTGGAGCGCAGTTCGATTTCTTTTTCCAGAAATTCCGCGGTGCGGTTCAGCGCTTCGGGCATAAACCCGCCCGCTTCTCCGGCGGCCGTCATGCTCACATAGACGGGCCTGAAGATTCCGGGTGCGCCGCCAGGGCGTCGGAAAACCGCTTTCCGGAAGCACGTCATCCAGGATCTTTCGCAGAATCCATCCGAGTTTTGGGATTCTTGGTATTGCTGGCCAGGCCCTGGAGCGCTTCGACGAAAGACATGCCGGCATTGATGCTGATCGAGAGCTGGCGCGTCAGGACCACCAGTTCTTTAAGGCCCACTTTTCCCGTCGGGCATGACATTGGGGTCGACTGCGTTGGACGTCCGAGAAGTCGATTGATCCAGCTCGCATTCGCGAGGCAGAGAGCAGGCGGCGGGGCGGTTCGAATCCCGGAGGCAGTTGGCGATGGCGGGAGGGACGCAGGGACAGCGCTCTCGGCGCCTTCTTCCGCGCGGCAGGACACCAGAAAAAGCCCTTTTCCTTTGAGTTTTTTGGCTAAATCGGCTTTGCTGGACGCGTCCAGGACGCCGCGGGAGGATTCTCCGTTCGGAGTTGGAGGCGATATAGTTGAATTTGGGCACAGGGTCCCTATTCTTCGAGGGTGCAGACGCGCATCATCTCTTCGACGGAGGTGTCGCCGGTCACGACGGCATAGGCGCCTTCTTCATAAAGAGTTCGTCATCCCGTCTTCGCGCACGATCGGCCCGGATTTCTTCCAGAGAGGTTTTGGGATCGACGACCAATTCACGCAGGCGCGTCGTCATCTGGAAAATTTCATAGAGACCTTTGCGGCCTTTATAGCCGGTCTGATTGCAGGTTTCGCAGCCCTTCGGGTTGAAATACGTTCGTGGTCCGGTGTAAGACGCAGCGGCTTTCTCCAGCTCTTCTCGAGATCGGCGCGGGGGGTTCGTAGGCTTCCCGGCAGTTGGGGCACAAGACGCGCACCAGACGCTGCGCGATGACCAGAAGCAGCGACGCGCTGATCAAGAAAGGTTCGACCCGCATGTAGCGCAGGCGCGTGATCGCGCTGGGGGCATCATTGGTGTGCAGCGTGGAAAGCACCAAGTGCCCCGTGAGCGCGGCCTGAATGGCGATTTCCGCCGTTTCCAGATCGCGGATTTCTCCGACCATGATGACGTCCGGGTCCTGCCGCAGGATGGAACGCAGCCCTTTGGCGAAGGTGAGCCCGACTTTGGTGTTGACCTGCACCTGGTTGATGCGCGGGATCTGGATATTCGACCGGGTCTTCCAGCGTGACGATATTGGTGTCCGGGGAGTTCAGGATCGTCAGGCCCGTGTACAGGGTGGTCGATTTTCCGCTGCCGGTGGGGCCGGTGACCAGGATGATGCCGTTGGGTTTTTCGAGCGCTTCCGTAAACATCTTCGACGGCTTTCGGACTCGAACCCCAGTTTGGCCAGTTCAAATTCGATGGCGCCTTTGTCCAAAATACGGATAACCGTTTTCTCTCCGTGAATGATGGGAAGCGTCGAGATACGCAGATCGACCGGGCGGCCGCGTCACTTCGGTCATGACGCGTCCGTCCTGGGGCTGGCGGGTTTCGGTGATGTCGAGATTGGCCATGACTTTGATGCGCGAGGTGATCGCGGTTTCAAATTCCTTCGGAACCGTCATCACGGGACGCAGGACGCCGTCGATGCGGTAGCGCACTTCGGTGTGGTCGGTGTACGGCTCGATGTGAATGTCGCTCGCTTTCTTGGCGACGGCTTGGCGGAAAATGGCGTCCACCAGCTGGACGATCGGCATGTCCTCGCTGGTTTTCTGGATGTCGCGCTGAATGATGTCCATCTGCGACATCTTTTGGTCCGGCATCTTGCCGCGCATGCTTTCGACCAGTTTGTTGAGAGCTGTCGTCGCCGGAGGTTGGAAGCTCGAGTCGGCATGCGGAACAGGAGGCGGTGTCCAGCGCGCTGATTTTGGAGGGATGCTGCTGGGGGCCGCGGGCGCGCCGCTCAGCAGGGGCCGCTCGAACTTTCCAGCTGGGCGCGTGCAGGCGGATCATTGCTTCCGAGCCTGGATCGATCGGTCTTTCCAGCCCATTACACTCTCCTGTATCCGTCTTTCGCGGCCTCCGCTTCATCAGCGGGGTCGATGTACAGCGTTTCCGTCCCATTCGTGACGGCAATCTTGCCGCTTCTCGGTTGATGCGGCGGGGATTCCCATGGCTTGGCGGCGGGCAATTCCGTCGGCGCTTCCTGGGAATCTCCGCGAATGGATCCTTCCCATCCGCCATAAAGCTTGTTGATGGTCTCGAAATATGGTGGAGCGCATGCAGACGACGGGATCAATCCGGAAGCCCGTGGTTTTGCTCAGCGTGTCGATGATGTAGACGTCGAGGGGATTGACCATCGCCACGGTCACGATGTTGTCGATCTTGAAAAGCGGGACGACTTGGAGGCGCCGCGCGAGTTCTTCCGAAATAATGTTGGCGGATTCCGCGTATAGAGTCCTTCCAAGCTTGTGAAGTAGGGGACCTTGGCTTTGATGCCGATCCCTTTCATGATTTTTTCTTCCGTTGTAAATCCCAGATCGATCAGCCATTTGGCGAGGTCGTTTTCCGATCCGCCCGCGGCGGTCAGCGCCTGCTGGAGTTGCTCCCGGAAATGACGCCGACTTCCACGAGGATCTCTCCAAGGTTGGAACGCCTGTTGCCGGACGAACCGGACGAAAATGGCCGGAGAGCGGGGAGGGCATCAGCGCAGTCCTCCGGGTCCGGCGACGGATCCGTGGATTAAGCGTGTCGAGAAAATTCTTGATGCGCGTCGCCGAGTTCCATGGGTTCAAATGGTTTGATCACGTAATCAATGGCGCCCGCCATCATCGCCTGCTGGACCTGCTCATGGGATTCTTTCCCGGAGACGACAATCACGGGGATCAACCGGGTTTCTTCGTTTTCCTTGAGTTCCTGCAGAACGGTCAACCCTCTTTGCCCGGAAGCATCAAGTCCAGAAGAATCAGCGCGGGTTTATGTTGTCAGGGCCAGCGGCGCCGCCTCCTGAGCCGTTGCCGGTCGTGATCACGTCGCGGATGCCCTGCTGGCGAAGCAAAAACTGAAAAATACGGACCATCGCGGGGTCGTCTTCGCAGACCAGCACATTTCGATTACCGTTTCGAGACACCATGTCGATCCCTCTTCCTTTACGTAAAAAATGGCGGACAACCGCTCGATTTTCGACTGGAGCGACTCCTGGATCCGATCATCGGCCGGCAATTTGTTATTTTCGAGCTTCTGCATAATATTTTCCATCGCCTTGCAGAGCCGTGTGACTTCGCGAAATCCGTAGGTGCGGCCGGACCCGCGAAGCTGATGCGAGAGTCGACGCATTCCTGGCGCGCCGGTCCGCCCTGCTGGACGTCTTCCCAGCGCGATCAAGGCTACTGCATCTGCCCGATCATGCGCCGGGCATCCTCTTTGTAGAGGTCCATAATTTCGCTTAAATCCAAAGCCGGTTCACCCATGATAAGTTTTTTTATCAGATGATCCGCGAAAATACAACCTTTTTCTATTTCGTGATGAAGCGGCGACTGCACGCGCGCCAGCGCTTCATTGATCTGATCGATGATCTTTGATCGGATCGAAGGGCTTGACCAGATATCCTGCCGCTCCCAGCGCCATCGCCCGCGCCACCGAAGCCGGCTGAGGCTGGGCCGTCAGAAAAATGATCGGGATCTGCCGCGTCGCTTCGTCCGCCTTCGCCCGCTGGCAGATTTCAAAACCGTCCATCCCCGGGAGCATCAGGTCCAGAAGCACCACATCCGGCTTTTCCTTCTGAATTTTGGCCAGACCCTCCGGGCCGTCCGAAGCCGTGATCACGTCGCACTTGGCCATGCGGTTCAGCACCAGCTCCAAAACCATCTGGATGGACCGATCGTCTTCCACCACCAGAACTTTCATAGATCCCTCCGATGTGTCATACTACCTCCAGTGTACCGGCTGTAACATGTAGATTACTAACCTGTAAATTAATTGTAAAGACCCCCCCGGAATATGCTGAAATATGCCACGTTTATGAGACATGGAGAGATATGAAGCACCGCGGGTCTTTTCACTTGTCACTCTTGCTCTGTTCTGCCTGGTGTCCGCCACCTGCTGTGGGCGCGCACGACATCCCGCGCTGACGCGGGCGCAGATGCCGTTCCGGGCAAGATACGCTGACGCTGGCCTTTCCCGGAATCGCAGGTCCGATCGATTATGAGACGTATGGTCGGTTCTGATGACCTCGGGACCCCTCGCTACCGTTACACCATCACCGACCGCGCCGGCTTGCTCGCGCGGCTGGAGAAGGGATTTATCCCAATACGGATGTCTTGAAAGATCCGGCCTATCAAAGACTCCAATAAAGAAGGAAAGCTTTCGGGCAATCAATGGCATTTTGTGGATACGCCAACGTCCGCCCTGAATTTTTATAAATGGGCCACGCGCGCCGAAGATCCCGGCGTCAAGCAGTTCTATGCCGCGCTGATGCTGGAACGCTCGG
Organism: Terriglobia bacterium; assembly: GCA_963765085.1. Lineage (GTDB taxonomy): Bacteria > Acidobacteriota > Terriglobia > Bryobacterales > Bryobacteraceae > Palsa-187. The sequence continues at coordinate 62,841 of CAVXVL010000060.1, read as the reverse complement.
GGTGTCTGGAAGAGGCGGTAAAGGCTTGTATGCCGTGGCCGTCCATTTCCCGAAAGCCGTCGGGCTACACCTATTTCAACACGCCCTGGTATATGGGCCCCGCGTCGCTGGACCGCATGGAGGAGCTTCTGCGGCGGCATCCGGATTTGAAAATGCGATGGGACCGGGGGGGAAATCCAGGTGAAGGAAAGTTCGATACGCAGACGAACAATGACGTGTTCAGCGCCGATCCCGGACGTCTGGTGGCCGACCGAAAGGGACAGACTCGAAAAAACGGTGACCTTTCGAACACTCGCGGTCATTCAAAACCGATCGGCGGACCCAAAGTCCAGCTTGAAACAATATGCCAACCATCATTGGCAGCTTTTTGTGGATGGCCAGCCGTTTCAAGATCAAAGCCATCACCTATTCCGTCACGCCGGTGGGGTTGAGCCCGGACCGCGGGACCTGGAATGTGTCGAAAGATTGGCAGCTGTTGGATACCAATCATAACGGGCTCCATGACGGATTTTTTGAATCGTATGTCGATAAAAATGGCAACGGCGTGCGGGATCGCGGACGAGCCGGTGGTCGGCGATGCGCAGCTTCTCAAAGGACATGGGCGCCAATACGCTGCGCGCTTATCATCACCTTTACAACAAGGAACTTTTTCGGCGGCTGTATAAGGACTACGGATTTTATGTCCTGTGCGGCGATCTTCTCGGGGGATATGCCGTCGACAGCGGCGCCGACTGGGCGGAGGGGACGGATTATCGCAATCCCGGCGCAGCAGGAGAAGATGCTCGACAGCGTGCGCAAGATGGTGGAAGAGTATAAGGATGAACCCTACATCCTGATGTGGGTGCTGGGGAATGAAAATGTCTACGGCGTGGGAAACAATTCCGGCAAAGACCCCGAGGCTTTTTTTGAGCTGGTCGATCGCGCGGCCCAGCTCATTCATCAACTAGACCCACTCGCCCTGTCGCGCTGGCCAACGGAGATGTGCTCTTATTTGGATGTTATTAAGGAAAAGGCTCCGCATATCGATGTCTTCGGCGCCAACGTCTACCGCGGAGAGCAAGGGTTTGGACGCAGCTTTTTTCAGGATGTCCGTGAGCAGCTCGATAAACCGGTGCTGGTGACGGAATTTGGCGCGCCGGCCTACGCGGAAGGATATTCGAAGGACCAGGCTGAGGCGTATCAAGCGATGTATCTGGCAATAACTGGGAAGATCTTCGAGGCGCAACATGGCGGGACGCGGCGTGGGCAATGCTTTGGGCGGCGTCCTCTTTGAATTTATCGATGAATGGTGGAAAGCCAACAGCGATTTGCCGCTCAAGATCCAGACGGGAAAGACCGGAATGGTATGCGGCCAAAGCGGCGCAGTATAAGAATCTGCAGCCGGATGTGCATGATACCGTTCCGCAATTCGGCGGCCCTTTTCTCGACGGGTGGAGCTATGAGGAATGGTTTGGATTGGTGAGCCAGGGCTCGGGGAAAGGCAGTCCCTTTCGCCCGCGTTCTGCGTCCTGCCTACTTCAGAATGAAGGAAATGTGGAATGAGAAGTAATCTTTCAAGTATAATCCGAGCCTCATTTCTCATGAGAACGCGATCTCTTCTTCTTCGGTCTCACCGCCGGCGGCGTTTTTCTGGCCCTCTTGTCTGCCGGATGCCAGAAAAGCGATACTCCGGCGACAAACGAGATCGTCGTCTGGCATTGGATGACCGACCGCGACGATGCGCTGCAGAAGCTGGCCGAACATTATCAAAAGCTACGCGGGACCAAAGTCCGCCTTGAACTTTATGCTCCGTCGGATGCCTATTCCTCCCGCGTTCGCGCGGCGACGCAGACCAATACGCTTCCGGATATCTTTGGCGTTCTGGAGAATCCCGGGATCTGGCCAGCTTCATCAAGTCGGGCCACATGTTGAACCTCGAGGACCGGCGATGGACGCCAACAATCATGCCTGGCGCAACCAGTTTTTTGCCAAAGCGCTCGCCAACAATACCTTTGAAGCCGGCAATCAATATGGCGTCACGCCCGGCATTTATGGAGTGCCGCATCGATGTCACGAATATCCAGATGCTTTACAACAAGGATTTGTTCAAGCAGGCGGGACTCGATCCCAACAAGCCGCCGGAAACCTGGGACGAATTCATCAGCGATTGGCATAAACTCAAAGCGGCGGGGATTCCTGGCCTGGTGAGCGGCTGGGGCGAGACGTGGATGATCGATTGCTTTGCCAACAATTATGCGTTCAACATCATGGGCGAAAGAAAGTTTTGGACACGTTTCGCGGTAAGGTTCCCTATACCGATCCGGATTGGATCAAGGTTTTTTGCCTTTTCGATCAGATCCGCAAGGAAGATCTCTTGGTGAGCGGCGTGGTCACGATGATTAACAAAACGGCCGAACAGACCTTTGCCAATGGCAAGGCGGCTTTTGCCTTTAACGGGTCTTGGTGTGTCAATGTCTATCGCGGAATGAATCCCGATTTGAATTATGGAGCCATGCTGCCTCCGCGGGTTTCGGACTCAGTATCCCGATGCGCATTTGGGGCGGAGCGGGATCCTCGTTTATGGTGAATGCGCAGTTCACGCACCAAAAGGAAGCCGTGGATTTCCTGCAATGGCTGACGGGAGCCGATCAGCAGGCGGCGCTTTCCAAAGACACGCATGAATCTTCCGGCGAATAAGGCAAGCGTGGGACATTTGCCTCCGCTTTTGGCCGCTTTTGCATCCCAGATGGATATGACGACGCATCCCTCCCAATGGCCCGTGGCGGAATTCCCCACGGTCATTGAAGCCTTCGAAAGGGCATCCAATCGATTCTGATCGGCGAAAAAACTCCCGCACAGGTCGCCGCCGATGTCGAAAAAATGAAACGTGAACAACTCGAACGCGCCGGCACGCGCATTAAAGAGGCCCGGCGGTGAACTGGACCCGCGCGAAGGACCTGTTCACCACCTATTTGTTCGTCATTCCCGCCGTTCTTCTGTTTGCTGTTTTTTCCCTTTTTCCTTTCTTTAAAGTTTTTCAACTGAGCGTGTTTGAATGGGATGGAATCTCCGTCGCAGATGGATTTTGTCGGGCTGGCCAATTTCGCGACCGCCATTTTCACGATACGTCCTGGTGGATCTCGATGAGGAATGCCGGCGTCATCACGCTCTTGACGCTGGTCTTTCCAGAATTCTCTCGCCCTCGTGCTGGCCATGATTGTCGACCGGGAAATTCGAAGGGAAGAATTTTTACCGGGTTGTCTTTTATTTGCCGCCGGTACTTTCCGGGATCGTGGTCGGGCTCGTCTGGAATTGGATTTTCGACGGGTCTCATGGGCTTTTGAATTATGCGCTTGACGGGCGTGGGGCTTGGGCACTTCGCCCGGGCGTGGCTGGCCGATCCCAAAACCGCGATCTTCGGCATTGCCGTGATCCATATGTGGAAAGGTTTCGGATGGGGCTTCGTGATTCTTCTGGCCGGCCTGCAGGCGATTCCCCGCGAGCTTAACGAGGCCGCGCGCGTAGACGGAGCGGGCGAATGGACGATCTTTTCCAAATTACCGTGCCGCTCATGCTTCCCGTCTTCTTTTTGGTTTCGATCCTGACCATTTTGGGGACGATGCAGATTTTTGACATTATTATCGTCGACCACCAACGGCGGCCCGGGCTACCACACGGAGGTTCCGATCACGCGTATCCTGGCGGCGATGGTCGGCTCCTCGCGTTTCGGATATGCCTGTTCGCTGGGCATCTTGTTCGGCCTGATTTTGCTGGCCGTCTCGATGGTTCAAATGCGGTTGTCGAAATGGTCCTCCCGGTACTCCTGACATGGATGCGATCTTAACCCCGCCGCGTCCGACGAGAAAATTCAATTCCAGTTCTGGATCGTATAAGATCAAACATTGGATCCGTCATGGGCTGGCTCGAGATTGTCTGCATGACGGTAGCCGTCGCCTGCCTTTTTCCGCTTGTCTGGATGGTGGCGTCCAGCCTGAAGACCCAAAGCACGGTTTTTTCGGATATGCGCCTTTGGGTTCATCACGCGCATTGGCGAAATTACTACGAGGCCTGGACGCGGGGCCATTTCGGCCAGTATTTCTTCAACAGCCTTCTTTATACGGCCGTGGTGGTTTTTGGCGTCATCATGGACCGCCTCGATGGCCGCCTATGCTTTTTCTCGCCTGCAGTTTCCCGGGCGCAATTTCATCTTTATGATGCATTATTTCGACCATGATGATCCCGATTCCGGGATCTTTTATCGCGCTGTATGTGCGTGCTGATAAACTGCATCTTGATCGACACGCGGCTGGGGTATATTCTGCCGCAAATTAACGGCGGCCTGGCCCTGGGGATTTTTTTCTTAAAAACATTTTTCGATAAACTCCCTCAGGATCTCGAAGACGCCGCGCGGATTGATGGCTGCAATAAATTCCAAGTCTATCGGCATGTCGCCATGCCGCTGGCCAAGCCGGCCGTGGCGGTCCTGGCCGTGTTTAATGCGCTCGCGGTTTGGAACGAATATCTTCTGGCCATGCTGGTTCTTTCCGATCGCAAGCTCGATGCCACTGCAGCGGGGCTCATGGTGTTTCAAGGATCGCATATCACCGAGTATCCGCTCTTCATGGCCGGCATCGCCATTTCCATTGTTCCGATCCTGACTCTGTATTTTGTCATGCAGCGCTATATCGTGGCCGGCATTACGGCCGGCGCTCTCAAAATGTAGTCCCAGAAAATGCATGGGTCTTGAAGCCCGGCATTTTTACCTGAACGGTCTATAGGGGATGTTCCCTAAATATGTGGGAGAATCATCTCGTGCGTTTCTCTTATCTTGCAGGTCTGGCGCTCTTCTTTTGTTTGCCCGCCCAGGCGACTGACGAGTTTCGGCTCTCAGATCCAGGACGCGAAGCGGTTGTTCATTACGATCATTACGGCCGTTTTGCGAACATCGGAACCCCCCAATATCAGTATCTCATCAATGATCGCGAAGGGCTTTCCAAAGCCGTCGGAGAGGGAATTTATCCGAACGTGTCGGGACTTTTAAAAGATCCCGGCTTTCCAAAAAGTGCAGGCTGAAAAAGGCCTTGAGGGAAACGTTTGGGATTACGTGAACTCCGATCATCTTCAAGCGAACTTTTTCAAATGGGCTTCCAACCATGATCAGCCGGCCGGGGTGAAGCAATTTTATACGGCCATGATGCTCGAGAAGGCCGGTCTTTTGACTCAGGCCATCAAGGCTTACTATGCGACCGTCGTTCATTTCCCTAAGGCGGCCGGCAGCACGTCCTGGAAAACGCCCTGGTACGTAGGGCCCGCGGCCCTCGATAGCGTCGATTATCTGACGCGCACGCATCCGGAGCTCGGCATGCAGCTCCAGGGGGGGCGCATCCGCATCCGCAACCGTTTTGACTCGGATCCTCTCAATGATGTTTTTGAAATTGATCCGGGACGTCTGCGCGCCGTCCAGAATCCGGTTCAGCCCGCACGCATGGATTTAACGTCGCAGACGGTGTCCCGGCAGCTCGGCCATGGCGCCGTGCATCTGACGCAATACGCCAACGGCCATTGGCAGCTCTTCGTCAATAAAACGCCTTATGTCATTCGCGGCATGAGCTACAGCGTCAGCCCCGTAGGCCAGTCTCCGGATAACGGAACCTTGGTGCCGCATCGCGATTGGATGATCGCCGACCAAAACAAAAACGGTAAAATCGACGGACCGTATGATTCCTGGGTGACCGGAACCGCAACAACAAGCAAGATCCGGATGAGCCGGCGGTCGGGGATTTTCAACTTGATGAAGGACATGGGCGTCAATACCCTGCGGATTTATCACCACGGCTATAATCAGCAGCTCCTTCAGGATCTATTCGATACCTATGGAATTCGCGTGATCATGGGGGATTTTCTGGGCGCCTACACGATTGGGTCGGATGCGGAATGGAGCGCGGGGACGGATTATCGCGATCCGGACCAGCAGGTCAAGATGCTCGCCTCTGTCCGCCGGATGGTGGAACAGTATAAAGATGAACCGTACATCCTATTCTGGGTGCTCGGAAATGAAAACAATTACGGAAACGCCAATAACGCCCGCGACTATCCCGACGTGTATTACAGTTTCGTCAACAAGGCGGCGCAGCTGATCAAATCGATTGATCCCAACCATCCGGTGGCCCTTTCTAACGGCGACTTGGGATTTATTGATAAGGCGGCGAAATTATGCCCTGACGTGGATATTTTCGGCGCCAATGCCTATCGCGGCAATCACGGGATGGGGAATAGTTTCTGGCGCGACGCGGCGGATGAATGGGGGAAACCGATGCTCATTTCCGAGTTCGGATGTCCGGCGTACAACCGTCATAAACCCGAGCCGGAAGCGGAGGCGCTTCAGGCGGAGTATTTACGCAGCAATTGGAACGATATCGAACGCAATCTCGGCGGCGGCCCAGGAACGGGCAATGCCATCGGCGGCGTGTTGTTCGAATGGATGGACGAATGGTGGAAAGCGGGGCCGCCGCCCGCGTACGATCCCGCCGTGCATGATACGGCCGGCCAGTTCGCGGGGCCTTTCCCGGACGGCTGGAGTTATGAAGAATGGTATGGTATCGTGGGCCAGGGCGATGGGACCAACAGTCCTTTTGAGCGTCAATTGCGTAAGGCGTATTTCCTTTTTAAGGATGAACTCTGGAATTCTGTAGAATGGGCCAAAAGGGGACTTCCGCAGTGAGCGAATTCAGAACTCAGAATTCAAAATTCAAAAAGACCGTCGGAATCGGTTTTCTTTTTGCATTCTGCATTTTGATTTCTGATTTCTCTTTTGCAGACACTGCCGCTTCTTCTTACGATCCTTCTTGGGGCGGAGAACTCAGTTGGGCCGATAATTCCTTGTTCGCCCGGCCGCCGGGCTCCAACGCCTATTTGAATAATAATTCTCCGGATTCGAATACGCTTCCGTGGTGGCAAACCGATCTCGCCAATCCCATCCTGAATTATGACGCCTCGAAACTCGCGACGGGCAGCGTTCGCCTGGATTCCGCCTTAGAGACAGACATCGTTTTTCATCGCCTGTTGCCGGGATGGAGTAAGCAAACGTCTCCCACCGGTATCGACAACGTTTACACCTTTACTCCCGGCAGCACGTCGCAGGAAGACCAAACCGCGCGCAGCGGTCAGAGCGCCTTTTTTGATCTGGGTCTGCATCCCACCAAAGCCATTTCGATGGACATCGGCACCGAGCTGATCGGCAACTATAATCAGGCCTACTGGTTTCCGGTCAATGACGAGCATCGCATGGCCGATGACGACCGCACGGCGAAAATTGTACGCGGAGAAATAAAATACGACGATGGGAATGTGATGCTCCGTGGTTTTGAAGGAACCCCGAACCTCGATTGGCTCGGTCAGAATGATCTATTCCATCTCTTGCCGATGCAGACGGACGTCAATTATTACCGCAACATTAACGGCGATGTCGCCCCGCGCGGCGGCGAGTTCCGGGTGAAGTCCGACCTGGGAACGCTCGACATCCTCGGAGGCACGGAGCCTCAATGGACGTATGGCTCGGGCGTGTATGCCCGCTATGACGCTCCGACGATCCGGAATCTCGAGCAAAGCCTCGTTTATCGCAATGAAAATATTCCCTTCGGATTTGAGGGCACCGACGAGCGGCGTTGGACGCTGTCCTACAACGCCAGTTATCCTTTTTCCGATCGTGTCGTGGGCCATGCGGGACTCCTTTATCAGCCGTTTCGTTTAGACCGGGTTTATCAGGACGTCAATGGCGATAACCAGATCAGCGAAGACACAACCAAAACGAGCGACGCCCTCGGCTTCACGTCGCGCGTGGAGTACCGTCCGCCCGAATGGCTGGATCTGACCGGGCTCGGCTACACCTATGGGCCCTGTGGCCGGAGACAAGCAGCAAGTGGATATGGACGCGTCGCGAACCGTTTTAACGGACTGGACCTTCTCCGGCGCCTATACCTATCGCCGGCCCGTGATCGGACCCGTGCCGCTCCTCTACGAAGGGACGGACGCCAATCCCGGCGCGCTTTTGGCCGAGCCGCGCGGACCGGATGATCCGTTCCGCGTCGATTGGGATAATCGGGAAGCGCATATTTTCAGCTTGACGATGGTGTACGATCCGACGCCGGGGACGCCGTTCTTTAAATATCAGAGAAATGTTCTCGAAGACTGGAACTATAATCCCGATGAAGACGCCACGTGGGTCGGCGTGCTGCAGTATCGCTTGACGCATTACCCGACGGATACGGATCGTCTCTATTATTACGACGAAGAGCACAATTTGATTTTTGATCCCATCGATCATACGGCGCCTCGGCCACCTCCCATCCTTTTAGTTCGGCGACGGGCCTGTTGCGCTGGAAGCACGACGAGTGGCACGTGCAGGGGATTTGTCCGGAGGCGAGGCTTTGGTGGGCGCGGCGATCGCTTCTACGCCGGCGACGAACTTTTATAAACCGTCCACGGTTTACATGGCCGGCGGCCTCGCCGCCGACAATGGCTTTGTGAAAATGTTCTTCCGTTACAGTCAGGATGTGTGGGCGCCTTAGACTACGCCATCAACTGGGATGGACGTATCACCACATCTATCAGGCGGGATTGACCTTCACCTTCCTGAAGAACGCCGAAGCGGGTTTTCGCTACACCGGGACCCGGATGACGGACGAATTTATCGGTTCCGATATCGCCGCGTTTAATGAATATTCGTTCTTCTTCAGCTATCACTTCACGCTGATCCACGATTTCTCGAACAAGTTTGAGGCCATCGGTCGGCCGTTGCCGCAGTCGCTTCCTGAAGTGCGTGTGGCCGTGAGCGATCCGGTGTTCACGCCCGATGGATCGGGACCGACGCGCAACGTGGTTATTTATCCGACGGCCAGTGCGGAATCCGGCCTTCTGTCCTGGAAGCTTTTGGCCGCAACTCGCAGGGCCAATCCGGCGCCAATGGGACGGCAATGGCGCGCCGCCTAAAGAGATCCAGTGGGAAGGGATCGACCCCGACGGGAAAATCCTGCCCGCAGGCCTCTACAGCGTGAGCTTAAACGTCGTCGATCTCTATGGCAATGACGCGAACAGCCCGGCCTTGACGATCGAAATTCGTTCGGCGACGCCGGCGCCTGCGCCGCCTCCCGTCGCGCCACCCGCGCCTAAGCCCACGGCTCCGGCGCTCAAGTCCTATAAACTCGAGAACATCCCTGAAGGCCTGCGGGTGAACGTGAGCTCGCTGATTCTTTTCGACGTCAATAAGTATGATTTGAAAGCATCGGCCCAAGAAGGACTCGATCAGGTCATTGATCTTCTGCGCGCCTATCCGACGAATAGCCTGCGCATCAGCGGGCACACGGATTCCACCGGAAGCGCGGAGCTCAATCAGCGCCTGTCAGAAAATCGCGCGCGCGCCGTGTCGGATTATTTGATTCACAAAGGTAACATTGCCCTCGCGCGCATCAAGGTCGTCGGCTTCGGCAAGCGCCGGCCCATCGCGTCCAACGTGACCGAGGTGGGACGCCAGCAAAACCGTCGCGTGGAGATCGATATTCTAAAGTAGGCCGCCAATCCAGGGCACACCAAACAAAGGAGACTACGATGATGAGACGACAAGGACGCTGGGTTACATTCGCCTTGATTTTAGGCCTGTCCGCGGGAACATTCGCGGATCCGGTGGTGAAAAAAGGCGACCGACTCCTCCGTAAAGAACGTATTTTACGTTTATTCGGACAAAGGAGCGAGAGTCAACCATTTCATTCCTTCCGGATGGATGGGGGATTACGGGGATTGAAGATCGATGACGGCAACACGACGGATCCAGCCGACGGCAAGACCTGCATCAAGATTACTTATTCCGGCCAAGCGACGCAAGGCGCCAACTGGACGGGCGTTTTCTGGCAGCATCCCGCGAACAATTGGGGCGAAAAGCCGGGCGGTTTGATTTGTCCGCCTATAAACGGTTGACATTCTGGGCCCGCGGCGAAGACGGCGGAGAGAAAATTGCGGAATTCAAGGTCGGCGGCATCACCGGCGAGCATGGCGATTCCGATTCCGGCGCGATCGGTCCCATTACCTTGACCAAGGACTGGAAAAAATACACGATCGACTTGGCGGACAAGAACTTGTCCCACATCGTGGGCGGTTTCTGCTGGTCGGCCAGCCGCGATGACAATCCGAACGGGTTTGTCATTTATTTGGACGAAATTCGTTTCGAGCAATAGTCTGTCTAAGAGGGAGTTGAGGGGGGAAGCGTGCCATGAGAGATTGCGTCTGGCGCCCATCGTTTGTCAGTCTCCGTGTTTCTCGGTTGTCGAGCCACGAGTACTGTACGATCCGCTCCAGGACACTCGGCACTGGCCGCCTCCCGCGCGCCGGCGTCCGACCGGTCCGCTCTCCGCCTTTTAAGGTATTTTCCGTCTATACCGAAAAGGGCGCGCGGCACTCGCATTATTCGCCTTCCGGCTACATGGGCGACAGCGATCTGACGATGTCCGGAGCCTATCTGAAGTCGCCCGTTGGGAACGGCCCTTGGCTGCGAATAATTACAAGGCGTCGGGCCCGAGGGATGGGCGGGAATTTATTGGCAGGACCCTCCCAATAATTGGGGGGACGTTCCGGGCCGGGCGGGATATGGCCTGGGGGGCCACGCGGCTCACCTTTTGGGGGCGGGGGGAAAACGGAGGAGAGCGCGTGCATGAGTTCCGGATCGGCGGGATTATCGGACAATATCCTGATTCCGATGTGGCGACTTTGAGCAACATTCGTCTGACCAAGGAGTGGAAACAATACACCATCGATTTACGAAGAAAGATTTGCGGCATATCATCGCGGGATTCGGATTTTCCTTTTGAAAATGGTGAATGCAGTTTTATTTGGACGATATCCTTTTGAAGGATGGCGATCTGGAATAACGGAATCCGCCCCTCTCCGGAGCTGAAAGGCCAGCTCCCCAGCGAGACGACGGCCGCAGCGAGTGTTCCGGTCTGGTCCACGCCCACCGCGCCGCCGCCCGAGACTCAGGACCTCCAGGTCAAGCAGGTGGATACGGGCTTGAAGGTCAGTTTCAGTTCCCGTCTGATGTTTTTGCCGGGACAAGCCGTCTTGGAGCCGCGAGCGGCAAAGTCCTGGATCAGCTGATCACCCTTCTGAGCGCCTACCCGTCCAACCGCGTCCTGATCGAAGGACACACGGACAATTCCGGGGGATAAGAACTTCAATCTGAGGCTCTCCGAATTACGGGCGAAAACGGTTCGGGACTATCTCATTAAGCACGGCGGGTACGAAGCCGCCCGCTTCCAGATCACAGGTACGGCGACACCAAGCCGATTGCCGACAAAGCACCAAAATCGGCCGCGCCCTTTAACCGTCGCGTGGAAGTGACGATCTTAAAGGGTGAACATTCGTGCCAAGAGAAAATATCCCTCTTTCATTGTCCTGTGCCTGGCGGTGACAGGTTGTGGGATCCGCCTTTCGACCGCACGCAAGCGATGCTTCCGGCGGAGGTCCCACGGGGACCTTCGGAGAATGCCGCCGACTTTCGTTATCTTCAACAATGAGCTGCAAACCGGCGGCGGGGCTTTTGAATATCCCGGCTCCCGAGGGCAAACCCTGTCGTTTAACGACACGTCCAATCCCCATCAGCCACCGGTCCATCCCGCTACAGCTGGACGGGCCAGGCTGGTCGACCAATCTCGGGTGTCCCGCGCAAGAATCCGACGCATAATTTCGCCGGGTTTGACCTGCATCGATGCGATCGATAATACGCCAACTCTTAGCGATCTATAAGTCATGCTCCGGCACGGCAACCTAACAGCAGGCCGGATACACGAAGCGACGTTTTTATGCTCGAGGAGCCCTCTCCACCGACACGGCGCTCAAAATCGAAGTGGCCAGCCCTGGGATCTCCGCCGGACGGCATGCGCGGCCGTTAATTCCCCCTGCCTGACGCTTTCCATAATGGCCTCGCAACCGATGATGCCTGTAACCCGAACGGTCCGTAACCAGATTTACGCCTTGCCGCCGCAGGATTGACGATCTCCTCCCTGGCAGCAGTATAGGATACCGATACCGAATTCGCAGTTGGCCAATGTCCGAGACTTCTTCAAAGCGACGTTTGTCTTTACGCCGCTTCCGGTCGGCGCCTGCCGGCTGGACAAGGAGGTATCGCTTACTTTGATCAAATCCAATATCAACAATAAAGCAGGGCAACTGTTTGCTCTTTGATTTGGCTGCTCTCCTGCTTTCTTGCTTTGAGCATCCTCTTATCCGCTCAAACATTTTCCTTTCTACATCTATAAAGAGTACCATTCCCGGGACAACCATTTTGCTCCTTCGGGCTGGATGGGGGATTATGGCGATATCCGTCTGGATGATCACTGGGTTCCCCGGGGCTCCCAGAAAGCCAAGCCGGTGGTCCGCATCACCTATACCGCCGAGGGCAAACAGAAATAACGGCTGGGCCGGACTCTATTGGCAGTATCCGCCCAACAACTGGGGCAACCGGCCCGGCGGCTTCAATCTCAACGGGGCCGCCGGCTTGCGTTCAAAGCCCGGGGAGACAAGGGCGGCGAAATGGTGGATGAGTTCAAGGTGGGCGGGATTTCCGGCGATTACGCCGATTCCGGATCCGCCTCCAACGGGCCTATCACGCTGGCGAAGGACTGGAAAGAGTACGACATCGACCTCAAAGGCCAGGAACTCTCCAGCATTTCGGGCGGGTTTTGCTGGACGATGAGCCGCGAGAGTAATCCCGATGGGGCCGTTTTTTATCTCGACGACATCCGATTTGAATGACGAGGGAAACCCTATGAAAAACAGCGACCGCCGCACCACCAAACGTTTTCCGATCCAGGTTCTGGTGAACTGCCTGCCGCCCGGCACGCCCAGAAAACGAAACGGCCATGCACGCTCAGGCTGGGAAATGTGGGCGCAGGACCTCGGCGACGACGGCGTCGGCCTGCAATGGTCGCATGAATGGGCCAACCGCAGCTACGTGCCAGATTTGCGCGTGATGGATGAACGTCCCGGCCGCCGACGCCGCCGACCCTCCCGAGCGTCTCCTGAAAAAAGGCTGCGTCGTCACCTCGACGGCCTCGTCTACAATGAAAAAGGCGCCAAAGCCATGCGCGGCCGCATCCAATGGTCGCAGCGCCTCGAAGGACGGCCGCACCTACGAATTCGGAGTCCAGATCACCTCTCCCGACCGCCGCAGCTATTTCCGCGCCCTCGCCGCGTAGCGCATGCCCCGTGTCCGACGGGTGTGCTAAAATTTAATGAATATTTTCCAGGGGTTCCGCATCTAAGGGGTAGGAGGACACAAACCATGAAACAATTATTCGCGATAGCCACTCTTAGCCTAATCACGTTCGCCCCCGCTGTATGGGCGATCCCGACGGAGATCAATTATCAGGGGACGTTGAGAGGACAGGGAGGTGCACCGATCAATTCCGCCACCACCCCAACAACGGTCAAATTCACATTAACCAGTTCGGATGGAAATACGCCCTATTCCAATACGATCACGATGAACCCAGTCATTATTAATGGATTGTTCTCTGTGAAATTAGACTTTCAGCTGATTCCTGGGAATACCTGGGAATCGCTTACGCCTTATATCAAGGTCAATGTGGGAGGTCAAGACCTTACACCGACAGAGAAAGTATCAGCAACGGCGTACTCGTTGGTCAGTAATTCTGTAGTGGATGGCGCCATCACAACCTCTAAAATTGCGGATGGAGCCATATCTTGCAAAGTTAGATCCCTCAGTCCAAACTTCTACGGTACCTGCTGGTGCTATTATGGCTTTTGCCGGAGCAAAATTACCTACAGGCTGGCTCTGGTGTGATGGATCAGCTTATTCTCCAACCCTTTATCCCAATTTATTCAATGCTATTAATATTACATGGGGTGGAGATGGGGTAAATACATTTAATGTTCCAGATCTTAGTGGACGAGCCCCAATCGGCGCGGGAAAAGGATCGGGTCTTACCAATCGAATTTTAGGGCAAACCTTAGGGGAAGAATCTCATACGTTAACGATAGCAGAAATGCCATCACATAGCCACGGAGTGAACGACCCAGGACATTCACATGGTGGTGTTTGGCATCAGGGTGGGGACGCCTTTAGTGGTAGATATTACTCCAATTTTATCATCAACAATTTCACAAACTGATACAGCATTAACAGGTATATCAATTCAGCCAAATGGTGGCGGAGTAGCTCATAATGTGATGCAACCATCAGCAGTAATGAATTTTATTATAAAGACGTAAGCATTGTATTTGCAAATAGTGATTGAACATAGAATCCCTTGCAAATATAGCGCACTTTCAACAGTGTCGAATTTAATCCAGGTCACTGTGTGTTGGACTCTAGCGATTGAAGGGATAAGTGAGTAATTTGATAGACACATTTGGTCGATGCAAAATCTGTGATAACGATGTAGATAATCGTGCTTATGTGGCCCGTGAGATGATGTTTGGGTGGCGGGAGACCTTTGATTATCTCCAATGTGGTAACTGCGGTTGCCTTCAGATTGCGCGCATCCCTGATAATCGTTGGGAAGTACTACCCTGAAAATTATTATTCTTTCCAACAGCCAAGTCGTCTGAAGGTTCTCATCAAAGGGGCTTGGCTTTGTGATCCATTTTCTTTGGGGACTGCTTTTTTGCGGGTGTTGTCAGCTTTCCCCGGTGTGCAGTTGATGCCGGAGTGGATGAAACGTGCTAAACTTAAAAAAGGCGCTTCCATTCTTGAAGTGGGATCGGGAAATGGCGCGCGTTTGGTGGCAATGAGGCAGATGGGTTATAAAGATTTGACCGGTGTTGATCCTTTTATCCTTGAAGACGTTAGTTATTCAAATGGGATAAAAATTCTCAAGAAAGAAATCCGAGACATACAGCGATCGTATGACTTTATTATGCTGCATCATGCTTTCGAACATATGCCTGACCAGTTGGGGACACTCCAAGAAATTAAAAAAATCCTAAATCCTCAAGGAACAATTTTGCTGCGCATTCCCGTCGCTTCGTCCTACGCTTGGAAGACCTATGGCGTAAACTGGGTGGGAATGGACCCGCCGCGCCATCTCTATCTTCATACGCCTGCGAGTGTAAAAAATGTCGCTGAAAAAGCAGGGTTAAATATTGTCGACAGTTTTTTTGATGGAGACATTTCTCAATTTGTGGCCAGCGAGCAATACGCTCGTGATATTCCTTTACGCGACTCTCGCTCTTATATGGAAAACAAGAGCAACTCTATCTTTTCGCGTGCTCAGTTGCGTGATTTCAAGAAAAAAGCTGATTTTTTAAACCAAGAAAAGTTAGGTGATTCAGCGGCATTTTATCTTCAGAAAAAAAGCCTTTGATCTTCTACAATGCTTTCCGATGCACAACTTAACGGAGCAAAAGAAACTTTTAAAATATTGACTACCACGCTTAAGGATAATCCTTTTGTCCCCATCGGTATTGCCAGTCAAACACAATGCCTCCCTGCGCGACCTCGTCTGGGGGCTTTTGAAACGACGTAAGCCCGGACGGCTTTTGGATGTTCCCGTCGGGTCCGGGTTATTTTGCTCAACAAGCCAGTGCGGGGGGCCTTCTGTCGCGGCGGAGATCGATGAGTATTTGCATGATCCTGGGTTTGCTCCATTTTTTCCTGGAGAAGCTACTGATATGCAAGGCGCACATAGCCATAATGGCACGACAGATTTAGCCAGTAGCTTGCCCCCATATTTAACTATTGTTTTCTGTCAAAAAAATTAGGACTGGACAATTTGACTAAAAAAGACACAGTGAAAGGGAGAATTAAAAATCTCTTAGCATCACTCTGGACGAACAACTGGTGGATTGTTTGTGTTGTTCTTATCCTCGGTATAGCATTGCGTTTTATGGCTCTGGGGCGTCAAAGCTTTTGGTTAGATGAGGTTTTAAACGCGCGTGATTCCTCCCTACCTTTCTGTAAGATGCCCAGTGTCATTCTTGCTTCTCCACCGTTCTTTCATTCTATCGTTCGTCTCTTTTATCTTATTTTTGGCTTTAATGATTTTTGGTTGCGTTTTCCTTCGGCTGTCTTCGGAGTTTTATTGATCCCGGCATTTTACTTCGCGGTTAAGGTGCTTTTGAACGAAGAGTCAGCATTGTGGGGGACTGCGCTTTTATGTGTGTCTCCGTTTCATGTGCTGTATTCGCAAGAACTTAGAATGTACAGTTTGGTTCCCTTAGAGGCGTTGGGGACATTTTTTTTTCTTGAGCGCGCGCTTGGGAAAAATAATCGTAGGGATTGGGCTTTATATGGTCTTAGTGCTGTGTTGGGATTGTATACACATAATTGGTTTCCATTTCTGCTCATTTGTGAGTTCGGAGCATTTCTGTTAGCCGCCAAAACTGGGAGCAATATAAGAATGGAGTTATTTGTTTCTTCACGGTTGGTCTTATTTATTTGCCGTGGCTTCCATTTTTAAAAATCCAATTGGCACGGCCAGTTTATCACTTTCTTAACAAACCAGGATGGGCCGATGTCCTGGAAACAGCTTATGTTTTTGCGGGGATAAGAGTTCCTTCAGGAGTTTCGTGGGTGGGTGTTGGTCGGGATGCTCGTCTACCGCTTCTTTTCATTTCTTTAGCGCTATTGTTAAGAGGACTTCTGCGTTCGGGCCATGAGCGGGCACGAACGATTAGGATCTTTTTCTCTGCTTGTCTTGGGCCGTTGGTCCTCGCGTTTTTGATATCAATATTTTTTAAGCCTATCTATTTTGCAGGCCGATATACCATCCTGGCGTTTCCGGCCTATCTATATGTTGTTTCTCGGGCTCTTTCTGATCCGAGTCGATCTTTGCAAAGATTGTGTAGATTCGGAGTCATCTGTTGGATGATTCTTCTTTCCAGACCGTTGCATCATTATTTTACAGATTATGAGAAAGCCCCTTTTAAGTCTATGGCCAACTATGTCCATAATAATATCGGGCCAGGGGATAGTGTAGATATTTCAGCCCTAAATAGTGATGAAAGAATTTCTCTTCTGTATTACCTCAGTCCTGTTATAAAAATCATTTCTGGACCTCTAGACCATGTTAATAGCAAAATCTTTGTAATTGCTACAACGCGGGCTTTGCCTACGTCAGAGCAATCCAATTGCAAAATTCTTGAAAAGAAGAGTTTTACGTTTGGACATGTAGATCTGCTTAGTTGTTAAAGTATTCGCCGCTCTTATAGGCTTGATGCATCCCCAGCGTTCCAAACGCTATGCGGCATGACCAAGATCGGAGAGACAGCGACTTCCCCATTCGTCATCCTGAATACCAATGGCACCTGCGAAACCTCCCCGTCGACCCTGTCGTCAGAGGTTCGTCGATTCATGTCCAGCTATGGCGATAACAGCGATGTGGTTTTCTTTTATGAAAGCGAACAGAAATGTCTCATCCCTTGTGGAATCGGTCCTAGTGCGCTCTACCAAAGGCCTGAAGGCGCATGTGTGGGAATTGTTCCCGAGAAAGCAGTCGTGTCATTGCTAGGTTTTTGACCACCCCTCGCAATCGATAACCATCCGGGCGTTATGATTCCACCCTGGCATATCACCGACTCCGCGCACATCGACTCCTTGTGGGTCTATAAAACCCAGCGATCGTAGCTTGTAGAGTAGACCACGGGCGCCTTCAGCAAATCTTAATCTCATTTTCAGTGAATCTTCAGATTCAAAAGCGATGATTTTTATGTGGTTGATTCTGTTTAGTGAAGCTGGTAAAATTCCGCATTCACTAAATGTTACCGCCGTCCAGTCCCTCCCTCGAATTCGCCGGTTTTGATGCCCCAGCTTGGCTGGTGAGGGCAAGCGCCATTGGCCACTGACCGGAAGCGAAGGCGAGCGGAAGTCTTCCACGCGGCGGCGTGGTTTTTTATTATTTGGATGACGGTCTACGGATTTTGTTTTGACTTTTTATCTTTGACTCGATAAGAGCCTCCCTCGATTTTGATCGACTCCGAATGATGGGTGAGCCTGTCGATGATGGCGGAAGCGGCGGTGGCGTCGTGGAAGACTTGTTCGAGTCTTTAAATGGCCGGTTGGTGGACAGAACGATGCTGCCACATTCATACCGGGCCGAAATGACTTGGAAGAAGAGGTCCGAGCCGCGGCGATCAAAAGGCAGATACCCAACTTCGTCGATGATTAAAAGCCTGGGCGTGGTATAGGTGCGCAGGGCTTTGTGCAGCGTGTGATCTGCAAGTGACGCCGACAAGACGTTGATCATGCCGACGGCGGTGGTGTAGTAGGTCCGGACGCTGCGCAAACAGGCGGCGTGTCCGATGGCCAAGGACAAATGCGTTTTGCCGGTGCCGGGCGGTCCCATAAAGATAAAGCCTTCTTTGCGGGTAACGAAATCCAGCGATAAGGCGGCCAGGACTTTTCCGCGCGGAATGGACGTCGGAAACTCGAAATCGAAAGCGTCGATGGTTTTGACGTTTGGGAAGTGCGCCTGCGCCAGGCGGTGAGCGATCGAACGTTCTCGCTTGATGGCGGCTTCTTGATTCACTACGGCTTCCAGGGAACTGCTCATGCGACCAGTTGTTTTTCTGAGCCTGGGCCAAGAGGTCGCTGTAAGCGTCAGCGGTTTTCATCAATCCCAGATAACGCAAGAGCTCTTGAAGGTTGGCTTTATCGGGTTCGGGAGCAAATAAGGCGGTGGGGCGGCTCATGGGTTTTTCCTTTCTATCGGGGAATCTTGAAAGAGCGCGTCATAAAGACCGAGGTCTTGTTCTTCGATAACGGTTTCGGTCCACTGCGGCTTGGCCGGAATGACAACGGGGGACTTTTCCGGTAAACCGCGGGCGGCGCGTTGCTGGAGCACAATATTCTGTAGATACGGCGCGCCGAAGGCCTTGAACTCTAACGCTTTGGCCAGCGCTTGAAGGATTTCGGTGCGGCCAAAGACGCCGGCCATGTCCAGAATTTCTCACACATGATGGAACACATTTAATTCCGATCGCACGAGTCCCTCCAAATAGGTGTCGACAAGACTCTGCGCCGCCGGGGACCCTCGTCCAACGCCAGGAATTGATCGTGGCTCTTGGCATGACCGGCCGCCTTTTTGAGGGCGAGCAATCCCGCGTAGTGCGCGGGATTTTCGATCACGAGGCCCCGCTCGAAGCTGCGCGTGTGGCAGGCCAACCGTTTGATGCCGCTAAAGAGCAGCACCTCCGTACGCTTGGCACGCAGCGTCAGGACTTGCCCGGCAAATCCGGACGGGACGGAATACTGATTGCCGTCAAATTTGATCAGGCCCTGGGACGTTGCTTTAACCGCGCGCAGGATATCGGTGTCGGGTTCATGAACAGGCAGTGTCTGTAATAAAGGTTTCTCCAGTTCAAAACGATCAATCGGCCTGACGCGGGTCGTCCCATGTAATCGGACGTTGGCCGTGCCATGGAGCCAGGCGGACAACTCTATTTGTAGTTGCGGCCAGGGAACAATCGGACGGCCATCAAGAAAGGACGAGCGCGCATATTTAACCCGAAATCTTCAGCAAAGCACACCCGTCCGTCTGAGTCGGCCGCACTTTTTAGTCCCAGGATTTTGAGCGGTTTTATCGTTCGATAAGGCCTCCAGTTTCCGATCTTTTTTTATGAGGATCCAACTGCACCACAGTTGGGTTTTGACGACGGGTATAGAATCCGCAGATACCCCTCAAATTGCTCCCGCCACTTGCCGGATAAAGACATGCGCAGGATTGTCTTGCGCCCCTGCGTCCCAACGATCGTGCCCACCGTAAAGAGCTGGCTGCGCAAGGTCCCCAGGGTTTTATAAATCGGAAATCCCAGTTTCTCCTGCAAGAGGCTGACCAGGTTGTACGTCACGCACACCATCCGAAACGCCGCCTCGGTCGCGTAGAACTTCTTCTGACAAAATCCGTCGGCGCCATAATCCCACTTCAATTCCCGGATCTGGTTTTCGATGTCGGCGTGCTTGCGGTAAAACCGCCAGACGTCCTCTGGAGCGTCCGTCCGGTTGGTCAGGATCGCCTGGTAGACATATCCCGGGTCATCAAACAGTTCACGGCCTCGGACGAAATCCTTTTCTTTGACCCGCTGGCGAATGAACACCACGCGCCGCGCTTTCGACCAGCCCTGCGCCTGAAACACCGTTTCGGCCAGTTCGATTCCCGGCTCCAAGATTCGCCAGGTCGCAATCTTGGCGACTTCGTTTTTGAGCCCCTTGGTGAACCGCGCTGTAATCGCATAGATGAAGTGCTTCTCTTCGACCTTCTTGAGAAACGTTTCAATCCCAAACCCGGAATCTGCACGAAGAAACGGGATTTTCATGCCTTCAGGCAAGAGCGCCAGCGTTTCTTCCAAAAAGAAATCCGCTCCTCTGGCGCTGGTGGTATTGCCAGAGCGCAGCCAGGCGTTGACCACCCAAGGGCGAGTCCCCAATGTCGCGATCAACGGGTGATGACTGGGCCGGCGGTGTTTCTTCGGGTTGTACCCCAGCACCGCTCCTTCCTGGTGGCCGTAGCGTTCCATGGCCGAGGAATCCAGATCGAGAACCTCGCCTTCCAAGGAAATCAGTCCGTGCTGCCAGCGCATGAGGCTGGCAAACACGTCGTTGACCTGGATGACACCGAAGAGCTGGAAGAATCGGGAAAACGTGGTGTCGGATACAAACCGTTTGATCCCCAGGATATGTTTCACGCCTTGGTCCCACCGCAGTCGTTCGATGTGCGCCAGGCGCCGGGACCCGGCCAGCACCCCGGCCATAAAAGCCAGCACGACTTCCACTGGGTCGGTCGCGTTTGGCGATGTCGGATGAAACGGCAACGCTCTGCGTAATGCCGCCACCAAACCCACCTGCTGGGCCAGTCCACTAAACAGGCTCAGCCCGCCCCACGGAGTCACCGGCTTACCGGTCCACTGAATTTCGATTTCCTTTTTGCTTAGAAGTGAAGTAATCTTTGGGTTCACCGTTTCGCGCCTCCTCTTGTAATCTCTTGGTCGGGACTACAACGAAGAGTTTACGCGGAACGGTGATTTATTTGCAGGGCAACTGAAGATTTCGGGTTAATCCCCCTTCTCGATTGCGGTTTGAAAGTCCCGATTTTGATCAGCCATACCCGAAGATCTCCCTTTTCAGAAGAAAGGCGTTTGATCGCGAAGGCGAAGCGCGGGTCGCGGAAATGCTTGAACAAAGACGTCAGGCGCTATGAATCAGAGTTATAGGCGTTTGAGGTGGGGACGAACCTCCTTCATGGGAGTCGCAAGATTGTGCTTAGCAGATTTAGCAGACTTAAACGTTTTGGCGCCTGGTTCCTTGGCCAGATGCTCAAGTTTGGCCAGGTGGTCTGCCGAATAGTCGCCGCGTCTCTCTTCCACAGGCGCGATTTTCAACATGGCCATCGTGCAGAAAAAACTCGATCACCCAATCGGCGTTATAGCGTTCCTGCGGCAGCGTCCACGCGTTGCGCTCCACGATGACCGGGAGCTTCATCGCGACCGCTTCGCTGATCTCCCGGGCCCCGGTTTGCCGATGAAGAAATCGGAGAGATGCATGTAGTACGGCACCTCCTGCGTGAATCCTTCGATGAAATGCGGCGCGTTCGTCGGGAGCGCTTTCAAACGCTCGGCGAGCTTCTGGTTCTTTCCGCAGATCATGATGAGCTGCGTGTCGGCGAGCTCCCGTGCGATCTCGACCATCGCATTCGAGCCTTGCCCTCCGAATAAAACCAGTCCCGTGGGACGCGAGGAATCGAGTCCGAGCTTCGTGCGCTCCGCCGCGCGATCCAGCGTAATGGGCTCGTAAAACTTTGGCCGCAGAATCATGCCGGACGCGCGGAGAATGTGCGCATCGGAATAGCCCAACGCGCGCGCCTGCTCGACTGCGCAATCGGTGCCGCAAATAAAATATTGATCCTGGCCTGGCTCCATCCAGAAATGAGGGGGGAAGTCCGCCATATCAGTTAGAATGGTGGTGTAGGGCACTTGCGGTAAAGCCGCGCGGAGGCTTTCATACAACGCGCGATTAAAGTTCGGCACTACCGAAACGACCATATCCGGCCGTGTCTTTTTCCAGTGCTCGGTCAGCAGCCGCACCACGGGCTTGTGATTCCAGCGAATCACCGCGTGCATGAAGACCAGCCCCTGCGCCGAGCCAAGCGTCCAGCCCTTCGCCAGCATCAAATTGTAGACGTCTTCCAGGCGAATGCCCGTGACTTTCTTGAAAACATCCAGCGAATCCAGCACTTCCTGCAGATTCACCAGACGAATATCCCAGGGCCGGCCCTGGTCTTCGATCACGGTTTTCAGGGCCGTGGCCGCGGAGCGATGCCCGCCTCCGGCGTCGAAATAGATGAAATCCACCTTAGGCCGAAACAAATTAGTCACTGTTGTTTTATAGCAGCGTCACTACGGTGTCACACAAGGGCCCTAAAAAGATAGCATGGCGGTATCGGTTTCACATTGGCCGGCTGTGCAGGAATGGATCGTCACCAGAGACCATCGCCTGATGCGCCGCGTCAATCGCTGGACGCCTCCCCGGTGGTTACGCCTGTGGATGGTCGCCGCGACCCGCTGCGGCGACGGATGGCTGTGGTATGCCATGGGCCTGTTGATCGCGATCATCGGCGGCCCGGAACGGTTTCGCGCGCTGCTCGCCACGGTGCTCGCGGTGAGCGTGGGAATCGCGCTGTTCATTCAATTGAAACGGGTATGCCATCGCCGGCGTCCCTGCGCGCTGGAACCGCACTGCTGGGCGACGCTTCTGCCGCCTGATCAATTTTCATTCCCATCGGGCCATACGATTACCGCGTTTGCCGTCGCGACATCGCTGACCATCTTCTATCCAGCGCTGATCGTCGGTCTGGCGTTCTGCGCTTTGAGCGTCGCGGTGTCACGCATCATTCTCGGCATGCACTTCCTGACGGACGTGATCGCCGGAGCCGCGATCGGCGGACTGCTGGGATACGTCGCCGCGGAACTGTTGCTCTAACGTTGGGGCGAACATCGCGCTAGTCCCAGGGGTTCAAAGCAGCACTCCTGTCTGATCGAAATCGGCAATATTTCTCGTCATCACGTGCAAACCGTGACGACGTGCAGTAGCGGCGATCAGACCGTCGGCGGCGGGAACAATCCTTCCGGCGGATTGGGCGACTGCGGTCAATTCTCCCCAGATGTGCGCGGTTTCCAGATCGATTCCCAGCAGCCGATCCGCGTAATGGCGTTCCAACGCAAGTAGCCAGCTTTCGAGATCCCGTTTGTTTTGGCTGTCGCGCAGCCGAGCGACGCCTTTGGCGATTTCCCCGATCGAGAGCGCGCTGACGAAGAGGTCTTCGCTGGCGAATTCATCCAGAGCCTTGAGGACCCCCGGATGGGGCTTGGGGCGGCGAATTTCGGATAGGACGCAAGTATCGAGCAGAACTCTCACAGTTTTACGTCGCGCATCGGCGTCCGATCGCGCTTTCAGATCGACCCGTTCGAGGCTGGGTCCCTTGCCAATCAAAAAGCTTTTGAAATCGGCGCGTGCGCCTGAAAGTTGTTCATACGCGCGTTGATCGATGACGACGACGGTTTCGCCGCGCCGGCGAACTGTTTGGGGCCCTTCCGAAAGCGCCCGGCTCACAAGTTCGCTGAAGCGATTCTTTGCGTCGGCGAGTTTCCATTGGGCGTCACGAATCATAATAAATCTAGCCAATCTAGCTACATCTATCGTCGCGCAACGTAGGGCTTGACCGCAAGTCGCTTTCAACGGGCTCTGGATCCGGAAATAGAGTCGGATGCTGAGCTGATCGAGGCTAGTTGACGTGGAACTGGCCGAGCGCCTGCCGCAGGACGTCGGCGAAATTGGCGCCGCTCTCCGACCACACCTGGCGCTTTTCCAGATCCAGACCCTTCTCGAGTTCTGCGACCAGATGCAACAGGCTTCTGAGGTTCGATTGCCCCATGCGCAAACTGCCTTCGACGCCCGGGATCGGGAGAAAGCGCGCGTCCGGCCCGAATTCGATGCGCAGATTATCGTCCGGATCTCGCTCGAAATCGGGACCGAAGGCGATCAGCGTGGCGGAGGCGGGCGAGAGTTTCCAATCCCCGTTCTCGTAGTTCCACAAATCCCAATAGGTGTCGATTTCGCACGCCGAATCGGCTTCCATGAAGTCCCGCGCGGCGTTCACCATCTCGCTGACTGGGACTTCGGGAGGAAACTCGCGCTCCAGCAGAGAGGGCTCGGCGTGCTGAATTGCGTAGACGCGTACGATCGGGCCACGGCGGGCGAGTTTCGAAATCGGAAACCGTTCCAGCATCTTCTGGAACTGGTGCAGGACCGGCTGAGTGCGATTATCTTTCACCCAGCCCGAGAAATAGAGGCGATCGGGCACGTTCAGATTGTAACCTGAAGGTAAGTGATTACGGACCTGGTTCAAATTCGACGTCAGGGCGAGCAGAAGCGCGAAGAGAATCTGCGTTTTCGCAAATACATGAAGTCGCGCACGTTCGTGGAGCGCCAGTTCCGGCAGGCCGCGCATGACGTGGAGGATGCCATCGATTGCCGTCAGTGCGCCGAATGCTGCCGCGTAACCGAAGTCCAACTGGTGGATCGCGACGTCGCAAAACTGGCTCGTTTCCTCGGGATATCGGAACAGAAGTTCATGGAAAAGCACACGGCGCTCGACGAGGACGGTGAGACGATTCTGCGGCGCGTGAAAAAAGACGGGTCCAAGGAAGGTTCGCTGGAGTGCGAATTTCTGGACGGGAATGAATGCACGGTTTATGAGGCTCGTCCGACGAATTGCGAGCGCTTTCCGCATCTGGTGCGCGGCGCGGGATCGCTCGAAAGCCGAATGTGGGCGTTCGCGGATCGCGCCACGTACTGTCCTATCGTTTATAACTGGCTGGAAGTGGTGAAGGGTCTGACCAAATTTCGGTAGCTAAAAACAAACCGGGACCCTCCTGAAGGAAGATCCCGGCTCGCGTCAGGAGATCGACTTTTACCTCCCTTAGAATTCGCTAGAAGCGGCCGCCGCGGAACCCGCCGCCGAAACCGCCCGGACCGCCGCCGCCGCGCACCAGCATATTGATCAGGCCAGTCTGCTGATTCGCCGTCAGTGTAACCCCTAAGGTCTTGAGTTCGAGTAGAACCTGGCCGGCTGCCGTCACGCGAGCGGCCAGATCCGTGGCATTCAGCGTTTCGATACCGCTCAGGTCGGGCGTTCCGCCACCGGCAATCGCCGCGTCCACCGTCGTCCAATCCGCTTTCAGGGTCGTTGCGTTCCCTTGCAGCGTAGTTTCTTCCGTGGTGAGTTGGCCGAGCAGGGGGGATGCGAGCAACGCCGTGGTCTGGGTGGCGTCAAGCCGCAGGAAGCCCGCGATCATGTTCAACTGACGGGTCGCAGCCTGCGTGGGCGTAGGCGGTGTGGGAGGCGCATTTGTGCTGCCCGCTTGCCTCCGGGCGCCGAATCCGGGACCGCCCGGACCTTGCGCGAACAGTGCGGTGGCCATCAAAGCGGGGATGATCAAAAGTCTGAGTTTCATGGTTAAGGTCGTCAAGCTCCTCGCATATGTTGACGGAGCGCTCGTGAGAGAGGGTTACAACGACTTTGAATAGACGATTTTCCAGGGGTTTACGTCTCAACCCAGCTTGTGGACGGCCTTTTCCAGCCGTTGCGGGCGCGTCAGGACGCCCTGGAAGAGGTCTCCCACCCGCTCAAACCGGGCGAGCGCGTTCCTCATGTGGAACTGTTCGGGCCGGAGCTTGGGCGTGACTTCGCTCCAATCGAGCGGCGCGGCCACGGGTGCTCCCGGATAGGCGCGCAGAACGTAAGGCGCGGCGATCGTCTTGCCTTCGGCGATCTGCGGCCAATCGAGATAAACTTTGCCTTTGTCTCTTTTCGAGGGGGCGCGCGGCGTGGTGAAAAGGTCCGGCCGCTCGGCCGCGCCGATTGTCGCGATGGCCTGCGCGAAAGATCGGACCTGCTCATAGGTGTACAAGGGTTCGAGGGGCACGAAGACGTGCATCCCATCGCCGCCCGTGGTCTTGGGATAACTTTCCAGGCCCGCGCGGTCGAGCTTCGCACGTACCCACAGCGCGGCTTCCACGATTTTTTCGTAGCTGCATTCCTGCGGATCTAAATCGATGAGCAGGTAATCCGGATGTTCCAGCGTCCCGACGCGAGACATCCATGGATTCTGATCGATGCAGCCGAGGTTGACCAGATAGAGGAGCGTGGCTCGATCGCCGCCGATGACCCAGCGAATATCGTCGGCTTCTTTCGTCCGCAGCCATTTGGGAAAGCTCTCGGCCACGTTTTTCTGGAAAAAGAAATCCCCCGTGATGCCGTTCGGATAGCGCTTCAGCGAAAGAGGACGATCCTTGAGATGCGGAAGAATGAACGGCGCAACCGCGTCGTAGTAATTCAGAAGATCACGCTTGCGGTATCCGTCGTCGGGATAAAAGATCTTGTCGAGATGCGTGAATTTCAGCGAATTCCCGTCAATGTCGAGCGTCGCCTCCTTCTGTGAGGCATCTAACAAATCCGCGTGTGCGGGCGGCGGATCGAGATCTTCACGCAGGCGCAAAAACACGGGAGCTCGCAAGCGTCCTTCACGCGTGCGATTCGAAAATCGGACTTCGCAAACCAGTTCCGGCTTCACCCAGACGATTGTTTCGCCGGGCATTTTAGGGCGCGCGGGAAACGGGCATTTCGCGGTTTCGAGAGGCTTCAGAGCTTCGAAGAGAAACTCCACCATTTTGCGATCAAAGCCCGTGCCGACGTTGCCGGCCCAAGTGAGGTTTCCCTCGTCCGATCGTTCGCCGAGAATCAGCGCCCCAAGCCCGTGGCGATCGCCGACCGTATATCCGCAGATCAGGAAATCGGAGGCGTCTGTCACTTTCCACTTCATCCACTCGTTGGAGCGCCGCGATTCATACTTGCTCGACGCGCGCTTCCCGACGACGCCTTCGAGTCCATGCTCGCGCGCGGCTTCGAGAACATCGTGACCATCACCTTCGAAGTGCGCGGAATAGAGAATAGGATCGCCCGGAGTCAGAACCTCCGCTAGCAATTTCTTGCGATCGGCCAGCGCTACGCCGCGCAGATCGTAGCCGTCCAGATACAGCAGATCGAATAGAAATAGCGTGACCGGTGCATTGCGAGAGAGGCGCGCGACGGCCGCCGCGTCGGTCACGTGCATGCGCGTTTGTAGGAGCTCGAAATTGGGGCGGCCCTTGGCGTCGAGCGCCGCGATCTCTCCATCGACGATGGCATGACGAGCCTTGAGGTGATGGGGGAGCACCGAGAGCTCTGGATATTGACGCGTGACGTCATTGCCGTTGCGCGAAAGGATCCGTACGATATCGTGATCGCTATCGGGATCGACGAAACACAGCGCGCGCACGCCGTCCCACTTGATCTCGTAGAGCCATTCTTTTCCGGAGGGTGGAGTCCCTTTGCCTAACTCCGCGAGCATCGGAGAAACGATTGCAGGCATGGGTGCGCGCTTCGCGCCGGCTACCTTTTCGAGGTCGGGGTTCGCTTCGCTCCTGCCTGCTTTTTTGGCGCTCGAACGCTTGCTTGGCTCACCCGCGTGCGCGCTTTTTTTTTTCGCGCCCGCGTTCCCGTCCAGCGGCGGATCGAGCTGCCGGGCGATCTCCTCCTGCGTTCTGCCCGTCAACACGCTGCGGCCGTGATCCTCGGGATTCCAGTCAGGCGTAGCAAATTTATCGCGTTTCTTAATCAACAACCATTCGTTGCCCTTGGAACTTTTCGATCGGGCTTTGATATGCACCAGCGCGAAATCTCCGTTGAGCTTTTCGCCTTCCAGGTGAAATTTGAAATCGCCGCGCGCGAGTTGCTCGTCGGGAGTCGCGGCGCCGAGCATCTGAAACGTCCCGCGATCCCACAGCATCACGCTGCCCGCGCCGTAATTACCCGCGGGGATCACACCCTCGAAGCCGCCGTATTCGATCGGGTGATCCTCCACCATCATGGCCAGACGCTTTTGATCGGGATCGAGCGTCGGGCCTTTCGGCACCGCCCAGGATTTCATCGCTCCGTCGACTTCGAGGCGGAAATCGTAATGCAGGTGCGAGGCGTGGTGGCGCTGGACGCAGAACATCCGAACGGCATGCTGCTGGTGAATTTCGCCGGGGGCTGGCTCCGGCGTTTTGTCGAAAGTGCGTTTTTCAGCGTAACGTTTGAGGGACATGAAAGCTTCTGATGGGTGGATTGCGCTGCACGCGGGATCGTTTCGGCCGGCAACATAACCCTAGCCGAATGTTTACGCTATAGTGAAAGCGCGTCCCGGCGCACGCGGTAAATTCACGAATCGCGAGGTATCGCATATGGCTTCGACCGTCTGGAAAGGACACCTCTCTTTCGGGCTTGTCTCGTTCCCTGTCAAATTGTACAGCGCCGCGCGCGGCGAAAGCATTCATTTTAACCAGCTCCACAAGACCGACGGCTCGCGCGTCCGCCAGGTGCTGTTCTGCGCCGCCGAGGACAAGCCGATTCCGCGCGATGAAATCGTCAAAGGCTACGAATACGAGAAGGACCGCTACGTGGTGATCGACGACGCCGACATCAAAAAAGTCGCGCCGTCGACGGCCAAGGTGATGGAAATCCTGGAATTCGTGAAGTCCGCCGAGGTCGACCCGATCTATCTCGAAACCTCGTATTACATGGCTCCGGAAGAAGCCGGCGAGAAACCCTACGCGCTGTCTTCGACGCCCTGAAGAAGTCGGGCTATTACGGGATCGCTAAACTCGCCATGCACAATCGCGAGCACATCGTGGTCCTGCGGCCCGGTGAAAAGGGCGTGCTGCTGCACACCATGTATTACGCCAACGAGATTCGCCAGGTCGACGAATTCCGCACGGATCTGAGCCTGGTGAAGGAAAAAGAGCTCGCGCTGGCGATGAATCTGGTGGAAGCTCTCGTCGCGGATTTCGAACCCGCGAAATACACTGACACCTATCGCGACAACATTCTGCAAATGGTCGAGGCGAAAAAGCAGGGTGAGGCCGTGGTCGTGGAAGCGCCGACGCCGCATCGCGAGAAAGTGGTCGATATCATGGACGCGTTGAAGGCGAGTCTGGCGGCGGTGAAAAAGCCCGCGGCTTCGGAGCGCGTAACGGCGATCTCGAAGGAAGCTGGCGAGCCGAAGAAGCGCAAAGCTCGGGGATAGCGGTCGACTAAGACGCTGCTTTCAGTAACTCTTCGGCGTACAACGCACCCGCCGGGGTCTCTTCGTGTTTGAAAAACGCGTACACGTCTCGACCTTCTGCTAACTGCTCGCGAACCCGGATTCCAATTTGGCCGCGATCTTCCGGCGTGTATTCTTCTTTCCGCAGCCGTGCGTAAACGAAACCGGCCGTGATGACTCGTGGGACTTCAAACGTGTCCGATTCCGCCAGACACAGCGCCACGCGATGTTTTTCGAGCAGCTTGTACGTCTCGTCGGTCATCCACGACTGATTGCGGAATTCGAAAGCGCAGCGGATATCGGTGGGAAGCTTCCCGAGGAAGACTTCGAGCAGCGGAAGATCGATCTTAAAGTTCGGAGGCAACTGGAAGAGCACTGGCCCCAGGCGGCGCGCGGCGCGCAGGGGATCGATCGCGCGAAAGAATAACTCCGTGAACTCGGATTCCTTCAGCCGATTGAAATGCGTGATCCTCTGGTGCGCTTTGCACGCGAAACGGAATTCGTCGGGAGTCGCAGCCGCCCAGTTTTCAAGCGTCGCGGCCTTGGGCAATTGCCGAAATGTGTAATTGATTTCGACCGCGTTCAATCGCGTCGCGTAGTGCTTGAGGAAATCCTTGGAAGAAAGCTTTTGAGGATAGAAATCCGGTTTCCAGGCTGGATAGGCGAATCCGGAAGTGCCTGCATGTAAATTCGCCACTTTCGATTGATCCTCCGTTCGTTCAGATAGCCTCCCCGTACAGCCAATCCAACTCGCTTAAATCGTCGAGCTTCCGCGTCTCGAACAAACGGTTTCGGATTGCGCGTCCGACGCCGTCGATGTGTTTGATCTCCCCGAATCGAAGCGCGCCGATTTGCACGCGTGCGGTGCGAGGACCCCGAGCCGCCTCGTAATCGTAAAAGGCCGCCGGAAAATCATCCGCGTGCGCCGCAAGCTCTTGTCCGAGACACGCCGCATCCTCAAGCGCCTGACATGCGCCTTGCGCCAGATACTGGAGCATCGGATGCGCCGCATCGCCGAGCAAAGTGATGCGTCCTTTCGTCCAGGAGGTCAAGGGTTCGGCAAAATACATCGGCCAGCGGCGATAGTGATCGAGCACAGGCACGCAAGACTTCAGATAATCGCACGTTTTCGAGAAGGCCTCGACGAATTCCTCGGAGGTCCCCCAAGCGTCATTGGCATCCATTCCCTCGCGATAGCGCAGACTGCGGAACACGGCGACCTGATTGTAGACGTGCCCGGCCCGCAGCGGATACTGCACCAGATGCAGATCCGGGCCGATCCAGATCGTCATGTTGTCGAGCCCTTTGCGTTGTGGAACGCGTTCGGGCGCGGTGGTTCCGCGATAGGCAACGAATTCGCTGCAGATGGGACGCTTGTCCGTGATGTACTTGCGCGCGGCGGACCAGAGGCCGTCGGCTCCGATCAGCGCGTCGGCTTCGTAGTTCGATCCGTCGGCGCAGAGGGCGCGCACCTTATCGCCACTGTCTTCGACCGCTGTCACCTCTTTCCCCGCGATGAGCTCGATTCCCGAGCGATTCCGGCACGCGGCGACTTCGGCATCGAGAAGATCGGCGCGATGCACGACGAAATAGGGATATCCGTAACGCTCGGTGAACTGGCGCTCGGCCTCCACCGAAGTCAGTTCCTTCCCGGAGATCGCATCCATGATGACGAGCCGCGGCGGGAAGCACGCGTGCTTGCGCACGTCGTCGAGAATGCCGAGCTTATCAAGAACACGCGAAGCGTTGGGGGCAAGTTGAAGTCCCGCGCCGATTTCGGCGAATTTCTCCGCCTTTTCGAGCACCTGAACTTCACAGCCGGAAGCGGAAGCAGCAAGCGCGGTGGCTAACCCGCCGATGCCTCCACCCATGATCAGCAGACGGGGCGATTTCATGCGATGAAGATTATTCTACCCGGGTGGGGTCGGGCTGTTGAGCCCGCAGCCGAGCTTCGGCTCGGCATCAGATCGGCCGGGCGAAAGCCCGGCCGCAGGCTCAAAAGCCTGACCCCACGATTTGCAGGCCGATACTCTCAGCCGGAAATTCTCAGAGTCCTTTTTTCGCCAGGAACTCGACCAGATCCACGACGCGCATCGAGTAGCCCCATTCGTTGTCGTACCAGGCGACCACTTTGCACCAGATCGCCGCCGAGCACTTTGGTCAACTGCCCGTCGACGATGGAGCTGTTCGGATTGTGCAGCATGTCGGTGGAAACGACCGGATCTTCGGTGTAAGCCGAGAATGCCCTTCAGCGGGCCTTCGGCGGCCGCCTTCAGCGCCGCATTCACTTCCTCGGTGGTCGTATTCTTCGAGAGCAGCACGACCAGATCCACCACCGAAACATCCGGCGTGGGAACGCGCATGGCGTAGCCGTCGAGCTTGCCTTTGAGTTCCGGCATCACGAGCCGATGGCCTTGGCGGCGCCCGTCGTGGTCGGAATCATATTCAGCGCGGCGGCACGCGCGCGGCGCAGATCCTTGTGCGGGAAATCGAGCACGTTCTGATCGTTGGTGTAGCTGTGGATCGTGGTCATCGAGCCTTTCTCGATGCCGAATTTCTCCTGCAGTACCTTGACCACCGGCGCGAGGCAATTGGTGGTGCAGGAGGCGTTGGAGATGATGTTGTGCTTGGCCGGATCATAGGCGCCGTCGTTCACGCCCAGAACGATGGTGATGTCCTCATTTTTCGCCGGGCGCCGAAATGATGACTTTCTTCACCGGGCCGCGCAGGTGCTTGCCGGCATCCTTGGCGTCGGTGAACCGGCCGGTGGATTCGACCACGATCTGCGCGCCGACGCGACGGCCAATCGATTTCGGCCGGGTCCTTGATCGCGAAAATCTTGATGCGCTTGCCATCGACCGACGATGGCGTCCGCCTCCAGCCACACGGTCCCGTGAAACGGCCCGAGGATCGAATCGTACTTCAACATGTGCGCGAGCGTCTTGGTGTCGGTGAGATCGTTCGCGGCGACGAATTCGATATTGGGGTTGTTCAGGCCGGCGCGAACGACGTTTCTTCCGATGCGGCCGAAGCCGTTGATCCCTACTTTGATTGCCATAGAATGAGTCCTCTCCTGTTGTTTAGGTTTCCAGCGGCGCGGATGGGACATCCCGCGGTTAGATTTTATCTTCGTGGCGCAATTCGCCCCGGATTTCGGTGATCAGGCCATCGCGGTCGTTGATTCACCAAGTCCCGCTGCAATCGGCGCAGCGCCACGCCCACCATGTCGCGGTGGTGCAAACGGCGAGCCGAGCTCCTCGTTCCTCGGAGAGCTGCAGCCACGATTCGTGCAACAGATCCACATCTTCCGGCCACAAACGAGGCGGATGCGGACCCAGGTTCACGAACATCGAATCGCGGCCGGGGCTGATGATTTCGAGCGAGAAAGGATGGCGCGGTTCGGGCAGTCGCTCCCACGCGCAGGCCGATGCGCTTGCGCGAGCTCCTCCGAAGCTCATGCGCTCGCTGACGCCGGTCACCAGGCGCGACGCCCGCAGGCTGTTCGCCGCCTGCGCCATCGCGTCGAAGGGATCGAGCGCGGGCACCACCAGCAATTCCACCGGCTTGCCTTCCTTCTCGGCCACCTCGACCACGTGGCTGAACAGTTCCCTTTCGTAATCGCTGAAAATTTGTTTCTCGGAGAGATCGTATTCCGCCGGCGCCGGTCGAAATCTGACGCACCGTCATCACGACGATATCGTGGCGGCGCAGATTCGTTTTTTCCAGAACACGCTTCAAATGATCCATGCGGCGGGAATCGCGCACGGCGACAAGAACGCAGCCGGGACGGGCGTGCAGGCTTGCCGCGTCGATCTGCGCGCTGATGATCCAGATTGAATTGCTCCGAACGCCTTGTGGCTCGCTTTGCTTGCGGCGCAGATTGATCTTCTCGGAGATCGTGAACATGACGAAGAACGCGATCGTGAACGCGACACCCTACTTTGTGGCGATCTGCTTGGAGAAAAGATTGGCAAGCGCCACGAAGCCCAGAACGATCGTGGTCACGCCCAGGCCGATCGGAATTTCCACGCCCCCGATGTGAATGTTAAACGGAACCTTGTATTCCTGATCGCTGCGCTGGAAACGCAGCACCAGTCACGCCGAGCGACTTCATGAAGAAGCTCCACACCACGCCGAACGCGTAAGCTTCGGCCGAGGATCGTCATGTCGCCGCGGCTGCCGATGATGGTGAGGATCTGCAGCAGCACGATCATGTTGATCATGCGGTACGTCGTGCCGAAGCGCTTGTGCGGGCTTGCGGAACCACGGCAACAGAACGCCGTCTTCGGCCACACGGTTAAGCACGCCGTTCGCGCCGATGATCGAGGTATTCACCGCGCCCGCCAGAATCAGGCCGCCGACGATGACGACGAAAATGTGGAATCCCAGCCGCAGCAGATACGGCCCGCTGAGATTCATCGCCAGGCCGCCGATCAGGTTATCGAAATACGTTGGCACGGACCGCGTCCGGAATGATCATCGCGGCGAACACCGTGATAACGCCGGTGCAGATCACCGCGTACCAGCACGTGATATTGGCCGTGATCCGGAGATTCTTCAACTTCGGATAGGCGATCTCGCGGTAAACCTGCGCCAGAGTTTCAAATCCGCTCATCGACAGCAGCGAGTGGCCGAATGCGATGATGATCAGCACCACGGGAATCTGCAGCCAGAACGTTCCCTTGAACCATCCCTGCGCTTCCGGCGCGAGCGTGATGTTGCGAGGCGAGAGGCGCGGGAGGAACGTGTCCCCAAGTCCTTAAGAAAGATGGTCATAGGGCACCAGATCAGCAGAATGCCCACCATCACGGTGGTAATCTGCATGATGCGCAGCGCTTTGCCGCTGGATTCATGCACGCCCTTGATGTTTTCCCACCAGAAATAAATAGTGATGAGGATGCCCACGCCGGCCGCGAACAGAGTTCACGTCGATGTGATAGGGCTGGTGCAGCAGTGCCGCTGATTTCGTTCAGAAGCGCGCCCAGATATTGTCCCGCGCTGACCACGCTGATGGGTCCGGTCAGGATGTAATCGAACACCAGCGACGAAACCGAAAACTTGGCGGCATACGGGCCCATGCTGTCGTGGACCACGACGTAGACGCCGCCGCGCACGAACATGCTGCAGCTTTCCATGTAGACGCTGCGCACGGCGAAGCTGAACAGCATGACGCCGAGCACGAACCAGGGCGCCGCTTTCCCGACCGCCTGCTCGGCCGCGCCGCCGGCATAAAACATCGAAGACGCAAGATCGCTCAGGACGATGGATGCGCCGCGCCAGAAGCTGATGAACGCGAGAGGCGACGGTCGTGGCGACGACAACCTTCGGGTTCGCGGCCGCCGACAGCCGGCTGTCTTGTGAGGACATCCGTGTATCTACCTATCCTAGCGAGTTTCGTTTAGCCGGGGCGCCGCGAAGTGACGCTTACACTCCCTCGTGGAGACGGGCCGCGAGGAACTCAGGCAAACCGGCGGCGCGAATCTTGGCCGCCGCGCTATCGACGTCGTAGGCGACCCGGCGGAATTCCACCGTGCGCTCCTCCGCGTGAGTATAACGCATAGGCCGCGCGCGGGTCGCGATCGCGAGGCTGGCCCACCGAGCCGGGATTGATCAAGTAGAAATAATCCGGCTCGATGTTCAAGCATGATTTGCGGCGGGATCAGACGCGACCCGTCGGCCGTCACCAGAAATCCTCCCTGGACGTGCGTATGGCCGAAAAACGTGACTTGGTTTAAGAGCAAAGGAAGTATGCGCCGGCAGTCGGTAGCTGGTCAGCAGATATTCGTCCTCGTCGGCCGGCGATCCATGCACCAGATCGACGCCTTCATAGGGTAGGGGACCGCGCGGCAGACGCTCCAGATATTCGCGATGCGCGGGCGTCAGCTCGGTCTGCGTCCAGCGCGCCGAGGCTTGGGCGGCGGCGTTGTAGGTATCGCACGGCTGCAGTCCGATGCAGACCTTATCGTGATTGCCTCGGACGATCGCACCGACGTTGTCGCGGGCCCAGGCGACGATGGCATTCGGATCCGCGCCGTAACCCACCAGATCGCCAAGACACAGAATACGGTCGTAACGACCTTCGGCGTCGGCCAGTACGGCGTTGAGCGCTTCTAAATTTCCGTGGATGTCGCTCAGGATCAGGAACGGCATGGGGAGAAATTATAAGAAACTTAGCTGCGGCACAGGCGCAGGAGCGTGACCTCGGGAGGAGCTCCCAGACGCGCCGGGATGCCGATGGTCCCCAGGCCGCGCGAAACGAAGATGTGAGAGGCGTCCCGGCTGTACAGCCCATCCACGTAGGGAGTGTAAAATCGCGCCACGTTCAGGTCGGCGTGCAGTATCTCGACGCGCACCTGCCCGCCATGAGTGTGGCCGCTGACGGTCAAATCGAAACCCTTGCGCGCCGCCATCGGGAAAACATCCGGATTGTGCGAAAGCAGCAGGTTGTAGGCCCCAGGGACAATCAGGTTTTGCGTGCCTTTCAGATACAGCGAACGGTAACGCTGGTAATCGACCCCCGCAATGTTCAGCAGCGCCCCGCCGAAGGGCAGCAGCGCAGATGTCCCACGCAAGAAGCGGATTCCCTGGCGCGCGCCGGCCTGCTCGACGTAATCTTCGACGCCGGCATAGACTTCATGATTTCCCAGGCATCCGAACAATCCGGCGTCCGCGCGCAAAGGCTTCAGACCGGCGAGGCAATCGTCCAGCGGATCTCCCACAGTGGTGATCAGATCTCCCGTCACCAGGGCGATATGCGCGCGTGTTTCATTGGCGAGCGCGACGGCGTAATCCAGCTCCTTGCGGCTGAAAAACAGGCTCATGTGGATGTCCGTGATTTGCACCAGCCGCAGTCCGTCCAGATCCTTCGGCAAGGACGGAATCCGATATCGTGCTCGCGCAGCCCGATTTGGTGGCGTTCGATAAAAATCCCGTAGCCCAGCGCGGCAACCGGAGCGGCGAGCAAAGCGGTGCTGGCCGTTTCCATGAACCCTCTGCGGGATGTATCAAAACCGGAGCGCGAGGCGCGCCATCGCGACAAAGCGCGAATCGCCGCGTAGCCAACCGCCCAGAAGGTCGAAAGGAGCGTCCAGAACAGGACCGTGGCTCGCAGCCAGATCGCCCAATTCCCATGAAAAATGGCCGAAACGCGTCCCGACCGGAGCGCAAAGCCGAACATCATCAGCGCCCAGGAAATCACCAGAGCGGTGACGAGCGCGAAACGACGGACCTCGCCCTCTTTATAGCGGCCGTCCTTGTCCCGGAGCAGCGTGAGGACCACGGCGGCTTGCGCGAGGCAGGCTACCGCCAGCACCAAGATGTCCGGGATCCAACTGACGAGACGACCCACCATCTTCATCTTAGCGGGCGCGATTCACTACAATCAAAAGATGTCACTTGTAGTTGTGGGCTCGGTCGCCTACGATGGGGTCGAAACGCCGCACGGCCGCGTCGAACGAATGCTCGGAGGAGCGGCGACGTACATCTCGCTCGCCGCCAGTTATTTTACGCAGACGCGCATCGTGGCGGTGGTCGGCGACGACTTCGCGCAGGAAGATGAAGATCTGCTGGCCAGCCGCGGCATCGATCTGGAAGGTCTGGAACGCGTCCCCGGGAAGATGTTTTTTCTGGGCTGGCAAATATACCGACGACATGAACGATCGCGACACGCTGACGACGGAACTGAACGTCTTCGCCGATTTCCAGCCCAAGCTTCCGGAAAGTTATCGCGCCGCGCGCTATCTGCTGATGGGCAATATCCAGCCCGGACTGCAGCGCGATGTGCGCGCGCAGATGCATCATGCGCGCCTGGCCGGCGGCGACACGATGAATTACTGGATCAACGATTTTCGCGAAGAACTGCTGGAAACCATCCACGAATGGGATTTCCTGCTGATCAACGATCATGAAGCCCGCCTGCTTTCGGGTGAAACGAACCTGCGCAAAGCGGCGAACAAGATTCTGGACATGGGTCCGCACACGCTCGTGATCAAGCGCGGCGAGTTCGGCGCGATGCTGTTCCGCCGGATACCTATTTCATCGTGCCGGGATATCTCCTCGATGATGTCTTTCGACCCCACGGGCGCGGGCGATTGTTTCGCGGGCGGATTTATTGGCTATCTGGCCGAAAACGGCTTCAGCCTGGAAGGCGACCACATCAGCCGGGGGATGCTCAGCCGCGCGGTGATTTATGGGTCGGTGATGGGCAGCTTTTGCTGCGAGCGTTTCGGCGTGGAGCGCTTCCGCACGCTGGAGCGCGCGGAGATCGATGCCCGATTCGAAGAATTCCGCAAATTTACTTCGTTCTAAAAACCGCACACTTCTGCGCCGTCATCCCGAGCGTGGCGAGGGATCTGCTTTTAAGCGTGTTCCCGAAATATAGGGACGCAGACCACGCCAAGGCCATACGCCATTCCGAACGTGAAGATCGTCGATAAGATTAGAAGCGCGGATGGTATCTCCTTCGACGTGCTCCGCCGTCGCGCGAAAAAGTAAGCCCCCACGATTTGTCCGATCCATAAAACGACACCAACGGCAGCGATCACCGGGACGCGAAGCCGAAGAATTCCTACCGTGATTCCTCCGATGTAAGGCAGCGCTGCGGATGTGAGAAGCGCAACTGCTAGGACGCGACGTTCCTGCGGTGCAATCGGTGTCCAGGGCGATTCATGTACGATTCCGCTTGTCGAGCGTCTGATGACCAGCCGAACCGGGAGGCCTGTGGCTTTTATCAAGTCGTTCGCGATTCCATGGCAGTCGTGCGCGTCCGGCTGCCTTAGAAACTTCAGTCGAACCTCCTGTTCACGTTCGTGAGGCCCGCGCACGATTACTCCGTATCCGACGTGCATGCTTTCTAAAAAGCTATGGCAGAGCAGAATTTCAGTCGATTGAGGCGATACGGCGGCTTGGGTGACCTCCTCTCCCGACAAAAACCGATCCAATCCCCGAGGGATGAAAAGCACACCGTCGTGGCGAATTTCGAGTCTGCCCTCGGTGAGACGCGGCAGGAACGCCATCGCCAGCATCCCGACGATCGAGGCCGTAGCTAAAAATGTTAGAGCCTACAGGGCGGGAATGCTCAGGAAACGATCGAGGCCGATCGAGCTAAAAATGTAAACTGCGCCGAACACCACGAGAACAATAAACGCGAGTGGAATCATCCGGAATACGGCCGGCGGCGCGAACCGGGTCACAAATGGTTCGGCCCGTTGAGCTGGAATCGGCATCGACGTAGATATACTACTCCGAAACGGGCGATTCTGAGCAGCCGTTTCTGCCTCGTGTCTCTTCACCCGTCATACTGAATAAACGGGTTTGCCCGATCACCTTGCGCCTTCCAGAACAAACCAGCGCTTCGCCAAAAACGAAGGTCTCCCAAAACAGCGTCTTCTACCCGGATCTTCTCTTCGCGTCATTAATAGCCGTGGCCGCGATCACTCTGATCTTCTGCGCGCGGCGCGGATACACGCTCTACTACGGCGACGCGGAAGCGCATCTCAACATCGCGCGGCGCATTCTCGATTCGCGCACTCCCGGTGGCGAGCAGTTCGGCACCGTGTGGCTTCCTCTCCCGCATCTGCTCATGATGCCCTTCGTCGCGAGCATGACCGCGTGGCGTGCAGGTTGGCCCGGTGCGATTCCGTCGTGCGCGTGTTTCGTGCTGGCGGGGACATTCCTTTTTCTTGCCGCCCGCAGGTGTTGCGGAACAGCCGCCGGATTCACGGCCGCGGCGTTGTTCGCGGTGAATCCGAACATGCTGTATCTCGCGTCGACGCCCATGACAGAGCCGATCTTCGCCGCTGCGCTCACCGCGCTGCTGTGGGCCACTCTCTGGTATCGCGATGCGCCGTCCATCAGAGCACTGCTCGCGGCTGGAGCCGCCTCCATCGCGGCATCGCTCACGCGCTACGAGGGATGGTTCCTGATCCCGTTCGTCGCTCTGTTCTTTCTTTTGCAGAAGCGAAAAAGAGACGCCGCGCTCTTCGCTGCCCTCGCTTCGCTGGGCCCACTGGCATGGCTTGCGCACAATCAGTATTACTATTCGAACGCGCTGGAATTCTTCAACGGCCCCTTTTCCGCGGTGGCGATTTACGCGCGCCAGCGAGCCTCGGGAACCGCGCTGTATCCCGGCGATCATGACTGGCGCGCGGCCTTCTATTATTACTTCGCCGCGATGAAACTGACGATCGGGCCCGTCGCACTGGTCGCGGCGGCGCTCGGCGTGTTGATCTCCCTGGGCCGTCGATATCGCTGGCCGCTCATACTGCTCGCGCTGCCTCCGATTTTCTACGTATGGAGCATGCACTCCGGCGCGACGCCCATCTACGTCCCGGACCTGTGGCCGCACTCCTGGTACAACACGAGATACGCGCTCGCTGCACTTCCGTTCGTAGCCTTCACGGGCGGAGCGCTGGTCGGCTCCTTGCCGCGGCATTGGCGATTCGCGGCGGGCGCTGTACTCGCGATCGGAAGTGTCGCCGCGATTGGCTTGCAACGCAACGGGAAGCCGGGTGAAGACGCGAACCGACAAATATCGGCGTGTTGGAAAGAGGCCGAAGTGAACTCCGTCGCCCGCCGCGATTGGACGGGACAAGCCGCTGGCTATTTGGCCGCCCATTACCGGGCAGGCGGGGGGATCATCTATTCTTTCGGCGACCTCACGGGAGTCATGCGGGCGGCGGGTATCCCGTTGGAAGAAGGGTTACATGACGGCAATCATCCCGCGTGGGACGCAGCCACGTCCCGGCCCGAGTTATTTCTGCGCGAAGAATGGGCGTTGGCCATGGAGGGAGACACAGTTTCCCGCGCCATTATGAGAACCCAGGAGAGTGGACCGCACTATAAGCTCAGGAAGCAAGTTATCGTGAAGGGAGCACCCGTCATTCAAATTTATCAGCGGGAACTGCCGCGTGAACCGTCTCGCGAGCGGCCGGTTTTGAACAAAGACACACGATGAAGATTCCGTTTACCAAGGCCCACGGAGCGCGCAACGATTTTCTGCTGAGTTGGCGCGACCAGTTGCCTCCCGAGCTTTCCGCCGATAAGGACCTATATGCCGCGGCCTCCCGCGCCATCTGCGAGCGCAATACGGGAGCCGGCGCCGATGGGTGGCTCCTCATCTCTCGATCGAAAACTGCCGATGATTCAGCAGATTGTGAAATCGATTTATGGAATTCCGATGGCAGCCGCAGTGAAATCTCGGGCAACGGCACGCGCTGCGCGGCGGCGCTCCTGGTGGACACCGGCCACACGCGTTCGGATGTGCGGATCGCAACCGGCGCGGGTGTCAAACGCCTGCGTCTTCTCGATCGCCATGGATACAAGTTCTCCTTCGAAATGAATATGGGCCGGCCGAAAATCGAGGAACTGCACGCTGACGTCGAAGGTCGCGACGCCGCGATCCTGCACGTCGGGAATCCGCAATGCGTGTTCTTCGTGAACGATTTTGCATTCGATTGGGCCGCGCTTGGGGCGCGCGTGGAAAGGCTTGCGCGCTTTCCACAGCGTACGAATGTGTCGTTTGTGCGCGTGGTGGACCGACATACGGTTGGACGTGAGTTTTTTTGAACGCGGCGCGGGCGAGACCATGAGTTCGGGAACCGGATCGACGGGCGCGGGCGCGGCTGCGTGGCGCGCGGTTTGGCCGAGTCCCCGGTGCGCGTTCGACGCCCGCGGGCCCGCTTGCGTTACGCTGGGAAGACGAGGTCTATTTTTTTAGCGGACCTGCCGAACTTATAGGTAGCGGCGAATTTTTTTGGAAGGGGACTGACAGCAAGTGAGCGCTATCTCGAAGCATCTTCAAAAGAACTATTGAGTCTGGAAGAAAAAATTCGCGCACGTACGGTACGTGTTGGCGTCGTGGGCCTCGGTTACGTGGGCCTGCCGTTGGCCGTGGAGTTCGCGGCCGCCGGTTTCACGTGACGGATCGATATCGACGCCGAAAAATAGATCGCGGCACTCAATCGGGGCGAATCCTACATTCAGGACATCCCGACTTCGGTGCTCGCGCCGCTGGTGAAAGCCGGGCAAGCTCAAAGCCACCACCGATTTCAGCGCGGTCGCCGGCGATGGATACGATCAACATTTGCGTCCCCACGCCGCTGCGCAAAACCAAAGATCCCGGACATGAGCTACATCGTGAATGCATGCCAGGAGATCGCGAAACATTTCCATCCGGGCATGCTGGTGATTCTGGAATCGACCACCTATCCGGGCACCACCAACGAACTGGTGCTGCCCATGTTCGAGAGGGCGGGCTTGAAGGTGGGCGAGGATTTCTTCCTGTGTTTCTCGCCGGAGCGCGTCGATCCGGGCAACGAAATTTCAGACCAAAAATATTCCGAAAGTGGTCGGCGGCATCACGCCGGCGTGCACCGAAATTGGCGCGCTGTTCTACTCGCAGGCGCTCGAAACGGTGGTCCCGGTGGGCTCCACGCGGGTCGCGGAGATGGTGAAGCTGCTCGAAAACACTTTCCGCATGATCAATATCGGACTGGTGAACGAGATCGCGATGATGTGCGACCGCATGGGCATCAATGTATGGGAAGTGATCGACGCGGCCGCGACCAAGCCGTTCGGCTTCATGCCGTTTTATCCCGGCCCGGGCCTGGGCGGCCACTGCATTCCCATCGACCCGTTCTATCTGTCCTGGAAGACCAAGCAGGCGGGCATCGAGGCGCGCTTCATCGAGCTGGCCGGCTACATCAACGGCCAGATGCCGCATTTCGTGGTGGACAAGATTCAGAACGCGCTGAACGATCATGCGCAAGCCGCTGAAGGGATCGCGTGTGCATTGCTGGGCGTGGCCTACAAGCGCGATATCGACGATGTGCGCGAATCGCCGGCGCTGGATATCATTCACTTGCTGGGGAAGCGGCGCGCGCAGGTGACCTACAGCGATCCGTTTGTTCCGATGTTGCGCGCCGACGGCGTCGTGCCCGAAATGTCCGCGGTCGATCCGATGAACGCGCGGCCGAAGCCGACTGCGTCGTGATCGTCACCGATCACAATAAGTTCGACTACGCGTGCCTCGTGGAGAAGTCCAAACTGATTCTGGATACTCGCAATGCGCTGAAGGGCCACAAGTCGGACAAGATCGTCCGTCTATAGCTCTTTTATTCGGTGGCGCGAACTTCGGCGAGGCGTTCAGTAAGTACGGGTGAGAGCGTGGCTTCGATTTCCGGTGTGATGAGCCCGACCGAATCCATGTCCTGGATGTGAACCTTGTCCTTCAGCCGAAAGCTGGTGAGCTTCATGTGGACCAGGTCGGCAACAGGGGCAATCAGGATGCCTTCTTTGGTGCGTGCGGGTGCTGAGCAAGGGACTGGCTCGACGTATTCCCGCCGGACCTTTTCATTCACGAAAACGAAGTGCACCGAGGAACGCGCTCGTGGATTATCCGCGTCCACCAGCATGTCCACTCCCGCGACGTGACGGAACTTAAAGCCGCCTTTTTCGGCCGCGGCCATGACGCGGGGCAAGTCTTCACGTGAAATTCCAGCGTCAACGTCGGCCGTCAGGCGAGCCTTCTCGGGATCACGTTCAGAAACGTGAATAAAGACCGCCATCCCTCCGACGATGCGATACGGGATACCGGCGGAG
This sequence comes from Terriglobia bacterium, assembly GCA_963765085.1. Lineage (GTDB taxonomy): Bacteria > Acidobacteriota > Terriglobia > Bryobacterales > Bryobacteraceae > Palsa-187. The sequence continues at coordinate 20,082 of CAVXVL010000060.1, read as the reverse complement.
TCCAAGGCCGCATGAAAGCGCCGCATCCGATCGAGCAACTGCTCCACATGAATATCGTAGGCAGCGGCGGTCAACATTCTCACCTCTTTTAGGGCAAATTCAGATAAGCCGACCTGAGCTCTTTACCGGCCGAAATAATCTTTGTCGAAAGTGACGTCCGCCTTGGCGCGAATCGCGTCGATTTCCTTCTGCGCCATCTCCGGCCGTATCTTGGCTTCGATTTCCGGGCGCGCTTCGTCCAGCGACTTGTTGGTGTGCTCCTGCACCTGAATGATGTGATAGCCGAACTGAGTCTTGATCGGCTCGCTCAATTCGCCGACCTTTTGGGCGAAAGCCGCCTCATCGAACTGTTTCACCATGGAGCCGTGTCCGAACGACCCGAGCGACCCGCCGTTGACGCCCGATCCGGTGTCGTCCGATTCCTTCTTCGCGGCCTCGGCGAAGTCTTGGCCGCCCGCAATCGCCGCGCGGATTTCCTTGGCTTTCGCGAGCGCTTCCGCGTCGCTACGGTCGACTTGACCCTCGCGCAGCGGCACCGGCGAATCCTTGAAGCGAATCAGAATGTGACGCGCGGTGACCTGTTCATATTCGGACTTATGAGCGTCGTAGTAAGTCTTCACCGCGGCGTCATCGATCTTCACGCTGTTGCCCATTTGTTGATAGAAGGTGCTGGCCAGCAACTGATCGACGCGCATCGCGATCTGCGCCTGAATGTCCGGCTGCTGATCGAGCTTGCGCAAGCGAGCTTCTTGCGCCATCGCTTTCAACTCGGCGAGTTGTTCGGCCAACTGACGGCGGCCCTGCGGTCCCTGCAACGCGCCTCTCTGTTCGGCCGGAACCGATTTCGTGATCTCGGCGTACAGACGCTCGAATTCAGATTTGGTGATTTTTTCTGTGCCGACCGTGAGGACGACGGGGTCGGGATCGGTGAAACCGGCGGCCGGGGGTGTCGCGGGCTCTTGGCTCCAGGCGGGAACAGCACTCAGCCAAAGGAGCGCGGCGACGGGGAGGGTCAGAAATTGCTTCATGCATTTAAGCATACCAACGGTATTCCAGAAGCAAAAGCGCGCGGGCCAGGGATTCCGGGAAGCAACGGTACAATGATTCACAGGTTAAATTCCACGCCTAAAACTATGGAGCCAGTCGTATATCAAGCCGCGGCAGGCGTCGCGCGCATCACTTTGCAGCGACCCGAAAAGCGGAACGCGCTGAATCCGGAAATGATTGCCGCGCTGCGCCGGGCGCTGGCTCGCGCTGCCCATGAAGACGATGTGCGCGTGGTCCTGCACGAGGGGCGGGCAAGGATTTCTGCGCGGGCTTGGATCTGAAAGCTCTCGACGAGGCGGCGGGAATCGGTGTCGTCGCGCAGCTTGCGAGCGCGCGTATGTTCGGCGATCTCATCCTGGATATTCGTCGTCATCCGCGCCCCGTAATCTCCGCGGTTCAGGGACGCGCTTTGGCGGGAGGAGCGGGAATCGCGACCGCCAGCGATTTGATCTTGGCGTCGGAATCCGCGTCGTTCGGATATCCGGAAGTGAAAATTGGTTTCGTGCCTGCAATCGTGGCGGTGCTCCTGCGTCGGTCGCTCGGGGAGAAACGGGCTTTTGAACTTCTCGCGTCCGGCGAAAACATTTCCGCGCGAGAGGCCCACGCCCTTGGCTTAGTAAATCAAGTCTTCCCGGATGGTGAATTTGAACAGCGAGCGGAAGCGTATGCGGCCGATCTCGCGAGCAAATCGGCGTCGGCACTCGCGTTGTTAAAAAATCTCCTATACCAGACCGACGGGCTGGCGATCGAGAAAGCGATCGAGTCCGCGGTGCAGACGAATGCGATCGCGAGGATGACGGAGGATGCTCAGCGAGGATTCGAGAAGTTCGTGAAGAAGAGTTAGTTTTGGTGAGCGGTCGCACGTTCAGCCGCGATCGGTCGGAGCTTACTTCGGAACCGGCCGTTCTTCGCGCGCTCGCAATTGATCCAACTTGCGGAGATCCGGGAACAGCATCATCCACAGCGCCGCGACCACAATACTCCCCACGCCTCCGACGACCGTCGCCGGGACCGTTCCCCACCATGCGGCGGTGACGCCGGATTCGAATTCTCCCAATTGATTCGACGTTCCGATGAACAGAGAATTCACTGCGCTGACGCGCCCGCGCATCGCGTCGGGGGTTTGGAGCTGGACTAACGATTGGCGGATCACGACGCTGATGATATCTGAGGCGCCGAGCAGGAAGAGAGCGAACATCGAGAGCGGAATGGAGCGAGAGAGGGCGAAAACCACAGTCGCTGCGCCGAACGTCATTACGGCACCGAACATTGCTTTACCCGCCCGGCCGGGGATCGGATGGCGCGCGAGAGTGATCGACATGCTCAGCGCACCGAGCGCGGGGCAAGCGCGCAGAAGGCCGAGTCCCCACGAGCCCGTGTGCAGGATATCGCGCGCATAGACGGGAAGCAGAGCCGTCGCTCCACCGAGCAGCACGGCGAAGAGGTCAAGCGAGATCGCACCCAGCACGATAGGACGGCTGCGAATGAAATTGATCCCTAGAAAGATGGATTTCAACGTCGGTGGCTCGCGACGGGGTACCACGTAGGCGAGACGGATCGAGGAAGTGGCGACGCTTCCGGTGACGAACAGCAACGCAGCGGCGCCGTAAGCCGCGGATGGCCCGAGCGCGTAGAGAAATCCGCCAAGCGCGGGGCCGACGATCGCCGAAGTTTGAAAGAACGACGCCATCGTCGCCATGGCGCGCGGCAGGTCGGATAACTCCACGAGGCCCGGCGCCAATGCCTGCATCGAAGGACCTTCGAAAGCGCGCGCGGCCCCAATGACGGCTACGGCTGCGAAGATACCGGGGACGGTCAACCAATGTCCGAAGCTACCCGCGGCGAGGACGGTAGCCGCCGTGCATTCGACGACCTGGCACGTCGCGACAATGTTGCGCCGGTTGTAGTGATCCGCGACGTGGCCGACCACCAGATTCAAAAGCACCATCGGCAAAAATTGCGCAAGGCCCACCATGCCGAGTTGAAACGTGCTGTGCGTCAGCGCGTAAATCTGCCAGCCGACGGCCACCGCCTGCACCTGAAATGCGAGCGTCGAGGAGGCGCGCGAGCCGATCAGCAGGCGAAACGACCGGTGCCAGATAGGGCTGGGGGGCGAGGGATCGGGGCTGACTTGGGGGCGCTCAGGAGATTGGTTCCTTTGTCAGAGGCAAGCGCGCCGGTGTTCACTCAGCTGGGAGGAACAGCAGATCCCTCGCCTTCGCTCGGGATGACTTGCCATCGACTTCTTTCAGGATAATCGAGCAGACTCGAATAATGAGCGCGAGCTATTTCTGCCGCAGGACGGAAATGATATCGTCGGCGGTCACCACTCCGGCCAGGCGGCCGCTTTCGTCGACCACCGGGAGAGTCAGCAGGTTGTACTTGTCGAACAGCTCCGTAATCCGATCCTGCTTTTCATCGACGTGCGCTTCAATCAGCGTCTCGGAGGCCAGCGTCAGCAGAGGCGTCGCGCCGTCGTGCAGGAATAACCGGGCCAAGGGAACCGCGGCCTTGAGATGCTCCTCGCGATCCACCAGAAAAAGCACGTTGACGCTTTCCACCAGGCTCTCGTTGGCCTTGAGCGCTTCGAGCGCGTCGGCGACCGTGGCATTCTCGGCGAGCGCCAGATATTCGGTATTCATCAAGCCGCCGGCCGTATCCTCGTCGAACTCCAGCAGATCTTCCACGTCCTGCTTGGGTTCGCCCTCTTCCATTTCCTCCAGGATTTCGTCGCTGGTTTCCTCTTCCAGTTCGGCCAGCACGTCGGCGGCGTGGTCGGGCGACATCTCTTCGATGATTTCGGCGGCCTTCTCCGTCTCCAGCGATTCCAGAATGCTGGCCTGAATATCGGGATCGATTTCGGTGAGAGCGTCGGCGGCCACTTCGCTGTCGATATTCTCGAAGATCGCTTCGCGGTCGTCGGGAGCGAGCTCTTCCACGATGTCGGCGAGGTCGGCCGGGTGCATATTCTCCAGCAGCTTGTTCGAAATGTTGAGGCGCAGGCGGCGCTGCGGATCGGGCTCCAGAATGTTGCAGAACTCCCAACGAATCGAGTGCGGGGGAATGCCATCCTGCATGCGGCGCACCCACGTCCGCGGAACAATCCCCTGCAGTACCCGCCGGAACATACTGCGAATTCCGATGTCGACTTCGAGAATCCACAAGATCTGAGCGCCATTTTCCTGGCGGAACTCGAAGGTCACGTCGTTGACGCGAACCACTTTACGGCCGTGCGCATCCACAATCTGCTGATCCAGCAGATCGCGTTTCAGGCGCAGCATGTATTCGTCGGAATGGTACGGCGTGAGGTTTTCATCACGCAGCGAAATTCCGTCCAGCGTGATCTCGCGGACCTGATCGTACCGCAGCGTGAGGAGAGTTCCGTCGCCGCCGATCAGGAAACGATCGATGCGAACGGGGTCGACCAGAGGGACGATGGCCGCGTCCGAACCACACCGAGCTTGCGCCCCTTAAGGTCGAAGACCTTGAGGCCGACAAGTTCGGTGAAGAACAGGAAGGGTTCCGCCATCTTTCGCCAGGGACCATAAATTTGGCGGGACGCGGACTACGAGCCCGGTTTTGCCTCGCCATTCTAACTATGACCCATGCGCTCGCGACGGCGCAAGAAATTTTTATGAGAAAGGCGTGACAGGCAGCTAAGCGATCGCGGAGCGCGATAAATGCGGAGGAACGGGAATGGTGATGGTAAATTCGGCGCCGCCTTCGGCGCGATTGGCGGCGCGTACCTCGCCCTGCTCTTCGGTCACGATCGTCCGCACGATATGCAGTCCCAGACCTCCGGTCGCTCGCGAAGAAACGTCGGGCTCGAAAATCGAGGGGATGAACAAGGGATCGATGCCGGAACCCTCGTCGGCCACCGTGATTTCGATGCAGCCTCCTTTGCGGTGCGCTCGGACCGCGATGGTGCCGCCCGCGGGCATGGCATGAACCGCGTTCGAGAACAGGTTGATGAGTACTCGCTCCCAGGCCCAGGCGCGCGGCAGGACCAGGCCCTCCTCCACTTCGCAGGCGAACTGGACCGCAGGCGCGCGGCCGCCGATCATGGAATCGCGCACCAGAGCCATGGCGTTTTCGAGTACGGTTTCAAGCGCGGCGGGCGGCTGCCCGGTGGTCTCCAGGCTGGCGGTGATTTCCTTGCCTCGATCGATACTGCGCAGAATGGCCGCCGAGACGGGCGTCCAGCGGGGATCGTCCGAGAGTAAATCGGCCGCCTCCATCAATGTTTGAAACACGTTGTTCAGATCGTGAATCAGGCAGCGAACGGTGAGATCGCGGTTTGGCTCCATTGCTGTATCTGCTTTATCCGCCATAGCTACTCGACTTTGCCGAGCTAAAACGACACGCCGCGGGCGATTTGACGCTGTTTCCGACGTTGTCGGTTTTCTTATTCTAATGCGCGATTTCTCGAAGTGTACTAAAAAATTCGGGAAAAGATACGCCGGCCGACTCCGCGCCGCCGATCGTACACGGGCCGTCGGCCGCCAGAGCAGCCACGGCAAACGCCATCGCGATGCGATGATCCCCGGCGCTGTCGATCTCCGCGGCGCGAAACCTCTGGCCGCCGGGAATGCTGAAACCGTCGGGAGTGGTTTCGATCGCCACGCCCATGCGCTTGAAATTGGCTTCCAGCGTCGCGATGCGATCGGTTTCTTTGACCCGCAGTTCGGAGGCGTCGCGCACGATGAGGCCGTCATCGCTCGCCGCCCCGAGCACCGCGAGCGCAGGAATCTCGTCGATGAGCGCCGCCGTCAGCGCGCCTTCGATCACGCCGCCCTTGACTTTCGAAGCCTGTACGCGCAGATCGCCGATCAACTCGCCGCCGCTTTGCTGGATGTCGATGATCTTGATCGACGCTCCCATACCGACTAGAAAATCGAGCAATGCAGAACGCGTCGGATTGAGGCCGACCCGGTGAATCAGAAGATTGGCTTGGGGCATGAGCAGCGCGGCCACCAGGAAAAAGGTCGCCGAGGAGAGATCGCCGGGCACCATGAGTTCCTGCCCGGTGAGCCGCGCGCCCGGGGCTAAACGAATCACTTTACCCGTGACTTCGAGATCGGCGCCGAATCCGCGTAGCGCAATCTCCGTATGATCGCGCGTGCGGATCGGTTCCCGAACGATGGTCTCGCCTTCGGCAAATAATCCCGCCAACAGGATGCAGCTCTTTACCTGAGCGCTCGCCATGGGAAGCGTGTAATCGATCCCATGCAGTGGCTGACCGTGGATGGTCAGCGGCGGAAACTGGGCTTCGCCCGAGTTGCGGACCGTTCCCTCGATGACCGCGCCCATCTGTTGGAGGGGCCGGATGATTCGTCCCATAGGCCGGCGGGAGAGAGATTCGTCGCCGCCGATGCGGCTGGTAAAGCGCTGGGCCGCCAGAATGCCGGACAGCATGCGGATCGTCGAGCCGGAATTGCCGGCATCGAGAGCGTCACGGGATTCGAACAACTTGCCGCCGTGAATCACTACTTTCGAGGCGTCGCGCTCGACCCGGGCGCCTAAGGCCTCGACGCACCGCAGCGTCGATTGGCAATCGGCCCCGGTTGAGTAATGATGAATTGTGGTGGTGCCGTCCGCGATGGCACCCAGGATCCCATAACGATGGGAAATGGACTTATCGCCGGGGAGGGTGATGATCCCTTCGATACCCCGGGCCGGGGAAACAGAAATATCCATGAGTTTCCAGTTTAACGGGTTCCTTGGCAGTTTCCGAAGAAACGGCGTGATCGTGGCGAAGTGCCACTTATGCTACAAACGGACCTTAGTACTACTCCGCAGGCCTATCGGATCTCTAAGGCTTTACCGATAGACAACTGCGGTCCATGTAGATCGAAACCTTAATGAGTACTCCGCTGCTAAAAAACGCCGCGAAAGACGTGGTCATCTTGCGTCCGGAGGCGGCTTTGCCTCGCTGGGAAAGCATTTTGGAAGAAGTGTCCCAGGCTCCTACCATTCTGCTGGTGGACGCTGCGGATATTAACCGGCGGCTGCTGAAGGCGATCCTGAAGACCAGCACCTATCGGATTCTGGAAGCCACACGGCCCTCCGACGCGCTCGGGATTCTGGAACGGGAAAAGGTGGATCTGGTGATCGTCGACCTGACGATGCCGGAAATGAGCGGCCCCGACTTTTGCCGGCTGGTGAAGGGCAGTCAGAGCACGCAATTGATCCCCATCATCATGACGACCAGCGTTCTCAGCGCGGAAAGCGAGATCGCAGGGATCGATTCGGGCGCCGACGATTTTCTCGTAAAGCCGCTGCGCCCCGCGCTTGTGCGTACGCGGGTTCGTTCCATTCTGCGTAACAAAGCACTGGTGGACTCGCTGGAACAGGCCGAAACGATTCTGTTTGCGCTAGCGCAGTCAGTGGAACACCGCGACCGCTCCACCGGTATGCACTGCGAGCGGCTGGCAGCTTATAGCCTTGCGCTCGGACGGGCGCTCGGCTTATCGAAACACGATCAAGTGGCCTTGCACCGCGGCGGATATCTTCACGACATCGGCAAGGTGGGCATCCCGGACGCAATCCTATTCAAACGCGGGCTTCTGACCGAGCAGGAGTGGCAGGTGATGCGTCAGCATACCGTTCGCGGCGAGGAAATCTGCCGGCCCATGAGATCGCTTGGACCGGTGCTCCCAATTATTCGCAGCCACCACGAGCGCTGGGATGGCTCCGGCTACCCCGATGGTTTGCAGGGCGAACAGATTCCGCTCCTGGCGAGAATCCTGCAGGTGGCGGATATATACGACGCTCTCACGACGGCGCGCCCCTATAAGCCGGCCTTTTCCCGGAGCCATGCGATTCAGATCATGCTGGAGGAGTCTCGCCGGGGCTGGCGCGATCCGGAACTGATTCCACTATTCGCCGAGGCGGTGGCCGAAATACCGGGAACTGATTCCACGAGCGCTTCCGCCCCGTTGGAGATGCACACATCCCTCGAAAACATGCGGCGTGAGCTCATAAAGTAGGGCGAACACCCGGCATTTAGAGCCACTTGAAGCGCTCCTGGAAGAGTTGTCAGGCGCGCTCACCTACCTCATGTTACATGTCGATAAGCGCGCTATAATCGGGCTGACGACACATGGTAGCCCTGATTAAGAAGCTCCAGGAAGAGATTGCGGCACTCGAAATCGAGCTGCGGATCGAGTTGCCCCGGGAGATTCTAAGAGCTCGCGCCCACGGCGACCTAAGCGAAAACGCGGAGTACCACGCGGCCAAAGAACGGCAAGGCTACGTGAACGCGCGGTTGAACCAGCTCCAGGGACGTCTGCGGGAACTCTCCATGGTCGACATGTCCTCTATCCCGCACGATCGCGTGGGCCTAGGATCGACGGTAAAGGTTCTCGACGTCGACAAAGACGAGATGATGAACTACACCCTTGTAACGAGCGAGGACGTCGATGTCTCTAAGGGCATGATCTCCACTACTTCTCCCATTGGCCGAGGCCTGCTGGGCAGGAAAGTGGGCGATGCCGTCAAGATCCAGGTTCCTGGCGGCGCGCGCGAGATGGAGATCGTGGAACTGATGACCATCCATCAAAGCGGTGGGGCGTCATGACCGTCACACGCGCCATCGGCGTGAGCTGTAATTACGTCATCCGCCTGATCGTCCGCGGTCTTGCGCTGTCGCGAATCCATCCCAACGTACTGACATTTATCGGCTTATTGATCAACGTCGGCGCGGCTTGCCTGCTCGCGGTCGGGATGTTCCGGGCTGCGGGATTCGTCATTCTGGGGGCCAGTTTGTTCGATATGGTGGACGGCCGGGTGGCTCGCGAAACCAATCAGGTCACACGCTTCGGCGGATTCTTCGATTCGGTTCTGGACCGCTATTCGGATCTGGGCCTGCTGATGGGATTACTGGTCTGGTACGGATCCATCAATCGACCGTTCTACGTCGTTCTGACCGCGCTCGCGATGAGCGCCTGCGTCATGATCAGCTATACTCGCGCCCGGGCCGAGAACACGATCCCGACCTGCAAAGTCGGATTCCTGGAGCGTCCCGAGCGCATTGTGCTGATGATCATCGGCGCGTTGTTCGATCGCATGGCTCCGGTGCTGTGGGTGATCGCGGTGCTCGGGAATCTGACGGTCGTCCATCGCATGATCTTCACCTGGGGCGAAACTAAACGGCTGGAGGACGCTCAGTTGAATCGCGCGCCGTCGCTGTCCTCGTCCAAAGTAAGCGGGTAGTGATCGGTCGGATCGCTAATTTTCTTCCGGGTGGTCGGACCGCTCCCTCTGGTCGCGGCTCGGGTGCGATTGAGAGAACTTGCGACCACCGGAAAAGCGAGTGGCGCGTTCTGGGCGCGGTTCGCGCTCGAGGAAGATCATTCACTTCAGGCTGGGGAATACAATCGGGCACAGATCCGGTCCGCATCCGTGCGGCCTATTAAATCCGACTGGGCATCCAGATCGGAGTCATAATCCAAATCCGACCCGAGCCGCGACCAGAGGGAGCGGTCAAGCCCTTAGCGGTCGACGCTACGCGAGCGGCAACTCCGTGCCAGTGACCGCACGAAATCCCGCTAAACGCGCGCAATCGCTCTGGGGGGAAGGGACCAGCGGCATCAGTCCGGCTTCGATCAAGGCAAGCTCCTGCACTTCCGAGATCTTCACTTCGACGCAAGGCGTTGTAGTCGCTTTCCCGTTCTCCTCGTGCCTGTGCGCCGGCAATCCCGTGAGATCGAGCGTCCCACCGCCGCGGGCGAGCAGAGCCAGGCAGGCGAGCGCCGGATTTCCCCATAAATAGCGGCTATGAACCGGATCGCCGGGCATCTCCTCAAACGCGAACGATTCGATGGGAGTCGTATTCGATCCGTAGGGGAGTCGCAACAGAAAACGAGGCAAAGCCAGGCCCAGATGATCCGCTCCAGGCTTGGTAGTGAGTTCGTTCCAATACGGACCCATATCCGCCGAGCCCTCGGTGAGCGAGCAAGCGGATACGAACGGCACGCGAGCCCCGGCCGCGAGCGAAGCGATCCGGCTCAGCAGTTCGATATCCGAGGCGTCGGGTCCGAACTTATATAGACCCGCGACAGCCCGCCAGCGGCCGGAAGCCAGAAGCTCCTGAATGCGGCCGCTCTGCTGGCCGGGAGAAGCCGCGTCCTCGTCGAGCAGATCCTGCTCGGCGTCCTTGCGAGAATATTGCGCGAGGAATACGCGCGCGCGGCCATTTTCGCTGGAAGCCGCTGCGTGCACCAGATAATGGACGCCTCGCCACACCGACTCGATCGCCTGGAAGTGGGGATGATGCAGGACGCTGCGCATTCGTTCCGCGAGCGCCGCCTCTCGCGCCGCGTCATCGGATTCTGTCGGCGCGGCGTAAGCGCGCGCCAGTTCACGAATGTATTGCTGGAAAGGATCGATTCCCTCCGTGATCTGTTCCAGCAGGCTGGAAGAGCGCAAGAGGTCGGCGAGGTCGGGCTGCGTCGCGGCGGATTCCGCGGGAAGTCTTCCCTGCTTGCGATTCGAGACCACTTTCCTGTGCTTCCTCGGCTTTGAAATCGCCAAACAGCGGCACACGCTGGCACAAACGGTCGGGATGAAAATCGCCCAGGCGATGAAACTGCAGCGTCCCCACGTGGACGTCCATGCGGCTGAGCGCTTCATCGAAAGCGTCGCGATCGACGGCGATGGGGCTGGCGGAGGCGCCGCCGAAATCGCCCAGCACGAGGTAATTCGTCGACGGCTCGTCCACGAGCGCCGCCCGCGCTTCCGGGAGCGGCTCCGCTTCAGCCGCGGCGTCCGTCTTGCGGCGCTGGGCGACGTCCACTTCGATCATGCGCTGATTATAAGATTTCCGGTACCGTCGCGCCGATACTGCCACCGGGAAGGTACGAGCGTCGTCGAGCCGTAGTCGAGAATAAGCGCCGGCCCGGCTTTACGGCGAGAGGAAATTTGACTGCGCTTCCACACGGGTATCTCGCGCCAAGCGCCTTCGATCCATACATTTCTTGTTTCAACCGCGCGGGCTCGCGACGCCTCAGATACTTCGCGAAGCAGTTTCGGTTGCGTCGTTCTTCGCCGCGAGCGCAAGCGTAACGTCACGATTTCGATTTCACGACCAGGTGTTGCGTAACCGTAGAGCCGCTCGTGTTCTTTATGGAATGCGGCCGCGAGCGCGCGAGGATTCCATTTTGCGCCAAGCGAAATGTTCAGCTCATAACTCTGGCCGCGATAGCGAACGTCGGCGCTGCGTTCGATTTCAAACCGCGATTTTTTAGCGCGCGCACCTTTCCGCTCGCTTTTCACGGATGCCTCGCGTGCTTTGCGCTCCAGCCCCGCTAGCGTTTGCTCGACGTTATCGCTCCCCAGAACACCGGCCGCATAGTCGTGAACTTCGTCGGCCATCAGCATGCCCAAAGCCGACAAAGCTCCCGCGAATTGCGGCGCGATCACTGTCCGGATGCCCAATTCAGTGGCGATTTCGCAGGCGTGCAGGCCGCCACATCCGCCGAAGGCGACCAGCGCAAATTCCCGCGGATCGCGCCCGCGTTCGATGGACACCGCCCGAATGGCCCGCTCCATATTTGCGTTGGCGACGCGCACCATGCCTGAGGCTGCGGCTTCGCGACTCAACTTAAGCTGCCTGGCGATGCGATCCACCGCGGCGGCTGCGCGGGCGGCGTCGATCTCCATTGCCCCACCCAGCAGTTGCGAGGTCGCGATGCGCCCGAGCACCACATGCGCGTCCGTTACGGTCGCTTCGTTCCCCTGGCCGTAGCAGGCGGGTCCAGGATCGGCGCCGGCGCTTTCCGGGCCGACGCGCAGAAGTCCACCCGCGTCGACGCGCGCGATCGAGCCTCCGCCCGCGCCCACCGTGTGGATGTCCAACATGGGAACGCGGATTGGCAGGCCGTCAATGCGGGAGTCGGTCGTCTCTCGCGGAGCTCCATTGGAGAGGCTTACGTCGGTGGACGTGCCACCCATGTCGAATCCGAGCACATGCGTGAAGCCGCTGTGCCGCGCCATGGCGATCGCCCCCACGACGCCTCCCGCAGGCCCCGAAAGCACGGTGCGCACGGCATGCCGTCCGGCTCCCTTGGCCGAGAGGAAACCGCCGTTGGACTGCAGGATGGAAAGCCGGTAGCGTTTCGCGCGGCCGAGTTCTTTGCCGAGCTCGGCGAGGTACGCCTCCATGAGCGGGCCCACGTAGGCGTTGACGAAAGTGGTCGAAGAGCGCTCGTACTCCCTGAATTCGGGACTAATTTCGTGGGAGTAGCAAACGTATAAACCGCTTCGGCGGAGCGCGGCGGCGACGGCCCGCTCGTTCGCGGCGTTGCGATAGGAATGCAGAAGACATATCGCCACGGAGCGAACTCGGGCTCGGCTCAGCTTGGCGGAAAGCCGCTCCAAGTCGTCACGAGACGGGCGCTGCGCGATCGTTCCGTCATAATAAGTTCGTTCGCCGATCCCGAAGCTGAGCGCGCGATCCGCCAGCAGACGCCGCGGCCGGGGCGTCAAATTGTAAAGCTCCTCGCGATTTTGACGCCCGATTTCAAGCAGGTCTTCGAAGCCCGCCGTCGTGACGAAGGCCGTCCTCGCGCCCTTGCGTTCGAGGAGCGCATTCGTCGCTACGGTTGAACCGTGGATCACGTCAACGCTTGCCGCAGGTTCCGCTCCGGCCGCCCGGCGGATACGGTCGAGGCCCGCCAGAATCACGTCGGCCGGCGCCCTCAGATCGGAGCGCAGCTTAAACGATTCGAGGCGGCCGTCCTCATGGACAACGACGAAATCCGTGAAAGTTCCTCCGGCGTCCACTCCGATGCGCATGGTATTCCCGATTGTACAAGCGCCGAAAAGCCCACAATGCGTTTCGCAATGTAAAATGCGATGCCTGGCGATTGCACCAATTTGGGAAGGAACGCCGAATGTATCCAAAAGCATAGTGGAGGCGGGCTTAAATATTTCGATTCTTTCGTGTCCATGTTGCAAAACAGACAGGAGACCGGCGGATTGGTGCGATTTTCGCTTGACGAAGGTTAAAAAGGTGTGCCAGACTAATTCGCGGCTCATTTCACTGGGGCGAAATACCGCGTCGTTAGCTTTTGCGTAGGTGAGGAGATATCGAGATCATGTCCATCTCAAAGATTGTGGGAATGCGTGTGGCCAGCGTTTTAGCGCTGGCTTTTTTCATTTCCTTTTTTAATTCCGGCGTAGTTCGTCTCGCTGGACAGGCCGCGACGGGTACGCTGCAGGGAACCGTCACCGACGCCTCCGGCGCAGCCGTTCCCGACGCGAAGGTTACCGTAAAGAACACCGGGAACGGCGCGACCGTAACGGCCAACACCAACGCGCAAGGCCGCTACACGTTATCCAACCTCAATCCAGGCGCGTATGATCTGGACGCTTCGAAAACGGGTTTTCAGACGGCCGCGCGCAAAGGCGTGACGCTGAACGTTGGCGCCGAGTCGGTCGTCGATTTCGCGCTGCAAGTGGGCCAACAGACCCAGACGGTGACCGTCGAGGGAACTGTCAACCAAGTCGAAACGACCAACGCGACGGTCGGCCAGTTGACCGATCAGCGCCAAATGCGCGAACTGCCGTTAAATGGACGCAATTTCGAGCAGCTGATCCAATTGACGCCGGGCGTCAATGAAATCGGCGCCAGCGGCGGATTCGCCTCCTCCGGATTCCAGGGCCGCGCGAATGAATACTCGATCGCCGGTTCCCGTCCGATCGGGCAGGCGATTCTCCTCGACGACGAAAATCTGCAGAACTTCTGGAACAAGGGCATGGGCTCGGTGCTCGGCACCTCGCTTGGTGTCGAGGCTATCGGCGAGTTCCAAACCTTGACGAATACCTATAGCGCGCAGTTCGGCGGCAATGGCGGCGTGGTGAACGCGGTCAGTAAGTCGGGATCGAATGCCTATCACGGTTCTTTGTATGAGTTCTTCCGCAACGATGCGCTGGATGCGCGGCAGTTTATCGATCCGGCGACCATCCCGGAACTGCGCCGCAATCAGTTCGGCGGAAGCATCGGCGGACCGATCAAGAAAGACAAGCTGTTCTTCTTCGTTAACTATGAAGGCGTGCAGTTGGTCCAGGGCGAAGCCAAGCTTGGAAACGTGACTGGATGCCGTCCCGATGAAACGCTGGCCGGCCTGGGTGCGTCAACCGCCCGATGCGCGATCACGGCGACGAATCCTCTGACCGCGGCGGCTGTCGCCAGGACGCTGATGGAATGGCCGGTCGCGACGACCATCGTGAATGGACAGCCGGAGGCTTTGACCAGTGCGGCACAGCGTGCGCACGAGAATTATGTTCTGGGCCGCTTCGATTGGAATATTTCGGATAAGGATTCGTTCTTCGCGCGCTACATTTCCGACAAGTCGCAGTTTGTGGAGCCCTACGGCGGCGGCGGTTTCGCGGGCGGCGCGATCTCGGCGAACTGGCCGGAAGAGGATCTTTCGCACACCCAGTTCTCCACCATGGAATGGAGACACATCGTGAATCCGACTTTGGTGAACGTGGTTCGCATGAGCTTCTCGCGTCCCGGCACCAACGAATTTACGACGCAGGGTCCGGCTTCCGCTTCGGTGGGCGGCGTGGATCCCCTGCAGTTCTTTGGTGCGACCGGCGGACGCCAGGACGGTATCGTGAGCGTCGGCGGCTTGACCGGCATCGGCGGCGCGCTGCAGCTGCCCTTCAATACCACCCAAAATCGCTACACCGAAGCGGACGACGTGACGTGGACGCGCGGCAGCCATAACGTCCGTTTTGGTGCATCGGTTTCGCGCCTGCAGAGCAACACGTACATGCCGTTCTTCGACGGTGCCGAGTTCCAGTTCCTCGGCCTCTCGGGCCCTCCCGGCGTGCCGTCATACCCATCGTTGCTGAACGGAGTTCCCACGGTTCTTCTGTACGTTCCGCTCGGGTCGTACCCCAATCGCGACTTCCGCCAAACGGAATTCACGCCTTATATCCAGGACGATTGGAAAGTGAGTTCGCGGCTGACGGTGAACCTGGGAGTGCGTTGGGAGTTCGTGACCAACCCGACCGATCAGCACAACGATCTGTACTACGTCACCAATGTGGCCACGGCCGTGGCACCCTACTACACGAATCTGCCTTCCGGCATGGCGAAGAACCCGTCCTATAAGAACTGGGATCCGCGCATCGGTCTTGCCTTCGATCCCTTCAGCGATCATAAGACGTCCATCCGCGCCGGCTTCGGCATGTTCCACGATCCGATTGGCGTCGCCAACATCGCCCCTGGATTCTGGGCGTCGCCGCCGTGGAATATCACCGTCCTGCCGGGCGCGCTCGGCGCGACCTTCCCGAATATTCCGGCCCCCGGTGGGCTCAACGTCGGCAAGCCGAGCTCGACTCCGGGCTGGGATTACTATGCCTGCTGCACGCCGTACGTGGTCCAGTACAACTTGAATATCCAGCGGGAAATCGCCGCCGGCACCGTTCTGACGGCCGGTTATGTCGGTTCCCGTGGAGTTCACCTACTGACCAGCCTCCAGGCCAACCCCGTGACGGTTTGCCTGACTCCCGGCTGCTCGAATCCGTCCGTGGCGAATGGTTATGCGACGGGCGGCTACGGCTATTACGGCACGGGCACTCCGGGCAGTATCGTATCGAATCCCGACCTCAACACTGGATTGGGCGGATTCCCGAACCTCACCCCGCAAGCGTGGTCCGACTACAACGCCTTGATGGTCACCCTGAATAAGCGCTTCTCATCAAACTTCCAAGGTTTGGCGTCCTACATTTATTCGAAGTGCGAGGACGATGGTGCTTACCTCGGCAGCTTCAACAGCAGCGGCACGGGAGCTTTCACCAACCCCTATAACCTGAACTCGGACAAAGCTTTGTGCAGCCACGATATCCGGCAGTCGTTTAAGGTCAACGGTCTGTGGGCGCTACCGTTCAAGGGCAACAAGTTCGTCTCCGGCTGGCAGATCAGCAGCATCATCACGGCGACCACCGGCCTTCCCGTGAACATCGCCGACGGCTACGATGAAGCGTCCGGTGGTGCGGGTTCGGTTACCATGAGTCCTCGCCCCAACGCGGTTGCCGGATGCAACGTCCAAACGGACAAAGTGAATGAATGGTACAACCCCGCTTGCTTCACGCTCGAAGCACCGGGAACTCTTGGCAATCTGGCCCGAAACTCCGTGACCGGACCCGGCTTCTTCGACATGGATTTGGCTGTCCTGAAAGATACCCGTTTCAAAGAGAACATGGATCTCCAGTTCCGCGCCGAGTTCTTCAACATCCTGAACAAGACCAACTACGGCCTTCCCGTACCGGCCGGTTCGCAGGGCGGCGGCAACCTGTACTCCTCTGGAAACGGCGCGGGACCCGCGCCGGGACTCGTTTACCTCGGCAACGCGGGCCAGATCACGTCGCAGAATGGCACGCCGCGTCAGATCCAGTTCGCGCTGAAGCTGATTTTCTAAAATTCAGTTCGGCGGTTTGAAATCCACCGGAGATGGCCCACGCGGGTTGTCTCCGGTTTTTGCTTTGATGGGACCCGAAGCGAACCAGCTGTTCCAATGAAATGAGGAGCATATGAAGAAGTTGATGTCATGCGCACTGGGATGTGTGCTGCTGAATGCCGCGTTGCTGGCGCAATCGTCGTCGAAATCGGCCACAAAGCACTCCCTCGAACAGCGCGTCCGTGCGATCGAGGATCGCGATGCGATCCTGAAGATCCTGAATCAATATACCTACCTGGTCGATTTCGGTACCGACGTCCACGAATATACGGACCTGTATACCGACGACGCGATCTTCCAGCCGAACGCGGCGAATGGCGCGACGCCTACCAGTCCGGGTGCATCCGTCGGCCGGGCTGGCATGGAGAAGTGGATCACCAACGAATGGCAAATGCGCGACCGCTTGATCTCCATGGGCCACTACCGGCTCCACGTCTTTAATCGAGCCCGAAATCGTCGTGGATGGCGATCATGCGACCGCGCGCTCGTATTTTCAAACCACCGACAACGATAACGGACGAATTTACGTCGTGTCGATCGGCCTTTATGAAGATAAATTTGTTCGTTCCCCGGATGGGCGCTGGCGTATGAAAGAGCGGCTCCTGAGGCGGCAGGGGGGTGTAGCCCGCGGCACTGCCGGAGCGCCGGTCGAACGTCCCGCCGTCCGGCAATAGCCGATTTCTCAGGAAACGGAAAGGTCTCTCGCCCGTCACTACGAGGTCACTGACCGGCGATTGACCTCCGCGGTGCGCGCTCACGCACGGCGTGTGGTAACATCCATCGTTGCAGTGAGTCGTTTTTATATAGGTTTATGAATGCTCATCGATAACCCGCTTACGTCTCCATTGGCTTTCCCCATCCTTGAGTGTTTCCATATTGTCGGCTTCGCGGTCGCCATCGGATCGATCGCGCTGGTGGATTTTCGCCTGCTCGGTTTCGGCCTGCGCCGGCAGAATCCCGCCGATCTTATCAAGGATACCGGCCTGTGGGTCGTGATCAGCTTGTCGACCTCCATCTTCGCCGGACTGTTGCTCTACTCGACGGATCCGGACAAGTACTACCTGAATCCTTTGTTCATCGCGAAGATCGTCTGCCTGGTGTTGGCCATCGTTTTTAACTACACACTGCACCGCAAGATTATTGTTCCGGGAGCATCTCCCAGGAGTGGGGATCGTGGTCGCGTGCGTCTCCATCGCGCTGTGGATATCGGTGATCGCGGGCGGGATGCTCATTTCGTTTTTGCGGTTTGATCGGCCTTACGAGGACCTGACCACCATGATTTCTTTCGCCATCTGGATGCAGAACCTGCCGCTGTTTGCCGCGGTTCGCGATTCCCCGTATGCGTACCCGATCATTTTGACGCTCCACTTAACCTTCATCTCGCTGTTTGCGGCGATGGTGCTGGCTACGGATTTCCGCCTGCTCGGTTGGGGCATGCGGAAGCATTCGATTTCGGACATCGTCAATCAGCTGCGCCTTCCGAAATGGATTGGTCTCGTGCTGGTGATCACGTGCGGCATTTTGCTGCTTGGATCGAAGGCGGAAGAATATTTCTACAACGTATTCTTCCAGATCAAAGCAGTACTGCTGGCTCTGGTCGCCGTGCATGCGATGGTGTTCCGGGGCAGCGTTTACAGCAAGGCGGCCGAAATGGACAAACTCGGCGGGGCGACTCCGCGAGCGAAACTGGCGGCCAGTTTATCGCTGCTGTTGTGGCTGTGCATCGCCTGCGCGGGCCGCGCGATCGGCTACATCAATCCGCCGGCCGGATCGCATCACTTCACGCAATAAGGGTTGTGATGATGTGGCGCACGCCCATGGCGTGCCGCGTCGAAACTTTCTCGACGCCTGTGCTTGTTTGCGTCGATCGGCAGGCATCGACACGAGTGTCGATGCGGGCACGCAGAGTGCGTGCGCCACATCGTCAGCGCGATGTTTCGTGTAAGCGCCGCTCGAGAAATCGACGTTCGCTGTCATTGCTCACCAACGCGAGCGCACGTCGATAGCTTTCCGCCGCCTCATGCTGGGAACCAAGCCTGCGCAGCAAATCGGCGCGCGCGGCGTGCAACAGATGGTATTTGTCCAGATCGCTGCTTCGCCGCCGAGTCGATCGACGATCGCCAACCCGAGTCGCGGACCGTTGGCCATCGCTACGGCAACCGCGCGGTTTAAGGACACGATGGGTGAGGGCTGCAGCCGTTCCAGAACATCCTAGAAGCCACGATCTGCGGCCAGTCCGTTTCCGCGATGCGCGTGCCTGGCAATGCACTGCCGAGATGGCCGCCTGCAAGGCGAACGGTCCCGGACCTTCGGCGAAGGCCTCCGCGACCAGTGGCATGGCCTCCACGATCTGGCGGCGGTCCCAGAGGCTGCGATCCTGGTCTTCGAGCATCACCAGATCGCCTGGCGCATCGAGACGCGCCTGCCGCCGCGCATCGTGAAGCAGCATCAGGGCCAGCAGGGCCGTGGCTTCCGCGGCGGCTGCGGGGCCATCAGCGCGCGCATCAGGCTGCCCCAGCCGGATCGCCTCGGTGCAAAGATCGGTCCGCAGCAGCGTTCCGCCGCGCGTGGCCGCATAGCCTTCGTTAAAAACCAGATAAATAACGGTCAACACGGCGTCCAGCCGCTCGGCCATTTCGTGGGTCTGGGGCACGCTATAAGGAATGCCGGCGTCGCGGATCTTGCGCTTGGCGCGCACCAGCCTTTGCGCCATGGTTGCCGGGGGCACCAGGAAGGCGCGCGCGATTTCGTCGGTCTCCAGCCCGCACAGCGTGCGCAGTGTCAAGGCCACCTGCGCCTCGGGAGCCAGCGCGGGGGGCAGCAGGTGAAAATCAGGCGAAGGCGATCGTCGGGGATGCCGGAATCGTCATAATCCGGCTTTCGCTGACGGCGGCCAGTCCGTCCGCCACGTAGGTTTCGAGCTTCTCCTTCAATAATGCCTGGCGCCGGATGCGATCGATGGCTTTGTGCCGGGCCGTCTGGATGATCCAGGCGCGCGGGAAGTCGGGAATGCCGGTTACAGGCCACTGATCGACCGCGGCTGTAAAGGCTTCCTGCGCCGATTCTTCGGCGAGATCGAAATCGTGGGTGATGCCGATCAGGGTGGCAACGATACGTCCCCAATCGGCGCGATACACGCTTCGATCGCGCGATCCGCCGTCCGGAACATCTATGAAATCCACGATTTGCTTGACCGAGGTGTCATACGTGATCCAGTTGCCGATGAGCCGGTCGGAATAGCTGCTCCAGAAGGCGTGGTCGCGCTGCAAGATCTCGTCCGAAAGTTCCGGCATGGGGTTGCGATTGATTTTCATGATGATGCCGAAGGGCGTTTCGTAAGGATACATCCACGGCAACGGGAAACTTTCCTCAATAAAAAAATTCGTTGTTCGGATTGTGATCGAAAATGACCCGGCACAGGTATCCGTTGATCATCATCGCCGCAACCTGTAACTGACCTGCATTCTTCCATTGGCATCAATATTTACATCCTCGCCAGGCAACTTCTGGCCAAGCTGCATCCGGTGTTGTACATCTTCCATGTAATCCTGGAAGAGCAATC
>CAVXVL010000059.1:0-41912 GCA_963765085.1 Terriglobia bacterium | reverse complement strand
TACTCCTCCATGTCCGCCGCCTCCGTGAGCGTCAGGACGTCCAGGTGCGCGCTGATGGCAGAGAGGTAGACCATAGGGACAGGCTTGGCTAGAGCGTCCCATACGGGTCGGCGCCGGACGAACTTCTCATACCGCTTATACCCGCAGAGCGCCATGAGCCTGCGGTTGGCATCCGCCCCCTTGAAATGGGCAGACCGCTGTGCTAGGTAGGCCTTCGTGTGGTAGAAGCGCCGATAGTCCCCGACGCTGTTGATCTGCCGGGCCGAGAAGAACGGGATCACCTTGCTCATGGGTCACCTCCGTGTCTGGAAATCAACTCTTTCCGCGACAGCCAAATCCGGGAAGGCTCTCCGACGGAGCCGGAAGCCAGGAATCAGACCCCATTTTGCGACAGGGCCCTGGCCGCCGCATCCTTCGAGATCGACATCTCCCGGGCGATCGCCCGCAGCGACAGGCCCTTCTGGCGCAATACCCGGACCTGGTCGGCGTCTACGGCCACGGGCGGGCGCCCGAGCTTCTTGCCCTGTGCCCGGGCCCTGCTGAGCCCGGACATGATGCGCTCCTGAATCAGGTCCGCTCGAACTCGGACAGCGCGGCGATGACGTGGTAGGTGAGCTTCCCTGTGGGGTCGTGGTGTCGATGGCGTCGTTCTCGGCCACGAAAGCGACGCCCAGCGCCCGGAACTCGTCGAGGGCGGCCACGAGGTGGCGGACGGACCGGGCGAAGCGGTCAAACCGACTCACCAGGACGATGTCGACCTTGCGCCTGCGGGCCGCGTCCATCATCTTGTCCAAGGCCGGGCGACGGTCCTTGGCGCCGCTGATGCCCTGATCCACGTACTCCTCGATCACGGCCCAGCCCCGGGCCTCGGCGTACCGGCGAAGCTCCAGGAGTTGGTTCTCCGGGTGTTGGTCCTTCGTGCTGACCCGCGCGTAGATTGCGGCCCTGCTGCCCTTTCTCTGTCCTTGACGTCATCGGAGACCTCCTGGTGCAGTCGTCAAACGATACACATCGGTTTTCAGGATGTAAGCTGAAAAGTGCCAGGCTGGTCCCTGGCCGACCACTATCCAGCGGGACAAATTTCCGGAAAATTTTCCAGATTTTTCCGCCACTCAGCCCCAGGCATGATTTCTCTTCCTGGCCCAGCAGTTGAGAACCCTCTCCAGGTCCTTGCCCTATAGATCAGCGTCCTCCCTCCGGGCCAATCCGCGAAGTACAGCCGCCGGGGCCTGGGCACCAGGGTGAGCGCCGTCGCTCCGTGGGCCGACGGCCCTGGTCGTGCCCTGTAGGCCGAGGCCGTCATCGGCATAGACCTGGCAGCGCAGGAATCCGCGCACGAGGAGAATGCTCTCGGCCTTGAGCTTGTCCGCGTTCCGGTCCTGCGTGACCTTGAACGCTTCGTTCTCCCGCAGGAAGTCCAAGGCGACGTCTTGGTGCGTTCGATAGAGCCCGTGATGGATCAGCGTGCCCCGATCACTGATCCAGCACTTGTCGACGATCCTCTCCCCGCCCGCGATCGTGCGCCCCTGGCCCCGAGCGCCATCGGCGATCACGCGTGGGCCCGGCGGTCACCTCATGTTGCCCGACACGGCTTCGGTGTCTCGGTTTCATTTGTCCGGCCCTATCTGGGACAGCTTCTCTTCATTGTCATTGAAGACCAGCACGGTCTGGCCCCGGTATTCGGCCAGACGCAGCGCAATCTCCTTCAGCTTGGCGGTGTCGACCGCAGCGAGCTGGACCACGAGGCTGCGGTTGTTGAAGGTCGTTCCGTCGTCAGCGGTAAAGAGACCGAAGCCAAACCGCCCGATCAGCCACCCAAATTCCCTACTGCTGGAAGCGAGGAGTCGAGAGACCATATTAGACACCTCAGCCTCATCGTGGGTGGAGCCCTCCTCGCCTTTGGTCGAGCCGAGCACGATCCTGCCGCCCCCACACTTGAGTCCGTTCATCCACGAAGTCCGGTGGACTTCCTTCCTGGCATCCGGGAAAGAACGGATTCTCTCCGTCCACTCCTTCCCAGACCTGGGTGACCGTGCCCAGGCCGTCGCGGAGCCAGAATCCGTGCACCCTCCGGGTGTCAAGGTTCGACAAAGGCTGGGTCTGGTACTGGAACAGCCCGGCGAAGGCCAGGAGCATGGCCTCCTTGATCTCCGGGGGCGGGTTGTTGTTTACGTTCATGGTCGTCTTCCTCCTGGTTATTGCGCTTCCTCCACACGAACTTCCCAGATCAACCTAATCTTCTTGCCGCAGACGGGGCACTTAACCCAACCGTCCGCCGCATCGATGGCCTGGGCAGCCTTGTTCCCGCAGAGAATCCCGGCGCTGCCGCCCTCCTCCCAATCGGTTTTGTGGGCCATACTGTTTGTCTCCCTTTACCGGACCTCCCTGCGAGCAATCTGCGACGCGGCCTGCGAGGTCAGTACCTGGACGACCCTGACGCCCGTGGCCGCGATCCTGACCACGATCCCGGCCAGCGGCGTGGGCACCGGCCTGAGTGCGCTCAGGGCCCAACCCAGGGCGATCATGATGAAGGCGTGGGTAGTTCTGTTCATGGTCGGGACTCCTCAAAACCAGGATGCGAACTCCGGCTCCCTGCTGCTGCGTACGTACTCGTCGACCAGGGCCTTGGCCGCCGGGTAGTGGGCCATGTAGCCTCGGTGGCCGTGCCTGCCGCTGATCGCACGCCGGAGCGCCGGAACCGGGTCGCCGCCGTAGCAGGAGTAAATCCACTCGCACCAGTTCTCGCGGTGACGGACTGCGTCGAAGACGATGGCGGCGGCGACCGAAGGCATCGCGTAGCCCAGGCTGTGGCAGATCATGTGCGCGACGATCCGGGGCCAGCGCCGGGCCACGGCCTCGCGGCTGGCCGGACAGCAAACCAACAGCTAATCATGAACTTTCCCAGCACTTGAAAGAGCTATACTGGATGGAGCTTCTAGCCAACGCTTTCGCGCTTCTGTAAAAAATGAGACGATGGTGCAGGAACTATTCACCTCTCCAATTGGAGGAGCAGGTTCCCATGGTCTCCATCCAATTACTTCTTAAGATCTTGCTCAGTCAACAGGAGAGCGGTGCTTGGGGACGGCATTTGCGAAGTAACAGCGTACGCCATTCTCTCGTTATCGTCATTAGCTTGCTTGCCTTGGACTCGCCAAATCGACATAGACTGCATTGTCGCCGCTATGGAGCGAGGAAAGCTGTTCCTC
Organism: Terriglobia bacterium; assembly: GCA_963765085.1. Taxonomy (GTDB): domain Bacteria; phylum Acidobacteriota; class Terriglobia; order Bryobacterales; family Bryobacteraceae; genus Palsa-187. The sequence continues at coordinate 38,706 of CAVXVL010000059.1, read as the reverse complement.
CTCAAATAGAAATACGTGGTCCACGGGTAAGCTACATATGGACCCGAAGAGTTACGTACGCCTCCGATGTGTTGTCTGAAGCATACTGTCTAGCAGCAGCACTTGTTCCGATTCCATCAGCCTTGCCGCTGGAATGTCCAGTCGCGTGTCCTTTTTTTCGATTGCCAGACTCAATACTTCGCGGCATCCGCCGGCGGTGGAACTCGCCACGGCGCTCGCCGGCCTCGGGCCACCCGGGTTTCCCCACGTTTTCTTCACCAACTCCGGCTCCGAGGCGAACGACACCGTGATCCGCCTGGTCCGCCGCTACTGGGATCTTCAGGGGCAGCCCCGCCGCAAGGTCATCATCAGTCGGCACAACGCCTACCACGGCAGCACGGTCGGCGCCGCGAGCCTGGGCGGCATGGCTGCCCAGCATGCCCAGGGAGACCTGCCCATTCCGGGATTGTCCACGTGGGCCAGCCCTACGGATTTGAGCTTCAGGGCAGTCGCACGGAGCAGGAGTTCGTGCGTGCGCTCGGTCGCGAACTCGAGGAGAAGATCCTGATCATCAGCCCTGACATTTACCTGCATGGAACTGTCAGCATATGTCTCGGGATGCTTTGAATTTCCCCAGCCTTGCATAAGCTCCCGCAGGACAGAAGCTAGGTAATTTCCATCAGCATCTTTCCGAAGTATACTCCTTCCGGTTTGTCAGCGAAGTGAAGGACGGCAACTTCCATGGCTTGCAAGGTACCGTCGGCAAACCGAGCTCCTTGCTGATCGAAGGAAAAGTGAGCGACGACGGCAGCGCGATGCTGTATGCGACGGGCCGCACCGGTTCGAAGGAATACGTTCCGGGACGCGACACGCCGAGAGGCACCGAGTACGGCTATAGCATCGAAGCTCATTTCGAGGACAAGATGGGTACGGGGATGCGCATCGAAGGCCGTCCCTGCTCTCTCCGATTTGAAAAACAGTGAACGCGGAGCACAGTTCCCTCAGCGTCAAACCGGTCCCCTACAATTCATAGTGGCGATCGAGTCGTAGGACGATCGCTCAAGGCAGGCATTCACCATGCGAATAGAAATCTGGGCTCTCGCAGCGATCATGGCAACTCCCGCGTTCGGCCAATCGTCTGAGCTCACCGTCGTCAACGACGCGGCCGCCGCCTTGGGCGGGGCGACGCGCGTTCAAGCGGTCCACACGCTCGTGATGGAGGGAGCGGGGACAAATCCGAATGTGGGTCAAAATCGCAACCCGGACGATCCGTTGCCCGACTGGAAGGTCACCGATTACCGTAAGACCATCGACCTGGCGAACGGACGGATGCGCATCGAGCAGCATCGCCAGGCTCAGTTTGCTTTCTCCATGGCGAACGATGTGCGCCAGAATTTGTATCTGGACGGCGACATCGCTTATAACGTGAGTCCGGAAGGCAAAGCGACCCGGGCGTCCGAATCGGTGGCTCGCGATCGGAGAATCGAGATGCTGAGCACGCCGGTGTCGAGCATTCGCGCCGCGCTCGATCCAATGGCGAAACTGAGCCATCTGCGGAAAGAAGGTAATCTTCAGGTCATCGATTTGATCACGGCGAAAGGCGATGCCGTCACGCTCACGTACAACGCGGCGACGCGCCTCCCGGCTTCTATCCGATGGCTCAGCGCGAGCGATAATCTCGGTGACATTCACAACGAAACGTTGTTCCAGACATATGAGACGATCGGCGGCCTCCAGCTCCCGAGACACTATTTAACGAAGATCGATTTTCGGAACTACGTCACCGCGGATATTAGGGTTTCGAAGAATACCGTCGACTCCGATGCGGGGAATCTGGCCGCGCCCGCCGCGGTGAGAGCGGCCGCCCCTCCGCCTGCACCGACCTTCACAGTCAATCCAGTGCACGTGGCCGAGGGTGTTTGGTGGCTGCAAAGCTCCGGTAATCACTCCAGCGCGATGTACGAATTCGCCGACCATCTGACGATGTTCGAAGCTCCATCGAGCGAAGCGCAGGCACATGCGTTGTTGGCCGCGGCCCGTGCGGCCGTCCCGTCCAAACCAGTGACCGAGATTATTATTTCGCATCATCATTTCGACCACACCGGCGGGCTGCGCGCCGTGGTCGCCGAAGGAATCACGATCATCTCGCACAAAGATAACGAACAGTTCTACCGCGAGTTAGTGGCACGAAAAGCAACATTCCACCCGGATGCTCTTGCAAAGCACCCCATGCCGCTTAAATTTCGCGGCGTGGGAGAGAGCGCCGTGCTGAAGGATAACTCCATGGAAGTGGATTTATACCAACTGAAGGACAACATCCATTCGGGGCTGATGTTGGTCGCATGGGTGCCGCGTTACAAGTTCCTTTCGCAGTCCGACATGTTCGACGCCTACTGGTACCGCTATCTGTGGACGGATAACTATTTCGAAAACCTGGAACGGCTGCATCTCCACTTCGACAAGGACCTGCCGGGCATGGCAGGATCATGACCTATGACGAAGAGCGCAAGATCGTGGACGCCTATAAAAAGTCGCCCGAGGCGTACAGCCAAGCGGCGATGGCTTTTTGTTCCTCCGGCGGCCCCTGCTCCGGCGTTTTTGCGCCGAAGGCCCCGGCGAGATAAATCTCGATCATCTCAAAGACGCTGTCCATCAGCGTCTTAGTACCCGCTCGTCGGGTTCTCGTCGAGCGCAATCCTGGGCATAATACCAGCGGCACGGTTCCAGGCGTAAAGCGCGTTTTGCGTGAGCCACGCATCGCACAAAAGTGTCGCGTCAAGTCTTGCGCACTCATCCCCATCGTTCCTGTTCCGCGTCGATCGAACCCATCCATAACATCAATCTGACAATTTACAGCCAAAACGTACGGTTTTTGGCCTCGTCGGTGTCTAACCAGCGAAAGGAAGGGTGGCTGTGCCGAAAGAATACCCTGCCGAACTGGACAAGATTTCGGGTTCCGCAAAAGTCGCGGCGCCCATGGCGGTCTCCGTCATTTTGCCTGTCATCGACGAAACCAAATCCCTGCAACGTACGGTCGAAATACTGAGGGATGAAAATCCCGATACGATTCGCGAAATCTTGATCGTCGTCTGTGCGAAGACGACTCCGCAGGCTCGGGCGGTTTCGGAGAGCCTGGTGCGGGAGTATCCCGGCTTGATCCAGATTCGCGAGCAGGTCCGTCCTTTCCTGGGCGGCGCCATGCGCGATGCATTCGAGTGGGCGCAAGGCACACACGTGTTGATGATGGCCAGCGACCTGGAGACCGGACCCTTCGACAGTAAGGGATCTCATCGCGACGGCGGCGCAGGGCTACGACGTCGTCACCGCCACACGCTGGACAAAGAAGGGCGGGTTCAAGGGTTACTCGCCGCTGAAGTATGTCCTCAACTGGAGCTTTCAGAACATGTTCAGGGTGCTTTACGGAACGCCTCTGACGGACCTGACGTATGGCTTTCGGATTTTCAAGATCGAGTGGGTGAAGAACATTGCGTGGCAAGAACTCAGGCACCCGTTTCTCCTGGAGACAATCTTGAAACCGTTGCGTCTGGGCGCGCGCGTCGCCGAGATTCCCACGGTGTGGAGAACTCGCAACGAGGGAATATCGCATAACACCTTCTTGCAGAATTTCGTGTATTTCCGGACTGCGTTCCTCACCAGGTTCACGGTCAAAAATAAACTGCTCCGGGGGACATTCTGATCTATGCCAACAACTCTAGTGACGGGCGGCTGTGGTTTCGTCGGACGGCATCTCGTGAATCGTCTGTTGAGTCAGGGCCATGATGTTTGGGTGATTGACGATCTGAGCACGGGACTGCATCCGGATGGCTGGCTGAGCGGAAAGCGTACCGCGACGAACGATGAATTCATTCGCTACGACGTTCCCGATGGCCGGTCCGTCACCTTCGTCAACGAGGATCTGTCAGTCACCATGCTGAAGCAGCTCGGGACCATTCGTCCGCGAACTGCTTTGGTTTTGCCGGAGTTCGACTACGTTTACGGACTCGCCTCGGTTGTCGGCGGACGTGCCAAGATCGACGGCGACCCGCTCGGCGTCGGGGTGGACCTCGCGATCGATGCGTTGTTTTTCCTGTGGCTCGTGCGCAACAAGGGCCGCGTCGGCCGTGTCCTCTATGCCAGTTCGAGCGCTGCGTACCCGATCAACTTGCAGCGCGCCGGCGGCCACGTGGCGCTGCAGGAGAAGATGATCGACTTTACCGGGGGCGAACTGGGTCAGCCGGACATGACCTACGGCTGGACCAAACTTACCGGCGAATATCTCAGCCGGCTCGCGTCGTCGCACTACGGTCTTTCGGTGGGCTGCGTGAGACCGTTCTCGGGTTATGGCGAGGATCAGGATCTCACCTATCCAGTGCCGGCGATTGCGTATCGTGTGGCGCGCGGAGATCAGTCCGGTGACCGTGTGGGGGACCGGCGAACAGGGCCGCGATTTCGTTCACATCGAAGACTGCATCACGGCGATGATGCTGACCGTCGATCGCATCCATGACGGTTCAGGGATCAACATTGGGACAGGAGTGCTGACGTCTTTTCTTGAGGTGGCCAAGCTTTTCGTGAAGCTGGCCGGCCGCACCGCCGAGGTGAAGCCGATGATCGGCCAGCCCGTGGGTGTTCAATCACGCTATTGCGACCCGGGCAACATGCAGCGGCTGCTCGAGTGGAAGCCCACGATCTCTCTCGAAGACGGCTTCGGCCGTGTCATGCAGGCCGCCTACGATCGCGTCGATGCGCTCGGAACCGCCGCCATCGCTTAAGTCGCCACAAATTCTTTTCCAGGCCATTTCAATAGGAGGACCATGAAAACTGCCATCGTCACAACGACTATCAATATCCCCGTGTTGCTCACGAAGTACGCGGAAAACGCGAAATACTACGGGCATAACGATGTCGAATTCATCGTTATCGGAGACAGGAAGAGCCCTTCCCGGCACGGCCGCCTTCTGCAAAACGATCGAGGATTATTATCCGTGTCATTACCTGGACATCCCCGCCCAGGAACGCTATCTTGACCGTTTCCCGAAACTGTGGAAGCATCTTCGCTTCGATTCGATCCAGCGCCGCAACATCGGGATGCTGTACGCATACGAGAATGGCGCCGATGTCGTGATCACGATCGACGATGACAACTTCGTGATGAACCAGGATTTCGTGGGTCTCCATGGAATGGTCGGGCGTAAAGCCCAATTGCCGGCCTACGTTTCCACATCGGGCTGGTTCAACGTGTGTTCGGCGTTGCAGGCGGATGACAATGTTCGTTTCTATCATCGCGGCTTCCCCCAGAAGCAGCGCTGGAACGAAGACGCGCAGTTCGCGAGCAAGTTCTCCTGCGAGCGCCGCGTCGCGGTCAACGCGGGGTTCTGGCTCGACAATCCCGATATCGACGCGCTGACGCGCATGGAGCGGCAAATTGTCGTGCGCGGCTTCCAGCCCGGTTTCGACAAGCACTTCTCCCTTTATCCCGGCACATGGTCGCCCTTCAATTCTCAGAACACCGCGATTATGCGCGACGCGGTGCCGGCCTACTTCCTCAGCCCCTACATCGGACGCTATGACGATATTTGGGCGAGCTACGTCATTCTCCGGATCGCACAGCATCTCGGCGACGTGGTTGCGTTCGGTGAACCACTGGTCCGGCAGGAGCGAAATCCGCACGATTTGTGGAGGGATCTGGACGTCGAACGCAACGGCATGATCATGACGGACGAATTTTGCGAGGCTTTGCGCGCTACGTCTCTCAAAGGCAGTTCCTACGACGAATGCTTCGCGGAAATCGTCGGCGAATTGCCGAAGCTGTGGCTGGAAGGCGCCAAGTGGAACGAATCTCAAAAAGAATGGCGCTCGAAGATGATCGAGGGGATGGAGATCTGGCATGAATGCGCATGGAGTGTTGCCGCCCGAGGCAGCGCCGTCTAATTCACCGGCTGCGGCGCCATCCGGTGGTGAACGGCTTGCGAATCGGGTGGCTCAGTTCTGGGGAGCGGCGCCCTTAACAACGCCGTTCCGCATTTTCCTGTTTGGCGGATTCTTATTGCTTTTGCTGGTGCTGCGTGTGGTCTTCAGCGCATTTCCGCAAAACGCGTACGCGCACGACATCTTTATTTTTCTGGACGGAGCATGGCGGGTCATTAACGGCCAGCGTCCGCAGGTCGACTTCAATTCGAATCTCGGACCGATGATGTATTTATTCACGGCCGCGGGCTTCGAGCTCACGCACCACGCGGCTCATGCGGTGGCCATGGCGCAAGTGTTGTTCTCCGGCATGATTGGAATCCTTACGGCATACCTGGCCTTCCGCCGAATGCCGCAGGTGCCCGCGATCCTCGTCACGCTCACCGCCGTTCTCATCGCCCTGTGTCCGACGAATACGGGCGAGGAACCGTTGTTCCTCACGTACGCGATGATCTACAACCGCGTCGGCTTCGGGTTTCTGGTTTATATCCTGATGGAAGCGACGCAGCGTCCTCGAACCCAGAGTTCCGTAGGCCGTGAGGAGTTTATCGGCGGAGTATTATCCGGCGTTGTCGCCGTCGTGTTATTTTTTCTGAAATTTACTTATGGTTTCGTCGCGATCGCGCTGCTCCTGTGCCTGCTCCCGTATCGGGCGCAGGTGCGGGAGCGCTTCGCGGGGATCGCAAGCGGCGTCCTGGTGACGACCTTTGCCGTGATGGCGTACCTCGGTTTTCACTTCGGAGCGGTTCTGAGCAGTCTTCGACAAGGTGCGGCCGGAAAGGAGATTCAATTCGGCGAAACGACTTCGCGAGTAACGGCCAACACGCAAGTGATTCTCTTATTGATGGCACTGGCGGCGCTTTCCGCATGGATTCCGAATCTCAGCGGACGTTTGTCGAGAAATAGGGCGCTCCTCCGCGCATGGGCCGTCGGAGTTGCTTCGGTCGCAGCCTTGGCACTGCTTCTGAGCAACGCGCAAAGCGAAGGCCTTCCCATCGCTGCCGTAATGTGTCTGATGATTGCGAGTGAAATGCTGACTTCCGCTGGATCTCCGAATCTCAGCGCGCCGCGCGCGTCCACCGCTTCCGTACTCGTTCTCGCAGGGCTGCTGGTACCCGTCGCGAACATCCTTTTCTGGGACACCGGCGCCTACGCGTTTTCCATTCTGCGAGCGGCTGGTATGCATAGCTCCGGTGAAGGGACGCTCGTTTCAACGGTAGCTCGCGATTATCAAACAAGGCAGGAATTTTTAGTCGGGCTCCACCGCGAGCGATACACGGAGTTCGTGAATCGGGGGCTGAGCCTGCTCAAGGCGAATTCTTCCCCGAGCGATTCCGTCATCACGCTGGACTTCGTAAACCCGTTCCCGTTCCTGCTGCAAACGCGGCCTGCGAGCGGAGGCACTACGTGTTTGCATTACAAGACGACGTTTAACGATAACCATCATCTAAGCGCCGACGAACTGCTCGGCGACGCCACGCTGGTGATGTGGCCGAAGACGTACGAGGAACCCGGCCTCGGCCGAGGGATCGAACGCGTGTACGCCGACGCCGTACGGCAACGGTTCGCGCCCGTCGCTGAGAATGCGAATTGGACGCTGCTTCGTCGCAAGCCGACCAGTGCGGCGAATCGCCGCCCTTAGCGCAACTCTCGTTCAACGCCGCCTCGCGCCGCACGGTCGCCCGTGCATTTTCGTTCAGAAACCGATGCGAGACATCGAAGCGGGCAGACGCTACCATGGTGCGATAACGTTCGTGGGACGAAAGGAAGCGATGCGCAAGCGAAACGTCTGGATCATCCCGATCGCTCTGATCGCGGCATCGGGTTTGGTACACGCCCAGTGGTTGAACCAGCCGACCGCCGGTATTCCGCGAACGGCCGACGGCAAGCCGAATCTATCGGCGCGCGCACCGAAGGCAGCCGACGGCAGACCCGATCTGTCGGGACTCTGGCAAACCGAAGCGGCACCGCCCGCATTGCTCGCGCGCTTGCTGCCGGGCGCGGCGAACGGCGCGGGAGAGGACGCGCCGTCTCAATATTTCCTCAATATCTTCGCCGATATCAAGCCGGACGAAGTTCCGTTTCAACCCACGGCGGCGGCCGCATTCCAGAAACTCGCGATGAACTTCACACGGGAATCTCCGCTCTCGCGTTGTCTCCCCACGGGCGTGCCGATGGTGGAAATCGCGCCGGCTCCTTACAAGATCGTCCAAGGCCGCGGCATGACTGTGATGCTGTACGAGAGAGACACGACCTTCCGCCAGATTTATACGGATGGCCGCAAGCTTCCCGCGGATCCTTCTCCGGCTTGGATGGGCTACTCGGTGGGTAAATGGGATGGCGATTCACTCGTGGTCGACACCATCGGGCTGAACGATCGAAGCTGGCTGGACGCCCGAGGCCACACGCATAGCGACGCACTACACTTGACGGAACAGTTTCATCGTCTCGATTTCGGCCACATGCAAGTGCGCATGACCATCGACGATCCGAAGACGTACACGAAGCCCTTCACGATCACGCTGAAACAGCGCCTGCTTCCCGACACCGACCTGCTGGAATCGTTCTGCGCGGAAAACGAAAGAGACCTGGCGCACATTCCACGCAGATAAGTGAACGTGGAAGCTACTGGCGGCCGAGCCTGTACTTCCAGTAATCCCACGACCGTTCGTAGGTCTGCACCGCCTGCTTCGACTCTTCCGCATCCAGCGGAGATAACTTCTTCCCGGCAATTTGCCCCAATTGCATGGCCTGATATTGAAGCCGCGCGTTGAGATTCAGATAGTAAGACATTCCGACGACAAGATGCAGCGAGGGCGCCGCGATGGCCGCCCCATGGCCGCGCAGCAAGACCGCGGACTTGCCGCCCAGAGAATCCGCAACCGCCTTCCCGAGCTTCGGAGAGCGGATCAGCATGTCGGTCTCACCCCCGGCATCGCGAACCTCGAATACCGGCACACCCTGACCGATGAACCAACCCATGTGGTGCATCGGAACGAGCGGAACGCCGGTATCGGCGAACGGAATCACTTCGGAGCAGTGGCAGTGAACCACGGCCATGACATCCGGACGAGACTTGTAAATCTCTCCATGGATGAACCGCTCCGTGTAGCCGGTCACGGCCGCGTTCGAAATCGCGTTGCTGTCAAGATCATATTCGACGATGTCCGCGGCGGTCACGAGCCCGGGCGCACCGGCACGAGCGAGAAAGTAATGATTCGGATTCGCCGGATTCCGCACGCTCACATGGCCGTAGCCGTCCAGCACTCCTTCGTTGGCCAGGATGTGGTTGGCGGTGACTAATTCCTCGATCACTGCGAAGGTGCTTGGAGCGGGCCGGGCGGGCGGCGTGCTCTGGGCCATGAGTAAGTTGGCCAGCAGTGCCCCATAGATGAAAAACCGAATGTGCATGATGACTAAAATAGCTCATTGTTCGCACCGACGCCGTCGCGAAACTCTGCGTGATGAAAGAGTAAGATGTCATGTAGCGCCGCCGACAAGGGAGGAAGTGCATGGGACAACACATGGAACGACACAGGGAACGACACAGGGGACAACGACGACGTACTGCTTTTCTCCTTTCACCGCTCTTGCTGGCTCTGACGACTCTGGCGGTCAATCCCGTGCAAGCCGAGGTCCTCGAAAAGACCACGAAGGTGGGTGGGACCACGGTTCATTACAAGGTCGTGCTGCCGAAGAATTACGACGCGGGCAAAGCCTATCCCGGCGTTCTCGGATTCGGCGGCGGGCCGCAGACCATGAATGTAGTGGATGGCGTCATCGATCGGAACTTTCGTGACGAAGCGGAGAAGCGCGGCTATATCGTCGTGGTGCCCGCGGCGCCCAACGACGACCTGTTTTTTGAAGGCGGCGAGCGCATCTTTCCGGATTTTCTCAAACAGATTCTTTCCGACTACAAAATCGAGGGTAATAAGTTCCACATCGCGGGGCCGTCGAACGGCGGCATTTCCGCCTTTTACGTCGCTGCGCTGAATCCGGATTATTTCTTGTCGGTAACGGCATTCCCAGGTTATCTGTGGGAGGAAACTCCGGCGCGCGTACAAGCTCTCTCGAAAATGTGCCTGAACATGTTCGTTGGGGAAAACGACCCTTATCAATGGCACAGTCTGATGCAGAAACAGACGGCGGAATTTCGCGCGAAAGGTATGACCGCCCAATACACGGTGGAGAAGGGACAGCCCCACCGCTTGGACACGCTCGCTGGGCCCCACGCTGGCCGGCTGTTCGATCTCTTCGAAAAAGCGCAGCACGGCTGCGGCAAGTAGCGGCCGTTAGGCTTGTTTCACACGATCGGCAATCATCTTGATCGTGCGATGGGCGGAAAGCGCCGCGCCTTCCTGCCAGGCGCCCACGCGCGCCAGGTAATCCCCGGCGAAATAAATTCTGTCATCCGGCGCAAGCAACTCGCGATACGTGGTCGCATAGTAGCCGGCGTCGCGATTCACCCACGATCCCTGATTGAATGGGATGTTCGCCCAAGAAACGTACACAGGTTTCCTTAGCTCCTGTCCACGGCCCGGATGCAGTTTGTCGACCGCCATCCGCGAGGCTTCGATCTTCTTCGAAGCCGAACCGAGATCCGCGAAATCGCCCGCATCCAGGCCATAACCCGAGATGAGCACGCCCTTTTCGGAGAAGAGGTTCGCACTCGGATACCAGACGGTGCCGATCGGTCCCGTCGAGAGCCACGAGATCCCGCCGTATATGTTATTCTCCTGCTCCCAAAAACGCCGGGACTCCCATGCGATTTTATAGGCCCCATCGTAACGGACATCTTTCCAAGCGGACGTGACACGCGACGAACAATCGTTGAGCGTCTGGCGAAGAACCGGGAGCGGAAGCGTGCAAATGCAATAATCGGCGTCCAGCGAACGCGTCGAGCCTGCGGCTCCTTCCCGATAAATGACCCTCACGCCATTCGATGTCTTTCGGAGCTCCACAACCTGGGAATTGTATTTCACAATTTTGTCGAGGCTGTGGGCGAATGCGTAAGGGATTCGGTCCATGCCGCCCACGGGCTGGAACATCGTCGCCTGCATGTCCAGCGTTTCCTCGAACATCAATCCGCGCCAAAAGGACGCATCCAGCAGCGTCTTCAGAGGCAGCGGTTCACGGTCGTACTCTTCCATGTCCCCCGCACCGGGGAGTTGCCTGACGCCGGCCCGCGCCGATCCTTTATACAGGTTGCCGGGTTTCAGGTCTCCGTAAATTCGCAGGAACGCGAGCATCCTTTCGCGATCGTCCTGGGTGATCTCCTGATCGAGCGCACCTTGATGGATGGCCTTCGAAAGCAACTCCGAAACATGACCGCGCGCGTCGTTGATCGCCTCGCGTTGTTCGATCGGCCGCCCCTCGAAAGCTTTGTCGGATTGCACGAAGGCGCTGCGCGAAGAGTTGACCTCGACTTCGAGCGGGACTCCGAGCTCCTTACAATACCCGAGCATCGTCTTATGAATGGAAGGAATCCGGGCCGGGCCGGCATTCATGTAATTGCCGGAATCAAAGTCGCATCGTTGGACACTGCCGTCCATGAACTCGACACGCGTGCCGCCGCGCACTGTCCAATTGCGGCCGCCTGGACGGTCTCTCGCCTCAAGGACGCTGCATTCGAAGCCGGCCTTGCGCAGTTCGTAAGCGGAAACCAGACCCGCGATTCCGCCGCCCAGAATTGCGATTTTCGTGCCGCGGCCCACGTGCGGTTGCAGATCGAGCGGCTCGGCTTCGCCCGGAGTTTCCAGCAGATCCATGGAGCGCATCGCAAGAAAACCAGCGCTATAGCCGGCGACCCGCGCCACTCGCGAAATCAGATCCCGTCTGGTCATGATGGCGGCTCTCCCATGCGGTCCATAACGAGAAAAGCGGCTTGGCCGGAAACTCAACCGGGAGCATGCATCGCCGAAAGGAGGGAGAACGGAGTTACCGGGGAACGGATTCCGCGCCGACGAGGGCAGGTAACGATCTGCTTCAAAATAACATGCGCGGGAAGGATAATTCAATCGATCTTGGGTCGTTGACGCGATGACGGAGCGTAGCGCCGACGGGCATCGGCATTGCATCGGGAAGATTTTTCCGCGCCTGGGAGAAACCGGGAAAACGCGGGACTTTGCTGAATCTACCGGCTACGAAAACGTCGTGTAGACTTTCGCTTCCCACGGGAAGATGGGTTCGCGTCCAATCCATTCCGGCGGCACCACGCGGTCCTGAGTGACCTCCCGCCACTGCTTTCCGCCGGGCGTCGCGGGCCAGCCAGGAACCACGTATTCCGCGGAATTCTCACCGGCGATGCTGAAGAAATCCGAGAAGTTCGCGAGCACGACAACCAGGTCCATCCCGGCGCTTCCGCGTGTCCACACCAGAACGCGTTTGTTATCGTCGAAATCCACGTGAATAAAATCATTCTCATTCACGCCCAACGCCGCCGACGAGGTGCGAAACTTCACCAGAAGCGAAACGTACGCAAGAATCCGCTGACGCATTTGCGTCGTGTCGTCGGTGCCGTCCAGCCGTCCGTAGTTGACGGGATCGACCTGCTTCCCGCCGGCCTGAGTGACGTTGCCGAAGCGATCGAACCGGGAATGTTCATCCGCAAATTCCTCACCCGCCAGAATCATCGGGACGCCTACGGAAGTCAGCAAGCATGCAAACGCGAGTTTCACGCGCTTCTCGATATCGTCCCCGGAAAAGCCTCCGTTGAGCAGAAAATTGTACAGCCGCTCGCGGCGAAATCCTTCGACATCGTGGCTCGTGATGTAATTGATCGCCTGCGTGCCGTCGGTAAAACCGAGACTGCGGCAATCCACCATGCGCCGAACGTTCGCCTCGAAGTCCCATTGGTTCCCTTCACCGAGGATCACCGAACGAACGAGCGCACGAAACGTATCGTTCCACAATCCATCCAGCCGCCCTTGCGTCAGCAAATCCATGGGCAGGCTGAGCTCTTCACCGACGACAAGGAATCGTGCATCCGCGTCGGCGGGGTTCACGCCGGCAGCCGCGCAACGTTCCTGAAACAGCGCACGCGCGCGATCTTTGAAACCCTGCACGAAATCCCAATTGGAGACGTTTTCCACGCTATCCATGCGGATTCCATCGATATGGAAATCGCGCATCCAGCGCGTGACGTAGTTGTACATCAACTGCCGCGCCGGAGAGATCGACGTGTTTGCGCCGGAGATCGGATCGTAGCCGTCGACGAATCGCGCATACCGGAAGAGAGTGCTCCCAAAGCCGTCGCGAAGATTGTCGAGGCCCGTGCCGCGCGAGGTATGCGAATCGGGATCGTCCAAATCCGCGGCTGGATCGGTGATATAGAAATCGTCCAGGTTGATCGTCTGATACGCCTCGTGCTTCGCGAACGCCATGACAACATCCAGAAAGAAACGAATGCCCTTCTGGTGGCCGGTACGAATCAAGCGCGCGAGATCCTGGTTCGCGGTGGACGATGTGAAACCCTCCGGAAAACCGAGTTCGGCGTCGGGCGCGAAAAAGTGCGCGGTGTCGTAGCCCCAATCGCGTTTGAAGAAACTGTCGGCGGGGGGCAGAAGTTCGATCGCGTTGATACCCAAATCCGTCAGGTACGTCTTCCCCGCTTCGGTGACGCCGAGGTTGTCGAAATTCGCGCCCGTGGACCATTTGTCGATCAGTGCCAGGATGTCGCGGAAGGTGCCGACGCCAATGTCGAGATCCGCGGTCGCCGAAACGTTGGACCAGGCCGTCGGCATTTCATAGATCACGAGTTGATTGTTCGGCGGAAGCGTGAAAGGGCTGGGATCGCCGCTGAAATCGGCTTCTTCGCCGCCCGGATCGCAGGGGACCAATTCTCCTCCGCTGTACTTGATCACAGCCGCGGGCTGGCGATCGTCGGAAGTGTAGGGGGGCAATAAAGGGTTCGAAAGCAGCCGCCAGTCGACGGTGGACGCCGTCGGGTCTGTCGTCTGAATGCCGTCTTCGGCTTCGAAGAAGTAATGATAGATCCACCCGTCCTTGAGCCCGCAGGCGGACGCGGGGATCGTGAACAAATCCGTGAACCCAGGCTCGCGCACAAGCCAGAACCGATCCACATTCCCGAGCGTCGGAGGATTGCCCGGCTGAAACACGCCGATGCACAGCACGGGCGGCGCGGCCGCAAGTTTCGGATGCCACACCACGAAATGCGTCTGTTTCCTGTTCAGTAAATCGGCACTTAGCGGCAAGCGACCCTCCCCAGGGTGAATGAATTCCGTCGGCGGGGACGGCGCGGTTGGCGTGGGCGTGAGGCTCCTCGCGCCGCACTCTCAGATGATATCGCGTCCATTGCTTCGGAATAATGACAGGCAGGAAAACCTCCGAAAACATCATCCTTTTCGCTTTGTAGAATCCCGGTTTATACTGGTGCAGCCGGTCCTTTCGACCGGCGGGAGGTGGCGATGTACCAACCACGATGGTTGCTCGCATTCGCGTTCGCATCCGGTCTGTTCGCGGCGGAAGCGCCGTCCGCGGAGCCGCTCGTCTCCGCCCTTCAAAAATCCGACGCCGCCGCGTTAAAGCACTTGCTCGATGGCGGCAGCAATCCGAACGTTCGCGACGCAGACGGCACGCCCGTCCTCATGGACGCGGTCCTCTTCGCCGGAGCGGATAGCGTAAAGCTATTGCTCGAGCGAGGCGCCGATCCCAACGCGACGAACAAAGTGGGCGCCACCGCGCTCCTGTGGGCCGTTCCCGATCTTGCAAAATCCCGGCTTCTGATTGCTGCGGGAGCCAACGTAAATGCGCGCCCTAAGAATACGGATCGCACGGCGCTACTGATCGCGGCGAGCTATCCCGGATCGGTTCCCGTGTTGCAACTGCTGCTCGACCACGGCGCGGATATTCACGCAAAGGACCGGCGAGGCGTCCATGCACTGGGCCGTGCGACTCTCTCGGCGGATGTCGATGTGGTCCGCTTCCTGGTGGAACACGGCTGCGATCCGAACGAACCCGGCTATGGTTCGACGGTCCGCTATGCGCGCCACTATTTGCCGTCGCTCGAATACTTGCTTTCCACAGGAGCCAAGACAGGAGCCAAGGTCGAAAAGGACGCCATTGCATCCGCGCCGCACTGGCAAGATCCGAAGTTGATCGCGGAGTGGATCGATCGCGGGGCCGACGTCAACGCCGCCGCGCCACCCTACAATCGCACCGCTCTCATGACGGCAACAGCGTCCGAACAGGCGGGAGTTGCCACCGTCAAGCTGCTGCTGGAGAAAGGCGCGAATCCCAACGCGGAGGATGTCGAAGGCGAACGGCCTCTCGATTGGGCAATCTATCGCGCCGACCGCGAAAAAATCGCCGTGCTCGAACAATTCGGCGCCACTCGCGGCCACGGACCTCGCCAGAAAACTTATCCGCCGCCCGACGCAGAAGGCATCGCCGATCCACGCATCTCCGTGGGGCGCGCCGTCAATCTTCTGCTGCCTGCCGCGCCGGTCGCGTACTTGAAGCGTGGCTGCATCACGTGCCACAGCCAGGCGCTGGTTGCGATGGCAGCGGCCGAGGCTCGCGGAAAAGGCATCCCCATTATCGAGGAAATGGAGCAGACCAACCTCAAACAGATCGAGGCGTCTTTATAAAGTAGCGGGCGAACTCGGCATGCAGGGCGATCAGCCCGGCGGGAATATCATCACGATCGGATACGTGATGATGGCGCTCGCCGCGGAGAAGCATCCTCTCGACACGATTACCGCGCAGATGATTCATCTCGCGCTCGCGCTGCAATTGCCCGATGGAACTTGGACGCCCAACGGAGTTTCACGCCCGCCCATGGAAGATACTCTGGTCACCGCAACGACGATGGGGATTCGCTCGCTGACTGCGATTCCCTCCCCCGCCTATCAACGTGAAATCGATGAAAAGCTCGTCCGCGCGCGCCGATGGCTGATGAACATAAAAGCGCACTCGGCCGAAGATCGCGCAATGAAGCTGATGGGACTCGTGTGGAGCAAGGCTCCACGAAACGAAATTGAGGACGAAACTCGAGCGATCCTGGGTGCGCAGCGCAACGGCACGCCGCGTGACGAAGCCGGGTGGGCTCAAACCGACGATATGCAGCCCGATGCCTACGCCACGGGCATTTCGCTCTACGCCCTGCACGTCGCGGGCGTCCCCGCCACGAACGACGCGTATCGGAAGGGAGTGCGTTATCTGATGCGCAATCAATACCAGGACGGCGCCTGGTTCGTCAGAACGCGCGCCTATCCGACCCAGCCCTACTTCGAATCCGGCTATCCGTTCGGACACAATCAATTCCTTTCCGCGGGTGCCGCGAGCTGGAGTGCGCTCGCGATCTCATACACGCTGCCGGACCCGCCATCCGCCCGTGCAAGCAAGTGAGGCAAGACCGCCGGAAAGCTCCCCGGTCGGCGCGTGAGATAATGCCGCACATGCGATTTATATTGTGCATGGCTGGCGTGGCTTTCCTCTCGACAACGGCCATGGGTCAGGGACGCGTTCGAGAACTCGTCCATCACGACGACGTCACCATCGAAGTGATCGCGGAGGGACGAGGCCCACTCATCGTGCTGTTGCCCTCGCTCGGCCGCGATTCGGAAGAACTCGACGCGTGGGCCGAGCAAGTTGCCGCCGGAGGGTTCCGCGTTCTTCGCCCTCGTCCGCGCGGATTCGGCAAGAGCGCCGGCCCCATGGAAAATCTCACTCTGCACGATTTCGCCCGCGATATCGCAGCCGTGATCGAACACGAGAACGCCGGACCGGCGATTCTCGCGGGTCATGCTTACGGGCACTTCGTGGCGAAAATGACGGCAACGGATTTTCCGAAAGTCGTGCGCGCGGTTGCCCTGGTCGCGGCCGCGCAGAAGAACATCGATCCGCAAGTACGCAAATGGTTGGCGATCGCGACCGATCCCAAGCAAGCGGAAGCCGAACGGATCGTCTATCTCCAGAAGGTTTTCTTTGCGCCGGGGCACGATCCGCGTCTATGGCTGACGGGATTCGATCCCATCGTCCAGAAATCGCAGGAAGTGGCACGCGATACGACTCCACAGGCCGTGTATTGGAACGCGGGCACGGCTCCGTTGCTGGACGTCCAAGCCGAGTTCGACCCTTACCGGCCGCGTGCCACCACGAACGAACTCGTGAAGGAGTTCGGAGAAAAACGCGTGAAAGTAATCGTCGTTCGGAACGCGTCGCACGCGCTGCCCGTGGAAGATCCGCGCGCCGCGGCCGCCGCCCTCATTTCCTACGCGCGCGGCCTCTGACGCTGATCTCGAGCTCGGTGCCGGCGGAGTATGTAACACTCTTGGCCGGATCACGCGTTTGTATATATGAAGACGGCTCACCTAATGAAACTGAACTTTCTGGTTATCAATACCTTGATGGCGACGGGACTGTTCGCGCAGGGCCCCAACGGATTTGGCGGCCGCGGGCCCTACAACGACGGGGCTCCGGGAATCGGTCCACAAAGCAGCAGCCCGGATGTGCAAGCGCGCGCTCGGGGAGGCCAGCGGCGCCGCATGGGCATGCGCGGCGACGGCTTCGGGATGCGCGACGCCGACCTTGGCCGGCTTTTGATGGACCCCGGCATTCGCACCCAACTCGGTGTCAGCGCGGACCAGGCGGCCAAGATCCGCCAGCAGGAATCGGATTTCCGCAAGGCCGAAATTCGCAACAACGCCGATCTTCAGATCAAACGAATGGATCTGAACGACCTTCTCAGCGCCGACAAAGCGGACCGCGCGGCGATCGATAGCAAGCTGCAAGAAATCGGCACGGCCCAAGTCGCCGTGGAGAAATCGGCCATCGATTACCGCCTCACGATGCGTGACGCACTGACTCCCGCGCAGCGTCAGAAGCTTCAGCAAATCATGGCACAACGACAAGCGATCGTTGTCAATCCACCGTCCGCCGTCCGTGGCCCGCAGGGCGGAGGACGCAATGGACGCGCGCCTGCTCCGGGCGCGCCACCTCCGAATGCTCCGCCCCAAGGCCGGCCCAATCAGTAAGCGTTCGCCTGCCTCGCGAGTCCGCTGGCGGACTATGTAATCCTTGACGATGATGTTCGCGCCTGACGCGCTGTGGTTCGTGTTCTCCTTTGCGATGGTGGCTGGCGTCGTGCTGTGGCACCCGGTGGAATGGATCGCGCGCCGCCTTGCCGCGAAGCCCTGGTGGTGTGGAATACTTATCGCGGCTCTCCCGGTATTCCTGCGGATCGCGCTCTTGCCGTCCCATCCCGAGCCGACTCCTTCCGGAGCCGACGATTTTAGCTATCTTCTGCAAGCCGACACTTTCGCGCATTTTCGCCTGGCGAATCCGCCGCACCCGATGCATCGCTTCTTCGAAACGAATTTCGTCCTGCAGGAACCGCATTACAATTCCGTTTTCGCTCCGGGTCAAGGACTGTTTCTTGCAGTCGGCGAGATCGTCACCGGCCATCCTTGGGTGGGCATCCTTCTCTCCGAGGCGGCCCTGTGCGGACTCTGCTACTGGATGCTGCTCGGATGGGTCACTCCCTTATGGGCGTTCGCCGGCGGCCTTTTCGCAGTGAGCGAATTCGGGCCCCTCAGTCAATGGATGAATTCCTATTGGGGCGGCGCGGCGGACGGGATCGCCGGCTGTTTGATATTCGGAGCGCTGCCGAGATTGCGCGCGCACAGCTCCCTGGCTGCGGTTGCACTCGGCGCAGGGCTGGGGCTCTCCTGGTTGACGCGGCCGTTTGAAACGGCGCTCGCGGGCATCGGCGTGGCGCTTTATTTCGCGATGGTGCTTCGTAAGATCGATGCCCGGAGGCTGGCGAGCATCTCGGCGCTCGTCCTGGGTGGCGTGGCTCCCTTCGCCGCATTCAGCTTGCTACACAATCACGCAGTGACTGGAAGCTGGACGACGCTTCCTTACACGCTCAGCCGCGAACAATATGGCGTTCCCGCGGCATTCACGTTTCAACCGAATCCCGTACCCCGGAGGCATCTGACCCCGGAACAAGAACTCGACTATCGCATCCAATCCGCATTGCATGGCGATGGTCCCGACACGGCAGCGCGTTTTGTTTCCCGGCTCGCGGAACAAATTCCTCTTTACCGCTTCTTTTTCTATCCGCCGTTGTATCTCGCGCTGCTTGCGTTTCTGGCCTCACTGCGCGAAGCGCGGTTTCGCTGGCTCCTGCTGGTCGTGTTGCTGTTCGCTCTTGGGACGAACTTCTATCCGTATTTTTATCCACACTACGTCGCCGCACTCGCGTGCGTTTTCGTTTTGATGAGCGTGATCGGACTCGTCGAAATAGGAAAACGACAATGGCGGGGAAGGCCGGTGGGACGCGAAGCAGTGCGGCTGATCGTACTTCTCTACGGTGCATGGTTCGTGCTGCTGTATGGGGCGCAACTGAGCGGAAACGAACAGTGGATGACCACGCTCGCCTTCTACGATCCGGCGCACTATATCAATTGGGGCGATGCGGAGGGACGCGCCGGTATCAACGCGCAACTGGCCCGAATGCCGGGTGAGCAATTGGTATTCATTCACTACGGGCCCCGGCACGGATTTCATGAATGGATTTTCAACGCCGCCGACATCGATCGTGCGAAAGTCGTGCGAGCTCTCGATCTGGGGGATAGCGAAAATCGGCTGCTGATCGCCTCCTATCCGCGGCGCACCGCCTGGCTCCTGGAACCGGATGCGGAGCCTCCCCGATTGACGGCTTATCCTCGCGAGGAGGAAATACCAGTGCATCCGATTCCTCAAATCGAACGGACGCCCAATCGTGGAAAAGAACAGGATTCGATCCCGACGCTGCCGGAGAGTGGCTTTCTAAAACATCGGCCCTAGAGTCCCCGATCGAATTGCGTTCCTCGCCGTACTCATGCGATTTCGTCGACCGATGCCGCCGCAGCGGGAATCGTGAAGAAAAAATGGGAGCCTTTCCCCGCTTCGGACTCCACCCAAATTCTTCCGCCCGCGTGTTCCACGATTCGCTTGCAAATCGCCAGCCCGATTCCCGTTCCTGGATAAACGTCGTTGTTATTGTGAAGCCGCTTGAATATTCCGAAAATGCGGTCATGGTATTTGGCATCGATGCCGATGCCGTTGTCGCGCACGGTGAACAACCAGGACCCGCCCTCCCGCGCGGCTGAAACACGGATTCGCGGGGGCTTTTCGCTCCTGTACTTCAGCGCGTTGGAAACCAGATTTTGCAAGAGCTGCTGAAGGCGGAATTCCGGCAGGCGGATCGAAGGAAGCGGATCGCAAACGATCTCGGCGCCGTTTTCGCGGATCGCCGACTCGAGCGTCTGGCGGACCGTCTCCATGACCCGATTTGTATCCGTATCCGTCTCCGCCGTCCCGGCGACGCGGGCGACGTGCGTATATTCCAGCAGATCTCGAATCAACTTGTGCATGTGCTGAGCATTCGCGATCACCGACTTCAGCAATTGGCGGCCTTCCGTGTCGAGCCCCTTCGCATGTTCGCGGGCCAACAACTGGGCGCTAATCGCCACGTTTCGGATCGGCTCTTGCAGGTCGTGAGAAGCCGAATACGCAAATTGCTCCAGGTCGGCATTCGAACGCGCCAACTCTTCCGCCCGTCTCTCCAGGTTGAACTCGGCTCGCTTGCGCTCGGCGATCTCCGATTGCAGCTCGGCATTGGCTTGGGACAATTCCGCCGTTCGCTCCTGCACTCTCAACTCCAGTTCATCCCGCGCCCGCGCCCGCTCCTGCTCCGCATTCTTCAGATCCGTCACGTCGATGCCGACGCCGTGAATAAACCACGGTTGTCCGTCGGCCCGGCGGACCATCTTCGCCTCGCATTGAAACCATACGACCTGGCCATCTCGCGCGAGAACCCGATAGAGCGATCGCAGTGTTTCTCCGGAAACGACAAAAGAGGAGGCCTCCAGACTCCAGCGGTCGCGGTCGTCGGGATGAATGCGGTAATACCAGCGAATGGGATCGTCGAGCCATTCCTCGCGCGAAAAACCGAGGACCGCCTCGATGTACGGACTGACGTAGGCTTCGCTCAGACCGTCCTCGAGTCGCGCCATAAACACAACGGCCGGAATCTGTTCCAGCAGCGTCGCATAGCGAAGGTTCAGCTCGGAATCGCCAGATCCGTTCCGTTTGTCGCGGTCGAAGGAGCTTGGAGAGAGAGCTTGGAAAAGACTTCCCGCGAGTTCGGCCAACTTCGCTTCGGCGTCGCCCAGGACCGGAACATTCCGTCCGTCCTCCTCGCCCGCCTCGGGACTTGTGCCCTCGACCTTCATTCCGGGGTTGGCATCCCGCTCACCTCGGACGGTCTCCGACCGCTGCGCTTGCGGTGCGCCGGTTCCTTGTTGAGCGAAGCCTGCGTGAAGCGCCGCAAGGCGTGAATGGTTCGTCCATACGTCATGACCGCATGCGTGGATAGCAACGATCCCGGAGGCTGGTTCATGAAGGGCATGAATTTATCCGGAAAACCCGGCATCGTACAGCCGATGCAAATTCCGCCCGACGTTGGGGCACCCACCGATCCCACCCATCCAGCCTCGCTTGCCGACGTTGCAATTCACGACCGGTCCCCAACATCCCAACTTCACGATGCATCGAGGGGAACCGTATTCATCGGCGAACTCTCCCTGCTCGTAATAGCCTCCGCGATCGCATCCTTCGTGAACCGTCGCTCCGAAAAGCCATGTGGGACGCAGCTGTTCGTCGAGAGGAATTTGGGAGCCGTCCGGCCGCGTGCCACAAAACGTAGAGCAGCGTCTCCATGAAGTTGTCGGGCTGCACCGGGCAGCCGGGAACGTTGATGATTGGAATTCCCACCCGCGATCGCCAGCCCGCGCCCAGATAGTCGGCAAGGCCCATGCATCCGGTCGGATTGCCTTCCATCGCGTGGATGCCGCCGTACGCGGCGCACGTGCCGGCCGCGATCACGGCCCAAGCCCGCGGGGCGAGCTTATCGATCCATTCGCAGGTCGGGATTGGCTGACCGCTCACCTTATCGGTGCCAAAGGCCGCCCAATATCCTTCCGCCTTGTTATTCTCGTTGGGGATCGAGCCTTCCACGACGAGATGAAATCCTTCGCCGCACCCTCCGCCGCGCGATGAAAATGACGCACGAAATCATCGCCGACGTCGTAAGAGAGAAAAGGGTTGTGCAGCGTAACTTTCGGAAGACCGGGAATCGCACCGTGGAGAACGTCTTCGATGCTGGGTTGGGTCGCGCCCGTCATCGCGATCGTATCGCCGTCGCAGCTCAGACCGGCCGAGAGCCACAAGATCTCTACCTCGCTCAAGGGCGACCGTGGGTGCGGAGATTCGGGGTTTGTAACTTGGGTTCCGGACGACATGATGCCGGTAAAGCTACTGCCGAGGCGGCCTGCCGAGCACGTCGAGCACGATGGTCCGCAGGCCAAGATACGCATCGAGGTCGGTCGGTTTCGGGAAGTGCGCGGTCGCTCCCAGCCTCTCGAATTCTTTGATCTCCATCGGGGAAGTCGCCGAACTCACGACCACCACCGGAACACTTCGAAGTTGCTCGACCTCGCGCGTATAGGCAAGAATCTCGGCACCCGACACTCTGGGCAAGTTCCAGTCCAGCAAAATCAGCGCAGGCCACTGGTCGCCCGCATTCGCCGCTTCCTCGAGCATGGCCAGAGCGATTTCGCCATCTGATGCGACGGCAACGTCCATTTCGATCCCGCATGTCATCAAGGCCAGCTTTATGACATGGACATCGGACGCGTTGTCCTCGACCAACAGAATCGTCGGTTTCGATGACCTTGCTTGCGGCCGCGCCCTTAAAGTCCTTCTCCGGGCGGAATTGGGCGGGACCGGCGGAAAATCGCCGGCCAGCGAGTAGGGCAATAATTCAGACGCAATCCCCATCACAGCTCCGAAGCGGCATCCAGCGGCGCGATTGGCAGCGGCCGCGGGAGCGCAAGTTTTGGTCCCCCCAATTCTAACGCGCCGGCGCGCGTTCGCGCTCACCGGCCACCGCGGAAGTTGGACGAAGACCGCGGCACCGTCTAATGCCCGTCGTGAACGCTCGCCGTGGCAGCCCCGATTTTCACCGCGTGCGCGAGTTTGTCTTTGCTGCCTTCCGGAATATCGATGACGACGCGAGCACCGGGCGTCAGATCCGTAAGCTGGGCTTTCAACTTATCCTTCGTGATCTCTGTCGCGGCATCCAGCTTTACGTCAACAAGACCCGTCGAAGTCTTCACCGTGAGGACGCCGCTGGAGACTTTGACAACATTCCCGATCACGTGGTCGAACCCTCCGTGCGCAAAGACCGGCGCGGCCATCGCGATCAAAACGACGGCGAGCGAAAATACGACACAGACATTCAGAATTCTTGCGCGAACCTGCTTAAAATTCATTTCATTTCTCCTGATCGATCACCGGATGGACCATCCAAGAAGATATCACTCTTCGCCGGGATCGGCCTTCTCGCACTCCGCTTAGTGCAAGCCGATCTCCGCGACGACGCGGTCGGCGTTGTAGATCTTTTTCAGAGCCTCGGCGATTCCCGCCGAGTGGACCGCGATCGCGCGCGCCTGCTTGTCGGTGTAAACGTAATCGAGCACGAGCGATTGAATATTACCGTCGAAGATGATCCCCACCAGCTCTCCGGCACGGTTCACCACGGGGCTTCCCGAATTTCCACCGATGATGTCCGCCGTATTGACAAAATTGAGCGGGGTCGCTAGATTGAGCGCTGCTTTATGCTGGCTCCAACTGGCCGGGAGATGGAAGGGCTCATGATCCTGATGGTCGGCCGCGTGCGCAAAAGCGCCGCCGATCGTGGTCATCCACGGAAGAGCCTTGCCGCCCTCTTCGTAACCTCGCACTTGGCCGTACGCCAACCGCAAAGTAAAGGTTGCGTCGGGATAAAGATTCTTCCCGTAGACCGCGAACCGCGCCTGCGCGATCTTGGCGTAGGCTTGCTGGCGAGGCTCGTCGACCTGGTTGTCATAGAGGGAGCGCAACCGGCGCGCTTCGGGATCGACCATTCGCGCGAGCAGAATCATGGGATCGGTGGAAGCTTCGATCGCCTTCATCCCACCCTCGGCCAATCGCTTTCTTTCCGCCACGTCTCTCAGTTTGGTGCCGCGGACCAACTCGTCCGCGCGCGCATCGGGAGATTTCCCCGCCAGAACTTTCCGCACGAGATCGTCCTGCATGCCTTTGGTCTCGGCGTACATCCCGAATGAGTCGCCCAGCTCAAGACTTTCCAGGTCGTCGTAGATCGGCGCCTGGGAAAATAATTCCTGCCTCAAGGATTCCAAGCCCGCTTCCGAATATTCCCGCAGCCGCGCATCGTTGGGCTTGCGGGATTCCTCCGCCAGCCGCACCAGCGTTCGTGCGATACCGAACAGGCTGCTGTTAAACGCCTGGCCTCGCTCCAACAAAGCAAAATCGATATAGATTCCGTCCAACGTGCGAAGTGTCGCGCCGACGTCGTCCCATGCTTTCGCATAAGACGCGCGCAACCGCGGATTGTTGTCGACCGCGTCGCGCAACTTCTGTTCGTCCGATTGTTTCTGCGACATCAGCGCGGGGTCCTGCAGCCCGCCCTGCATCCCCGTGTATGCCTTGCGGCTATTTTCGATTCCGAAAAGCTTGTCTTGAGCCCGCCGTAGATTTTCACTGCTTCTTTCGCTGTAAACACGCAGCAGGACCTCGCGTCTCCGCAGCAAATTCAACACCCACGGATTCGCGCGGCGGCGCAAGAACTCCAAGTTCTGCATCGTGTCGAGACGGGCGGTCGATCCAGGATTGCCGGAGACGAAGACGAGCTCTCCGTCTTTTGCGCCCGCGCCGCTCCATTTCAAATAATCGGCGGACTTCACGGCAGTATTGTTCTCATAAACGCGGAAAAAGCAGATATCGAGATCGTAGCGGGGATATTCAAAGTTGTCGGCATCGCCTCCGAAAAAAGCCGCTTCTTTTTCGGGCGCGAATACCAGACGCACATCCGTGTACTTCTTATAGCGATACAGAGAATAGGCGCCGCCCTCGTACAGCGTAATCACGTTGCTGCGCAGACCGGTCTTGTCAAGCGACTCTTTCTCGATCGAATTCATCGCGGCGCGCCGCGCTTTTTCGGCGGTCGCCGGATCTGCATCCGCGCGAACCGCGGCGTTGACCTGTTTCGTGACGTCCTCCGTGCTCAGCAGGACGTTCAATTCGAGATCCGGACACTTGGATTCATCGGCCGCGGTCCGTGCATAGAAGCCCGTTTTTATATAGTCGTGCTCCTTGGTCCCCAGCTTTTGGATGCAATCCGTTCCCACGTGATGATTGGTCATCACCAGTCCGGCGGGTGAAACGAACGATCCGGAACCTCCGTCGTTGAACCGCACAGACGCCTTCTGCAAATGATCCAGCCATGCAGGTGAGATGTCGAAATTGTACTTGTCCTTAAGCTGACGCGCGGGAGGATCGTTCAACAACCACATTCCCTCATCCGCAAAACCGGCTGGGGCGAGGCCGAAGAGGAACAAGCCCACCGTCAAGAATCTGCAATACGCGCCAACCATGCGTCTGGCCTCCTTCTATGAGTATGAACCGCAGGGAAGGTTTCCGTTACGGGAGGAATTTCAATCGCGCACGGCGCGCGAACTGCGTGCTTAGATCGATCATTTTCCGCCGCGAGGGGAACGCTGGCGACCCTCCCATAACTCAGGTAACCTAAAGCGTTATCATCCACTGGGATCTGAACGTTGGGAGAACATCCATGATTACTCGCCGCCGTTTATTGACTGCCGCCGGCGCCGCCATCAGCGCCACCAAAGCCTTCGCCGCGCGCTTGCCCCGCTTGGGATCGATCGCTCCGCAAGTGAAGGCCGCGAGCGATGCCCTGACCGGCAAGATTTTCGACAAGAACAGCCCGAGCTACGAGATCCAGCGCAGAGCGGCGGTTTGGAATGCGCGCAAACCCAATCGTTTTCCGAATGCCATCGTGCTCGCCGAAAACGTCGACGATGTGATCGCCGCCGTGAAGCTCGCGAAACAACGCGGCTGGCAGATCGGCACGCGCTCGGGCGGCCATAGTTTTACCGGCTCGCACACGCGCGACAACGCGGTGCTGATCAACATCACGAAGATGCGAGAGCTTTCCGTCGATCCGAAGGCGCGCATCGCAACCGTGAGTCCCGCGTGGTTCGGCGATCAATTCAACAACGTTCTTTCCGAGAAGTATCAGTTGATGTTTCCCACCGCGCACGATCCTGGCGTCGGCCTCGGGGGCTTCGTTCTATGCGGCGGTCATGGATTGAATTCGCGCCTGTGGGGCCCTGCGTGCGCCAATCTGGAAGCGCTCGATTTAGTGAATGCCGACGGAGAACTCATTCATGCGGATGAAAAGCAAAATACCGACTATCTGTGGGCCGCCCGTGGGTCGGGACCCGGCTTCTTCGGCGTCGCGGTGCGCTACTACTTGAACCTTCATCCATTACCGACATCCCGGAAACGCAACATTTACGCTTATCCAGCCGAGGCTTTCGACGAACTGGCGATGTGGATGGGACACACGCAGAATTCGCTGCCAGGCCACGTCGAGGGCGTCATGGTCGGCGGCACGGACAATGGCAAATCCGTCATCCGCGTAATCGGCACGGCGCAGGCTTATTCCGAAAAGGATGCGGACTCCGCACTCGCCATTTTCGAAAGCTGCCCGCTCGTCGGCAAGGCGATCACCCGGCGTGTGAACGTCCCGGTAACCACCTTCGGCTCGCAAAGCGGGATTACGCCGGGCTCGCGTCAGGTTCTGGACGGAGTGTGGTGCAGCGCGCCGCCGGAAAAGATCCTCGCCACCGCGCGCGACGCGTGGGTCAAGTTCCCCACGCCGCAGTCGTTCATGTTGTGGATGCATTGGGGTCCCGTGCAGAAGCTGAGGGACATGGCGTATTCGCTGCAAGGCGATATGTATCTGTCGACGAACGCCATCTCTTTCGATGCCAAAGACGACGAACGCTGCGCGGCCTGGGCCGCCGACGTGATTGGCAGGCTGAAGCCCATCAGCAACGGCTCGCAGATGAACGACGAGAATATGCCGGCGAATAAGGGGCCGTATCTATCGAAGGAATCGTCGGCTCGCCTGGAAATACTGCGGAAGAAATACGACCCCGAACGGCGCTTCGCTGGGTATCTGACATAACACGAGGACCGAACCATGTCACAGAATCGCAGAGCATTCCTGCAAGACACGCTATTGAAAGGCACGGCCGCCTTGGCCGCCGCACAGGCCGTTTCCGGTGTTGCCGCCGCGCAAGCGGCTTCGGACAAAGTCCAGCAATCCGATCCAGCGGGTTGGAAGCCGAAGCCGTATCGCCGCATCACGACCGAAGAAGCGTTTACGACTCCGGAGATTGTCGCGTCGCGAAGCGGAACGGGTTCAATCGGCGGAACCGTCACGCCCTATCGCAAGCGCATCAACGAAGAACTTCTCGATATCGACGCGGGACGTTTAAAAATCATGGACCAGTACGGCATTTCGATGCAGGTACTCTCCAGCAACGGTTCGTCACTTCAAGACGTGCCCGCCGACTTGGGAACGAAACTCGCGATTCAATTCAACGACCGCATGGCCGAAGCGATCCGCAAGCATCCCTCGCGCTTTGCCGGTCTGGCCGGAGTCGCGCCGCAGAATCCCGTGGCCGCCGCGAAAGAAATCGATCGCGCGCTCGGACAATTGAAGCTCAACGGAGCGTTCATCGCCTCGCACACCAATGGCGAATATCTGGACGATCCGAAGTACACGCCCATTTTCGAAGTCCTCGTGCAGCACGATGCCCCGCTCTATCTGCATCCGCGCGACATGCACCCTGGCGTTCCCGCGGCGATGAAAGTTCCGGGATTCACGGTTGGATGGGGCTATGCCACCGAGGCGAGCATCCACGTGATCCGCCTGATGGCCGGCGGTGTGTTCGATCGTTTTCCGAAACTACGCATGGTGATCGGCCACATGGGCGAGGCTCTGCCCTTCTGGATCGATCGTCTCGACAATCGCTATGAGTGGGAGTTCAACTCGTCTGGAAAAGCGCGGCCCATGAAGCGTCTTCCGAGCGAATATCTACGCTCGAATTTCCACCTCACCACGAGCGGCATGAACTATTGGCCGCAGCTCAAAATGACCATCGAAGTGATGGGCATCGATCGGGTGATGTTCGCCGTGGATTATCCGCAGGAAGAACATCAACCCGCCGTGGATGCCATCGACAAAGCTCCATTGTCGAAAGAAGATCGGGCGAAGTTTTACTATCGCAACGCCGAACGGGTCTTCGGCATCAAGCCGCAAACCCAGGTGTAATCGACGGCAAGCGTTATGCTTTGCTGCTCAGATAGTAGTTCACCGCGGGCGTCACGATCAGCGACAGGACCATCGAAGCCGCGATGCCGCCGATGACCGCGATCGCCAACGGCTGCAGCATCTGCGATCCCGCTCCGATCGCGAGCGAGAGTGGAATCATGCCCGCCACCGTCGCGAGAGCTGTCATCAAAATGGGACGCAAACGGCGCTCACCCGCCTCGATCATCGCTTCCTGCGGCGTGAATCCTTCCTTGCGGAAACGTCTGATCGGCGTCGAGCAGAAGAATTCCGTTCTTCGCCACGATGCCGATGACCATGATCAGGCCCATGAAGGACGAGATGTTGAATGAGGTCTTGGTAATGAGCAACGCGAAGAACACGCCGGAAGTGGAGAACAACGCCGAAGCAAGGATCGCGGTGGGTGCGGCGAAGTTGCGGAATTCGAACAGCAGCACCATGAACACCAGCACGATCGCGAGGCCGAGCACCATCAAAAGATCTTGGAACGATTTTTGCTGCTGTTCGAAGTTCCGCCATACACGACGCGAATGGACGGAGGAATGTTCAAGTCGGCGACGGTTTTCTGGACCAGTTGCATTCCCTCGCCCAGGCTGATGCCATCGAAACGGCCCGTGACCGCCACGCGGCGCTGCAGATTCTCGCGAATGATTTCGGTCTGCCCGGCCTCATCCTCAAACGTCGCCAGCGGTACCGAGAGTGGCGGTTTTTCCTGTCGAACTGCTGGTCAGCATGGTATTGCGAATCGTGTCGAGAGATGCACGCGCACTATCCGGAAAACGCACGCGGATCGTATAGGCGTGATCTTTGTCCACAAAGGGAGTCGTCGCGGGCTCGCCCTGCAGCATGGCGCTTGCATCGAGCTCGATTTCCTGCGGCGTAAAACCGGACCGCGCCGCCACCACCGGATCGACGTTCATCACGATAGCCGAGCCGCTCATGGTATTCTCAATCCCGTCCTTCACGTCCGACCACGCTCGATTGATCTTCTTGATGTGTGTCGGCCATCTTCGGCGCCCACGTCTTCAGCAGCATCGGATCCGGCGAGAAAAGCTTGATCTGGATCGGTTCGGGAGAACTGGTCAGATCGCCGATCATATCCTGCAACACCTGAAGGAATTCCACGTCCAGCTGCGGATACTCGTCGTTCACTTTGCCGCGGACGTCGGAAATGACTTCCTCAATGCCGGCCGCGCTTGCGCTTTCAGACGCACGGAGAAGTCACCGCGTATTGGCTTCGGTCACCGCCGCCAGGCCCAACTGCAATCCAGTACGGCGCGACGTGCCCTCGACTTCGGGCGTCTCGTTCAGAATCTTCTCCACGCCGAGCAGCACCGGTTGGTATCGTCGAGCGACGATCCGGCGGGCATGAGGTAATCGAGAATGAAGCCGCCTTCGTCCATCGCCGGCAGCAGATCGCTGCCCAGGTGCGTGTAACAGAAGATACGAGGCGCCGACCAGCACGATGCATCCGGCCGCCAGAGTCAGCGGACGCGCGCAGCACCAGGCGCAGCGTACTTACATAGACGCGCGTCACGCGGCCCATGAAACCGTGCGGTCCACGTGACCGTGAACGTCCGCCGTTTCCGACTCCGTCCGAGCGTTTACGGCGCAGCAGGTAATGACTGAGCGTCGGCGTCCAAGTGAGTGCCAGAGCCAGCGAAGTCAGCAGCGCGCGTTCCCACGGTCATCGCGAGAGCGCGGAAGAAAGTTCCGGTGACGCCGGTGATGGTGATCAGCGGAAGAAATACCACGATCGGCGTGACCGTCGACCCGACCAGCGGTACGCGAATTTCGCGCAGCGCGCTGCGGATCGCCTCGCGCGCGGCTCTGCCCCGAATCGCGATGGAGCACGATATTTTCCACCACGACGATCGCATCGTCGATCACCAGTCCGACCGCGGCCGCCAGTCCGCCGAGTGTCATCAGGTTGAAGCTCTCGCCCATCAGGCGCAGGGCGACCAGCGTGATCGCGATCGTCGCCGGAATCACCAGGCCGGCCACGAGCGAACTGCCCCAGTCGCGCAGGAACAGAACGAGAATAATCGCCGCCAGAATCAGGCCGATCAGGATCGCGTCGCGCACGCTGGCGATCGAATCGCGCACCAGTTCGGACTGATCGTAGAATGTCTGCACTTCACACCCGGAGGCAGAGTTTTCTGGATCGAGTCAGTTCCGCGGACGCGCATCCGCCACCGCCACGGTGTTGCTTTCCGGCTGACGGAAGATGTTCAGCAGCACCGCGGGTTTTCCGTTCGCGGTCACGATCGTATAGACGGGCATCACCGAGGGCTGCACACTCGCCGATATCGCCGATGCGGATCGGCACGCCGGCTGGGTCGTCTCGACGACGATGTTGCCGATGTCTTCCGGGTGTCTGCCTCTGGCCGCTGACCAGCGTGAGCGACAGCTCATGATTGTTTTCGATCAGGCCCGGCGAATCGATCATATTGAACTTCGGGATCGCGTCCAGGATTCCCGGAACCGTGACCTGCGCCTGCAGGAGTTTGGCAGGGTCGGGCTCGATTTGAAATTCCGGAACCTGGCCGCCCTGCAGCACCACCATCGAAATGCCGTTCACACGATTGAGGCGCGGTTTGATGGTGTAGTTCGCCAGCTCGTATAGATCCGCCTGCGACATCGTGTCGGACGTCAGGCTGTACCCGAGAATGGGGAACGCGGCGAAGGTCAGACGATTCGCCGTCAGCTTGGCCGTGGCCGGCAGACTGGGCTGCACGCGCGCGATCGCGGCGTTCACGGATTGCAGCGTCTGGAACATATCCACGTTCCAGTTGAAGAACAGATTGACTTCGGCCGAGCCGCGGCTGGTGGTGGAGAGCACCTGTTCCAGGCCCGGCACGCTGTTCATCGCTTCTTCGATGGGCCGCGTCACCATCACTTCCATCTGATTGATGGGCGCGACGCCGTTGTCGATACCGACGACGATGCGTGGGAAATCGGTCGCGGGAAACACGGCGACGGGAATCGTGAACGCGAGATAAATCCCGACGCCATCAGCGTAATAATTATGAAAATGATCGGCCGGGAAAATCGCGCGGTCCAATGTTCCGGTGCGGCGCCTTCAACGGACCGCATCGTCTCGTGTTCGATCATGCCTGCTTATCCTTGCCCGTTTTTCCCAAGCTATGCAGCGCGCTTACTTGCCGCTATCGTCGTCGTCGTCATCGTCGTCTTCGCTCTTGGGAGCCTGCACTTCAACCTTGGCTTTATCATCCAGGCCCAGGCCGCCGGAGGTGATCACCTGGTCCCCTTCCTGCAAACCGCTGACGATCTGCACACGAGGCCCTTGCCGGATGCCGACCGCGATTTTGCGCTCCCGCGCGATCGCGTTCTTATCCTTGCCTTCCACAACCATCACCTTCTCGCCGCCCTCATCGGAATTCAGGATCGCCGTCGCCGGAACGATGATCGTGTCTTGAATTGTCTCCGCGATAATGGACACGCGCACCGTGGCGCCGGGCTTGAGCTTCTCTCCAGGATTGGCGATCTCCACCCACACCTCAACCGTGGTCGTGCTCGGATCCACGGCCGGACTCACGACGGTAACCTTGCCGGCCAAATCTCCATCCGGACCCGCGATGCGCGCGGGACGGCCCGGTTTGATGGTGACCGCGTCTTTCACTGGAACGTTCGCACGCGCGGTGAGCCGCGATATGTCGACGATCGAAACCAGCGGCGTTCCGGGCTGCGCCATCTCACCGGCATAAACCGCGCGATCCGCCACCACGCCCGCGATGGGACTCTTCACCACCGCGTAGGAAGCTTGCACGTTCAGGCCATCGTAGTGCGCTTTGGCCGCGTTTACTTGTGCCTCGGCTCCGCGGATGGATTCACGCTGGCTGACCTGCGTAACGCCTCCAGGTGTTCGCTGCGCCGTCGACCTGGCCTTGCGCCTGCACCATGGCGAGCCGTCGCGTCGTCCACCATTTTTTGCGGCCAGCGCGCCTTCTTTTTGCAGCGCTGTGCGATTGTCGTACACCTTCTTGGCCGCGTCGAAATTCTGCCTCGCGGTTTGCACGTCGGTTCCGCTTTATTCTTGTCCTCGATCGCAGTCGCCGTCTTCATCAGTTGATACGCCGATTGGCCTGCTCACCTGATCTTGCTCTCATTCGGCGGCCGAAACCAGATCCGCGCTTTCCAACTCCGCGATCACCTGGCCGGCGCGCACATGATCGCCTCGATTGACGAGAATGCGCTTCACCGGAGCGGCGATTTTCGCCGTCACGTTCGCCTGATTGATGGGATAGAGCACGGCGTCGGCGATCACCATGTGATCGATCGCGCCCCGCACCGCCGGTTCCACGGTCACGGGAGTGGCAGGTTCCGCCTCGGCCGCCGCACCGCCTTCCTTCGTATCCGCCTTCTTGCTGCATCCGGCGAGCAGGAGTACGGCGGCGAACAGGCAGATGGCCGCTCGCCGGCGCTTCAACGTTTTCTTGCGTGAATCCGGCGTGAGTCCAGCATGAGAGATCGCTTCCCCGTCAACAAAAACAGAATGTCTGCCGATTTCGGCGGAATGAAACTGAAAAGGATACCGCATTGAATTAAAACGCGCCTGTCAAGGTCTGCAAATTCATGAGCGCCAGGCGATAGCGCACCAACCCATCATCGTAAGAATTGCGCGCTTGCAGGAGCGTCGTCTGTGCATCCACCAGTTCCAGGATGGTCGCCTCGCCGGCCTGATAGCGCAAGCCGGTGAGCCGCAAACTTTCCGACGACAGATCGACCAGATTCCGCAGAGCCTGGAGCTGCTCCCGCGCGGTCTGCGCCTCCAGATAAAATCCCTGCAAATTGCGGAGCATGGTCCGCTGCGTCACACTCAGATCCACGTTGGCCTGCTCGCGTTTCAGATCTGCCTGCTTTACTTTGCTGGCGCGCGTGCCCCAATCCCAGATGGGGACGTTGAGCGACACGGTCAGGAAGTAGCCGAGATTCGGCTGCGGCCCTTTCAAGGGGTCGGCGGCCACGCTGCTATGCAGCGCGAAGGCGTTCGCTTCAATTCCGTAGACGAAGTCCGTGGTCAGGGTCGGGTAATAACCCTGCTTGGCAATGCTCACATCGAGCTTCGCGGCGCGCAAGGCGATATTCGCCGCCTGCAGATCGGGATTCTCGTGCTCCGCCATGGTCGTAATTTCATTCATCGTAGGCAGCGCAGCCGGCGTATCCAGATCGTCCACGACGTTGAAATTAAGATTTAAATCGCGGTACAAAATCACCGCCAGATCCAATCTCGCCGTATCCATGGTGAGCTTGGCTTCCCGCAGCGCCTGTTCCTGCGTCGCATTCTGAATCTGCGATTTTACAGTGTCGCTGCGGGCCACCTCGCCGCCCTTCTCCATCGTCTGCGTGATATTGAGATACTGCTTCGCCTGGTCAGACCCATCTGCGCCGTGGAGTATTTCGTTGCGCAGTGAGCAGCGCGTAATAGGCCTTGGCGACAGTGGCGCCCAAACCACGCTTGGCGATTTCCGCTTTTGCCCGCGCCAGGCCTCGGCCGCCGACGCCCGCTGCACGCCCGTCTTCAGAAAGCTCGCCATGAAATCTTCGTGCACCACGGCCCAGTCACGATAAACATGGACACCGTCGTTGGTGACGAAGCGGCCCTCGGAGAAATCGCCGTCGCCCTCCGTGCCCAGATACTCCGACCGGGCGCTGAGCGATGGCTTCTGTCCGGCGCGCGCTTGCTTCAGATCTTCCGTCGCGTTCTTTATATCGCTGAGGGCGGCGAGCACTTGAGGCGCGTTCGCCGCGGCGAGCGCCAGCGCGTCCTTCAAAGTTAAAGTCGCCGGCGCGGAGGAAGTGGGCGCCGTTTGGGAGAGCAGCATGGATGGCCGCTCGGCTTGCATGGCGGGCGTGACCGCCTGCGCCGTCAAATTTCCGACGTCCAGCGTCGTGTGGGGCGGAACGCGCAAAGGCGTCGCCACCTGGCCCATCGCCGCGCCTGCCAACACGACGCAGGACGACCACGGGTTGGGTGACTTCGGCTTTGCGCTGGTTGCCGAGCTTCAGCCAGGGGTTCTCGCTGCTCATAGGGTGAACCTGCCAACAGGGGAGCGCGGCGGCGACGAACGCTTGGGCCTGACGGCCGAACAGCACGCGCGTCTCACACGCTGCCTGGGTCGACGGCTCGCTGACGATCCGCTTGGTCGCCGCGTCGAGCGCCGCCTCCGTCGGCGCGGTGATCACGATCCAACCGCCGTAATCGATGTCGGCGTGACCGCTGATCAGCGCGCGCTCACGAGTCCAGGACGTCGCTGTACTCCTGCTGCTCGGAGAGCCGCTCGACCTGGCCGATCTTCCGCTTCTGCCGGTAGTCGGCCACCATCTCGCTCTTCTCGCGCTGGATCCGGCGAAGCGCCTCACCCGTGCCCTTCGCGCGCAGCGTCACGCACAGCGTCTTGCGCACCCCTGGAGCGAAGATCAGGCTGTGCAAGAAGTGGGCGGGCGCCTCGATCCGCGGCCACTCCGAAATCGACAGCACCCGGGACCAGCCCGAGTCGTGGTGGATCCGATCCCACATCTCATCCATTCCGAGCGGGCCTGCGTGGCTTCAGTTGGCGCCGGGCGGAGTCGGCCAGGAACCTCGCCACCGACGCCGGGGTCATAGGCGGTCCGCGTGATCTGCGCCAGCTCACTGCTCGCTCAGCCAGTGCTCAATCTTCAACTCGGCGGATTCGCAGCACGTATACGAGGGCGGCCATCTCCTCGCGCAGCACCTTCGCGGCGCCCCGCAGACCCCCCGCCGGCGGCTTTGATTGCGGCGGCCGCCCTCTGCATGTCCAGTCCGAGCGTCATCGTCGTCCGGTGCGTTGAGGCGCCTGTCGCGTTGTCCGCCAGCAGCGCCTGATACTGCTCCTCGCAGCCACCCGCCCTTACCCGCTCCGTGCCGGTCGTAGTAGTCGGCGATGCCCCCTGCCACTGTCGGGAATCGTCGACTCGGGATACTTGCAGCCCCGCGCAAGCGGAGGACTGCGCCAGCGACGCGATCGCGCGACCCCACATCAGCACCCGCTGTCGCTGCGCGTCGGGCGAGAGCAGCGCGTACGCCGGGTGGCCGACCTTCAGCGTCCCACACAACGTGCCGCGGTACGGGTCGTGAATCAGGCAGATATTCGCCTCCGGCTCGACATAGAACCGCAACGACGCGGCATCCCCCGGCAACGCCAGCGTCCCAGCCGGCCGGGGCTTGTCCGGCCTCGCGCGATACCGCGTCTGCGCTGCCCGCTTGCGCACCGTCCAGTGCGCGATCACCGGCGTCCACTCGACCGCGTAGACGCCGCCAACGCGGATGAACGCAACCGCCACGAACGGCGCCCAGGAACAGCAGTCCAAGCAGGATGCTGCCGGCCAGCAGGCCGACCAGCAGCCCCGCCGCGCCGATCCCGAGCGCAGCGCACCGCCACCCTGAGAAGCCGAGCATCAGCCCACGCGTCGAGCGGCGCGCGAACCGACCCGTGGGTGCCGATGTCGCCGCCATCTAGCCGCCGCTCCGCGGCCCGACCCGCACCCGCTTGCTGTCCGCGCCCCTCATCCGATCTGCGCGCCGATGCCGTAGAAGAAGTTGACGATCGCCATCGAGCCACCCGCGAGGATCGCGGCGGCGGCGAGACCATCACGCCGGTCTTGCCACGACCTGCGACCTGCGGGTTGGCGGAGTGATTGCCAACCGACCACACGACGGCGGACAGCGCGAACCCGAGCACTGAGGCGATCACCGCGAGCGTGATGAACGACCCGACGATCGCTCCCCCTTGGGTTAACCCTGGTAGGCCGGAGCTGTTCGGCGTGATGTCCACCCCCGACCCGCTCGCGAACGCGTTTCCAACTCCCACCGCCAGCGGCGCCGTCAGTCCCGTGATCGCGGCGGTCACTCGACCTGCAAACCGCTTCACCGCATGCATCTGAGATCCTCCTAGATCGATTCGCATTGTTCGTGACGGTGGGCTCGGGGCCCCCGCCGTTTCCTGATGAATGGCCAGGCTGCTGCCTGATCGCCGCCCGACAGGACGAGCGTCCCCGCCGCCAGGCCCACAGCCGCGACTACGCCCGCCCGTCAGCAGCCAGCTCAGGATCGTCTCCACCTCGCTCGGCCCGGATGCCGCGACCCGGTCGCCGTGGAACCGGAACCGAACGCGGCTACCCCGACCGCCAGCGGCACTGAGAGCACCGCGCTGGCGGCCACTGTCCACCCCGCAGTCTGCTTCAACCTGCCCATGCAGTAGGTCGCCTCCTTTGATCGCTCGAGGCCCCTCTGGCGCGCCTTCGCGCGCGTTCCCGCCCGTCCCCTCGAATCGTCCATTTCGACCCGGCGGTCCGCAAGCCGTACTCCTTCGACCCGTGCTGTTTCCGTTCATTGAGCGCTCACTTTCGTCACAATCCACCGCCGCGAGAGCCGCTCGAGGACCAGAGTTAGCTGGTAGGTGCTCACCGCGTCATGCACGTTCACGAGCGCCTCCCAGCGATCGCCGTCCCGCTCCATCCCGATCCCCCTCACTTGCCCCTGCAGGTAAGCCATCGGCGGCGGGATGTTCGGCGGATGCGCTCGCAGCCGCGCTAGCAGCGCCGCGCGTCACGCCGTCGGACCTGAGCTCGCGGGCGCGTGCCCGTAGTACCACGGCAAATAGCCGGCGAGGAACACGCGCGCGGCCGCCTCGGGCCCAGCGGAGCCAGCCGGCCGCGGAATCGTCGCGGTCGTCTGTTTCACGAACACCTGAACAAAATCGGGCGTCAGCAGGTTCGTCACCCGCCAGCCGGAACCGGCCCGGGTGAGCGTCTCCTGCGCATACAGCGTCCCTGCTCGGTTGCGCGCGGTGATGAGGACCCCGCCGGCGACGCCGGCGGCGTTCTTCAGGCCGACCAGCTGCAGCTTCCCTGCGCGTTTGCGCGCTGGGATCACACCACCCGCCGACGCCGCAGCTCTCACGGCGTCAGTCGCGTCCGGCAGCGTCGAGGGCTTCGCCCGGCCGTCGATGTAGGCCAGGTACGCGATCGCGAACGTCCGCGCGACGTCATGCTCGGTGACCGCGACGCTCCTGGCGATCTTGGGTGGTGGCTCGTCGTCTTCGGCGCTGCGCTGGTGAGAGCCGCCGCACGCGGCAGCAAGCAGCGTGATCGCAACCGCCGTGCTGCTGTCCTTGTTCGCGCGCCACCCGGTCACATCCCCGGCGGGTGTCGCGCCTGAAACGATCCAGTGCGAGCTCAAACGCGGCGTCTGAGAGGGGCTGCCAGCGCGGGCCGGTGCCGGCGGGGAACGTACGGGCGCTGTGCACGGTGTCCATCACCACGCCGTCGACCTCGATGAACACGTGCCCCTGGCCCCCGGACGCGCCGTAGTAGATCGTCACCCACTGCCCCGGTCCGGGGTCGCCCACGTTCGCAAACTCATAGGAGGTATCGACCTGCCCGTCAAGCAGTGACTCGCCCAGCCCACCGCCCCACAGCACGAAGCTGGTCGCGCTCGAGCAGTCATACCCCGCCCCACCGTTCTCCTCAGCGCCTGGGTCCGCGAGCGGGCCGGGCGGGATCCTCATCGACGCCACGCTGTGGCCCCCGCCCCAGCTATAGGGGTAGTCGACCAGCTCGTTGCCGGCCGCGAGCATCGCCTGCACCGCCGGCGGCGCCTGTGGGGGAATCGCCGCCAACCCATCTCCGCCGACCTTGGACGCCGCGCCCGGCACGCCGGGCCGGTGACCGCCACGCACGTGCCCGTCGCCCGTTCTCGCGCTGGGCGTCGCACCGTGCTCGTGGCGGTCGATTGTGGTCCCGGTCCCCGTCCCGGCATCCGTGAGTCTTCGCTCGTCCACTGCGCGACCAGCCTCTCTACCATCTGTATCTCCGGCTGGTAGTCGTTCCACGAGACGAGCGCCCGCAGCCAGTTCCCCGGCGCTCCGTCCGCGGACAGCTTGGCCGCACCGGCGTAGACCGCGTCGACCTCGTTGTAGACGCTGGGCGGCTGCGCTCCACCTGACAGATTCGCCGGAATCAGGGCCCCACGTGTGCTGCCACGTCGGTCCCGCCGCGCCGCCGACACCCAGCTGCATCGGCCCGGCTGCTCCCGCCGAGTTGGTTCCCGAGTGGACGCCCGGCAGGTTGGAGGTGTCGAAGTCGCTCTCGTCGTAATTGAGCGCCGCCAGGTACGCCCACCCGTTCGATCCGAGCCCGAACTGCTGGGCGCCGCCCTCGAAGTACGGCAGGTCCTGCGATGGGATGCCCGGCACGCTGGTCGGCCCGCCCGACGCCCCTCCACAGTTCGCGCCGTTGCTCGACGCCGGCCCCGATGAGAACCACGATCCCGAACACCACCGCGCCCGTACCAGCGACCATCAACAACACAGCCCGGCGGATCACCACGTCCTCCGGGCTGCGCGCTCCTGGAGCTGTCCGGTTCGGCCCGCCAGCAATCGTGCTTCACACCACGCCCTGCACCGTGGTCCATAGCAATACAT
>CAVXVL010000058.1:0-84253 GCA_963765085.1 Terriglobia bacterium | reverse complement strand
CGCTGATGGGCGCCTTCCTTGTTCGCTTCCCGAAAATGAAAATCGAGATGATGCTTTTCTTGATTATTTTCCGGATACGCTTCAAAGCTCCTGCTTACTGGCTACTTCCACTGTGGCTGGCCATGGAATTCTTCTACGGCTCAGCACTGGGTACTACTTCACCAGTAGCCCACTGGGCGCACGTTGGCGGATTCCTGTTCGGCATGGCTGGAGCTTTCGCGCTGCAACAGTCTGGCCTGGAACAGAAGGCCAATGACGCCATCGAATCGAAAATAAGTTGGAGTAGCGATCCGGAAGTCGTGCGAGCTTCGGAAGCCATGGAGCAAGGCAAACTCGACGAGGCGGCCAGCATTCTTCAGAAGCATGTGACCGCCAACCCCAATTCCGCGGACGCTCTGAATCTTCTGCAACAAGCGCAATGGCGCCGCAACGACATGCCGGCTTACAGAGACGTCACCATTCAACTGTGCCAGGTGTACCTGAAGAATCGAGACCAGGACGGCGCTTTGCGCGCCTTTGAGGAATACTACAACGCCGGTGGTGATAATATGCCTGCCGTGGCCTGGCTGGAAATTATCCGCTGCATCGAAGGCCAGCAGCATTTTGATCGCGCCATTTCTGAATACGCGAACCTTGCCGAAACTTATCCCACGGAAAAGCAGTCCATCCTTGCGCTCTTGGCCGCCGGGCGCCTGTGTTTGAAGAGGTTGAATCGACCTGCAGATGCATTGAAGTTCTATAAGACGGCGGCTGCTTCCAAGGTCCCTCATTTGGATTGGGAAGCGAATATTCAGGCAGGGATTCAGGATGCGGAGCGAGTACTGGCACCGACACCTGCGGGGACAGCGCATTATTAAACAGCGTAATCTACTAACTGCTTTAAGTTAATTTAACGGTTAGTTGCGCGCCGCTCTTTCCCTGCGCACCCAGCGTTGCTCTATGCTTGGCTAACCGCTCGGATGGGGATCGTCACGCCGGCTGCTGCCTCCGATGACGCCAACATGTGGCAGCGTCCATCGAAGATTCCGCCGGGATCAATCACCATACACGGCGAATGAACTTCTCCCGTGACAACGCCCTTCGGTCGGCGCCGACGCGCGGTCCTTGGGCGGAACCTTGGTGTAGGCCTCATAATCCGGCACCAATATGCGAAACGTCTCGGCGTCTTTCTTCGAGAACTTCGCAATCGTCTCGCAGGTCTTCGCCAGATCGCGATAGACCGTGAGCGAAGTTCCGTCATAAAACGGTATGTGCATCACCAGTTCATCGTCGATGTACTCGAGCCCGTAATCCCGGAGCCGCAATTCGTTGTATGCGGGATTGGTTCGAAACGCTCCGTGTACGCTCGAACACAAATCCTCCTTGAACCCCGGCATGCACACTTCCTGGGTCTTGCATCCGCCGCCAATCGTAGGACGCCCCTCTAACACCACGACCTTGAATCCGGCCTTTGCCATGTACGCCGCGCACACCAGGCTGTTGTGTCCGGCGCCGGCAACCACGATGTCGAACCGATCCGCTGGCGAAGCGGTCTGGGCCGAGGCGCGTTGTACCGCCATTGCGACAGGGGCGGCCGTCGCAGCTCCCAGAAAGCTTCGCCGGCTCAGATTTTCGGCACTTTCCTGACTCATTTGGTTCTCCTATCGGAATTCTGACAGCCCGTGCATGATTCAAATCACAGCCTCAAAGGCCACATTGGTATAGTAAGGTTTTCAAATTGGACTCACAATGATTAGAACGCCAGATATTCTGCTCCATCGTCCAAAACGGAGATGCCCATGGATCCGCTATCGCACATCCTAACGTCGGTGCGCGTCAGCAGTTCGGATTGTGTTCGCCTCGAATTCGGCGGGAGCTGGGGGTTTCGCTTCGACGGTTACGAGCACGCCCATTTCGGCGTGCTGAGTGAAGGCTCGTGTTGGCTTTCCATGCCCGATGGGGCGGGCCCGCGTGCACTCCACGCGGGGGATTGTTGGTTGCTGCCGCGCGGCCAGACGCACGTCCTGCGAAGCGCGCCCCGGGCTCGCGTTCGGCCTTATGACGAGATCCGTTCGTTGAAGAGAAACGGGTACCTGTGCTATGCGGTAAGCGAAGGCCCTGTCGCCACCATTATCGTCGGCAACTTTACGCTCGACCGGCACGCCGGCAAATGGCTCACCGACTTGTTGCCCAGCTTGATCGCCTTCCGGATGGATCGCGAAAAGTCTTCTTCCTCGATGCAAACGTTTCTGCAAATTCTCTCGCAGGAATGTCAGAACGAAAGCATGGGCTCAGCGCTGATTACGAGCAGACTGGCGGACATTCTCTTCGTTCAGGCGATTCGCGCCTACGTAGAACAGGCCGGCGATCGCGCCGCGGGCTGGCTGCGCGCGCTGGCCGATGACGGATTGAGTGCCGCACTCGGCGTCGTTCACGGAGGCATCGAACGACGGTGGACCGTCGCGTCCCTCGCTGCGGTCGCCGGCATTTCGCGTTCCGGATTCGCCAGCCGGTTTAAAGAAGTATTGGGAGAGACGCCCATGGACTATTTGACTCGATTGCGCATGTATAAGGCGGCGCAGTACCTGCGAGAAAACGAAACGAAGCTGGCGGAAGTCGCGAGTTTAGTCGGCTACGAGTCCGAGGCCGCATTCAGCAAAGCCTTCAAAAAAGCCATTGGCACAGCTCCGGGAAAGTACAAAAGCGGTTTTCGTGGCGCGCTCATCGGAGCAAGCGTGTAGCGAGGAGTTATCGAACGGCGAAGGTCGTCGTTCGACGACATTCCCATCGATTCGAATTACGCCTGGGACGGATGACGCATGTATACTCAGAAAATCCGGTCGCCATGTAGGGCTGGCATCGGATTTTGTGGGTTCACAGTCTAAAGAGAGGACCGAATTACCGACCGAGGCGGAATTATGGAAAAAGAAACATCGCGGCGTGGATTTTTAGGGGCATCCGGCGTAGCACTGGCCGCAGCGGCAAGGCTTAGCGCCTATCAGGCGAAGCCCCCCGATAGGAGTGATAAGCAGCTCTTCGCTTACGTCGGCAGGCACACGACCGGAGGCTTTAATGGACCGCCCGGCAAAGAAGGCGGCATCAACGTGTTCAAGGTGAACATGTCCGACGGCTCCTTGACGGAGGTCAGCAGGACGGGTCCTGAAGTGGATGACCTCAACAGCGATGGTATGTGCACCTCCGCGGATGGCGTTTTCTCTACAGCATCAACGTGACCCCGTCCCTGGGCGGCAAAGCGGGCGCCGGCGGCGGGATCGCGGCGTTCGCCATCAACCGCGCGGATGGTTCCATCCGATACCTGAATACGCAGCCCTCGATGGGAGGCAATCCCACGGCGGTAATTATCGACAAGACGAACTCGCGCGTCATCGTGGCAAATCATGGCGCGGTGAACAAAATCGCCCTGATCAAGAAGAAGAACGGCGTTCCCTACATTGAGAGTCCTACCGATGACGGGACCGTAGCGTTATTTCCCGTAAAGCCGGATGGCTCGCTGGAACCGGCCTGCGATGTTGCCGTTTATGAGCAGCGGCCTTTATCGGAGCCCGGTCCCGGAGCCGCATGTCATTCCGTGATTTTCGACCGCACGGGACGTTGGATCATCGCCTCCGACAACGGGTACGATCACGTTTACGTTTTTCCGTTCGATCCGGCCTCTCGCGAGCTCAAGGGCAAGTCGTTCCCGACGCCTCCCGGAAGAGCCCCGCGACATTTCGCCGTGCATCCGCGCGCGCCCTATTTTTTTATGACGAATGAGCGGGAAGCCAGCGTATCGGTCTTCTCTTTCGATTCGAATAACGGCGATGTGCGTCCGATCCAAACCATAGCGACGGTTCCGGAAGGCTATTCCGGACCCCGCGTAGCGCCTACCGACATTCGCATCCATCCGAATGCGAAATTCGTGTACAGCCAGAATCGGGGAGACGACAGTACCGCCGTTTTCGCGATCGACGAGGGAACAGGACGCTTGACCCGAATCGAAGTTGTAAAGACCGGGGGGCAGGGACCGCGCGAAATGAACATTGAACCTTCCGGCAAGTTCCTCTTCGTCTGTCATCCGGGATCGAACGACGTGGTGACATTCGCATTGGACGGCAACACCGGCAAGATGACTCAGACTGCCAAAATCGGTGTTCCGCGGGCGGCCGTGATCGACTTCGCTGTGCTCTGAGGTGTCGCGGAAGAAATCCGGCGATTTCAATACTCGCGCCCGTAGAGAGTCGTGAGTCCCAGCAGTTGACTTTCGGGGCACGTTTTTCCGCGATCCGAATAGAACGAACAATTCGCTGCGATAAATTTCTTGATTTCGTCGACGCGGTCAAGACAATTACTAGCGAGCTCATCCTGGATTGAACAAGCCGTGCAGACTAAAGCACCATGTTCAACGGCGGAGAGTTTCAGGGTATCCGGCTGAAGAGTTTCAGCCGAGCTTCCCGTCAGCAAATCGTCGAGAATGAGAACTGATCGTCGGGCTTCAGCCACTTTTCACCGGGGTATCGT
This sequence comes from Terriglobia bacterium, assembly GCA_963765085.1. Taxonomy (GTDB): domain Bacteria; phylum Acidobacteriota; class Terriglobia; order Bryobacterales; family Bryobacteraceae; genus Palsa-187. The sequence continues at coordinate 79,756 of CAVXVL010000058.1, read as the reverse complement.
TATCTTAACTCCGACGTGAAACGTGTGGCCAGCCGGCATATGCTGAGGCATATGATTGATCTTACTTAAGGCACACCGGGTTTCGCCCTAGCGAACCCCTTACGATGCGTTACAGTGGTCTTCCATTGCGGACGTCCGTAAAGCTTTCGAATGTCACTTTCCGACACGAACTTCGAGCACTCTAATGCGTGCTTGCGTTACCGTCGATTCTTTTGCGGAGGTCACTCCGGTTTCGGATGGATGGCTCATGACGATTAGAATGTTCGACGCACCCCTCCATGGCAAGCGAATCGCGGCCGGCGGCGTTTTGCTGGACGCGGGTCCCGCGACAGTGCGGGATCTGATCCGTGGCCGCCTCCAGCAGGAAGTGGAGCGATACAACCAGGCGCTTCCGGAGACTTTCCAAGGCTTGGTGCAGCCCGAAGAATCAGAGCAGATTCTGAACGGATTCCGGATGAAGACCAGGCGGCCTCTCGATTGGGAAGTGCAGTGCCGCCGTGCGTATTCGAGTTTCGAGAGAAACGGCTTTCTGGTGCTTGTCGATGGGACGCAAGTGACGGAACTCGACTCGCCGTTTGAACTCCACGAGGATTCCGAGGTCGACTTCATCAAGCTGGTCCCCCTCGTAGGAGGTTGAAAATGGCGGTTGACCCTGAGGCGCTCCAGCGGGCCATGCGATCCCAGTTTCCGCCGCCGGAGCTCGCGCCGGACGCCAGTGTGTGGATGCGCGAGATCGTCGCCGCCGTGGGGTCCAATCCGTTTGTAAACCGGGAGCGAGACGTACTCAAGTTCGTCGAAACGCCCTTGAACAAGCTGAAAAGCGAGCCGCCGGAAGTCCGGCTGACTTTCGTCTTCGAGGCACTCCACGAGCTTGTGAGGAGCACTTCGTTTCTCTTCAAGCTCGTGTTGAAGATCGTCGCCGCCTCCATATTGCGCAGCGGCGTGACGCTCAGCGCCGTGGAAGCCGTGAGGTTGGTGGAATTAGTTTCACAACCGAGGCTGCCGTTCCCGTTCAAAGCGGTTTTGTCGGCGATCGATGGCGCTCCCAGAACGCCTGCGCTGGTCACGGCACTCCATCAGATGCGCGGCTGTGTCACGCCGTATCAGGGCGGGGCCGAGATGAAGCAGATTCACGAGCGCATCGACGTTCTCATCGGCGGCCCCAAGGAAAAATCTCTCGCACCGGCGGGCGCATGGAGTCAAATCGTCTTCCAGGAAGTCTCGGCGTCCGAAAAGAAGTTTGAATGGCACGCTCTTCTGCTTCACGCGCGATCGCTCACACAAAGCACGGCGTCGAAGAAGTGGCAGAGCGAAGCGGTAGACATCGCAACGCGAATCGGCCAGCCTGAAGTCCTGGATGCAGCCCGGCGTTGGTTGGCGCTGGGTCCGACGCCGGGCGACACGACGATTCAGGCGCCGGAAGCGGAGGCGAGCTACCAAAAGGGGTTCGTGTGGGTGCTGGGCGCGCTCGGCGATACCTCCATTGCGCCGGATATCGCGAACTTCGCATTTGGGTGCTTCCGGAAGATCCCAATGGTCGGCGCGGTTTCCCATCGTGTGGGCAATGCGTGTGTGAACGCATTGGCCGCGATGCCCGGACTCGCTGGAGTGGCGCAATTGAGCCGGCTGGCGGCGAGGGTCAAGTACGACGTGGCCCGCAGGCTGATCGAAAAGGCGATGAACGAAGCCGCCGAGCGCAATCAGGTTTCCCGCGACGATCTGGAAGCGATGGCCGTTCCGACGTTCGGCCTGGTTAATTTAGGAGCCGCGGGCGGCGTCCGCGTTGAACAGGCCGGCGATTGCGAGGCCAGCCTGACGATCGGCCGCGACGGAGCATCGCTTATTTGGAGACGTGAGGGCAAAGTCCTGAAGAGCGCTCCTGCAAACGTCAAAGAAGAACACCCGGAACTGCTCAAGGATCTGAACCGCACCGTAAAGGAACTGGACGGACAGATCGCGGCGCAGTGGTCCCGGCTGGAGCGCCAGTTGATCTCGGAAGGAACTTGCTCCTTCGAACGGTGGAAGCCGTGGTATCTCGATCATCCGCTGGTCTCGCATTTCGCGACGCGTCTCATCTGGGAGATTGAGGAGGGCGGGGAAACGCGGACCGCCATTCCCTGGCAAGGCGCGCTGGTGGATTGGGCGGGTCAGCCGGTCCGGCCCTCACAACAGGCCCGTGTGCGGATGTGGCATCCGATCCGGTCCGACGTGCAAACGATCCTGAGTTGGCGTTGCTGGCTGGAAGATACTCAAGTGTGCCAGCCGTTTAAACAGGCGCATCGCGAGGTGTACCTGCTTACCGATGCCGAACGCGAGACAGAGACGTACTCGAATCGGTTTGCGTCGCACATCATTCGCCAGCACCAGTTCGCTGCACTGTGCAGGGAGCGGGGCTGGAAGTTTAAGGTGATGGGCGATTGGGATTCGCACAATACCCCGTCGTTGGATCTCCCTCAATACAACCTGCAAGCGAAGTTCGACGTGGAATCGCCGGAAGCGGATGACGATGAATCCACCAGCGCGCACGGCATCTATCTGGCCATCAGCACGGGCCGTGTAGAGTTCGTCAGGTTAGAGGCTCCGCAGCCGAATAAAGATGAAACCGGCCCGTTTGGGATCCCGCTTCCGAGGAAGTTTCGTGGTCTCCGGCAAAGAGCCGCTGTCCGTCTCGAGGAAATCCCCGCGCTGGTGTTCTCCGAGGTGATGAGAGACTGCGATCTATTCGTAGGCGTGACCAGCATCGGTACCGATCCAACATGGAATCGGGATCACCCGGACGACCCGCATCTCCCCTACTGGCAACAATTCGCATTCGGCGATCTGACTTCGGCGTCCGAGCACCGGAGAGTGATGCTCGAAAGTCTGCTTCCAAAGCTGGCCATTAGAGACCGGTGCCGGCTGGATGGGCGATTTCTCGTGGTTCGCGGGGATCTGCATGAGTACCGCATCCACATTGGAAGCGGCAACGTCCTGATGGAGCCGGGCAGCCGCTACTTGTGTATCGTGCAAGGTCCCGGGGATACGGCGGCGAATCATCCCTTTGCCGTTCGAGGGCGATCGCATCCTGGGCTTAGTTCTCAGTAAGGCGCTGCTGCTGGTGAACGATACGAAGATCAAGGACCCTACGATCGCGCGGCAGTTATCTTAGATCTTTCGTCCTCACAATTTAAAAATTCGCAATGGGTCCCACTTCCATCGAGCACCGCGATCCAATACCGATGGGGGCGTGGACGAGGGCTCCCCGATTCAGATCAGCCGAACGCCCGGTCGCCGCCCGCGCACACATCACGCGCACCAGTGATCGCGCGCAACTTGCAACGTTTTTCCGAACGCGGTTATTTAGCCGCTGGAGGGGGCAGCGTGCCGCCCTCCGCGAGCGTCTTCATGTTGTGCAGCGCTTGCGTGAATCTGGCGCGCCGCGCTTCCTTGTCCTTCTCGCGCGCCGCGTCGTCTGGCAGCATCGAGTTATCGAAGAACAAGGTGTAGACGAGCTTGGACGTGGTCGACGTCAACGGCCGCGCTTCGAGGGTGCCGTGATAGAGGTTATACGGTATACCCTCCTTCGGGGGCTGCGTATAAGTGTAGGAGAGCTCCGTTCGGCCCACGAGCACCTCGCCGCCGCCCATGGGACGGACGGCGCCAAACTCACCGTCCTTGCCCGATAAGATCCTGCATCCAGCCGGAATCTGAAGCCATTCGGCGATGTCACAGTACCCGCCGACACGCTTCCATACCTCGGTCGCCGGACGGTTCACTGTGACTTCCATCGCGACGGAGGCGTAGGTGGGCGATGCGACCACGACTGAGCCTTTTGGTGCGGCTGGCGCCTGCGCATAGACGGCCGAGCCCATTAGGGCGAGCGCAAGCCCGCAGCCTATGGCGGTCTTCCCTAATAAATTCCGCATTTCGATTCTCCCAGCAATTCGGTTTTGCATCATGTTAGCCTCAGCATTCTCTGGCAGTCATCATAGTAACGCCACGGATCCATCATCCAAATCGTGACGTCTTGATGTCTTCCGTTAAGCACCATTGATTCTAGCCTACGCGTCCGCTCCCCGGTTGTCGGAGACCGATGCGATCGCATAGAGCCAGTTCGCGACGAAGCTCGGAGTAGGCGTGAGCTACGAAGCGGCAGTTTCTGGCGCCGCCGGAGCGCCGCTGCCGCCAGTTTTTTTAATGAGTGTCTTTTTTATTGCGGCTTTCTTGTTCGCTGCGCTTTTGGGTGCCGTTTTAGCAATGGCGGATTTTGCGCGTTTCTTGACCGGAGCGCTTTTCTTTGCCGTTTTAACTGCCGGTACTTTCGCGGCAACCTTTTTAGGACCGGCGGTCTTTCGAGCCGGAGCCGCTTCCTTTCCCCCGCGGGCGACCTTCGCGGCAACCACGGCCGCACTGGCTACTGCAGATACGTGCAGGCTGACAACGTCCTTCGCGCGAACGACGGCAGCTTTCGCATGCTGAAGCGCCTCCTGTATGTGGGACGCGCCCGTTGAATATCGATCCGTGACGTCTGCCATCAGCGCTTCAATTTTCGTCAGTCGCTTCAGAGCCTTATTCGTTTTCATGGCCACTCCTCTCGCGCACGATACCGCTGCTACACAATATGTCCTCGAATGAACGCGGTCCTTACAAAAAGGACAACGGCGCTCCCTGGACCACGGAAGTATAACACGGGAAATTAGCGAGACCGTTGCACGCCGGAAGCCAGCCGGCACTGTCCGGTTAGCCGGCTTCTGAAGCTTCTCGCATGCTCGCCGCCCGTTGTTCCTTGCCGTCGGCGCTCCAACGAATGCCCATGAGCTGCGCCGCGGATACAACGGATCGATCATCGACGGCGTCACTGCGCCTTTGCATCCGCTCGCTCCCCAAAATGACCAGGAGCGTTTACTAAGATTTCCGCGTTTAGATAGAGGGAGCGCCCAACGGGTCGTTTGCCTGTCCGTCGGGCGCATTCCTTTCTTTCTTATTTACCGATGCCCGCGCGGAGCTTCGCGTCCTCGTGCGTCATGCATCGCCTGACCCCGGAACTCGGAACGGTGTTCGGCCGGACGTTCGCCTCTCCCCGGCATAGGCCCGCGATAGCCTTTGCGATAGTCGAAGTGATGATCGACGTGTCCGTAAAAGTGTTCCGGCCCGTGAAACCAAGGTCCGGCTCCCAGGAATATTCCGCCCGAGAACCACTCCGGGCCGTAATAGCCATCTGGAGCGCAGGTATAAGGGGGAACCTCGTAATATCCGTACGGACACACCGGCGGTTCTCCGATGTTGACTGAAACCTGAGCGGATGCCTTGTGAGCGGTTACCGTCAAAAGGCTGAGAGCGATCATCGTGAGTCCAAACTGTCTAGTATTTTCATTGGATCCTATAGCCGTTAGGCACCTTACTGGCTTGCTGTACTGCTCGCCATACCACAAATAAGCACTTGTCATTCCAAACTTCGATTCCTGAGATCGAATGCGACGCTGAGCCTTTCTTTATCCTCCCCGAAATTTTGGACGCAAGAACATAGGCCGCTCGGAAGATCCGGACGGGGTATTCGGCGAAGAAGACCGAACGTTGCAAGACGCGAACACCCTCCAATCTCACCCATGGGGTCTAAATTTGAAGCAATCGGATTTCGCGACCGGCGATCCCCTTTACAAATGAAGACACCTGGAAATGATATGCTCAAACTCGTCAGAGATTCCTCGTTGACGTCCAGACGGCCAACGAATCGACTTGCACGTAGTCCTCGTGTCAAAAATTGGTCAAACTCATTTCACGGCGAGGCAAGTGTTCACTATCCGGGAGTTTTTACATGACAAGATTTAATCCGTGGCGCGGGTCGGCGCTGCTCATTCTTTCGGCAATCGGCATCAGCGTTCCGTTGCTCGCGCAGGGGCCTGGTAGTTACAACCCTCCGGCCAGGGCGTGGATCTGTCCGGCAACTGGGGACCCGTCTTCCATGAAGACTCCCACGAGCGCGGACCCGGACCCGAGCTCGTCAACTACGCCGGCCTTCCCATCAACGAAGCCGCGCGCGCTTACGGACTCGCCTGGGACGCCTCCCGCTTCACCGTACCCGAACACGAATGCGAAGCCCACGGCATCGCCTACATCTACCGCGGTCCCTTGAATCTGCGCAGCACGGAGGAGCGCGATCCCTACAATCAGCGACTGATCGCCGTCAAACAGTACATCGATAATTACGAACAATCCCGCGAGATCTGGATGGACGGCCGTCCCCATCCTCCGGAGGGCGCGCCGCATACCTGGATGGGTTTCTCCACCGGCAAGTACGAGGGCAACACGCTGACCGTTTACACCACCCACATCAAGCAGGGCTGGATCCGCCGCAATGGACTGCGCCACAGCGATCAGGCGACCGTGACCGAACACTTCATGCGTCACGGCGACCATCTGGTCCACGTCATGCTGCTCACCGACCCACTGACGATCACCGAGCCGTTAATCAAGAGCCAGGATTTCGTCCTCCGTGTCCAGAACGGCCAGACGTGGGTCTATCCCTGCGAATCCGTCGTTGAGATTCCGCGCCCGCGCGGCACAGTCCCAAACTTTCTGCCGGGAGCAAACCCCTTCGTTCACGAATTCGCGGATAAATTCAAGATTCCGGTCGCGGCCGCTCTCGGCGGCGCCGAAACTGCCTACCCTGAATATCAAATGAAGATCAAAGCGATGGAGGGCGGGAAATAAATGAGGCGCTCACGTCAACGCTGCTTCACGCTTGCCGCAGCCCTGCTGAGCACGGCCTTCCTCGCAAACGCGCAGCAGGTCAATCTCCAGACGCTCAAGGTCCAGGGCAATATTTATCTCATCACCGGGGCCGGCGGCAACGTCATCGTGCAGGCCGGCGAGGAAGGCGTTCTGGTTGTTGACACGGGCCTTGCGGCCACGGCGGATCAAACCCTCGCCGCCATCCGGAAGATCTCCGACAAGCCCATCCGCTACATTCTCAATACGCATTTTCATCCCGATCACACCGGCGGCAACAATACGATTCGCACGGCGGGCGGACAAGTGGTCGGCGCCAACGTCACTGGCAATCTAACCGACGCCGGCGTCGGCGCCGCCGTCTACGCCCAGGACAACGTTCTGCAGCGCCTCAGCGCGCCCACCGGCCAGACTCCCGCCGCGCCCTTCGGCGATTGGCCCACGGAAACTTATCTTTCCGGCCGCAGGCAGCTCACCTTTAACGGGGAAGCCGTCGAGATGATCTATCAGCCCGCCGCCCATACCGACGGCGATAGCCTGGTGATGTTCCGCCGCTCCGACGTGATCGTCGCCGGCGATATTTTCCTCACCACCACCTATCCCTTCATCGATCTCGCCAGCGGCGGCTCTATCGAAGGCGAAATCGACGCGTTGAACAACATCCTCGATATGGCCGTCACCGGGCATCAGGATGAAGGCGGGACGCTGATCGTTCCCGGCCACGGCCGAATCTGCGACAAGCCCGATCTGCTCGAATACCGCGACATGGTCACCATCGTGCGCGACCGCGTGCAGGACTCGATCAAGAAGGGCATGACGCTCGATCAGGTCAAAGCCGCCGGCCTCACCAAGGATTACGACCTGCGTTACGCCGCGCCTTCCGGCTTTGGTACGAAGGATCAGTTCATCGAGGCCATCTATGTGAGCCTCACGCAGAAAAAGTAAAACAGACATGCGGACATATTTCTTGTTTTTCTCTCTCGCGGCACTTTCTCCCGCCGTCTTCGCCCAAGGAGGCCGCGGCGCGCAGCCGCCCGCCTCGCCTCACGCCGGCGCGCCCACCGATTTCACCGGCTATTGGGTCTCCATCGTCACCGAGGACTGGCTGTATCGCATGGTCACCCCCGCCAAGGGCGACTACGCCGCCGTGCCTTTGAATCCCCAAGGCCGCAAGCTCGCCGACATGTGGGACCCCGCGAAGGACGAAGCCGCGGGCGAGCAGTGCAAAGCCTATGGCGCTCCTGCCCTCATGCGCATCCCCGGACGCGTGCACATCACTTGGCAGGATGACAATACGCTCAAAGTCGAAAAGGACAGCGGCACCCAGACGCGCCTGTTCCACTTCGGCGCAAGCGGCGAGAATCTCCCCGGCGGCGATTGGCAAGGCGTCTCCGTCGCCTCCTGGGACGTCGCGGCCGGCGCGCGCGGCACCGTGCCCGGCAACGGCCTCAAAGTCGTCACCACGAAACTCAAGGCAGGATACCTGCGCAAGAACGGCGTGCCCTACAGCGCCAACGCGGTCATGACCGAATACTACGACCGCACCAACGAAGCCAACGGCGACTCCTGGATGATTGTGGAAACCATCGTCGACGATCCGATGTACCTCAATCAGCCCTTCATCACCAGCACCAATTTCAAGAGACAGGCCGACGCTACGGGATGGAATCCCACGCCCTGCTCGGCCCGTTAGATCGCGCGCCTCACAAATGGGGCGTGTTATCGGTGGCGATTCGCCGTTGTCCGAATGCGAGTTTAGCCAGCCGAGTACGAATAATTTCCGAGTGAGCGATCGACCGTCCTTTGCTGCGACAACAGTTTGCGCCTGGACCACCGCGCATCCGGAAGGTTGCCAGTCTCTCTCGGATCTCGACCGGTCAAACCCTCCAGATGCCGGGCAATATCGCCCGGCGTAAGCGGCGTCCCAGTCTCACTTCTTCACCAATGGCCAATTCTTATTGCTAAATGATCCAGGGGACGCGTTGCCGCGGTGGCAGGTATAGCAGGTTACGGCTGAGGGGGCCGCGGGATAGACACCTGTTCCCGGAAAGCTCGCGTTGATTTCGCGTGTCATCGCAATCATCCTGCGGCCGACCGCCTTGCGCGGATTTTCATCGCCCGCGAAGTTTGGTGGGCCGCCGGAGTGGCAGAACCAGCAGTTCACCTGCAGCGCATCGCGGAAGTCCTCCATAATCGTGCCCGAGCCGTGAACTTCGGTTCCCGGCGGGAGAACCTTCAGGTTGGTCGCCACTTCCTTGGGTGGCACGAATCCTTCGGCATCGTCCTTGTTGAGGAAATGGGTGCTCGATTTTGTTTCCGGCTTCACCGTGCCGCGGTGGCACGTGAAGCAATCGACGTCATGGTAAAAGCCGCTGGGGTAATCGCCGTCGGTCGTAACGGGAAAATATTTCCTCACATTGCGAACCATGGCGATCATCTGGCGCGCGGTTTCCTTTTGCGGCTTCGCGTCGCTGGCGAAATCGCCCTGGACGTGACAGTACACGCACTGCACGCCGAGAGACTCATTAAATTCACGCATGACGTCGATGAGGGGGTCGCCCGCTTTCAGGAGCTTAAGGTTCTTCGGAACGGGAGCGGGGCCACGGCCCGCCGGACCTTGCTGCGCGAAGACGGTGAAAGAGAAAAGCAAGAGGACTACGATTCGCATCGACATTGTATTCATGATACTGAAGCTCCTCGGGGGGTTTTGAGATCCATTCGAGAATACATCACCCCTGGATCGCGCGTGTCATCAGCATAGTCGCGCGCACTCCGCCAGGCGCCTATTCTCCGCCGGCAGCAACCGGTAGTTTGTCGCTGTCTCTCGCGAACCATACATACAGACAAGGGAGCAAGAAGATGCTCATAAACAAGACCGCAATCAAGCCACCGACGATCACTATGGCGAAAGGCCTCTGGGAATCGGACCCAATCCCGTGCGACGTCGCCGCCGGCACGAGGCCGAGCGACGCCACCAGCATGGTCATCAGAATGGGGCGGAAACGCTGGACCGCGCCGTTCCGGGCCGCATCCAGGATGTTGTACCCGCGCGACCGCAGTTGATTAATATATTCCACCATGATCACTCCCGTTTGCACCGACACTCCGAAGAGCGCGAGGAAACCGATCCCGGACGAGACGCTGAAGTTCGTATGGCTCAGGTACAGCGCCACGACTCCTCCAATCGGCGCCATCGCGACAGTCACCAGGATCACGCTGGCCCACTTCATCGACCCGAACATCGAATACAGGATCATGAAGATGACCAATAGCGTCAGCGGAATGATGAGTGCGAGCCGCTTTTGTGCACGCTGCTGACTGGCATATTCTCCCGCCCAATCGATGTGATAGCCTGTCGGCAATTTCACCTGTTGATCCACTTTCCGGATCGCTTCCTCTACCGCTCCACCCAGATCCCGCCCGCGAACGCCATATTTGATCGCGATATAGCGCTGGCTCCCTTCGCGATAAACCTCGGATGCCCCATCCTGCACCTGCACCGTGCATAGTTGGGCGAGCGAGACGCGCTCTCCGGAGGGAGCGAGCAGGCGAATATTTTCGATCGCTTCTTTGGTGTCACGGTATGCGGGCAGGTATCGCAGCGTCAGATCGTAGCGCTGCTCCCCCTGCAACACCTGCGTCAGCGCGTTACCGCCCACGGCCGTTTGAACCGCATCCTGAACGTCGGCCGCATTGATTTGATAGCGCGCGGCCACGGTGGTATCCACCGCCAAGTTCAGGTTCGGTTGTCCCAATACGCGAAAGAGCCCCAGGTCTTCGATGCCCTTGATTGTGCGCATGACGCCCACAATCTCGTCGCCTTTACTCTCCAGAGTTTTGAGATCGTCGCCATAGACTTTGATCGCCAATTCACCCTTCACGCCGCTGACGGCCTCCTCCATGTTGTCGGAGATGGGCTGGGAGAAGTTCCACAAAACACCCGGCAGCTTCTCCAGTTCTTTGTCGATCGCCGCGATCAGAGCGTCTTTGTCCTCGTGAAACGCCGGCCTCCACCGTTCCTTGGGCTTCAGGTCGACAAAATATTCGGTGTTGAAGAAGCCGGTGGTATCGACGCCATCGTCGGGACGCCCAACCTGGCTGGTAGCGAGTGTGACCTCCGGAAAAGATGCAAGGATCACGCGGGCTTGATTCGCCAGCCGGACGCCCTCGGTCGGGCCGGTGCTCGGCGCCAAAGTTCCGCGCACCCAGATGGCTCCTTCGTCAAGGTGCGGCAGGAATTCAGATCCGATGGTACGGCTGAGCAGGTAAGCGCCGGTCAGAGTGAGCAGAGCCGCGCTTAACGTCACCCAGCGCCACTCGATCGCCAGGGATAGCGTCCAACGATAAGCCTTGATGAGCCATTCCATGAGAGGGTTGCGCCACTCCGTCGTTCCCCTGGGGAAGACCACGCTCGCCAGTACCGGCCCCACGAACATCGAGAACATGCAGCGCGCCCAGAAGAGCGAAGGCCACCGTCCAGGCCATCGGCTTGAACAGCCTGCCTTCTACCGCCTGCAAAGTGAAAATGGGCAGATAGGCGACGATGATGATGGCGATCGAGTAGAACACCGGCCGCTGTACTTCGTGCGCGGCAATGCTGATTTTTTGCGCCACCGTCTCCTCGGCGTGAAGTTCGGGGTGCGAGAGAATGCGCACGATATTCTCAATCATCACCACCGCGCCTTCGACGATCATGCCGAAATCGAGCGCGCCGAGCGACAGAAGGTTTGCCGGAATATGGCGCAGATCCAGGCAGATGGAGGCGAAAAGCAGAGAAAACGGGATGGTCAAAGCGACGATCAGCGCACCCCGGATATTGCCCAGGAATACGAACAGGATGAGCGACACCAGAATGATGCCCTCCACCAGGTTGTGCATGACCGTATCCGTGGTCAGTTCAATAGGTTGCTTCGATCGAGGAAAGGAACGATCTTCACGCCGGGAGGAAGAATGTGGCCGTTCAGTTCATCCACCTTGGCGTGGATGGCTTCCAGCGTGGAATCCGCATCCGCGCCTTTCCGCAGAAGCACGATTCCGGAGACCACATCGTCGTTGTCGATGACCTTTCCCGGTTCGGGGTGAACCGCCCGGGCGAACTGGCCGAGCCGGATCTTGGATCCTTGCTGCACCACGGCGATGTCGCTGAATCCGAATCGGGGTGCCGTTTTTGGCTGTCAATACGATCTTGTCGATGTCGCGGACCGTTCTCGACTTGCCCGACGGCGCGCACGTTGATCTGCTGCAGACCAGCCTCGATGAAGCTGCCGCCCCCGTTATTATTGTTGTTGGTGAGTTGCTGCTCGATTTGGCCGATGCTCAGCCCATAGTCGATGAGTTTGTTCGGATCGACCCGCACCTGATATTCGCGCGTAGGGCCGCCGAAGCTCGACACATCCACGACGTTGGGCACCGATTTGAACTTTTCTCGATGACCCAGTCTTCGAGCGACTTCAGCTCCATCACGTCATACTGCGGATTCGTGCTCTGCAGCGTGAAGAAGTAGATCTGGCCGACCGGACTAAAATCCGTGCCCATTTGCGGCTGCAATGCCGGAGGCAGGGTGACTTGGGACAAGCCGCTCCAGTACCTTCGCGCGATTCCAGTCGTTATCCGACTCATCGTCGAAGATCAGCATCAGGCTGGAAGGCCGAACAAGCGACACCGAACGCAGGTGCTCCAGATGCGGAATTCCGTTCATCACGATCTCGAGAGGAATGGTGACCTGCTGTTCCACCTCTTCGGCAGAGATGCCCGGCCATTGCGTGATGACCTGAACGTAATTGTTGGCCACGTCCGGATAGGCTTCCACCGGCAGGTTGTGGAACGAAATCACACCCCAGATAAATAAAAGAACCGCGATGGCTAATACGAGCAAACGGTTGTGCAGCGAAAAATCTAACAAGCTTGCGAATCATGAAGTCTATGGATAGTTCGCGATCCTTCGAGAGGATGCGCGATTACGGGCTTTTAGTCGCCATCGCCGTGCGGCAGCTATCCTCGGTTAGCTTAACATTTTTATAACTTTTTTATGAATCCTTCTTGATTTCTTCGCCTGCGGAGAGAGAGCGCCGTTGACGCGGCCAACGGTGGAGAGCTGAAGCAAGCAGTGGTGAACTCCGCGCGCCCGTGAAGGGGCGATATCGGTGGCTGACGAGCGCGGCGTTGTTCGCATCTTCCGTGCGGTTCTGCTCAGCGCACCGCCTGTCGGATTCGCTGTCATTCGGCTGATTCAATGAGCGCAGAAGACCATCCCGGCAATCTGCGCGGCAGCGAGCCACGACTCCAAACCCAAGGGCCCAGCAATCAGCGCGAGCAACAGAAACATCGATGCCTAAATGCGTTGTCGCTCTTTGAATATGAAACTAATCCTTTTTCCCGACCACTAGAAGCGCGACGCCGCCGACAAGCGCAACGGCGCCGGCAATAGGGGGTACGGTACCGAGTGGTTCTTATCTCGAGAGGCATGGATGGGTCCGATATCGGCCACCTTTTCCCGCGTCGTAAAACTGAAGCCGCCCCACGCAAGAGCGATGATTCCGAGCGCGATCAGAACAATCCCGAGAACTTTATTCATAACTCTCTTTCGCTCCTCTTTTCACTTTCGCGCGATGCCTTTTCGGCGCCACGGTCCAGAATGCCGATCTATCTCTTCCGTGACCATTCGTGCAGGTACGTGGCCAGAGCGATTTTTGCCATGCTGGCAGCGAAATACACGACGGAATTCAGGAAATTACTTCGCTTCCTTTCGCTAGAATGCAGAATCTGCACGAACATTATCGACAGGCGGGTTCGCGGCCGTTGTACGCGCAAATTTTTCGATTGCGTCGAATCGCCGTTCCGGCGATCGAAGTCGGCGTTGGGGCAGCAGCTTCTTCGATCAGAAGCTGTCTCTACGACCGAATCCACGCTCAGTAGCCGCCCGTTAATTTGCCGCTGACGTACTCTCGGGACTGCGCGCCTTCTGGTTTTGGAACGCCGCAAATCAGGCCACATTCGATCGGTCAAGCGCCTGATCCGAGCTGCGCTACTCGGGAACTCGCGCCTGCCGGATCATTTCCATCAATACCAGGCGGGCGTCGTCTGAAGTTTTGGCTTCTTTCAAAAAAGCCACGCGCTTGCCATGAACTCTTTCTCCGGATCTGAGTCTCAGATGGAAGCCCAGGCGATCGACGGCCGTCATGGCGGCCTCGTCCGCGGCTTCCCCCGCAAACCTTCGGGCGACGAGCACCAGCGCGTCAGCGTGATCGGCGTTCATGCGCTGGACGATCTCCGCGGCGGTCTGCGCGAGCGGGTCCGGTTGCGCACTCCGATAGTGCTCGGCGGAGACCCACCCCATCACACCGAAGCCTCCGATGTAGTAAACCTCCGAGACCTCCACCCGGTAATACGCGAAGTCTGCGAAAGTCTGCCAGTATTTGGCGTTCTCGTATCGTGAAAGATATAAGTCGCGAACTTCCGCAGCGGCTGCTTCCACCACGGAGCCCACGAGCGTCACGCGGGCGGCTCCCAATGGATCGCCGGACGCATCCGGTTCGGCAATCAGCAGACTGGCGCGCGGATCTTGCCGCAGATTCTGAGTGTGCATCGCCATGTTGCTAATGAACAATACGGGCCGTCCGAGATCGTCGGTCGCATAGGGCATCAGCGAGCCGAATGGAAATCCGGGAAACTTCCGCGAATGGGTCGACAAACTCCCAATCCTGCCGAGCGAGGCAAGCGTGCGTGCGCGTTCCGCAAGCGAAGGCTCCGGAACCACGGGTCCGGCGGGACCGGGGCCGGCATGTTCTCGGGCAGACACAGTTCTATAGTATCGAAGCGGGTGGAGTAGCGATCGATTTCTACGGGATAATGAACCAACTAGCAGATGCTCGAACTCGGTGTTGTAATCCCGACTTTCAAAGAGGCGGCGAACGTCAGACCCTTGCTCGATCGCCTGGGCACGACGTTAAAGGAATCGAACATGAGGTCATCTTCGTGGATGACGACTCTTCCGACGGGACGGCGGACACAGTTCGCGCGATTGCACTCGATGATCCGCGCGTGAGAATTTTGCGGCGGATTCTGCGACGGGGCCTTGCGTCTGCGTGCATTGAGGGCATGATGTCGACCGCCGCGCCCTACATAGCTGTCATGGATGCTGATTTACAGCATGATGAGGCAATCCTGCCGCGAATGCTGAGCAAGCTCAAACAGGAGCGGCTGGATCTCGTGGTGGGGACCCGCAACGCCGAGGGCGGGGGAATGGGCAATTTCTCCCCAGGGCGCATATGGCTCAGCAATTTTGGAAAGAAGCTGAGTAGGACGGTTAGCCACTGTGATTTAAGTGATCCCATGAGCGGTTTCTTTCTTGTGGACCGTTGTTTCTTGGAGGAAGTGGTCCATTCGGTTTCCGGAACTGGATTCAAGATTCTGCTGGATCTGGTTGCGTCATCGAAACGTCCCGTACGGTTGGGCGAAATTCCTTACCGGTTTGCAGCGCGCCTGCATGGCGAAAGCAAGCTGGACATTTCGGTGGGAGTCGAATACATCCAATTGCTGCTCGACAAAGCATTGGGTGATTTAATGCCAGCGCGCTTCGTCCTATTTGGGATGGTGGGCGCCATTGGCGTAGGGACGCACCTTGTGGTTTTGTATGCGCTCCTGAAGGCCCGGCAATCGTTCGCGGTCGCCCAACTTTGGGCGACGTATGTCGTGATGACCTTGAATTTCTTTCTCAACAACGCAATCACGTATCGCGATCGGCGTCTACGGGGAACAGCTCTGCTGGGAGGATTGACTTCGTTTTACATCGCCTGTTCGATCGGTGCATTCATGAATTTTCAAGTGGCGACATTTGGGGTTCAGAATGGCGCCCCGTGGTATGTGGCCGGACTTGTTGGCATTGCGATCAGTTCTGTGTGGAACTACGGGGTCACTGCGGTCTTCACCTGGCGCCGACGAAGCACACGGACTCAAATGGCCATGAGATGGCACGCTCCGCGGCTGATCCAGAGTCATCATCACCTTGACGGATTTCGTGCGTCG
This sequence comes from Terriglobia bacterium, assembly GCA_963765085.1. Classification (GTDB taxonomy): domain Bacteria; phylum Acidobacteriota; class Terriglobia; order Bryobacterales; family Bryobacteraceae; genus Palsa-187. Next base: position 64,024 of record CAVXVL010000058.1, on the reverse strand, counting down.
CGATTGGGCGCGGGGCCCGCGCTATAAAAAAATCAACTCATGTGGCGGGATCACCGATGCTGGACCGACAATTTATTCGTGGCCAACTTCACCATTGTTCCCGGAGCCGTCCGAGCGTCTGGGTGTGAATAGAATGAACTGTGACCCGAATTCGTAAATGAGAAATCCCGCCGGACCTAGCTCCGCGACTCGTTACCGAAGCCTGACTCGCAGCCAGGCGCTTGCGGTTTTGGCGGCGTTGTTATTCGCTATCGGTGGCTGCGTGTTCTTATCCGTGGGGCCACCACCGAAACTCGGCGGACCCGTCGGGGTCCAAGGCGATGTTGCTTTGTATACCGCCGTTGTCCACCGATTGCAGGCCCATGAAAACTATTACGGCGCTCTCGGTGGCGAATTGCAGTCCCGAGGTTTCCCCGTGAGTTCCGTATTCAACTGGCGTACGCCCCTTCACCTGGAACTGATCGCTCACCTGCCCAACCTCGTTTGGGCGCGCGCGTTGCTGCTGATGGGAGCAGTTTGCGCCATAGGATTGAGTGCGGTCGGCACATGCCGGGGCGGACGCTACGCGCTTGCTTATCTGCAATCGGTCCTTCTCTGCTGTTGTTTCGTCACCGTGCTCCCTTTCGTACTATTTAGCGAAGTTTGGGCGGGCGTGTGCATTACCTTATCGGTCGCGTCGTACGCGCTGGACTGGCGTTACGTCGGCGTCTCCGCGGGACTGGCGGCGCTTTTTTTTGCGAACTGGCGCTGCCTTACGTGCTCATCGCGGTTTTTTTCGCCTACCGTCAACGTCGACTTCCGGAACTGTCGATGTGGGCGGCGGGAATCGGAGGTTACGCGATTTATCTAGGTCTTCATGCGAGCGCGGTTTTGTCGCGTGTGCCGCCGTCTGTCGCGGCGGCAGGAGTCGGAAGGTGGATTCAATTCGGTGGCGTGCACTTCCTTCTCATCACAAGCAGGATGGGCCTTCTCCTTGGATTTCCTTTCTGGCTAGCCGCGCTATACCTTCCGCTTGCCGTTCTCGGGCTGGGCGGATGGAGGGATCCGGTGGCGCTTCCCGTCGCGGCGACCGTCGGAGCCTACCTGTTCGCCTTTAGCGTGGTGGGGGTTCCCTCCATGAACTATTACTGGGGAGGAATTTACAGCCCGCTGCTGGCTTTCGGCGCTACCTGGGCCGTGCCGGCATGCCGCGATTTATTGCGTGCCGCGAGCCTCCGAGGATGGATCCGATGAAATAGGGCGCGGTTGCGGGCCGCTTGATTTGCATTCTGTCTCAAGCGTTCGTGCCGAGCGGCCGCTCCACAACGGCCGGGCCGCTTGCCGCCGTGCCCAGCATCGGGGTGGCCGCCATCCTGTGCGAGGGCGGGAGTGATTGGCCGTGCGATGTCCTGCTGTGTTATCCTGCGCTCTCGTTCGGAGCGATCCATGTCCAAAATGAAAACTTCAGTTCTGCTTTTGTCTTACACTGTTTCGCTGGCGTCCGGCCTGTTGCAGGCGCAGGCCCAAAGGCCCGGGGAATATCCGCGGGGCGAGAAGCCTTCTGCGATGATGAGCTTCTTCGTGACGAGCGAGCCCATCGGCGACGGCGGCAATCTCGGCGGCCTCGCCGGCGCGGACGCGCATTGCCAGCGGCTTGCAACCGCCGCCGGTGCCGGCGCCCATACGTGGCACGCTTACTTGAGCACGCAGGCGCGGTCCGGCCAGCCCGCCGTGAACGCGCGTGACCGCATCGGCACGGGTCCCTGGTACAACTTCAGAGGCGAGATGATCGCGCAGGATCTCGCGCACCTGCACGGCGATACGATGGAACTCGCGCACCAGGGAAATAATCTGAATAAGCTCACCGGGTTGACGGAAAAAGGCCAGATCGTACCGGGTTTGTACGACTATTCTGACCCACGCGACAACGACTGGAATTACTCCAAAACTACCCGGTTTTCCACTCGCCACGAAATGCTCACCGGTACGCAGACCGATGGCACCGCGTTCACCGATAGTCAGGATCATACCTGCGATAACTGGACCAGCAACAAGAGCCCGGACCACGTGGTGTCGGACGGAAACCTGAATGCCGCCGATGGCAGGCTGAACGCCCAAATCGGTTTTCCCGACCGCAATGGCGGCGGCAGCGGTTCCTGGAACTCCGCTCACGGAACCCGCGGCTGTGCCCAGACGGATCTGCCGAAAACCCACGGCATGGGCCTGTTTTACTGTTTCGAGATTAACTAGAATCGGCGGAAAATCATATGACCAAGCCACATCTTCACGTTGTCGCCCTGTGTACTTTTTTGATGCCGGCCGCTGGCCTGCTCCTGGCTCAACAGCGCCCGCTGAATACCCAGGGCATTGCGCCGCCCCGCGGCACGCCGGTTGGGCCCGATCACATGACCTTTTTTGTCACCAGCGTGGGCATCGGGAAAGGCGGAGACCTGGGAGGACTTGCGGGCGCCGACGCGCACTGCCAGAGGCTTGCGGCGGCGGTCGGCGCGGGCGGTAAAACCTGGCACGCCTATCTCAGCACGCAGGCTCGTCCGGGACAGCCTGCCGTCAACGCGCGTGACCGTATCGGCACCGGGCCGTGGTTCAACTGGTCGTTCGCGCAACAGGGAGAGCCGCAAAACGCGGTCATTTCGGCAGACCTCGGGGAACTTCACGGAGACACGCTCGTCCAGGCGCAGCGCGGCAGCAATCTATTCAAACAGTCCACACGCAACGAGCATGGCGAGGTCATTCACGGCATCGGCGATCCGGCGCCGGTTCAGCACGAGATTCTCACGGGATCGAAGTGGGATGGCCGCGCATACACGGATAACGCCGACCATACGTGCAACAACTGGACCAGCAGCTCAAACGGTTCCGCGCAGGTGGGCCATTCGGATCGCATCGGCAACGGCTCGTCATGGAACTCCTCGAACGCGACGCAAGGATGCAGCGAGGCTGCGATCGAAAGCACCGGCGGCGCAGGATTTCTCTACTGCTTCGCAATCAACTGACATCATCGGCTGGCCCATGCGCTTCGCAGGCGGAGTGTTTCGGCTCCTGGTAGCTCTTCCGGCTTCTTGCTGCGATTCTCCCGGGAATGTTCCGGCTGTCGCGCCACGACCAGACATACTTCGGGCAGGACGGCGTCTTCTGTGACGGCCCCTTTACCAATTGGCTCAGTATGAACGTTTATCTGATGTCGGCATCGGTCGACGAGCGGCCGCCGCGCAGTCTGCTGTTTATCTTTGAGCACGTCGTGCCGAACCCTACTCGGGAAATCAGCTCGTCGCGATCCGTCAAAGCGTCTTGATCTCTGCGAACGCCGAGGACGATGTTTACCGCCTGGCAGAGCAACTCGCCGCCCGCTGCCCGAAGGCGCGCATCAACTTCGCGGCCGCGTGATAAGACGTCATGCCGCTACCGCACGGCGAAATTCTGAAAAAGGCAATGCCGTCGAAGACCTACTGCGTGCCGTTTCCATGCACCACCTGCTGCTTGGTCCATGTCCCTTGCAAGACGCCGTTTGGATTTGCGTTCGGGTCGTTGGTTTGATAGCCGACTTTGCCCGTGTTATCGACCCACGTATAACTATACGAGCTGGATACCTTGCTGACCTGACCGGTGTTCGGATCCAACACGGTCTGCCGGTCCAGGGCATAGTCCACCCAGTCGGACGTGGCCGTGGATCGGGCGTTCATGTTCTCCTGCGTCCTGGCCATGGACATATTTGTCCCGCGCTGCATGGTGGATAAAAACTCCTCATGCATTTGCTGGCGAACCGCCTGCTGATGATTGAACTCCTGCGCTTGCGCCTGGCGCGCTGCTCCTTGCTGCGCGAAGATCTGCTGCTGCGCTTGAAATTGACGATTGCTGGCGGCGATCGACTGGTCCGTTCGCGCCTGCATCTGCTGCTGATTTCGCTGTACCCAGGCGATCTGCCATGCGTCGTTTCCGTGGCCCATCATGCCGGGTGTTTCCCACTGCCGCATGAGCGCGGCGTACTGGCTCTCAGGGCTGGTGAAATAGTTGACGTGCGCATGCATCGATCCATGACCGAAGGAGCTCCGGGATTCATGTGCACGGGTTGGCCCGGCGTGTAGGGCGCAACCGTCGCGACTCCAGCGTAGGTAGACCTCGGTGCAAGTGACCGCGACCCCAAGCATTCCCTTTAAGGTGAAGCTGCCGTTTCGAGAGCGGACGATCGCGCGTGCCAGTTCCACCGTGGTCTTCGGCGGCTGCTGTTTCCTTGCCGCATATTGCCCGGCGACGGACGCTTCGGCGTCGCGCTCTTGCCGTTGCACTTTCGCGTTGAGCTCCGCCGGGAACCGGCTCGTCGGCGACGTACTCGATTTTCATCGTCGCGGCCAGGTATTTCAAAAAGTCCTGGGCATGCATCGGCCCTTTCATCGGCAAGCAGCTATTTTTTTGTTTGTCCGCGAAACCGGCCAGGGGTCCCGATCCCCATCGCCAGCCCAGCAACGGCATCAGTTCCACGTAACTCAATCCGTCCGGACTCGACGCGCGCCACACCGACGTAGGGAAGCCCCACGCAGTCGTCGCCTTGCATCAGCACGCCCTGGAAATGCCACTTGGACAGGGATCGTCACGGAAAAAGCTTTCATATTATTCATCGTGGGATCGGTCACAATTTCGTCGCGCGTTCCGGGCGGCGCAGGAATGGCTCCCTTCTGTGCCGCTTGCGCCCACGTTTCCGGGGCGCCGCAACTGAAAAAGCAAATGACGGCCAAAGCGCTTGCGAATTTTAAGAGTGCGGACATATTCACGAAGTTCCCTTCATCTCTGCAACGTATTTCCGGTTAGCGAAAAAATTGAACGCATCTCCGCTGTTTCCGCGTCAGCGTAACCGACCCAGCCCAGCTCACTCCGCAGCTGCGCACGAGCGTCATGTCGAATGCCCCAATAACGGACGAGCAGGGCCCACCGTTGCTGCGCTGGCGTTGAGTTGGGCGTCGCTGGCATCGCGCTTTATTCCGACTTGCCTAAGAGTAGCAACCCGGCGTTCGCATTTGTATACGGAAACCGTCGCATCGAGCGCTCGGACCGGTACCCAGAGCCACGGGAGAGGCATGGTCGGCATCCCGCCGAATTGCCGGCGCCTCCGATTTAACTCGGACTGTCGACGATGACTTCGATTCCGGCCTGATGGAAGCTCCGGATCATTTCCTTGAACTCGAGTACTTGCGCGCCCCCATCTTGCGCGCTCGCCTAAGATGTCTTGGGAGCAAAGAAGGCATAGGGGATCGTAGCCCCAATAGTTCCTGAGCCTCTCCCCCGTCGAGGATCGACTCGGCCAAGCTGGCATTCGTTGAATTCCTGGACCGGCATCAGCTCGACGGCAGTCATGCCGAGGTCTTTCAGATACGGTATCTTCTCGACCAGTCCCCCGATACGCGCCGGGAAAGGACGAGCCGGCGCTCGAAGGATAGTGTAGCCGCGCACATCTCGCCGTGGTTTGCCACGAGCAGGATGTTAGCGTGAAGGTATTACGCAGGAGAGGAGACGTTGAAATCGCCGTCGTCATGTGAAAGCCTATGAGCGAAAAAATTGGAATTTTGGTCGAAGCGGATCCCGGACCGGGAATTCTGCACAAATTGACGGGAGTGATCGCCGCGCACCTCGTGAACATCACCTCCGTCGACATCGTCGAGGAGCGCCAGACCTATTTCGAGATGGACGTTACCGACGAAGCGCCGGCGGTGATCGAGGATCTGTTAAAGCTTCCCATCGTTCAGCGCGTCACGCAAGTCAAAACCTTTCAAACCATCTTCGGAAAGCGAATCATTATTATGGGTGGCGGCGCACAGGTGGGGCAGGTTGCCATCGGAGCGATTTCAGAGGCCGACCGGCATAACATTCGCGGGGAACATATCTCCGTGGACACGATCCCACTGGTCGGCGAGCAACCCTTGGCCGATGCCGTGCGCGCCTGCGCGAGACTTCCCAGGATGAAGGCTCTGGTGCTCGCCGGTTCACTGATGGGCGGCGACATCGAGCGCGCCGTTCGCGAAGTCCGGGCGCAGGGTTTGATGGTCGTGAGCTTGAATATGGCGGGAAGCGTTCCGGCGGCTGCGGATCTGGTGGTCTCCGATCCCCTGCAAGCGGGCGTGATGACGGTGATGGCCGTAGCGGAGACGGCAAAATTCAGCTTGTCCCGATTGAAGAACAGGTCCTTCTGATTCTCTACAGGAAGGCGATGATCGAAGAACCTTCTGCGCTCGAGTTCACGTAGCCATTCGAGTCGAACGGACGAAGCTTCTCCGCCGCAAGGACTTTCGTTCCTTTGAACGCCCGTTTGGCGCTGCTGAAGTTGACTGGGCGCCGGGACGACTATGTGACGGAGGCAATCATCCCTCCGCGTGCAATCTCAGCCCGACGTAGTATTCTTTGTCGCCGCGGGGGAGGCAGTGGCGCACTTCTCCGAATTCGATCGTTCTTCCGATCCGCACCTGCACGATTGTACCGGGCGGAACAAACTTGGGCGTCAGGAAGCCGATGCCGCTTTCCGAAGTATTCGTTATCCGAATCTTTTGCCGGTCCAGCGACAAGGGGTGAACCTCCTGGATGATGGCTTCTGCGCCGGCGGCGACTCGCGGCTCGGAACGTCTTTCGATCATGCCCTGCTGCGATCCGTCCGCATTCACCCGAAGGACGCGAGATCCAAGGGAACGCGAGAGGCTTTCTCTACAGGTCACGCAGTCCGACAAATGCACGTCCACTTCGGAAACGCGGCTTGCTTCGAGCCGCCCCCAGAGGTACAGTTCCAGATCGCTTTCTTGGATGTGGAGGTTGGCCGTCATGCCCGCTTGCGCTCTCGAAGTAGTCCCGCGCCGCGTTCCGCCGGGGATCTCCGCTGAAACTCCACGAGGGCCTGATACCGCACCACGGTCCGTACGAAACCATCTAGTTGCCGAAAATCGCCCAAGGCTCCCTCGCGGATGGCTTCCACCACGACCAGGTACAAGTCGTGTACGTAGTCGTAGTGGACCAGCCCGCCGAATCGCCCGCAAAAATGTCGCTCCGCGAGCTGACGGATCATGTCATGCAGGTCCTGCAGGCCCTTCGGCGAACCATCGCGGACCTGTTCGACCATTCGCTGCACATCCCGAGCCGGGGACTGTGCGCTTTCCACCGCCCTCAGACGCCGGCCCGGATCCAAACTCGTTTTGTCGAAAAGACTCGTGCTAAATTCCTCGTGCATTCCTCGTCCCTCACCGTAATAAGCGATGTTCGAGGGAGAAACCCACAATCGGTATGGTTTTCGAGCCAATCAGTCGAGTGTATTCTGGGGGAATAGCGGTATAATTTTCCGAAAGCAGTTTGCAGATGCCCATGCCTTTACGGCGCACGCCCTCGAATACGGCGGCTCTGGAACATTTCGCGGACGTGAACCAATTGATTCCATTGGTTTATGATGAACTGCGAGCGCTGGCTCAGGTGTACTTTCGCCGGGAATCCCCGGGCCATACGCTCCAGGCGACCGCTTTAGTGAATGAGGCGTACCTGAAATTAGCCCGCGGGAAAGGGCCGGAATGGCAGGGACCGAATCACTTCCGCGCAGCCATGGCCCGAGCCATGCGCCAGATCCTGGTGGATCACGCCCGCGGTAAGAAGCGAAGCAAGCGGTGGGGCGGGATTGTGCGCGTGGAATTGGGTGAGGGGCCTACGCTTCTCAGCCAGTCGCCCGACAACGTCCTGGCGCTGGACTTGGCGCTGGATAAACTCGCGGCGAAACATCCGCGAAGAGCGCAGATCGTCGAGTTGCGGCTGTTCGGAGGCCTCACCGTCGATGAAGTGGCCGAACTACTGGGCACATCCGTGAGCACGGTGGAACAGGAGTGGACCTTCATACGGGCCTGGTTGCGGCGCGAGCTCAGCGGGAGGGCGGCGTGATCGACCTGGACCGCACGGCGCAGATTTTCCACCAGGCACTCGACGTGACCCCGGAGCGGCGCGAGGCATTCCTGGAACAGGTCTGCGCGGGCGACGAGGCGCTCCGCGCCGAAGTGAACTCGCTATTACTGCATCATCAACCCGACACCCTCTCGGGTATGTTCCACGCAGGCAGCGTTCTCGAGCCAGTGAGAACCGGTGGATGGACGCCGGCCTCGATGAAGGTCGGCGGCGCAAAGCTCGCGGAGTTCTTTCGAGGATGGCGGCGCCAAGGGTTTGCGTGGTTTTTGGCCGCCTTGTTCCTGGGCGGAATTGGCTACTGGACACAGAATCGGGTTCAGGAATCTCTGCGTACGCAGATCCGGGAGCAACTGCGGGTGGTGTTACTCGCCGATACCACCGCGCTGCATACGTGGATTGCCGCGCGTACCGCGGAGGCCGAGGTGTGGGCCGCGAATCCAGCCGTTCAGGACCTGGCGGAACGAATTCTCCGCGCGACCACGGAAGATCCGGCCAAGGCCATAAAGCTTAGGGATGCACCGCTCGAAAAGCAATTTACGGCGGTGTTCGAACCGTTCCTCGCGGAGGTCACCGGACCGGAGGACGCTGGAGTGGTTTTGCTGGATCGCACCGGACTCCGCGTAGCGGCAACTCACCCGTTCGAGTCAAGCATTGGCAAAAAAAACAGCGAACGGGGAGCGGCGGCCCTGGTCCCTATCCTCAATGGAAGGGTCGGTTTCCTGCCTCCCTCGCGCTTGGACGCCTGGGGCAGGGATCGTCCTCAGGATTCCAGACCGATCGTCATGAGCGTTGTACCGGTGCGAAATTCCGGCGGCGAAATCATCGCGGTCTTATCCCTGGTGAGGGTAGTGGACTCCCGTTTCTCGGAGATTCTCACGGTGGCCCGAATGGGCGCGAGCGGCGAGACGTACGCTATTTCTCCGGACGGCCTGATGCTATCGCCCAGCCGTTTCGACGGGATGCTGAAGAAAGCCGGGTTACTCCCGAATCGGCCGGACGCTTCCTCCATGCTCACGGTGCAGGTGCGAGATCCCGGCGGGGACGTCACGCGGGGCTACCGTCCTACGACGGAACTGGAAGCCCGGCCGCTCACACGGATCGCGAGCTTAGCCGTCGCCAGCCGGGGCAAGCCGGCGGACCAGCAGAATGGCGTGATTATGGAGCCGTACCGGGACTACCGCGGAATCCCGGTGCTGGGTGCGTGGCACTGGTTCCCGGACTACAATTTCGCAGTGGTTACAGAAGTGGACGCGGAGGAAGCTTTCGCGGTGCTGACGTACGTGGGACGGGCGTTTGAGGTTCTATTCACGGGACTTTCCACCTTCGTTCTTTTAACTCTGGCTGTCTCGGTGGCGATGGCCCGTACGCGCGCGCGTGAGACACGGCTGGGCCCTTACTCCCTATTACGGTTGATCGGCGAAGGAGGGATGAGCAGGGTCTATCTGGCCCGGCACGCGCTGCTGAGGCGGCCTACCGCCGTCAAGGTTCTCAAAATCCCGGAAGGATCGTCGCGCGAGGCGATCCTGCGTTTTGAACGAGAGGTGCAGGCTGCGAGCGGCCTCACGCATCCGAACACGATCCAGATTTACGACTTCGGCCGGACGGCCGAGGGCACCTTTTATTACGCGATGGAATTCCTGCCGGGCGTGACTCTGGCGGAAGCGGTTTCACTCGATGGTCCCGTCGTTCCGGCGCGCGTAGTCTACATCCTTAAGCAGATCTGCGCTTCGCTCCAGGAGGCGCATGAGCGGGGAATTCTGCACCGCGACATAAAGCCGCTCAACATCATGCTGTGCCTGCGCGGCGGCCAGTGCGACTTCGTTAAGGTGCTGGATTTCGGTTTGGCCCGGCAACTGGATGGACCAGCCACGCTGGAGATTACTGCGGCCGATCGTCTGATCGGAACCCCGCTCTATATGGCGCCCGAGCGCTTTTCCAATCCCTTGGCCGCCGACCCCCGCTCCGATCTTTATTCCGTAGGCGCGGTTGCGTATTTTCTGCTGACCGGCCGTCCCGTATTCCAGGCGCTCACCGGGATGGATCTACAGAACCAGGTGATGCACAACGAACCGGAACTTCCTTCCAAGCGGGTTCCGCATCCGATTCCGGTGGATCTGGAGCGGTTGGTGCTGCGGTGCCTGGCGAAAGATCCAGCGGATCGGCCGGCTAGCACCGCTGCGCTGCGGCAAGCTTTGGAGATGCTTCCCGACATACCCGAGTGGACGCCACAACAAGCTCACGACTGGTGGATGCGTAATCTTCCCGGTTTATTGAAAACTCTGAACTGAGTGGACGATTCCCTTGGGAGGAGCGGAGCGATCAATACCGGAGTGTAGGACGAATTCAGTTCAATCGCGAAAGTGTTAACTCCTGATTTAGCGCGCGTACGTTACGATTCGGCCCACGCAGGAGGGGATGTCCGGCCGGCCGCGGCGGCGCGTGAGTTGGCATCGCGACCAAGCATTCCAGACTCGACGCACCCTGGTGCATCGGAAAGGAACCCTGACTCGCGGGCAAGATCGCCAGTGCAATATTTTCCGCGACGCTCAGATGCGGAAAGAGAGAAGGCTGTTGATAGATCGCCGCGATCCCAAGGGATCGCGAGACCCCCGAAGAATTGCGATCAACTGGCTGTCCGCGAATCGCGAGGCTCCCGTCGTCGGGCTCAATCGCTCCTGTGATCACTTTGATGAAGGTGGACTTACCTGCGCCGTTTTCGCCCACCAGCGCGTGGATCTCCCCGGGGCAACAGATCGAAGGAAACTCCCTTGAGAGCTTCGACGCCGGCGAATGTTTTCCCAATGACCTTCGCTTCGAGCAACGGAGCCGGCATAGGTCCAAGGATACTGCCGCTATCGGAGGAACGCTTCCTGCAGCCCGCCGTCCACGGGAATGATATGGCCGGTGGTCTTGGCGCTCTGCTCACTCGAAAGCCAGACGATGGCGTTCGCGCAGTCCTCGGGCAGAATCGGCTTGCGCGTCAGAGTGCGCTGCGCGTAGAAGAGCGCCAGTTTGGATCGCAGCTCGTCCGTCGATTCGGACTCGGAGAAGTCAATTTTATATTTCCGAAGCGAGTGGATCACCCGGTCCCGAGGGAACATCGTGGAACCAGCCACCACTGTTGCCGGCGCAATCCCATTCACGCGCACGTCCGGGCCGAGGCCCACGGCGAGTTCTCGCACCAGGTGATTCAGAGCGGTCTTGCTGGTGTCGTACACCTCGGTGCCTCTCTTCGGAACCAGCGCGTTCGCGGAACTGGTCAGCACCAATGTTCCGCCGAGCTTTTGATCGCGGAAAACCCATTCGCTCTCTTGCGCGAGGAGGAAATTGCCTGTCACGTTAATCTGGAACGTCTTCGCCCAGTGGGATTCCGTGAATTTGCCGTCCGGACCGGGAACCGGATAGATCGCGGCCGTATTCACCACCGCATCGATGCCGCCAAATTCGAGAATCGCGAGTTTGATCACTTCCGCCAGGCTGTCGGAGGATCCTAAGTCGACCGTCGCATGCACCACTGCGTCCGCAGAGGAAAGGTTTGCGGCCGCGTTCGCCGAGTCTTTCGCGCTTGCCGCGTCCAGATCGGCCACGATGACGTGTGCGCCCTTCCCCGCGAGCAAGTTCACGACCTCGCGCCCGACGCCGCTGCCTCCGCCCACCACGAGCGCCACCTTGCGGCTGAACTCCGCTTCCGGAGGCATGCGCTGAAGCTTGGCTTCTTCAAGCGCCCAGTATTCGATCCGGAACGCCTCGCTGCGCGGGAGGGCAACGTAGTTGTGAAACCGTTCGAACCCAACGGATTGTTCCGGACGGCGCGCTTGCGGCAAGAGCTGCGGCACCGCGTCGTCTTCCAGAGCATTTGCCCCGGCCATGACATGAATGGCATTGATGAAAAACTCGGTCGTGATGCGGGCTTCTTTCTTGTTCTTTCCGAAGCCGAACAATCCGACGCCGGGGATGATCACCACGGACGGGTTTGAATCGCGAAGTTGTGGGGAATCGGATGTCGCCCACGCCTCGTAATAAGTTTTGTAGTCGGCTCGATACCGCACTGTCTGTTCGCGGATTCGCGTCTTCAGCGTATCGACATCTTCCGTCGCGGGGTTCCACTCGACAAACAGAGGGCAGATCCTGGTCCTCAAAAAATGATCCGGGCAACTCGTTCCCAAAGCTCCCAACTGCTTCGACCATTGCGAACCCGCGAATGCCATTGCATCGGCATGATCCGTGTAGTGTCCGATCACGCGGCGGTTTGAAGACATCACGCCGCGAAGCGTCGGAAGGATTTTAATGGCGATTTCCCGTCGGCTGGCCAGGGGTTGGTGTGCCAGGCCGCCGAATACCATCCCCTGCTTTGCTTGATGCTCCAGGATGAAATCACCCATCTGGTCGATGGTTCGAATGCTGTTGAGATAGCACTGACGCTGCGTATTTCCCCACGTGAACAGGCCGTGGCTTCCCAGAATCAGGCCGTCGCATCCTGGACTGTCGCGAACGGCTTGTTCGAGCAGCAGCGCCAGTTCGAATCCTGGGCGCTGCCACGGCAGCCACGCGATGCTCCGTCCGAACTTGCGGTTGAATTCATCCGTCTTCCGCTTCCCGTTGGCGCTGGCGGCCAACGCGATCGCCCAATCGGGGTGGAGATGATCGACGTGCGGGAAAGGAAGAAATGCATGCAGCGGAGTATCGATGGAGGCCGCGACTCGATTCTGGCCGAAGGCCGCGAGCGAATAATAACCCACCATCTCATCTTCGTGAGCCTCGCCCTTGTAGATCTTTTTGAGTTCTTCCAATCGATCCAAATACACTAAAGCGAAGCCGGACGCCTGGATCGAACCGAGATCGCCTCCGCTTCCCTTGACGGCGAGAACGCGTGCGGGTTTCCCGTGAAAGGGATCTGGAAGCGTAATCTTCGAGCTGGTATTGCCGCCTCCGAAATTGGTGATGCGCAGATCGGCGCCCAAAAGATTCGAGCGATAGCGCAGCAGTGCCAGCTCGTTTCCGGAGAGCGCGTCGGCTTCACCCGAATCCCAGAGGTCTTTCAGATGTATGATGTCGGTGGTTTCAGGCATAGCTAAACTCGCAATATTGTTCGAAACGGTGGGCCTCCCGATTCCACGCTCCCGTGTCGCCCGGCTCGAAAACCTGAGTTCGGAAGGAGCGTTCGATCAGGCGGCGAAGTTCCCGCGTGGAGCTCACTTCGCCGGTCGTGATCATCTGCACCCCGATGTTCCCGAGCGCGGCTGCTTCGCACGGACCGGCTAAGACCTGCTTCCCCGTGGCATCGGCTGTGAATTGATTCAATAAACCGTTTTTCGATCCCCCTCCGATCACGTGAATGCGCTCGATCGGGTGCCCCAGCACTCTCTCCAGATTTCGAACCACGAGCCGATACTTGAGAGCCAGACTCTCGAGAATCGCGCGCGTGTACGCACCCGGCGACGGCGGGACCGGCTGGTCCGTCCTGCAACAAAAACGATCTACGGCGGCCACCATGTTATCCGGATTCAGGAACGAAGCATTGTCGGGATCGATCAACTGCTGGAACGGCGGTGCGTGCCGGGCTTTCTCTATGAGCTCGTCATACGTGAACGAACTGTTCTGGCGCGTCCAGCTCTTGCGGCAGCCCTGAAGCATCCAAAGCCCCATGACATTCTTCAACAGTCGGATCGTCCCGGCGACGCCGCCCTCGTTGGTGAAATTCATGCGCATCGCTTCGGCCGATTGGATCGGTGCGTCCAATTCGATTCCCAGCAAAGACCACGTTCCCGAACTCAAGAAAGCTGTGTTTCCGTTCGCGGAAATCGCGGCGACAGCTGAGGCCGTATCGTGGGACGCCGGGGCGATCACGCGTGCGCCGTTTGAACGAGTTTTGAGCAGATGCGGAAGAACATCGCCCAGGATCGAGCCTGGCTCGACGATCGGCGCGGGTAGTTGTGAGGGCAGGCCGAGTCTCTCCAGAAGGTTCGTCGCCCAGGCGCGTGTCCTGGGATTCACAAACTGCGTTGTGCTCGCGACCGTAAATTCACAAAACACTTTTCCGCTCAGCCAGTAATGAAACAGGTCCGGAATCATGATCAAGCGGTGCGCCGCAGCCAGCAGTTCCGGAGTGTCACGCTTCGCCGCGAATAATTGGTTCAGCGTGTTAATCGGCAGGAACTGGATACCGGTCTCGCCGTAAATGTCTTCCTTCGAAAGAAGCTGCAGCACTTCCTTCATGGCGCTTACGTTACGTGGATCGCGATAATGGTCGGGGTTTCGGAGCAGCTCTCCGGCTTGGTCGATCAAAGCATAGTCCACGCCCCACGCGTCCACACCGACGCTTGCGATTTCGGGCAGATCCGTCGCAGACAGGGTTCTGCGCACCTCCCCCCACAATCGCCCGACATCCCAGTGAGAAGCCTTGCCGTCGACAATTGGCTGGTTCGAAAATCGGTGTAGCTCCCGGATGTTGAGAATCTCCGCTTGCACGTGACCGATAAATACGCGTCCGCTTTCCGCGCCCAAGTCGATCGCGAGATGTGCCGGCGGCGGCAGGAGCGACTTCATTTCGACGAGATATACCTCATACCTGTTAACAACACTCATCCTAATATGGGTGGTCTGCCAAACAGCAGTCGCCGGAAGAATGAGATGCTATTGCACAATGCGAAATCAACAAGGTTGCGTTTGTAGCGGGTGCAACTAAAAGTAATCGTGATACTTACATGTACGATCGCGGGCCACGGCGGGACGACGGTCGGACAGCGGGTATATTGCGATTCAGAATGAACGGCTATATACTTCTCAATGCATATGGCCGGCGATACTCCTCCTTCTCGCGACCCCTACCTTGTGAAGTCCGTAGTGCATTCGTCCCAGCTGCTGCGCGCATTCCGGACTTCGGGCGAGGCGCTGCCCTTGCGAGAGATCGCCAAACGCAGCGGACTTCCGAAAAGCATGGCATTCCGGCTGCTCTACACACTCGAAAAATGCGGAATGGTGGAGAAGGTGGGAGAGAATTTGTATCAGTCTTCTCTCCGGCCGTTCAAGCAAAAATTGTATCGATTCGGATACGCGGCGCAAGGAACTGAATACGGTTTCACCAAGGAGGTCACCGCGAGTTTACAGCGTGCCGCCGCGGCGGAGGGGATCGAACTGCTCGTCGTCGACAACCAATACAACGCGAAGATCGCGCAGCGGAACGCGGACTTCCTGGTGCGGGAGAAAGTCGATTTGGTGATCGAGTTTCAAACGGACGACGAAGTCGCTCCGATCGTGGCGGCGAAGTATCGCGCGGCGAACATTCCTTTGATCGCGATTGAGATCCCTCATCCGGGGGCCACCTACTACGGCGCGAACAACTATGAAGCCGGCTTGATGGAGGCCGGCACCTCGGCCGCTGGGTGAAGCGCCGCTGGGAAGCGGAGGCGGACGAGATACTTTTACTGGAGCTTCCCCGAGCCGGAAACCTTCCTCGCATGAGACTTACCGGCATGCTGGCCGGGATGAAGGAGATTCTGCCCGTATTGAGCCAGGCGCGCCTGACGGGGCTCGACGGTGACGGTTGCTTCCCGGAAAGCCTGGCCGCGGTTCGCAAGCATCTGCGCTCGACGAATGCACGGCGTATCATCGTGGGCGCGATCAACGACACCAGCGCGTTAAAGGGGCGCTGCGCGCATTTCAGGAGGCCGGCCGTTCGGAATGCTGCGTTGTCATGGGCCAGAATGCATCGCCCGAAGGCCGCGTCGAGTTGCGCGAGCCGCACACCCGCTTCATCGGATCGGTAGGCTATTTCCCCGAACGATACGGCGACGACCTCATCCGCGTAGGCCTCGAACTGTTGAATCATCGGCCTGTGCCGCCGGCGGTTTTCGGCGGACACCAGCTCATCACCCCGGAGAACGTCGATCACTTCTATCCCAACGACAGTCTTCTCCAAACGGCGGGGATGAGCACTGCGAGACCGCTCGCGTGGTCGATTTGACGGCTATGGCTCGGCGGATACTTCTTCCCACTTCCCGGACTTTGCCGATTGCAGCACGGCGTCCGTCACGTGATCCGTCGCAAGAGCTTCACGAAACGTGGCGAGGGCGCTTTCCTTACCCAGCGCTTAAAGAAAATCCGCCGCCTGGTGGATGAATGTGTGCTCGTATCCAATCTGCAGCCCCGGCACCCACCAGTGCTTCATGTAGGGATGATCGCCATCGGTGACGTGGATTGATCGCCAGCCGCGGAGCCTGCCCTCGTCGCGGTGATCGAAATACTGCAGGCGATGCAGATCGTGCAGGTCCCAGGCGATGGAGGCGTGTTCGCCGTTGATCTCGAATGTGTACAGGGCTTTGTGCCCGCGCGCATATCGCGTCGCTTCGAATGTGGCCAGAGATCCATTTGCGAAGCGCGCCAGGAAAAGCGCTGGCATCGTCGATGTCGACCTTCTCGACCTTGCCGGTCAGGTTGTGTTTGCGCTCCTTGATGAACGTCTCGGTCATGGCGGTGACCGAGTCGATCGGGCCGTTGAGCCACATCGCCGTATCGATGCAATGCGCCAGCAGATCGCCGGTAACGCCGCTTCCCGCCACGCGCATCCAGCCGCCACAGTCCCTTCGCCGCCTTGCGGCAGATCCTGCGAAATGGTCCAGTCCTGCAGGAACTTCGCGCGATAGTGAAAAATCCTGCCCGAGCCGGCCCTCGTCGATGAGCTGCTTCGCCAGCGTGACGGCGGGGACGCGACGGTAGTTGTACCAAACCATGTTGGGAACGCGGGCCTCTCGACGGCATCCACCATGCTTGCGACTCCGCGGCGTTCCGCCCCAGCGGCTTTTCGCACAACGACCATCTTGCCCGGCCTTCGCCGCGGCGATCGCGATCTCCGCATGCGTATCGTTGGGGCTGGCGATATCGATCAGATCGATGTCCTTGCGCTCGACCAGCTTGCGCCAATCGGTTTCGACCGACTGATAGCCCCACTTCTCCGCGAACGCTTCGGCTCGATCCGCGTTGCGCGCGCACACCGCTTTCAGAACCGGCTCGATAGGCGAGGTCGAAGTAGTGGCCCGCCTGCAGATATGCATTCGAATGGGTCCGGCCCATGAATCCGTAGCCGACCAGCCCGATGTTCAGTGCTTTTTTTTGCCATGTGATGCGTTGAAGTCAGTTCCAGCCGTGCGCATCGCGGACCGCAATCATCGTGCCAGAATGTCTCGCCACGTCTCCGGCTTCGCATCACCTCGTTGGGGAACATGCACCCGTCCCAGCAGATATGTTGCATGGCTTTTGTCATGTGGCCGTCGGCGTCGCGCAGCCAGTAGCCCGGCATCGCGCACGATATCGAGTTTTCCATTCGGATCATCAGGCAGGCAGTGACGGCCGGTCTTGCCATGTGAGCCCGAGCCTTTCACGGTTCCATCGTTCTGCGCCACGTGGAAGTCGATCGTCCACGGCCGCAGGGCGCGCAATCATCCGACAGAGGGCTGCGTGGAGCAGTTCGCGGTCCGATCCAATCGTAATCTTCCGGCAGGAGGCGGTCCTCAGGAGCGTTGTAGCCCATCGTGTAGAGCAGCGTGTGAGCCATGTCCGCCTGAAAGCCGAGGGTCTTGGGGCGATCGACCATCTCAAGGAGTTCCGCCATGCGCTTCCAGCTGTGCATCCCGCCCCAGCAAATCTCGCCTTCCGCCGCCAATCGCTCGCCGTATTCCTCCGGCGACGAAACACGCGTCCCGAAACGTCGCCGCGATTCGTTTGGAATTCGCCAGCGGATCCTTCGCCCATTCCGCGGGGCTGCATGCCGAGTCGATGCGGATCACTCCGTATTCACGGATGCCAAGGTCCCGAAGTTGTTTCCCGATCGCACATGCTTTGCGCACCTGGCTTACGAACCTGCTGCGCTCTTCTTGGGATCCCATTGCCGAGCCGCCGCCGGTCGGAGGCCACACCGGTGCGACGAGCGATCCCACCGCCAATCCTCTGGTCCCGATGTTCTCCGCGAGTCGTTTTATATCGTCGGGCCGGGATTCGATATCGGTGTGCGGAAGAGAAAGAAACAGATCGACTCCGTCGAATTTGACGCCATCGACTTCAACCGCCTGCGTCAAGTCGAGCATCGTATCGAGGTCGATGGGCGGCTCCGAATCCGGCCCCTTTCCGACAAGACCCGGCCACATGGCGTTGTGCAGCTTGGGGAAGTGGCGGCGATTCGTC
Organism: Terriglobia bacterium; assembly: GCA_963765085.1. Classification (GTDB taxonomy): domain Bacteria; phylum Acidobacteriota; class Terriglobia; order Bryobacterales; family Bryobacteraceae; genus Palsa-187. Next base: position 45,934 of record CAVXVL010000058.1, on the reverse strand, counting down.
TGGCTCATGGGAAGCTACTTGGACTGGCGCAGCGCTTCGGCATCCGGATTCCCCGGACCGAAATGTTTGAGGATCACCAGCGGATCGGAGGCGCTCGCATTCCGGATCTGGACTCCTTCTTGGGCGACGCCGGCCGTGACGAACAGTTCGTCTTCGGTCATCTGCCCAAAGCGGATCATGGTCGGCGCCGAGATCGGATGCTTCGCGTAGGTTCCATGTCCCTGCGTGACGATCAATCCATAGGCCGCGCTGTCCTTGATCGTTACGGTCTGGCCGGGCAACACCGTTAATTCCTTGGCGGAATACCACGTGGTTCCGTACGTCACCCAACTTTCGCGATAGCCGCTGCTTTCCATGTGCGCCACCGGACACACAGGTTTGGGGAAAACCTTGTTCGATTTTCCAAATTCCGGATTCACGTTGGCGTCCCAGTCGAGCATGCTGACGAGGTATTCGTGATCGTGTTGATGCTCGGTCGGGACGTCTTTCACCAGCAGGCTCCAATCCACGATGCGTCCTTCGACCAGCGATTGGAACATCGCGAATACGTCGCTATTCACCTGCGGTTCGTAGGTCACCAGAGATCCGGGCGCATGGAGAATTCCCGGATTGATCTGCCAGCCCGCTCCCACTTCCAGCCGGTAGGCGCGCGAGTGATGGAGAATCCCGTTGTCGCCCTGGTTCCACTTTTCAAGACACCGGTGCATGTCCTCTTTCGTGGTGCCTGGCTCCAGCCCCATAAACGTGTGTGGAAAGTTATTATCGATTTGGTTGTATTGCGGCGGGAAGTAGTACGCTTCGGGTTTGCCCTTCTGCTCGACCCGTTTTGCAAACTCGTCGCTCTGATGCATGTGATGCGGGATCGGCCCCATGTTGTCGAAGAACTTGCACAGGACGTTCCAACCGTTCGCGCGCTGCATGACGTCCGCGCCGAGGAAATCGTCCCCCGCTATTTCAATCGCGTCTTTCAGTAAGAACCTATTTCCGTTCGCTTCGCGAACGAAACTCAATCCTTCGAACTCGGTCGTCAGCGGACCGTTCGAGGCTTTCGTCGTGGAGGAAAACCAGCGTTCATTGATCCCGCCCCGTTGTCCTCCGAAAGCGTACAGATCACCGGGGTGCAGCCGCAGCCTCCGGCCCGGAATCATAAAGGAGCGGGGAACCCAACAGGGTTCCAATTTGAGAATCCCTCCACCTTCGCTCATTGCGCTCCGAACGCGTGATCTATCCAGCATTGCTCTTTGTCTACTTTCTTCGATTGCGAATTCGGCTTGCATCCCGCCCGAAGCAGCGCCCGGGACCGAAGCAGCACGTATTATAGTAAACAGTCTCGCGCGGCAACGAAGGGTTTTCGCCGAACTTATCCGTTTCACAAATAGAAACGGATCGTTCCGTGCGCCAGCTAGTGAAACCACATGATTCTTAGATCCATTTTTTACCCGAGCACTCCCGGAACCCGAGATTCTTAGATCACTCAGAATTCCACAGAATTTCGCATTGCGAAATTTGCTGGCGCTTCAATGGAACATGGGCCAGACTACTCTAGCAAGCATGAGTTTAGATTTCACAGAGAGGATCTGGGGATCTCTGGATCGCTTCCGCATGGAGCTGCCTTCGTGGGGTTTCGCGAATACGGGCACACGTTTCGGCAAGTATCTGCAGGCAGCGGCCGCTACGACAATCGAAGAGAAGTTGAGCGACGCAGGCCAGGTTCATCTACTCACTGGCGCGTGCCCGACCGTCGCGGTTCACGTCTTGTGGGATTTTCCGGAAGGGCTGACAGACGCGGAGCCTGTCGGCAGGATAGCGGCGAATTACGGCGTTCGCATTGGAGCCATCAATCCAAATTTGTTCGAGGATCAGGATTACAAACACGGGTCGTTCGGCAATCCGGACCAACGAATCCGGGACAAAGCTCTGCACCATTGCCTTGATAGCGTCGCGATCGCCCGCGACACCGGCAGCCGTGATATCTCCCTGTGGTTCGCCGACGGTTCGAACTATCCTGGAACGGCCCACATCCGCCAGCGCAAGAAATGGTTCGAACAGTACCTTGCCATGGTGCACGCCAAGCTCGATCGCGACCAGCGCCTGCTCATCGAATACAAGCCATTCGAGCCCGCGTTTTATCACACGGATATTGCGGATTGGGGCATGGCGCTTCATCTGGCGCGAGCGGCCGGTCCTCAAGCGAAAGTGTTAGTGGACACGGGCCATCACTATGCGGGCCAGAATATCGAGCAAATCGTGGCATGGCTGCTTTCGGAAGGAATGCTGGGCGGTTTTCACTTCAACGATCGCCGCTATGCGGATGACGATCTCACGATGGGCTCCATCGACCCCTACCAGGCGTTCCGTATTTTCCACGAGATTCTTTATTTCGAGTCGGAAACGGGGCAGCCGGCCGATGTCAGCTTCACCATCGATCAGAGCCACAACCTCAAGGGCAAAATCGAAGCGATGATTCAGACCGTGGCGATGGCGCAGCAACTGTTCGCCAAAGCCGCCATCGTGGATGTGGCGGGGCTATCGGCGGCGCAAGCGAATGCGGATCTATTGCGGGCGGAATCCTGTCTGCAGGACGCATTTGCGACCGATGTGCGGCCGGCCATCCGCGAGTGGCGTTCCGCCAAGGGGCTCCCGACAGATCCTCTGGACGCATTCCGGCAAAGCGGCTACCTGGAGTGCATTACGAAAAATCGGGCGGGGAGGTCCGGCGGGGGTGTGTCCGGGTATGCATGAGGCCGCTTGGCGATTTTTACGGGTGAGAGTTTCGTATTGCAAAACTAATTATTTCGCGCCACAAATGATTGCAAATCGGTCCAGCCCGTGGCCTAATGGACGTCCAGTGGATTCGCAAAAGTCTCAGACGTAGCCTTTCGCATCGGCTTAGGACTTAGAAATGTGTTGTAAGACCAGATGGATCGGTGCCGCCGCGTGCCTCGCGTTCGCGTCCATTTTCTTTTTCGTACCCGTGGCCGTCTCGCAACAGCCATCCGCAAGCGGCGCGCCTGCCGGGGCAGGGCGCGGAGGCGGCTTCACGCAGCCCGAGCCGATCGACTTCGAAGACCACGGCGGGTGGACCTCCCTGTTCGACGGTAAAACTCTGAACGGCTGGGACGGCGATACGAGCTTCTGGCATGTGCAGGACGGAGCGATTGTCGCCGAATCGACTTGCGAGAAACCGACGGGTACGATCTACCTTATCTGGCAGGGCGGGGAATCAGCCGACTTCGAAATGAAGCTGGAGATGAAAGGCGAAGGAGCCGCCGTCAACAGCGGCGTCCAGTACCGCGGAGCGATCACCGATCCGAATCGTCCTCGGGGAGCTGGCCGTCCCCCGCAAAGCGGAGTGTGTCCGAGTGGGGCTCCGCGCGGTACGCCGCCGCCGTTTGCGACGCAAGCCAAATGGGACATGCTCGGCGCGCAATTCGACTTCGATGGACGCAATGCCTACACGGGCCAATATTACGAGCAAGCGACCGGACGCGGGATCATCGCGTGGCGCGGGCAAGTCGTGAGAACCGAGGAAGGCAAGAAGCCCCGGCTGCTAGCCACGCTGGGCGACCGTGAAGAACTCGCGGGTTATGTGCACATTGAGAATTGGAATCAACTCCACATGATCGCGCGTGGAAATACAATGACGCATATCGTGAATGGACACGTGATGTCCATCCTGATTGACGACGACCCAAGCAAGTTTCGCAAAAGCGGTTTGATCGGATTCGAGATTGAGGGAACCGGAAAGATCAACATCCGGAACATTTGGCTGAAAAAGTTATAGACGGTCAGTGCTTCTTTGCCCCCGAAGATGGCGCGCCGGATTCTGAACGGAGATCGGAACGAGGATGAGGAATCGATGTTTCGCGGCAATCATTGCGGCTGCGCTCAGTTGCGTGGCGGCGCGGGGCAACGATTGGCTAACGGACGGCAAGGATTCTCAGAGGACGAACTGGCAGAAGGACGAGAAGACCTTCACAACGTCGAACGCAAAAGATATCAAGCTGCTGTGGAAAGTGAAGCTGGACAACGAGCCGCGTCAGATGCACGCCCTGCTGCCCACTCTCGTCGTGGAACGCGTCAACACCAGCGCTGGCCCGAAGCAGATCGCCATCGAAACCGGTGTTTCGGATCATATTTACGCCGTTGACGTGGAAGCCGGGAAGGTGATTTGGCAAAAGCATTTCACCTCGATCTACACGCCTCCTCCGAACGTGCGAGGGGCCGGCATCCTGTGCCCCGGTGGCATTACCGCGACGCCGGTGATCGGTCCCACCGGCACGCCCGGCCGCTACACGCTTTATGCGGCGTCCTGGGATGGATTGCTGCATCAGTTGAATATTTCAGATGGGGAAGATATCGCTCCGCCCGCGAAGTTCATGCCGCCGAATGGGAAACCGTACGGACTCAATTTATGGAAGGGCGTGCTCTACACGCACACGGCACAGGGCTGCGGCGGCAATCCGAACATGGTCTATACGTTCGACCTCGCGACCGGAAAAGTCGGGAGCTGGGGTCCCTCGGGCGGCGGTATGTGGGGACGGCAAGGACCCGCGATCAGTTCCGACGGCACGATGTACACCGGTACAGGCGACGGTAATTTTAATCCGGAGGTCGAGAGTTTCGGCAACGGAATTATCGGGATCAAACAGAATCCGAAAACGAAGGCCGCCGAGCTGGTGGATTATTATGGGCCATCCAACGCCGCGTGGTTATGGAAGCGCGATCTCGATATGCAAGTGACCCCCGCCATCTTCAACTTCAAGGGCCACGAGCTGATGGCGGACGCCGGCAAAGAATGCCGCGTCTACCTGCTGGATACGGCGGCGATCGGTGGCGACGATCATAGGACTCCGCTCTATCGCACGCCGCTGATCTGCAATGAGGACGTGAATTTTGCGTCCAACGGAATCTGGGGATCGATGGCGACGTGGGAGGACGCCGGAGGCGCCCGGTGGGTGTTAACTCCTTTCTGGGGGCCGAAGCACTCCGCCTTCAAAGCTCCCGTCGAGTACGGCGAAGTAGTGCATGGCGCGATTGCGGCATTCAAAGTCGAGGAGAGTGGCGGGAAGTGGCAACTAACGCCGGCGTGGATCTCGCGCGACATGAATCGCGCCGAGCCGCCGGTGGTCGCAAACGGAATCGTGTTCACCTATGGAAGCGGCGAGGATACCGATCAGGCCTACCCGGATGTTGGATTGGCCGACACGGCGGATCGAAGGATCCCGGGCTCGACGCACGCGACGCTGTATGCTCTGGATGCCGAAACAGGAAAAGAGCTATGGTCGAGCGGAGACCAGATCGCTTCCTGGAATCACTGGAGCGGCCTCGCGGTCGCAAACGGCCGCGTCTACATCGGAACATTCGATGGCATCCTATACTGCTTCGGCATTCAGAATTAACTTCCAGCGCGCTATTGCAGTGGTGTTTCTGCTGGCGTTCGTCTCCACCGCGCGCGCACAGGATTCGACATCCGATCACGTCCAGGCGCTCGAACGCCAACTTGCGGAACAGCGGCGGGCGCTGAGGGATTGGGGCGGTCTGATTCGTTACGGCAGCGACAATTCCGAACTGCGTCCCCCGGCGAAGGGAGAAACTCGCGTCGTGTTTTTGGGCGATCAGGTCACGGATTTCTGGGGCCGCAGGAGTGGATCGTTCTTCCCAGGCAAAGCATGGTTGAATCGCGGGATCGCGGGACAAACGACCGACCAGATGCTGGTTCGCTTCCGGCAGGATGTGATTTCTCTGCGACCGAAAGTAGTCGTCATTCTGGGCGGCTTGAATGATATTGCCGGTCTACATGGACCGGCGACGGAAGAGACCGTCCTGGATAATCTCATGTCGATGACCGAGCTCGCGCAAGCCAGCGGTATCCGTGTTGTACTCGCTTCCGTCACGCCGGTGTGCGATTGCTTCACCAAGGGATCTGGCCGGCAGCGCTGGCAGGAACGAATTTCGGAAGTCAACGAACTGATTCGTAAATACTGCGCGAAGAGCGGAGCCGTTTATCTCGACTACTACTCCGCGATGTCCACGGATGACGATTTGAAAAGGGAACTGACCGCCGATGGCGTGCTGCCGAACGAGGCCGGTTACCGGATCATGGCGCCGTTCGCGGAGCGGGCGATCGACGAGGCTCTTGGAGGAGCGACGGTCCGATGAAACGGCGAGGTGTTTCAGATATGCGAAGAGTAATACTGCGCGTCGCCCTCTCGGGCGCATGCCTGCTGAGTTGGATCGGATCGGCACACGCTCAGTTGGGGCGCGGTGGTGCCGAATGGGTCACGAGCGGAGGCGACGCGCAGCGGTCCCACTCGATACCGGCCGATCTAAAAATTTCCAAAGACAGTCTGCGCAAGCCTGGATTTCAGTTCTTGTGGAAGGTAAACCTGAACAACGACGCCGTTCAACTGAATTCGCTCACGCCCGCGATCCTGATGGACCGCTACATCGGGTATCGCGGATTTCGGTCGCTCGCTTTCGTGGGAGGAAGCTCGAATACAATTGCGGCCGTCGACACCGATCTCAACCGCATCGAATGGCAAACCCGGTTGCGGCCAACGCCTCCGAATGGATCTCTTACCTGTCCCGGTGGCCTGACCTCGACGATCGCCCGCAGCACGACCGCTACGTACCCCGATCCTGGACCGGTTGGAGGCGGACTGGGAGGACGCGCGGGGCCCGCTCGCAGTGGCGTGGGAGAAGCGGAGCAAGGCGCCGTCACCATAATCCCGGCAATGGCCGCAGCGGCAGCCGCGGTTGCATCCGCTCCACCCGCGTCCCCTACGGCAGGGCGTCCCCCAGCCCTTCGCATGCCAGTGCTGATCTACGCGGTGACGAGCGATGGCATGCTGCATTCGCTCTACATCTCGAATGGTGTTGAGCCTGAGCCCCCGATCAAATTTCTGCCGCCCAATTCAAATGCACAGGGTCTGGTGGTTATCGACAACATCGCGTTTGCGGCCACCCAGAACTGTAACGGCGCTTCCAGCGGCGTATGGGCTCTCGATCTTGCGTCGAAGCAAGTTACGAGTTGGAAGCCTGCGAGCGGTGCGATTGCGGGCTCGGCCGGCCCCGCTTTTGGGCCTGATGGAACGGCTTACGCGACGACCACTGCCGGCGAACTCGTCGCGCTGGACCCAAAGACCCTGGCCGTCAAAGATACTTACACCGCCCTTCAGCAGGAGTTCACTTCGTCCCCGGTGGTGTTTCCGTATAACGGGCGAAATCTGATCGCGGCCGCAACCAAGGATGGGCGGCTGCACGTCCTCGGCGATACATCGCTCGGCGGCTCCGATCACCGAACACCGTTGTTCAGGATGCCGGCCTCGTTGCCGGCAAACTTCCGTCCCGGCGCACTCGCGACCTGGCAGGCGAAGGATGGCGTTCGCTGGCTGCTGGCGGCAACGTCCAGCGGACCGACGCCCGGAACCGGATTCTCGACGGGAAACGGCACGGTGAACAACGGGGCGATCGTCGCGTGGAAGATTGTCGAACGGAATAGCGCCCTCTCGCTGGAGCCGGGATGGGTCTCGCGCGACATGCTTTCTCCGCTTCCGCCCATGATCATCAATGGAGTTGTCTTTGCGATTTCGAGCGGTGAGTTCCGTTCCGACGACGGGAATATAACGGCCGCACAACGGGCACAACGATCGTCGCCGGCCGTCCTGTATGCGCTGGATGCGGCCACGGGGAAAACACTATGGGACAGCGGGAAGACGATCGCCTCCTTCGTTCACAGCGGCGATCTTTCCGGCGGCGCCGGCCAGTTATATCTGGAAACCTACGATCACACTCTCTATGCCTTTGGTTTTCCGATCGAGCACTAAGATGCGATTCAGAAGCACTCGGCTTGTTCTTTTCTTCGGCGTTACATTTCTCGGGCTCTTGCTGCGTCCTGCTCACGCGCAAATGCCCGCAGGCGCGGGCCGGGAAGAAACCCAGAGGCTCTGTTCGAACTGTCACGAACTGGAACGCTCGATCTCCCTGCGCCAGGATCGCGACGGTTGGAAAGCGACCATGAACAAGATGATGAGTCTTGGAGCGCAGGCGACCGACCAGGAATACGCGGTGATTCTCGAATATTTATCGACAAACTATCCCGCGGATGCGCTTCCCCCGTTGAACGTGAATACGGCGGCCGCCATCGACTTCGAGAGCCGCCTCACGCTGAAGCGATCGGAAGCCGCCGCGGTGATCGAGTATCGGAACAAGCACGGCAACTTCAAGTCGATCGACGATTTGAAGAAGGTGCCGGGGATCGATCCCGAAAAGTTCGAAGCAAAACGGGGCATCCTGGTTTTCTGATTCGCCTGCTACACCGAGGCAAGATCATCCTCCATCACGGAGTCTCGGCCACGAAGGCTCCCGCGACACGCGCTTTCACCCTTCCTCGAGTTCGTAGGACGAATAGACTGGCTCCCAGATGTTCGCTTCGAGCGCCACTTCAAATCCGCTCTCATCCACATGTGTCAGCCCTTCCTGGATGGCTCTGCGGCCGACTGCTCCCGCCACCGTCTTGCTTACCGAACGGATGCCCTCCAGCGGCGGCAGAAGGCTGGCGCGTTTATCTTTGCGAGCCGGAGACAGATCGGCCAGCGCGAGCGCGGCGGCCTTGATCATTCCATCGGAAATACGCCGCGCCCGCGATGCGACAACGCCGAGCGCCAATCCCGGGAAGATATAGGAATTGTTGGTCTGATCGGTGGGAACGAGCCGGCCGTTCACGTTCGCGGGCTCGTAAGGGCTGCCTGTACCGATGAGAGCGCGGCCATCGGTCCAGTTCAGCAATTGCTGCGGCGTGGCTTCACTCCGCGAGGTGGGATTGGAAAGGGGAAAGATCACGGGCCGCTCCGTGTGCTGCGCCATGTCTCGCACCGTGCCCTCCGTGAACGCGCCCGCCTGCCCGGAGACGCCGATCAAAACCGTTGGCCTGGTGTTCCGAACTACATCATCCAGGCCGATCTCTTGCATGCCGGAAGTCTGCCAGTGCAGCACCTCCGACCTCGGGCGCACGAAGGACTGCTGTTCCGGCCGGACACCCGCGCCTCCGTCGACCAAGAGCCCGTGGCGGCCGATCGCGTAGATGCGTCCGAAAGCTTCGCGTTCGCTCAGACCCTGGTCCTGCATGATCGACACGAGTAACCGGGCAATCCCGATGCCGGCGGAGCCGAAACCGAAAAAGGCGATTCTATGATCTCTGATGGGCACGCCGGTGACGAACCCGGCCGCCAGCAGCGTTGCTGTCGCGACCGCGGCAGTGCCCTGAATATCATCGTTAAAGGTGCACAGTTGATCGCGATACCGGTTCAGCAAGCGCTCCGCATTAGAGCCGGCAAAGTCTTCCCACTGCAGCAGTACGTGCGGCCATCGACGTTTCACGGCGGACACAAAAGCATCGACGAAGGCATCGTACTCCGGCCCGCGAACGCGCCGGTGGCACCAGCCGATATACAGAGGGTCAGCCAAAAGGGCTTCGTTGTCGGTTCCTACATCCAGCAGAACGGGGAGACAATTCTCCGGGGCAATCCCTCCCAATGCCGTGTAAAGCGCCAACTTGCCGATCGGGATCCCCATTCCGCCCGCGCCCTGGTCCCCCAGCCCAAGAATACGTTCGCCGTCGCTGACCACGATGCATTGGATCGAGTCATAGCGGGGATGGGAAAGAATTTGATCGATCCGATCCCGATTCGGATAGCTCAGGAAGATGCCTCGCGGTTTATGCCAGATTTCGCTGAACCGCTGGCAGCCTTCCCCCACCGTCGGTGTATAGACGATAGGCAGGGTCTCGCGGATGTTCTGAACCACCAGTGAATAGAACAGCGTTTCATCGGCGTCCTGAAGATCGCGCATGAAATTGTATTTGTGGAACGGCGTGGAGTAGTTTTCCAGAGCCTGCTTGCGCCGAGCCACCTGTTCGGCCAGCGTTCCTACGTGTGGCGGCAGTAGCCCGTGGAGGGAAAAACGATCCCTTTCTTCATCGGTAAACGCGGTTCCCTTGTTGAGCCGGGGATGATTGAGAAGATCGTATCCGGTTAGCTTGGTCCTGATCTTGGCTGGCGGAGATGCGGCGGGTTTATGTATGTCTGCGAACATGTCTTCCCCTTCTCATCGGCCCACGGCGGCGATGCCGCCGCCACCATTCTCTCAGAGAACGCGAGCAGCCCCGCGGGTAGCGGCGCTTACCGTCCACGCCGCGAGCGAGTGGCGGGAGAGGGTCATGACGTATCCTGAATCACGGTATGTCGAATAGGGGTTCAACGGCACTCGCTAGCGGAAGCATGTCCATACTCGCATTGCAGCGGGCGGCATTCCTTCGCGACGGTGCACCACCACTCGCCCGCAGGAAAGCAGATCTCGCGAAGTTGAAAAATGCGCTTCTCGCAAAGCGCGACGAACTGGCGAAAGCAGTCGATGCAGACTTTGGCCATCGTTCGCCCTACGAGACGAAGGTCCTCGACCTCATGCCCGTCATCCAGGGCATCCACTATCTGAGAAAGAATCTCAAGAAGTGGATGCGTCCACAGCGCCGCCACGTCGCAATTCACCTTCAGCCTGCGCGCGCGCGCGTCATTTATCAGCCGCTGGGTGTAGTGGGAATCATATCGCCCTGGAATTATCCGGTGTCGCTTCTTTTCATGCCACTGGCCACGGCAATCGCGGCCGGGAACCGGGCGATGATCAAACCTTCCGAATTCACGCCGGCAACCAACGACGTGATCGTCGCGATGCTGCGGGAAATCTTCCGCGAAGAGCAGGTCGCCGTCGTGACGGGCGGTGCTGAAGTTGGCGCCGGCTTCTCGGAGCTCGCATTCGATCATCTGATCTTCACGGGCAGCACCAAGGTCGGCCGGTCCGTAATGCGCGCGGCAAGCGAGAATCTCGTTCCGGTCACGCTGGAACTCGGCGGCAAATCTCCGGTGATCGTCGAACGTGGATATTCCCTGACTCGGGCCGCGGCATCTATCGCGTTCGGAAAGCTCGCGAACGCGGGACAGACCTGCATCGCGCCCGACTATGTCTTGGTGAATGACAACGACGTTGACGCTTTCGTCGCCGCTTATCAAGAAGCGGTTCGCGATTACTACCCGGGCGGCGCTTCGGACCCGGCTTATACCTCGATCATCAATACGCAGCACTACGCTCGCCTTTCGGGAATGATCGACGATGCGAGAGAGAAGGGCGCACAGGTTCTTCAGATCGGGGTCAATGACTCTCCTCGCGAAAGGACACTCGCACCGACTCTGATTCTGGACGCCACGCCCGACATGGCGGTGATGCAACAGGAAATATTCGGCCCCATTCTTCCCGTCATCCCTTACAGCGATATCGATCAAGCCGTTGATTATGTGAACGCGCGGCCACGTCCGTTGGCCTTGTACTTCTTTGGACGCGATGGCCAGGCGCGCCATCGAGTGCTGGAGCGGACAACGAGCGGCAATGTCACGATTAACGATACGCTGCTTCACTATGCCGTCGACGATCTTCCGTTCGGCGGGGTCGGCGCAAGCGGCATGGGCGCTTATCACGGGGAAGAGGGATTCAAGACTCTGAGTCACGCCAAGGGCATCTTCCAGCAGACCCGATGGAATTTAACGGGCCTACTTCAGCCGCCGTTCGGATGGATCACGGAGCTGCTCACGGCCTATCTGCTGCGCTGATCGGCGCCCGGACCCACGTTGGCTCAGGGGGGCCATAGAGAATCCGCACGCTTCCGTCTACGTTTTCGCACGAGCGGAGGTGCTTCTGAATCTGATGACGCGCCGGACCTCGACGTGAATGTCGCCGGCGTAGGTTGAAAAAGCGAACCATCCGCGGAAATCGCACGCAGCCGGTACGCACCGGGCGGGCTGAGACTCGCGGTGGATTCAAACGTGATTGGTTTGCCGTACTCCACAGGCTGGTATACGGGTCCTTTGAGTTTGCCCAGCGTCCTCAGGAATCTTCCGTGTTCGGCTCCCCAATTCACGTCATTAAGTGTTAATAACGTTGCCAAAACGGGCGTACGTGCGTGCTTAACCGTTATTAACTTGAATGCCCCAGTGATCGTGGTATGTTCGGAGGTATTCACTTTCGAGGGAGTGACCGGCTTTCATATTGATGTTGCATCGGTATCGTGAGCAGTACTGGATACATATGAAAAAAATAGTCTTCATGCTGGTGTTGGGTACGATCGCGGTGGTCGCACCGGTTTCCGCCCATCACTCGTTCGCCGCTGAGTATGACATGAAACAGCCCGTAACCCTCACCGGAACCGTGACGAAGGTGGAGTGGCTGAATCCTCACGCTCATCTCTACATGGACGTGAAGGATGAAACGGGGAAGGTCTCGAACTGGGATTTTGAGTTGCAGGCGCCGAATTCGCTAATCCGCAGCGGCTGGACGAGAACGTCGATCAAAGTGGGCGACATGATCACGATTGAGGGCTACCGTGCGAAGGATGGCGGGAATCTGGGCAACGCCGTCTCCGTCATTCTCCCCGACGGACGCAAGATTAAAGGCCGTAATCCGGACGCGTAATAGGGAGTTCTAGACGATCCGCTTCGGTGCGCAGCCGCCGCGGCCAGGTTAGGCGCCTTACGCCAAGTCTACGCGTTTCCCGATTCCGGCCTGTGTAATTTGGGCGGGACTGGACAATCGGGTAGTTGTTCTACGAGTATTCGCGATCCTGTAAGCTCCGCTCTTGTTTGGCAACCATCCTCAATCCCGTCGTGGCCAGGTCCTTGGAAATTGCGTGAAACGGAACTTCGAATTCCCTCGTGCCGTCATCTTTAACACTCGATGTCGAATTCATCGGCTCGGACAGACCGAATCGGATTATCGAGGTGCGCCGAACAGAGCCGACCGGCCGCGGACGGGCAGGGCCATGTCTCTCCGGTTCGCGACTGCGAAGAATGGCGGCCGTCCCCGCGGATCGCCCTCGCGAATCACTGTGAGCATTTGGTGTGATATCCTGCCAACAAGTTGAAAGGACTCAATTGCGATGAATAAACCATTTCTCGGTCTCGCGCTTTGCACGCTGGTAGGCTTGCCCCTCATGGCTGCGCTCAAAGTTGCCGACAAGGCACCAGACTTTTCGGCGCGGGCATCATTGGCCGGAAAGGAATTTAACTTTTCACTACAAGATGCACTGAAAAAAGGACCCGTCGTGGTCTACTTCTACCCCTCTGCGTACACCAAAGGCTGCGATCTGGAGGCCCATACCTTCGCGGCGGAGAAAGAAAAGTTCGATGCGGTCGGCGCCACCATCATTGGCGTCTCGGCCGACAGCCTTGCGCGACTCGATGTCTTCTCAGCCGACCCGGAATATTGTGCCGGGAAGTTTCCCGTTGCCTCCGACGCGGATCACAAAATCGCGGCCTCCTATAACCTGACGGTCAACAGCTTGAAAGCCGGGGCGAAGGATGTGCGGGGCGTGGATCTCGACCATGATTTCATCGAACGCGTGACGTTCGTGATCGGCAAAGACCACAAGATAATCGCCACGCTGTCATCAGCTGACGATAAACTCACGCCCGATCAGCACGTGGAAAAAGCGTTGGAGATCGTGCAGAAACTCGCCGCCAAATAGCAGAAGCGCCCGATCGATCATTGGTCTATCTGTCGGGCGCATTCCTTTGTTATTCGCCGATGCCCGCGCGGGGCTTCTCGTCCATGAGGGGCGTGCCGCTCATGCCCCCGGCGCCCGGCGCTAAAAGATTAGCTTCAACGCGAACTGAAGCTCTTTTGGATCTTCGGCGCTCGTGATGACTCCGAAATTCGACGCGCCGAAGATACGACCCGGCAAATCGAAATTCGCTCGATTCAGAGAATTGTAAACGTCGAGCCGGAACTGAAGCCGCACACCTTCGTGGATCGTGCCTTCCTTTTGCAGCGACAAATCGAGGCTCGCGAGCCCCGGTCCCGTGACCACGTTCCGTCCAGACGTCCCGAACGAGTTTTGCGCGGGAAGCACGAAGGCAGCGGTATTGAACCACTGCGCCGCTGTCTGCGGACCGTTGTTCGGATTTCCGATCAAATCGGGGCGCTCGATATTGTTTCCGCTGACGAGCCCAATGTGAGCGACGTCCTGACCCGAGGCCGGCGATAAGTTCACGGTGAAGGGCGCGCCGCTTTGCAGCGTCAGCATTCCGCTCGCGCGCCAGCCGTAGGCGACACGGTGCAACCATCCCCGCGACGATCTTGCAAACGGCAGAGCGTAAACCGCGTTCGCCGTGACTCGCTGCCGATGATCGAAACTCGAGTCGGCCTTTTCCAGATACGGTGCGTAGACGTTCTGGGGAAGATTGTATTCCGCGTTCGTGGTGCCCGTGTCCGACGCGTCGTCGATCGATTTCGACCAAGTGTACGTCGAGTAGAAGGAAAGATCGTTCGAAAAGCGCCGCACGGCCTTGAGCGTCAGACCGTGGAAGGTCGCCCATCCATCCCAGCGAACCGTCGTGAAGGCATTGAGGCTCGGATAAGGTCGCGGGCCTCCGAACGTCATCGGCACGTTCAGCGCGGTCGAGCTGTCGGCGTGCACAGTTCTCGATCCGATGTATTCCGCTTCCAGCGTCGTATTGGACGTGACGGCTTGTTGCACGGCCGCGTTCCAGACTTCGTTGTACTCAATCGCAAAGTTGTGATTGACGCTGTTCGCTCCGGTCGTTCCGAGGGTATTCGCGGTCAGAATGTTTTGCGTCGCGTAAGCGGGCGTGCTCGCGTTGTTGGAGACCGTTTTCACCAGGAAGAAAGGCATGTTCTCCGCCAGATTTTGCAGGACGCTGTAAGCCGCTTGATTCGTGTAGATCCCGGCCGCCGCCCGAATCACGGTTTGACGGAAAAGCGACCACGCGAGTCCCAAACGAGGCGAGAGGCGCAGGCTCTTCGGCGTCAGCAATGTATTGTTCCAACCTACGCTCGCCGCCGAGACCACTGGAATCGGGCTCAACGCCGCAACGGCGCTCGCCGTGGAGGATAAATTCGCGGGAGAGCCGGCGACGACGAAGGCCGGTCCGCCGGACGCCGTCAAATCGATATCGGAGGTTTGGTTCGTCTGCGCCGTCAGGTTTTGATTGAATTCGTAACGCAGGCCCGCGTCGATCTTCAGATGGCGAGCCACCTGCCATCCATCCTGAATATAGAAATGGGCCCAGTTCGTGTGCGCATTCTCCGCGCCTTCCCCGATGCCGACCTGCGCCTGCGATGGATATCCGAGCAGGAAATCGGCGAGCGGATTGCCGGTGTACTCGCCGTTGAACGTATACACTCCACGAGCGTCGTTCGGGTAGGACGGGTTAAACGAGAGATGGAAGAAGTAGCCGCCGAACTGCACCGTATGTTTGCCGCGATGCACGGTGACGTTGTCGTAGAATTCGAAATCGCGATCGATGCGCCGCGTGAAGCCCGTGGCATCACCCATCGTCGTGAACGCGTTGCTGAGCGAGACCTGCGGATAGCCGAAATCGCCGGGATTCGCGGTCGTTCCTTGCAATCCATATTGCCCGGCAAAGTTGTTACCGGCGTTGGGATCGCCCTGGCCGCCCGAAACGCGGAGCCAGCCGAAGCGAACGTCGTTGAAGACGTTCGGCGAGAAAGTGTGAATCTCGCTCGCGAACACATTGACGGAATGAGTGTTCAACGTGCGTCCAAAGCCGGGGAGCAGCGCCTCGTTCAGCACGCTGGAACCGAACGGATCGATTTCATGCGCGTCGAAAATCGACACGCGGGCCGAAGCGTTGTCGGTCGGAGAAAATTGATGATCCAGCCGCACATTCCCTTGATTAGCATTATTGCTTTGCGGAGCGACTGAGAGAAGATTGTTCGACGCCCCCGGCAAGTTCGGCAATGGAATTGTTGCGAGCAAAGCGGTTGCCGCCGGCGATAAAGCCGAGGTGATGATGTTGCCCGCGAGCGGCACGTGCGTGATCGGATCGTCGATCACGCCGAGTCCCGAGAAGTTTCCGCCACGCTCGGCCGCCGTCGGAACCGTGAACAGATGCGCCAGAGACTCCCGAATCGTCTGCCCTTCGTAGTTCAGGAAAAAAAACGTTTTATCTTTGATCACCGGCCCGCCGACCGAGCCTCCGAACTGATTCTCGTGAAAAGGAGGTGCGGGCTGGCCCGCGGGATCGAAAAAATTCCGAGCGTCAAAAACATTATTCCGGAGGAACTCATACAGATCGCCGTGCACAGCGTTAGTGCCCGATCGCGTGATGACGTTAATCACGCCGCCGGATTTGCTTCCGAATTCGGCGCTGTAGTTGGTCTTGTCGATATTGAATTCGCGAATGTCGTCAAGCGATGGATTGAGCACGACATTGTTGAAATACTCGTCGGTGACGTTCACGCCGTCCAGAAGAAAGAGATTGTGGCCGGTGCGCTGCCCCAGAATATTGATCAATTTTCCGGTCTGCTGCAAGGAATCGCCGCGCGTTCCTCCCGGAGGATTCACGACGCCTCCGCCGAGCAGCGCGAGTTCCAGAAACTCGCGGTCCTTTTGCGGCAGGTCCATGACCTGCTGATTCTCGATGGTGTCTCTGATCTCCGCGGATTGCTGCTGCAAAGGCGTGGGGGCGGCTTCGACGATGAGCACCTGAGTGATTTCTCCCACGGCGAGCGAAAAATCCCTGCGAATGCGATCTCCCGCATGAAAAGTCACATGCGAATCGATAGCCGACTGAAAGCGCGGCGCGCTCACGGCGAGGGAGTATTCGCCAACCGGGAGATGCTCCAAGGCATATTGGCCGGCGGGATTCGCCGTCGCCGTGAATTTTAGTTGCGTGCCGAGTTGCACCGCGACCACGCTCGCGCCCGGAATCGCGCTGGAGGACGCGTCGGTGATCAGACCGCTGATATCAGCCGTGTTCATCTGCGCCGACAGCGCAAGGGCGAACAGAAGCCATGCGCCCACGCTCGAAAGCACAGCCGCAAGCAGCCGTGAGCGCTCCCGGGACCCTGACATTTTTCGATTGTAGCCCCTCCTCGCGCGACAACCTAAATTGGCAAGACCGGTCGCGAGCGTCAAATTCATGCTCACAGGGGATGGGAATCCAGGGGCGCGGCAGCGCATACAACGATATCAAAGACGTTGTGTTCGGATTAAGCTCGTCGCCGAATTTCGACGGTCGTCACTTCCGATAATGCGTGATGACGGGACCTTATTCAGTAGCTGTTGGGGTCAACCAGAATCGGGCTTCGGGAACAGCAGAATGACTCGCGTAAATCGGGATTTGTTCCGCCTGTTCCGCATTTCCCATGCGCTCGGCGATTTGTTCGAGGATGCGGGCGCGACGCGCCACGGGAGTCTTCCCCCATTCGCGGCGGGCGGCATGCGCCGCGTCGAGCGCGCGATCGATATCGGCGGCGTTGGAGCGAGGAATTTCGCAGAGGACCTTGCCCGTGATCGGCGTGGTGTTCTCGAAGTAGCTGTTGGATAGGGGCGGCATCCATTCGCCCGCGACATAGTTCCCATAACGCCGCTTAAGGCTCAGCGGCATTCCGCCGAGCGAGGTTTCGAGGTTCGTCATGCAGTTTGCTCCTGGAAAAAAATCGCCGATAGCCGGCAGTGATTCCTGCCGTTGATGATTTTACACCGAATCGGGTTCGTAAACCGCTCTGCAGGGAGAATCGCTCCTGGTCTAGCGAGCGTGCGTAGGCCGTGGCACTACGGCGGAGATCGACGGCGCGGCGGTCGCGGAAGCCGAACACGAGATGAGTTCGCCTACCATCGGGCGATGTAGCCGTCGTGATTGTGTCTGCGCCAGCACGGCCTAGGAGGCCATGCGCGCCAAGTAGTTTACGAAACTTTACGATTCGCCGCCCGTCGGTCGGCTGGTTGTCGTCTATAATCCGTTGTTGGCGCACCAAACGGCGTGACGCCGGGGAGTTCAAGTCTCGATGGATCCGGAGGTAATTGTGAAAACTCGATTGACGACCGTCGTGCTGATTGCGACAGTGCTGGCTTTTTCGCTTCCACTGCTCGCACATCACGGGAATGCATCTTACGATGTGACGAAGAAACCCACGATAAAAGGAGTGGTGACCGAATTCATTTGGGCGAATCCTCATTGCTACTTGAGATTTGACGCGAAAGACGAGAACGGAAATGCCGTCCATTGGCTGGTCGAAGCCAGTAATCCGCCCGACCAGACCCGCGAAGGGTGGACCAAAAATACATTTAAGCCCGGCGACGAAGTGGAAATCACGATGGGTAGCGTGGCGCGCAACGGCCAGCCGATCGGCCGGTTTGGCGCCCGCATCGTGATTAATGGCAAAGTCTTGAAAGCCCCACAAGCAGCCCAGTAGAACGTCTTGAATCGAGGTCTTCCATGTCAAAGTGTTTTATCCTCTCGACCAGTGCGCTGGTCGTAGCCATTGTGCTCGCGCCTGCGATGGAGGCCCAACGGGTGCCCCAATCCAAAGAACTCGCAGAAGCACTCGCAAAGAGGCAATGGAACAACAGCCCGCCGGAAAAGCCCGCGTACGCAAACCGGCCCGCACCACGCCCGGCTCCCAAGCGCGATCTGTCCGGGATCTGGGACGGAACGGCCGAGGGTGGAATCGAAGGCGGCGGAATGCACGAATATCCGGCCGGCGACAACGGAAATCTGATTTCCGGAAGGGACGACGAGAGCACCGTGAAACGGCAATTGCCGTACACCGCGGACGGCCTCGCCGCGCTCAAGAAAAATAAACCGGGGGTCGGCGTACGATCGGTGGACGTCTCATTATCCAACGACCCGGTGAACACGGGAAATCCGCAGGGGTTTCCCCGGATGTTGTTCTACGAAATACGGGCTTTTGAATGGACCCGTTTGAAAGATCAGTGGATCTATCTGGACGAGTTCGATCAGAACTTTCGTACCATTTGGGCGGACGGCCGGCCGCTTCCCAACCTCGATGACGTGGAAAAGCGCTGGTACGGATACGCCGTCGGAAAGTGGACGGACGACTACACGTTTGAAATCGACACGATCGGCGTGGACGAGAGGACCTGGCTCGACAACGCGGGCCGCCCGCACACCTATGACATGAAGGTGCATGAGGTATGGCACCGCATTGATTACGACACGATGGAAGTCACGGCAACCGTCGACGATCCCAAATATTACTCGAAAAAGTTCAACGGTCTGGATAAATTTATTGCCCACCGTCTTCCTGATACTTTCGATATGGAAGAGTTTATCTACAACGGGCTGGAGACCTCGCAATACGACGATCTGCTCGGCACCAAAGCGGTCATCGGCAAGGGCAAGTAGCGAATGCTGAACAGGATTTCCGCGGCGATGCTTTTGTGGGTCATTCCCGCGGGATATGCGATTGCGCAGACGTCCGGAGAAGCGGGCGAGCTGGCCGAAAAGCGATTCAAGAATGTCCAGTTGCTGAAGGGCATCTCGGTGCAGGAGTTCATGGAGACGATGGGCTTCATCGCGGCGGCGACCAACATGACATGCACGGTTTGCCATGGGGACGAGAGCGCCGGCAACTGGGACAAGTACGCGGACGATCCCCCGCTGAAGAAGACCGCGCGAAAAATGATGTTGATGGTGGATACCATCAACAAGACGAATTTCGGGGGAGCGCGCATGGTGACTTGTTACACCTGCCACCGGAATGCGTCTGTTCCGAAAGTAACTCCCACCCTGGCCGAGCAATATTCCAGTCCGCCTCCAGAAGATCCTGATAACATTCCGAGCCAAGCTCCCGGAGCTCCTTTGCCCGAGCAGGTCCTTGATAAATACCTGCAGGCCATCGGCGGATTGCAAAAGACGGCGGCCCTCACGAGTTTCGTTGGAAACGGGACGTATCAAGGCTATGACGATCCGGGCGCCACTCCCGTGGAGATTTACGCCAGGGCTCCGGGTCAATATGCACAGATCAACCACGGGCCCAACGGCGACAGGATGACCGTGGACGACGGGCGCTCTGCCTGGATTGCGCAGGCGGAATCGGAAGTGCCTGTTCCTGTCGTGACACTCGGCGGCGGCGACCTCCAGGGTCTTCATTTTGAAGCGCAGCTCTTTTTCCCCGGCCGCATCAAGCAACTCCTGACGAACCTGCGAGTCGGATATCCATTGTCGGGAGCGTTAAGCATCCTGCCGGACCACGCCGGCGCGGGAATAGACGACCGTGAACTGATCGTGATGCAGGGCACGACAACGGCGGGCGGATTGAAGGTCAGGCTTTACTTCGCGCAGGAATCCGGACTTCTGGTGCGGATGGTGCGTTATACCAACTTGCCGTATGGATTCATTACGACCGAGATAGACTATGCTGACTATCGAGACGTCGGCGGAATCAAAATGCCGTTTCGCATAACCAAGACATGGGTCGACGGCCGTTCTGTTGTCGAGTTCAAGTCCCTTCAAGTCAACGTGCCCGTAGACGCATCGAAATTCAGCAAGCCGGCAGCGCCGAAGGAAACCACAGGAGCGAAATGATGACACCCAAACGCGTTTCATTTTTGATGTCGGCGGTCGTGGTCGGATCGCTGTCGATGCAGTCTCTCTTTGCGCAGGCAAGCAGCCATACCGGCTATCGATTGAGCGTGGTCGGTATCGCCGTATCGGATTTCGCAAAATCCCAAGACTTCTACGCAAATAAGATGGGCTTGCGGGAAGCTTTCAAATTCTCCAGCTCGACGGCGCCCGCACAACCATTTATTACCAGTTGAGCAAGGACACGTTTCTGGAAATGCAGCAGGCGGCCGGCGCCGTGAAGCCGGGATTCACACACGTTCATATGGCCGTCGATAATGTGGATGCGTCCATCGCACGGCTGAAGCAGGGTGGGGTACCGGCCGCGCCGCGGAACGGAACCACTCCCGGAACCGTGACGGAAGCGGGTGTGGCAAAGCCGAGCAATGTGAAGAACTCGGTCATCATCGATCCGGATGGGCGCCGCCTGGAGATGAATGAACTGCTTCCGGAATCCCTCACCACGAAAGCAACGGAATCCTGGTCGGACACGTACCCTAGTTACAGGCTCTATGTCATTGGGATTGGCTACAAGGATTTTGCGGTATCGGACGAGTTCTATGAGAAGAAGATGGGTTTGCGGGTGGCCTTCCTCATCAACTCGCCCGACCATCCCTATCTCCAACTCGGCCGGGACACGTTCATTGACTTCATGCCGGCACGGAATGCGGCTCCCTCTTTCAACCATATCCACCTGGTGGTCGACGATTTGACCAAGACTCTTGCGCGGCTCAAGCAGAATGGCGTTCCGACAACGGTGCCACAGTTCTCTCCGCCGAGCCAACTCTATTCCGCCAACGTCACCGATCCTGATGGCCTCCGACTGGAGCTGAATCAGTGGGTCGACTCGCTGCCCAAGAGAGCGGCCGAGGGCTGGAAGTAAGATTGTCGTCAACGTAATCGTGGGCCTTCCCGGTGGTCGGGCCCCTAGTCGGCTCACAATTCGTCCTTGCTCGTGACGTGGAATTTTCGTGTGCCGCCTCGTTAACCTTCGTCAGTTGGAATGGGTCGGCGAGAGGGTCCCTTTGACGAGGACTCGGATCCAGGCGGCTCACGGAACGGTTCCACTGAAATGCGCTCGTAACACACTTCCAGCACGTCCAGGTATTCTGTACCGCCCGGCGCTTGGAGTACAACGCTGTCGCCTGCTGCCGACTTCAGCAACGCGCGCCCCAGAGGCGACACCCAACTGATGTGGTTACGGTCGAGATCGACTTCGTCGGTGCCCACGATGCTCACCACTCGCTCCACTCCCGCGGCGTTGGCATAGCGCACGGTCGCGCCGAAGAATGCTCTCGTGGCCGCTTGCCCCGTTCTCGGAGTTTCCGGGTCCACCACTTCCGCAGCTTCGATCCGCTTCCCGAGAAAGCGAATCCGCCCATCGATCTGCCGCAGCCGCCGCTTGCCGTACTGATAGTCGGCGTTTTCACTCCGATCGCCGTTACTGGCAGCCCACGCCACCACCTCCGTCACGGCCGGGCGTTCCCTGGTGAGCAGAAACCGGTGCTCATCTTGGAGACGCTGCAGCCCGCTCGGAGTGATGTAGTTCTTGCCTGGCGTCGCGGGCTCGTCCGCTTTCGGTTTTCTCGTAAACCCTTTTCGCATCTCGTTGTCCTTCCAGCGCAAATCCAGTGGGCGCTAACCTACTCATGCAATGGGAAATCCAGACGGCAAAGCTGCCTCAAGATTGATTTGTTCTCCGGTGATGGGGTGGTGGAATTTCAGATATTGGGCGTGCAGGAAATATCCTCCATCGCCGGGGAGGCCGGGGAGATTTTCAAGAGGCTGGCCGGTTAAGCCGTACAGAGGATCGCCTACCAGGGGATGGCCGATGGATGCCAGATGGATTCTGATTTGATGAGGGCGGCCCGAATTTAGGCTTACCTCAAATGTTGTGGTGCTGGTGGTGCGTGAGATCACCTTTGCCAATGACTTTGACGGTTTGCCACTTGGGTTGGCGGCCCACACGGAACCGATGAGCGGGTGCGGTACGAGGCCGATGGGTGTGAGGATTTCGTAGGCGTCGTGCTGTGCAATGTTTTGACCCAGCGCCCGGTAGATTTTTTGAATTTTGGGTGTGTTCCAGTTTGCGAATAGATTAGAGGCCGCCTGCGGTGTTTTGGCGAAGAGGACGATGCCGGTGGTGGCTCGGCCCAACCGGTGGACAGGGTTTGCGTTGGGGGTTCGCCTTTGCACCAGGCGCAGGAGGGTGTTTTCCATGAAGCCGCCGCCGGGGAGGGTGGGCAGCCCGCTGGGTTTGTTTACGGCCAACAGATGGGGGTCTTCAAACAGGACTTCGAAGTGCTGAGGGGAGTCTGGTTCGATCCAGGGTGGACGGTTCCAGACAAGGGTTTGGCCTAAAGTGACCGATTCGCTTCCGGTGGCGGTGACGCCGTTGAGGGTGACTTCGCCGTTGTTTAGTTTTTGTTGCCAGGCTTGTGGGGTTGAGTGGGGGTAAAGGCTTGCCAAGTGGGAGAGCAGGGTTTGTCCATGGTATTTGCTGCTGATGATTGTGGTGTAGGCATAGCCCCGGTTGAGCATGTAGTTTGAGTGTAAGCTACGGCATCTGCGGCGCGTATGCGACCCAATATGGCCGAGGGCGGATTTCGAAGACGCATGGACGGGATCGTTTTTCTGTGTTGCGGAGACTCGTTCTTCTCTTTACAGAAAATGATTCTCAAAGATAGAGAGAATTATCCCTGGCTCGATCCACTGATAAACGATGTGGCCTCAATCTTGCGAAAGGCGGTTCACCCATGTGCCTTGCCGTCCCCGGAAGAGTCCTGAGCGTAGAGGGTGAAGATCCGGCCTTCCGAATGGGCGTCGTCGATTTCTGCGGTGTACGCAAGGCAATCAATCTGGCCTTTACTCCAGAGGTCGCAGTCGGCGACTTCGTGCTGGTTCACGTTGGGTTTGCGCTCACACGTGTGGACGAGGGCGAAGCTGCCAGGACTTACCGCTACTTGGCTGAAATCGGGGCCCTCGAAGAGGAAGATTTCGTTCTCCACGACGCCGGTGGAAGCGTCTCGTGAAATACTTCGACGGCGAGAGGTCTGGATGTGCGGTCGCGTATCGCGCCGATGAAGGCAAAGTTGTGCCTATTACCGCTCCGGAAGCGGCCGATCAGGTGCTGAAGGCCGGCGACCAGCTTCCGGGGATTTATTAGGCCATGCACGAGATGGGAATCGCGTGTTCGGTGCTCGACGCGGTGCACGCGGAACTGCGGCGCTATCCCGGTCAAAAGGCGACGAAGGTGGGGCTGCGCATCGGCGAGTTCGCCGGTCTCGACCCAGACTCCCTGCGCTTTTGCTTTCAGGCGATCGTAAAGAGCTCTGAACCCATGCCGCTGGTTCTGGAAATCGAGTGGCTTCCGGAGTGCGACGAGATGAAGGTTGCCTTCCTGGAGTTGGAGGAGATGACGTTGGCCGACGCGGCTCCCGCGGGCGTGCCCAAGGAGGCTTTCGCGTGAACCGCATTGCTGTGGAGAAAAGCGTACTTAGCGAGAATAACCGGATTGCGGCGGACCTGCGCGCGGCTTTGGCCGCCTCGGGTGCCCTCGCTTTGAACTTCATCAGCTCGCCCGGATCGGGCAAAACGGCTCTGCTGGAGAAAACGCTGGAGATGCTTCCCCTGGAGATGCTTCCCAAGGATATGCGCGTCGTCGTCCTCACCGGCGACATCCAGACCGACAACGACGCGCGGCGTCTGGCGCAGTATGGCTATCCGGTGCGGCAGATCACCACCGGCGGCACTTGTCACCTGGACGCGGCCATGGTCGATGCTCATCTGGGCGGCTGGCTGACGGAAGGGTTCGACCTTCTGCTGATTGAGAACGTCGGCAATCTGGTTTGTCCCACCAGCTATGACCTCGGTGAAGACGCCAAGGTGGTGATTCTCAGTGTGACTGAGGGCGAAGACAAACCGCTCAAATATCCCGGGATTTATCGCAAAGCCGAACTGGTGATTCTCAATAAAATCGACCTGCTTCCGTACGTTCCTTTCCAGATGCAGCTGGCGCGCGACAATGCGCGCCGGATGAATGCGGACATCGAAATCGTGGAGACGTCGTGCACCACGGGCGAGGGATTGTCCAAGTGGATGAGTTGGCTGGCCGCCAGAGCCGGCCGGAAGGTTCGGGCGTTGTCACTCGCCGGGGCCGTGGGCGGTTTGCCGTAAACGCACAACACCACGAAGCGAACGCAATGGATATCGCGATTTCGTATCGCGCCGGTTGTTCCAGGTTTGATCGATCGACGGAGGTAGCGGATGCTCTCACCCGGATTTGATGTCAGCGGCGCGCTCGCGAGCAGCGGGATCACTCGGCGGCAGCTGGCGAAGTACTGCGCCGGCCTGCTCGCGACCCTGGCCCTGCCGGAGCGCTATCTCGCGCAGACCGTCGCCGCCGTTGGCGCGGTCAAGAAGCCGGTGCTGATCTGGCTGCAATTCCAAGATTGCACGGGCTGCTCGGAGTCGATGTTGCGGTCGAGCCATCCCGAAGTTGCCGATATCGTGCTCGACTTGCTTTCCTGGGAATACCACGAAGTGATCATGGCGGGCGCGGGAGGCCACGCCAACGCCGTGTTGGATCGCATCGTGAAGGAGCAGAAGGGCCAGTATCTGGTTGTCGTCGAAGGTGCGATTCCCACTGCGGAAGGAGGCGCCTACTGCACCATCGGCGGGCGTTCCGCCATAGAAATCGCCGAGAAAGTATGCCGCAATGCGGCAGCCACGATGGCTGTTGGTGCGTGCGCTTTCGACGGAGGGCTGGTGCGATCGTCGCCCAATCCCACCGGAGCGTTGGGCGTTCAGGAAGCCGTGCCGGGCATCAAGGTCATTAATATGGCGGGATGTCCGCACAATCCGGCCAACACCGCCGCCGTGGTCGTTCATTACCTGACCTTCCATGACTTGCCCGCCCTCGATCAATACAACCGTCCGCTGTTCGCTTACGGACGTGTGATTCACGATCAATGCGAGCGGCGCGCGCATTACGACGCTGGGCGCTTCGTCACCGAATGGGGCGACGAGGGATCGCGCAAGGGCTGGTGTCTGTACAAGATGGGATGCAAAGGCCCCGAGGCAACCTTCAATTGTCCGGTGGTGCAGTGGAACGATCACACCAGTTGGCCCGTCCGCGCCGGACACGGCTGCATCGGCTGCGCCTCCCCCCGGTTTTGGGACCATATGTCTCCGTTTTATGAGCGCCTGCCGAATGTGCCGGGATTCGGGGTGGAAACCAGCGCCACGGAGATCGGCCTGGGACTCACCGGGGCTGTCCTGGCCGGCGTCACGGCGCATGGTCTGGTCAAATTGATCAAGCCCGCGCCCAAGCCGATCCCGCCGGTGGCGCCTACAGGAAAGGAAGCATAACCATGGCTCGCCTCGTGGTCGACCCGGTCACTCGCATTGAAGGCCATCTTCGGATTGAAGCTCAAGTGGATGGCGGCAAGATCTCGGACTCCTGGAGCGCCGGAACCATGTTTCGCGGCATCGAACTGATCCTGCAAGGCCGCGATCCGCGCGAAGCGTGGATTTGGGCGCAGCGCATCTGCGGAGTCTGCACCGTTGTGCATGCGCTCGCGAGTGTCCGAGCGGTTGAGAATGCGCTCGACATAGAAGTCCCCTCGAACGCGCGCATCGTCCGCAATATTATTGCCGGCGCGCAGATGGTGCAGGATCACGTGATCCATTTCTATCACCTGCACGCGCTGGACTGGGTAGACGTGGCCTCAGCTCTGAAAGCCGATCCAGCCAAGACCTCGACCATCGCGCAGTCGATTTCCGATTACGAGAAGTCGAGCGCCACTTATTTCAAAGGCATCCAGCAGCGCGTAAAAGGAGTAGTGGATAGTGGCCAGTTGAGCCTCTTTGCCAGCGGCTATTGGGGACATCCGGCTTACCAGCTTCCGCCGGAAGTGAACCTTTTGGCGGTGGCGCACTATCTGGAAGCTCTGTCCTGGCAAAAAGACTTTATCCGTCTCCACGCGGTGCTGGGCGGGAAGAATCCTCATCCGCAAACGTTCCTAGTCGGAGGCATGACCACATCGCTGGATGCAAACGAGCCGTTCGCGGTGATCAACCCGGAGCGCATCACCTTCCTTCGCGAATTGGTAAAAGAAGCGCGACGGTTCGTGGACCAGGTGTACGTTCCCGATGTGCTCGCCATCGCTTCCCTATATAAGGATTGGTTCACGCGCGGCGAAGGCCTCGGGAATTTCCTTTGTTATGGCGATTACTCCTCCGGCAATCAGAAGGACCCCAGCAGCTTTCTGTTCCCCCGCGGCATCGTGTTAGGCCGCGATCTGAGCAAAGTCTATCCGGTCGACCCAAGCAAAATCACGGAGTCGATCCATCATTCCTGGTACGAGTATTCGGGCGGCAGCGCCCTTGGCAAACATCCGTCTCAAGGTGAGACCAGCCCGAAATATACGGGGCCTAAGCCGCCGTACGAATTTCTCGACGTCGAGAACAAGTATTCGTGGTTGAAGACGCCGCGTTACGACGGCAAGCCCATGGAGGTGGGACCGCTGGCGCGCATGGTCGTGGGATACGCCTCTGGACAACCGGAGATCAAGGCTGCCATTGACGGGGTCCTGAAGAAACTCAATGCGCCCGCGACGGTGCTCTTCTCAACGCTCGGCCGGATCGCGGCGCGCGCGATCGAATCGCAGCTCATGGTCGGTGAACTCGAGAAATGGGTGGAGGAGCTGTCGATGAACATGGAGCACGGCACCCTCTCCATCTTTAATCCCGTGCACTGGGATCCCGCCACCTGGCCCAAGTCGGCCGCCGGCTTTGGATGGCATGAGGCGCCGCGCGGCTCCCTCGGCCATTGGGTCGACATTGAGGGTCGTGCGATCAAGAACTATCAGGCGGTGGTGCCGACCACATGGAACGCAGGACCGCGCGACGGCTCGGGCCAGAGGGGAGCGTATGAAGCCTCTCTGCTCGGCACGCCGGTCGCCGACCCGGACCGGCCCTTGGAGATCCTGCGCACCATCCACTCCTTCGATCCTTGTATCGCCTGCGCGGTGCATGTCATTGATGCCGAAGGACGCGAACACACCCTCCCGCGCACCTCGAACGCCGCGGGTGCTGGGAGCATGTTATGACGCCCGTAGAGCCCGTGGAGCCGGGCTCCTTCGATTTGTCGGACGGGAATCTGGGCGGGAAGCACCCGCGCATGCGCATGGGGCCGGCCATCGCCGTTTACGTGTGGCAATATCCGTTGCGTCTGGTGCATTGGGGTCTGGTGATTTCGATCGGCGCGCTTTCCTTCACCGGATATTACATCCACAATCCTTTCATCGTCGGCCAACTGCAGCATCCCTTCCTGATGGGGTGGTTCCGCTTCGTGCATGAGTCGTTCGGGATGGCGTTCCTGGCGTTCTTCCTCCTGCGCCTGTATCTTTTCTTCGCGGGCGACCGCTGGACGCGTTGGAGGGCGATGGTCCCGCTGCATAAGGCGCAATGGATGGAAATGATCGAAGTCATGAAATTCTATGCCTTCCTTCGTCCCACGCCGGTTTCGAAAGTTGGCCACAATGCCATCGCCGCGTTTTCCTACGTCGGCATCTACGGCCTGGTTCTGGTGGAAATCATCACCGGCCTCGTGATGTTCAACTGGCTGCGGCACAGCGTCATGCTGGGTTATCTGGTCGGCTGGGTGCCCCGCGTGGTGAGCTTGCCGAACCTCCGGCTGATTCATTTTTTCCTGATGTTCGTCTTCATCGCGTTCGGAATCTTCCACGTGCATTTGTGCCTGCTGGTGTCGAGCGCGGAAAAGCGCGGCCTGCTGGACAGCATCTTCACCGGCTACAAAATCATTCCCGTGGAGGAACTGGGAGAGGACGATCGCACGGCCATTGAAGCGAGTCAGGGCAAGCGGGTGCGGCATTGAATGCCATGGTCCTCGGCCTGGGCAATCTGGTTCACTCCGATGATGGCGTGGGGGTGCATGCCCTTCAACAGTTACAGCGGGATGCGCGCGTTCCGGCGGGCGTGACGCTTCTGGATGGTGGAACGCAGGGGCTGGGCCTGCTGCCTCACATCTCCGGGTTTTCCCGATTGCTGGTCATCGATGCGGTCCACGCCGGCGAACCGCCGGGCACTCTACTGCGGTTCGCGGGAAGTACGCTGCACGGCCTGCCGGGAAAAGCGACCGTCCATCAACTTGGATTCGCCGACTTAATGCTCGCCATGCAACTACTGGACGATTCGCCGGAGGAAGTGGTGGTGGTGGGCATCGAACCGGTCACGACCGAGTGGGGCGCCGAGCTGACGCAGCCCGTGCGCGAGACGCTCCCTTTCCTGCTCGACGCGGTGATCGAGCAATTGGACTTGTGGCAGCTGAGCCGCTCCCCGGCTGAAGTTCACAACGGAGGCGCGCGATGAGTTTCGAAGTTCCAGGCAAAATCTTGGAGGAATACAATGTTCGGAACAACCGGCTGGGGCTGGTCGAGTTCGGAGATACGCCCAGGCCGATCTTTCTGGATCTCGTTCCGGACGCTCACGTGGGCGATTACGTACGGGTCCATGTAGGCTTCGCCACGGAGTGCGTCGGCGCTGAACAAGCGCAGCGCGAATACGAGGCGCTCAAAATCAGCGGGCATCTGCAAACGATGGAGGTCGACATCGAGGCGGAAGAGGCTCTGCCCTCCACCACGCGGCGGCAAAAGAAACGCTAGGCCGGGGAATAAGAAATCTCAAGGAGAACAGCATGCAGGTTCCTGAAGAATTCATCACGATGGCAAAGACCTATCAGGTCTTGAGCGGATTGGAGCCGCAGCAATTGCGCAAACTGTTGCCCATTGCGCAAGACCGAAGCTTTGCGAGCGGCGAAATTCTCTTTCGCGAAGGCGACAAATCTTCGTTCTTTCACCTGATCGTCTCAGGCACAGTGGCCTTGGAGGAGACTGCTGGGAAACAGCCTGTCGTGGTGCAGACTCTGAACCCCGGCGACGCCATGGGCTGGTCCGCGCTAACCGAGGGCTCGCTGACACATTTTCAGGCGCGCGCCTTATCTCCTCTCAAGACCGTAGCGTTTCCAGGGGAAAAGATCCGCACCGCATGTGACCTCGACCCTGCCATGGGATACTCATTCTTGAAACAACTCCTCGCCGTCGTGACCGAGAGACTGGATGCCGCTCGTATGCAGTTAGCGGGAAAAAATGGGAATGCAGCGCCCTCCCATTGACACGCCGGGGATTCAGGATGTGGCCGGCGTTGTGAACGACAACGCCGACAAACAACTGGAACGCGTGATGGCGCGGCACGACTACTCCGGAAGCGCACTGATCGAAGTGCTGCATACCGCGCAGCAATTGCATGGGTATCTTTCGAAACCCTTGTTGAAGTCCGTCGCGCACAAGCTCCGGTTGCCGCTCAGCAAGGTGCTGGGCGTTGCGACCTTTTACCATCTGTTTCGCTTTGAGCCTCCGCGCAGTCACACTGCGGTAGTGTGCCTGGGGACCGTCTGCTATGCGGCCGGCGGGACGGAATTGATGAATACGGCGCAACGACAAGCGGCAGGCCGCGAGTGGTCCATCGAGGCGGGCCGGTGCGTGGGTTCGTGCGGCTTAGCGCCCGTGGTCGTGTGCGATGGCCGCGCGCGATCCCGCGTGAGTCCCGCGTTTTTGGAGGGCCTGATGGGAGATTCGGCCAACGTATGACCCGGATCGAAGTATGACCTCGGGCACTCTGCTGGCAATCCGGCAAACCGAACAGCAGCGTCAGGGTTGCCTGGTGGACCGCATCTTATGCTGTACGGTTGCCGGATGTCTTTCCGCTGGCGCAAGCGACGTGCGCGCAGCGGTACAAAAGCAAATCGATCTGCAGGACCGCGTCGGCGAGGTCGAAGTCTGCGGGACCGGATGCATGGGGATGTGCTCGCAGGGCCCTCTGGTTCGCAGCTCCGCCGCGGACGCTATCTTCACGAACGTTACGCCGGCCGACGCTAAAGCGCTCGTGGCGGGCCACCGAAATCATTTTGTAAATAGAACCCTGCTTCCAGACCATCCCTTCTATGCGGGTCAGAAGCGCCTGATCCTCGGGAACTCCGGCTATGCCGATCCGGAACGCTTCGCCGACTACGTGGCGCGCGGAGGCTATCAGGCCTTGTGGGGCGCGGTGACCGAGATGGCGCCAGAAGAGATCGTCGCCCAGGTAAAGAAAAGCCGGTTGCGGGGGCGCGGAGGAGCGGGATATCCCGCGGGCCTCAAGTGGGAACTGGTCGCACGCCAGCCATCGGCCACCAAGTACGTGGTGTGCAACGCCGACGAAGGCGATCCCGGCGCTTGCATGAACCGCAGCGTCCTGGAAGGCGATCCGCATCGCGTGCTGGAGGGCATGGCCATTGCCGGACGCGCGGTGGGCGCTCAGCAAGGCTACATCTACGCGCGCGGCGAGTCGCCGTTGGCCATCGACCGTCTGCGTACCGCGCTGCAACAGGCGCAGGGCCACGGATTGTTGAACGGCCGCATGTTCGAC
Source organism: Terriglobia bacterium (assembly GCA_963765085.1). GTDB lineage: Bacteria > Acidobacteriota > Terriglobia > Bryobacterales > Bryobacteraceae > Palsa-187. The sequence goes on along the minus strand of CAVXVL010000058.1, from coordinate 14,990 downwards.
ACCGACTTCCATTTCCGCATCGACATCCGTGTAGGCGCGGGCGCTTACGTATGTGGGGAGGAAACCGCTCTGCTCGCTTCCATCGAAGGCAAGCGAGGCCAGCCCGTGCCGCGTCCGCCTTACCCGCCCGAACGCGGACTGTGGAGTCAGCCCACGCTCATCAACAACGTCGAAACGTTCGCAAATATTCCCGCCATCGTGGAACGCGGCGGGGATTGGTTTGCCGCCATTGGAACCCCATCCAGCCCCGGAACCAAGGTCTTCGCACTCGCCGGAAGGGTCATGCGCGCCGGCTTGGTGGAGGTGCCCATCGGCACGTCTCTGCGCACCATTCTCGAAGACCTCGGCGGAGGCGTGCCTTCGGGTTTCGAATTTAAAGCTGCGCAAACCGGAGGTCCCGCGGGAGGATGCATCCCGGCATCTCATTTGGATTCGTCGATGGATTACGACTCGCTCACCGCCCTCGGGACCATGATGGGCTCGGGAGGATTGATTATCCTGGACAGCTCCTCGTGCATGGTGGATCTGGCTCGCTTCTTTATGGAATTTTGTATGGACGAGTCGTGCGGAAAATGTGTCCCCTGCCGCGCGGGGACCGTTCAGATGCACGACATCCTCGCGCGCATGACCAAGGGAGAAGGCGTCGAAAGCGACTTCGACATGCTGGAGCGTCTGGCCGTTCTCCTCCAGGAAACCAGCTTGTGCGGTTTGGGCCTGGCCGCGCCGAATCCCGTGCTCAGCACGCTGCGTCATTTCCGTAGCGAGTATGAGGCGCATGTGCGCGACCACAAGTGTCCCGCCGGGCATTGCAGGGTTCCCGTTCTCGCGGAGACCCTCGTATGAGCGTCAGAACCCTGATGCTGGACGGCGTGGCCATCACCGCGATGGAAGGTCAAACCATTTTCACAGCCGCCTGGAACAGCGGAGTTCACATTCCTCGCCTCTGCCATCTGGGTGGACTCTCCGATGTAGGCGCGTGCCGCCTGTGTCTGGTGGAAATCGAGGGTCAAAAAAAGTTGCAGGCTTCGTGTCTGACTAAAGTTGCGGAAGATATGGTGGTACGCACCAACACAACCCGCCTGCAGGAACATCGCAAGCTGATTGTGGAACTGCTGTTTGCCGAGCGTAATCATGTTTGTTCCGTGTGTGTATTGAACGGCGCATGCGAGCTGCAGGATCTGGCCTCGGAACTCGGAGTCGATCATATCCGCCTGCGTCCGCAGTATCCGCGACTCAGGGTCGATCTGAGCCACGAACGGTTTGGTCTGGACCATAACCGCTGCATTCTTTGTACCCGCTGCGTGCGCGTGTGCGACGAAGTGGAAGGCGCGCATACCTGGGATGTGGCCGGGCGTGGCCGCAACTCGCAGGTCATTACCGATCTGGGCGAATCATGGGGCGACTCGGATACTTGCACGGGCTGCGGGAAATGCGTGCAGGTCTGTCCCACGGGAGCGCTCTTCCTGAAAGGCAAAACGGTCGCCGAAATGGTCAAGGACCGTAGCTTCCTCCGCTACATCACGACCGCGCGGGAGAAGAAGCTGTGGATCTGACTTCCGCTCACAAGCCGCGCTTCGCAACCGTCTGGATGGGAGGCTGCTCCGGCTGCCACATGTCCTTTCTGGATCTGGACGAGAGGCTGCTCGATCTGGCGCAACTGGTCGACATTTGCTTCACGCCGATCGCTGATTTCAAGGAGTTTCCAGAAGCCGTGGACATCGTTCTGGTGGAAGGCGCCGTGGCGAACGAAGATCATTTGCGGGATATCCGCCTGATCCGCCGGCGCAGCAAGCTCCTCATTGCGTTTGGAGATTGCGCGGTTACGGGCAACGTGACTGCGCTGCGGAATCTCTTTTCGCTCGAAGACGTATTGGACCGCGCCTATCGCGAGAACTCCGCGGTGGTCACCGGCGTCCCGACCGGAAACGAGATCGTGCCTCGCCTGCTGGAGCACGTCCTGCGCGTTCAGGATGTGGTTACGGTAGACCATTTTCTTCCCGGCTGTCCACCTTCCGCCCACACGATCCACGAATTTCTGGTGAGCTTATTGGCCGGCCAGTCCCCATCCACAATAGGTCGAAAGTTTGGAGCATGAGCCGCCGCATTCTGATTCAGCCGGTCACGCGCATCGAAGGCCACGCCAAGATTTCGATTGAACTCGACGACGCGGGCGAGGTGCAGTCGGCGCGCTTTCACGTAACCGAATTTCGCGGTTTTGAGAAGTTGTGCGAAGGCCGCCCGTTTCAGGAAATGCCCGGCTTGATGTCGCGCGTGTGCGGCATCTGTCCGGTGAGTCACGTCCTGGCTAGTTCGAAAGCCGGAGACATGCTGCTCGGCGTTCGCATTCCTCCTGCCGCCGAGAAGCAGCGCCGTCTGTTGAACTATGCTCAGATTCTGCAATCGCACGCACTCAGTTTCTTTCACCTCTCCGCACCAGACCTACTGCTGGGCTTGGATTCGTCCCCCGCGGAGCGGAATATTTTTGGCCTCGCGAAATTCGATGACGATTTCGCACGGCGCGGGATTCGCCTGCGGCAGTTCGGGCAACGCGTCGTCGAACTGGCCGGCGGAAAAAAGATTCATCCCGGGTGGAGTGGTCCGGGCGGAGTGCATCACCAATTCACGATCGAGCAGCGCGACGAGATATTGGGTTGGATTCCGGAAGCCATCGATTCCGTCTCCGTGGCCCTCGCCCGACTGAAAGGCCTGGTCGATGATTTCCGCGTTGAGATTCAATACCTCGGCAACTTTCCGTCCTTGTTCCTCGGCACGGTGAACTCCGAGGGAGGTCTCGAATTCTACGACGGCCGGATCCGCATCGTGGATGGACGCGGAAACTCGATCGCGGAAAATTTGGACCCGCGGCTTTACTTCACGTATTTAAGCGAGGCGAGCGAAGACGACTCGTTCATGAAGTCGCCGTTCTACCAGCCCTTCGGTTATCCGCAAGGTCACTACCGCGTCGGCCCGCTCGCGCGCCTGAATGTCGCGAAGTTTGCAGGAACGCCGCTTGCCGACCGGGAACTGCGTGAGTTCAAACAACGTTCCGAAGGCCCGGTCTGCGCGTCGTTTCATTACCACCTGGCGCGGCTGATCGAAATGCTGCACTGCGTCGAGCGGATCGAAGAACTGATGGCGGACGCGGCGTTATTCGGCGAGAACATCCAGGCGAAGGCGCAACTCAATCATCGTGAGGGCATCGGGTCCTGCGAGGCTCCCCGGGGCACGCTGTTCCATCATTATTGGGTGGACGACGATGGCCGGATGGCGAGGGCCAACCTCCTGATCGCGACCGCGCAGAATAAACAGGCGATGAATTTCGCCGTGGAACAGGCCGCGCGACATTTCCTGAAGCCCGATGCCGCCGGCGGTTTCGCGGAAGGCAATCTCAACCGACTGGAAGCGGCCATTCGTTGTTTCGACCCATGCCTGTCTTGCTCCACACATGCTCTGGGCCAGATGCCTCTGGTGGTGGAATGGACCGGCCCTGATGGAATCGCACACGAAATTGTCCGCGACTGAGCCGCGCGTCCTGTTGATCGCGCTGGGCAATCCCCTGCGCGGTGACGACGGAGTAGCGCAGCAGGTCCTCGCACTTCTCGCGCCCCGTTCGAACGTCGTTACAGAGGCGCCGCTCGACATCTTGCCGGAAATGGCCGCAACGTTGGCCGGATTCGATGTGGTCGTGTTCATCGACGCCGACGTTCAGGCCATCGCCGTCCGCATGGAGGAAATTGGCGGCCTCGACAAGCAGGTTCCAGTGTGTTCCACTCTCACGCATACCGGCGATGCGGCGTCGCTTGTTGGTCTAGCAGCACGGCTGTTCGGTTTCAACGGACGAGCTGTGGTGCTGCGAATTCCGGCGAGGACATTCATTACAGGGGAAGGCCCGAGTGCTGAGGCAATGCTGTGGGCAGCGACGGCGGCGGGGGAACTACAAACATTACTACTTTCGAACGTAAACCAGCAATCAGCCGTAGGCCCATGGTTATAGATATCAGAAAATATCTGCATTGCTTTCATGTCCCGTTGACGTTATAGTCCCGACAATGGCATTTCGAACCGGCGCTTACGTCGCACCCACCGACGTTTGGTACATCGAGCGCACCGTGTGGTTGATCGCGGGCGTCGTCCTTCTCGCGAGCACCACCCTGGCGCTTCTGATCAATCCCCTCTGGATTCTGGGAGTGATTGCAACCGGGTTGGTTTCCATCAATGTAGCCTTGACCGGATTTTGCCCCGTGGGGAGCGTGCTGCGGAGGCTCGGGTTCCCATCCATGCTCGGTGTACAAACGGAGACGCGCTGGAATCTATACTTCATGCAAACCGACCGCTGGTATCTTGAGCGCCGGATTTATCTTGCCGTTGGCATCAATATTTCCGTCGCATCGGTACTGCTACTCGAATACAGCGCCTGGGCTGGCAGTTTCACGATGTTCGTGGGCGCGGCGATGGTTTGGTTCGCGGCAACCGGTTATTGCGTAATGGCGAATGCGCTCTACTGGCTCGGCGCGGAACCTCGCCTGACCCCGGAATCGATGCCGTCTGGCCGCTGCGAGACATGTGCCATGTCAGGCGTCTGTATCGGCGGACATGAAAAACATGCGAAGCCGGCTCTTGTGGAAGCACCGGCGTCTCCTCTGGTTGACTCCCTCCGGACGCTGTCCCCCAGCAAGATCCAGTGAGGTTTTGAGAACCGTCGAAATCTCCTCCCCAGCAGTCGGTCCGACGAAGAAATACTATATATCGCACGGATTCCGATGAACATCCACCTACTCCTCGGCATTCGTGTCGCGCGTGGGAAAGCTATATCTGTCGCGCCCCGGGCTGGTGGAGCGCCTTACGAATTTGTCTGAGCCGCCGATGGCGTATTTCACCCGCTGGCAACTCCAATTGGCAGCTCGATCGCTTCAAGCGACCTCGCGCGGCGTTGCGGACGTCGCGGCCGACGTCGGATACGAACCGGAAACTGCCTTCAATCGGGCCTTCGAACGTGTGTTTTGGGCAGCCACCCGGCAGCTATCGCAACGGTCATCGGTCCTCCGCATCTTAACGAACCGGCGTGGCGACCAATTCGATGTAAGTTCCCCATGGATCGGTTAAGCGCGCAAAGGTCGGCGATTGCGGCGGCGCGAAACGCATGGGAGGCTCCAGCTCCGCGCCTTCAGCCCGGAGCTTCACTCGAATCTGTTCGAAATCCGCGACTCGCAATTGACCGCGATCAATGACGCGGCCTTTAGTGGGAGCCGTTGGGAATTCGGATTTAGAGAAGAAAAGCCGGATGCCTGGGAGGTCTGCGGCGGGAATCGGGCCGCCATCGTCGGGGATCGCCCCAAACATCTTCTCGTACCAAGAGCGCATTTGCTCGGGTGCTTCAGTATAAAAATGGATATGGTCCCACCGAACTCGCTCGGCAATCAAAGGATCTGAGATCAGTTCAATCTTCAGACCGTCAGGGCTGTAGACAAAGACTTGCATCGAGTCGGAGTTCTGTTCGATCTTGATTCCGCGCGTCTTCAGTCGCGCGAGCGTATCGGCAAAATCCTTCACGCGAAGTCCAAGGTGATCGACTACAGATCCAGCCGTGCCGCCAGCCGGCTTTTGCGAGATGAGAGGCACGCTGAACCGCGTGTCCCGAAACGCCACCAGCGAAATCCGACCAGACATGATCAAGCCTGATGGCCCGCCTACGACGGCATCCCAGAAAGCGGCCTGCGACGTTTCCTGGGTGAACTCGAAACTCTGGAAAGAAAAGCCGGCGTCGTTCGGTGGCGATGGTTGCGCAGCAGCGATTCCGATGGCGAATAGATAGAGCCATGCCGAACGCCGACAATTCATCCTTGGCCTCCACTTCTCTTCCTTAACGTACTCGCCGGCCTGATCGACGCGGCCCCAACCCGTATCGACATGGTGAGCACGGCGCTTCTCAGAGGATCTTTGTCTCATTATCGTCCCTCCCGCTTTCCGACATCGACGGATGCGAGACGACTCCGCCCGTTGAACGGCCGAGAGCCACTTCGGCGGCAAATTCTCCGTTTTCTCCCGTTGACAGGTCGCATTTGTTGACCGGTTCCGTTCGGCCTGGCGTGCCCAGTCGGGCCTAACAACACGCAGTTCGATTTTGTTGGGCTGCGCCGAGCGGAGAGAGCTGTGAGAAACAAAGCGCGGCACGGGCTGCCTCCGAGGGCGGTGTGACGTCTTACTTCCGTTTTGATTCCTAACAGTTCGATTGGATAGCCCCAAGCCGCGGTGACTGTAAGCTTTTTCTCGCCGCGACCTCGATCCGATTTGCGAGCGCCGATGAGAGGCGCGCTCAAGAATTGGGAAAGGGCATGAAAATGGGAGCCAAACGCCTTGTATTCGGCGCTGTATTCTTCTTCACCACGGCAGCCTTCGGACTGGATTTACCGCAAGCGAGCGGCGCGGCGCAAACCGCTTCCGTAAAAGACTTCGGAGCGAAAGGGGACGGTGTCGCGGACGACACGGCCGCAATTCAGAGTGCCCTGAACTCCGCATGCTTCGCCGCCTCCATCGCGGAAGCCGGCAACGTCGCAACGCCCAGCACGGTACGCGGCCCAACCGGCCAGGGCGGCACGGGGAACGGAGTTCGGTCCGCGCGCGCAGCGATCATACCGAAACTTTATTTCCCGACCGGCACTTATAACATCGGTTCCACGCTCGTCACCGGTTGCGCCATGATCATTTCGGGCGACGGCCCCACGGCGAGTGTTATTTTTCAAACCCATCAGTACAGTGCGATCGATGGCATCGTCGCAAACTACTCGCTGTGGATGAACGACATCGCCGTCAATACGACCCCGCTCACGGTGGATTACGGCATGGTTGCGGTGCTCGGAGGGTCGTCGTCAGACGCGGCGCCGATGCTCGGAGACAGGTTCATGTTTCTCCGTTTTCGTTCATCCGGCTTCAATTTCGGACTCGATATCAACGGCACGAGCGAGACCGACCTGCTCGCGTCGATTACGGTGAGCGATTGCGATATCTCGGTGAGCACACAAGCGAACGCGGTCAGCCAGCCGGTCAATGCGGCAAACGCCGTCTTCCTCACCGTCGAGAACTGTACTCTCGCCGGTGACAGCGTCCCCGGCAGCGCCATCAACAACGATCACGGAATCTATGCCATCGCCGTACGCGGCGTGCGCATCCAGAACAACCTCATACGGAATCACGGCAATTCGGCGATCAAGCTGCTCCAAGGCGGCTTCCACTCCTCGTCGTGTCCGACCATTCAGAATTACACATCCTGGACCATCGCCAACAACACCATCGTGGACTCAACCATGGCGATCGAAGTGTACTCTTACTGTGCTCTGGTGATGCCGTCGATCGTCATCTCGAATAATATCATTTCAAATATTCAAGACACCTATTTCGGCGACTACGCCGCGATCTACGTTGAGTCCAACTGCCAGTCGAATATGGCGAACGTGGTGAGCAGTGGCAATACATTCACGAACCTTGGGCTCGGTGGCATCCTTCTCGCCTCGCAAATCCAAGCCGATACAGCCTGCGCCGCGACGAGCGCGGAGGGAACGATTTCCAATTTCACGAGCACTGGGGACACCGTCCTCCATTGGTCCATGAGCGCTCCCGGCGCCTTTCCGGCTATCAACAGCACCGGCCTAAACTTGATCCGGGCGTCGGTCTCACAGCTGAACGCGGACGGCGCCTCCTACGGGGACGTCGCACTGAATCTCTCTTCGTTCGCGAACCGGGAAGTCGACGAAGCCGTACAGTAAATGGTCAAGCCGGACGCATGTGAACGCCGCCCGCGCGTTCAGCGCAATCCTACCTGCAGCCGATAAGGAAGACGTTGGTCTTCCATGTCAGCTCTTAACGCGTCGACGCCGGGCGAACTTGAATGGGAGGAACGGGATCGCCTGATATTAGAGAATCTGCCCCAGGTGAAATGGATCGCCTCACGGATCCACGAAAAGATTCGGGGCCGCGTCGACCTGGAGGATCTGATTTCGGCCGGCACGGTGGGGCTGATCGCTGCCGTTGACCGATTTGATCCTGTACGAAAGCTGCAGCTGAAGACCTACGCCGAGTATAAAATTCGTGGCGCGATCGTCGATCATCTTCGTTCTTTCGACGGTTTGTCCCGCGACACGCGGCGGCGTGCCAGGGAGACCGAAGCGGCACGAACTCGGCTGGAGCAACAGTTGCAGCGTACCGCTACGCACGCGGAGGTGGCCGACGAAATCGGTTTAAACGCGCAGGACTATGCGGAAGCTCTGACAGCGCCGGGCGCTCACGCGCCGCTTTCGCTGGATGCCGAGGTGAACGGTACGGAGGGGAGGCTGAAATTCTCCGAGGTGATGCCTGATTCATCCACTCTTTCACCGGAGCAGGAATGGGCGGAATCCGAACTGCAAAGTTTTGTTTCCGCCGCGATTCAGGGGCTGGAGCCTAAAACAAGGGCGGTCGTCACGCTGCATTACGCTCACGGACTCACCATGCGAAAAATCGCGCCGATCCTGGAGATGAGCGAGTGGCAGGTTCAAGAAGCCCGGCGCAAGGCCGTCGGAGAGCTTCGTGTGAGGCTCGCTCCGTTCGTCGCCTGCCATGCACCGCCGGAACATACGTCATTCGCGCTATAAGGCCGGCAGGCCGATTGCGTCGCTGGAAACTCGCAAAGCAAGACTAAGCGGCCGCCGCGAATCGCAGGGACGATAGCAGCGGGGCCTTCGGGGGCGACGAAATATGAGCGCTTGAAAGACCCACCTTCTGCAGCGCCCATTGGAGACGCCAGTCACTGGGAAGTTCCTTCTCGAGGCTCGCGTGAAACTCCGCTACATAAACGATACTGCTCAGGGGAGAAGCGCTCTGTTCGGGTGTATGGTGTTTCTCCGCACATTCCGCAATGCTCTCCGCGAATCGCCATTGCCGCAGAAGACTGGCGCCGATGACGGCGTGGCTCTCGCCTAAGATAACCCGTTCGACGATCCTGCCCGGGCAGCGGCTAAGGGCCAAGCGCTCCCGGCACGCCAGCAAGGGCGTGGGCAAATTCAGGATCACCAACTTGCCGACGTCATGCATGAGGCCCGCCAGAAACGCCTCCTCCCGGCCGGCGCGTCCCGACCGGCTGGCAATATTCGCTGCTTCCTCAGCCACTTCGAGAGAATGATTCCAAAGACTGTGGGCGTGCTTCGACTCAAACATCGTTTTAAAACAAGCTGCCGAGACGATTTGTCTGGCCGCCTCCAACCCAATCCGAGTCACTGCCTCTCGAACCGTTTTTACGCGGCTCACGGAGTTGAAGAGGACTGAATTGGCCGCGCGGACGATATGCGAAGCCAGCGTCTGATCCGCCGCAACCAGCGATTCCACATCATCCAGGTGGACTTCGACATTGGCGAGCAAAGTGATCGCCCGATACGCGACGGATGGGAACACCGGAAGCCGGGAAGCGGCGTTTTGAATATCGCCGTCAGCCAAGCCGCCGAAATACGCGCCGATCTCTGAGACAATGCCGTCCAACCCACTAAATTCCGGCTCGCCCGAGATCGCGGCGTCGAGTTCGCAGGCGGCATCGAGATCGTCGCATTGCTCCACAATCAACGCGAGTCTGTGGATCCGCTGGGAAGCCGCCCGGCGGCCGTGCAGGGAATGGAGAACTTGCATGATCGGATCGTCAGGAATGGGCGCCGCCGATGGACTCAGGGCGATTCCCAGGTCGCGGGCAAGCGCGCTCCAGCAACCGGCGTCCAGCACCAGCTTGGCGCGCTGGTGAAGGGGTATAACCTGTTTCAGAATCTCGCGCTCCGCTACCGGCAGGTCGAGCTTCGCGGCAATTTCGGCGCACCATGCCGCCACGCGCCGAGTGTGAGCGGATTCCGCGGGATTGAGAGCCGCGGCAACACCGCGGCCTTGCTGGCTTGTCATCGGAACGACTCCATGGTTGGTATCGACAATTTCAGGCATTTCCTGACGAATTTTACGCTCTCGTCTCGCCGGGATGCGGCTCGTGGTTCACCCGCGCGGGACGAGAGAGATCCGGAAAATACGGAGCGTGCCGCTGATCCGGTTCAGGATCTGGAGCGACGGCTGGCGCTCCACGATGACTTCCAGCGCCTCGGTGCTGAAGGGCACCGTAATCGCCGTCGCGATCCACGAACGCGGGGTGCTCCCGCGTATCTGGCGCGTCTCGGCGTGAACCATCTCGGGCCGCGCCGGATCGACGATGTGAAAATACGGGCCTTGATCGGTCGTCAGATCCTCCGACTCGATTTCCGCCGCCAGCCGGTACACGCCCGCGCCGTGCGTCATGGTTGCTTCGCGCACATCCCAAAAGCCGACGTTCTCGCGACCTGAAAACCGGATCGCGAGTCCGTTCTCGCGGGAGACCTCGACTACATTCTTCTGCCGGCGCGGGCTGTTCCACAAGTGCGACTCCTCGCGCACGTTCGGGCACGGGGAGGCGCTCGGGGACCTGCCGGGCACGCAGGCGGAGTTTGCCCTCGTGCCCGCGGCAGATCTGATCCTGCGCAGGATCCCGGAGGGCATGAGCGACGAGGTGGCGCTGTTCGCCGGCGACGTGATGGGCACCGGCTTTCACGCGGCCGTGGAAAGCGGGCTGCGCCCGGGCGACGTCGTCGCGGTGCTCGGTCTCGGACCGGTTGGCCTCTGTGCGGTCCATGCGGCCCGCGCGATGGGTGCGGCACACGTGCTCGCGATCGACTCGGTCCCCGCGCGCCTCGCCGTCGCCGAACGGTTTGGCGCAGAGCCGGTGCACCTGCTCGAGGGTGACCCGCGCGGGGCGGCCCGCTCCGCGACCCAAGGACGGGGTGTTGATGTCTGTATCGACGCGGTCGGCGACCCGCGCGCGCTGGAGCTCGCAATCCGCCTGACCCGCAAGTGCGGGAGCATCCAGGCCGTCGGCGTCTATGCGGAGCGCTGCGAGGTGCACATGGGCCTGTTCTGGATCAAGGCGCTGGAGCTCCGCGCCGGGCACGCGAACGTGATCGGCCATCTCGACAGGGTGCTCGCCCTGATGTCCGCCGGGATGCTCGACCCGAGCGCTCTCGTGACCCACCATATGAGCCTCGAGGAGGCTCCGGAGGCTTACGAACTCTACGATCGCCGCGAGGCGCTGAAGATCATCCTGAGGCCGTGAGGGGAGGTACGCTCCGTCGATGACCCTCGCCACCAGCGACGCCCTGCCGGAGGGGCTCGACGCTCCCGCGCGCGAGTTCATCGCGCGACCGCAACTCCTGCTGATCGGCTCCGAGCGCCTGGAGGCGGCCGACGGCCGGACCTTCGCGACGCTCGATCCCTCGAGCGGCCATGAGATCGCCCGCATCCCCCTCGCCGGTGCGCGGGAGGTCGACCTCGCCGTGGCCGCGGCTCGGGAGGCCTTCTCCGATGGCCCGTGGGCGTCGCTCGCCCCATCCGCGCGCGAGCGGCTCATGCATGCGCTGGCCGACGCGCTCGCCGAACACGAGGGGGAAGTCGCGCAGATCGAGTCGCTCGACAACGGCAAGCCGGTCAAGCTCGCGCTGGGAGTCGATGTGCGCGGGGCAATCGCCCACCTGCGCTACTTCGCCGGCTGGCCGACCAAGATCGAGGGGAACGTGCTGCCGGTGAGCGCCCCGCGCATGCTCTGTTACACCCGCCGCGAGCCCGTTGGCGTCTGTGCGCAGATCGTGCCGTGGAACTTTCCGCTGCTGATGGCCAGCTGGAAGATCGCCCCGGCGCTCGCCGCCGGATGCACGATCGTGCTGAAGCCCGCCGAGCAGACGCCGCTCAGCGCGTTGCGCCTGGGCGAGCTGGCGTCGAGGTCGGGTTTCCGCCGGGCGTGCTCAACGTCCTCACCGGCGACGGCAGCACGGGCGCCGCGCTCGTCGATCACCCCGATGTCCAGAAGATCGCCTTCACCGGCTCGACGGCCGTCGGCCGCGAGATCGGTGCGAAGGCCGGACGGGCGCTCAAGCGCACGACGCTCGAGCTCGGCGGAAAGTCGCCGAATGTGATCCTTCCCGACGCCGACATCCAGGCCGCCGTCAACGGATCCTTTCAGGGCATCTACTTCAACTCGGGTCAGGCATGCAATGCCGGCTCGCGCCTGTTCGTGCCCGCCGAGCGCTTCGACGAGGTGATGGCCGCGCTGATCGAGCGGGCCGCCGCCGCGCGGCTCGGACCGGGACTCGACCCGAAGAGCCAGTTCGGGCCGCTGATCTCCGCCGAGCAGCGCGATCGCGTGATGGCCTACATCGACTCGGGCCGCGAAGAGGGTGCCGAGCTGCTGGCCGGCGGGGCCACGACGCTCGAGGACAGCGGCGGCTACTTCGTGGAACCGACCCTCTTCAGCTCCACCTCTGACGAGCTTGCGATCGTCCGCGAGGAGATCTTCGGCCCCGTTCTCGTCGCGTCTCCGTATGAGACCCTCGAGGAGGTCGCGCGGCGAGCGAACGAAGGTGAGTACGGGCTGGCCGCCGGGGTTTGGACGCGCGACATCTCCAGTGCTCACCGCCTGGCCGCGATGCTGCACGCCGGAACGGTCTACATCAACCAGTGGGGCGCGGTCGAGTCGCCGGCCCCGTTCGGCGGCTTCAAGGCTTCGGGCGTCGGGCGCGAGCATGGACACGACGGCCTCGACTCCTACCTCGAGACGAAGACCGTCTGGACGGCGTTGTGAGTTCCCTCCGATTGTGAGTGCGGTGGCGGAGGGCGGGCCTGGCCTCGCCCGCGTGCGCACCGAGCAGTGGGTCCCCGCACTCATCGCCCTCCTCGGGCTGGTGCTCCTCGCGGCGACGGCGGAGATCGTCCTCGACGGTGCCCTCGGCCACTCGCATCTGATTCCCAAGCAGCCCGCGATCGCCGGCTGGCTTCAGGGGATCGGGGAGCCCCTTGGCTACAGGGTCTTCCTGATCGCGATGCTCGCCTTCTCCGGCGCATACGGAGCGATCGTCGCGCTGAGTGCGCGCGCTCGCGCCGCCGGTCTCCGGCGCGTTCGGCCGTCGGCCTGCTGGCGGTGCTTCACCTGATCGTCTTCCTCGGGCCGATCCTGCTCTCGACGGATGTCTTCAGCTACATCGCCTACGCGCGGATGGGCGTCGAGCATGGCCTGAACCCGTATCTGCACGGCCCGAGTGCGATCGCCGCCGATCCGATCTTCCCGTACGTCGGGCAGGACTGGCGTCACGTGGCGACGGCCTACGGCCCGATCTACACGCTGCTCTCCTACCCGCTCGCCCCGCTCGGTGTGGAGGGTGCGCTGTGGGGTATGAAGGTCGAGGCGCTTGTGGCGAGCGTGGCGACCCTCGCTCTCACGTGGCGGTGCGCCCGGGTGCGCGAGATCGACCCCGTGCGGGCGATTCTGATCGTCGGCCTGAACCCGCTCTACCTCATCTACGGGCTCGGCGGGGCGCACAACGACCTGATCATGCTCGCCCTGATGATGGCCGCGGTGAGCCTCACGTTCGCCGGCCGCGAAGCACCGGCCGGCGCGTTCGTCATCGCCGGCGCGTTGGTCAAGGCGACGGTTGCGGTGCTGCTCCCGTTCATGGTCGTCAGCCGCCGGCGACTTGCGCCGGTGCTCGGCGGCGCGGCCGCGCTCGTGCTCGCCGCGGTGGTCGCCTATGCGGTCTTCGGCATCCACGGGATCGATGTCGTCTCCGCGCTGAATCGCGATGCGGCGTTCGTCTCCAGCGACAGCTTTGCCACAGAGATAGCCCACCTGTTCGGCAAGCCGGGGGTGTTCCCCGTCGACCATGATCTGCTGAAGGCCGCGCTCGTCCTGATCGGTCTGCACCTGCTGTGGCGCACGTGGCGCGGCTATGACTGGGTCGCCGCCTCCGGTTGGACGCTCCTGGCGATCTCGGTGACGAGCACGTGGCTGCTCGCCTGGTACACGCTCTGGCCGCTCCCGCTCGCGGTCGTCGTGCGCGACCGGCGCCTGCTGCTCGCGGTGCTGTTCGTGCAGGCTCTGTTCATCATTCATCAGCTCTCGCCGCTCCTGGCCCCGGTGCAATGAGCGAGCGCATGGGACGCGTGCGGCTGATCGAGACGACGGTGCTTCTGCTCGGCGCCCTGCTACTGGCGATCGCCGTCACGAACGACCTCGCCCGCGAGGTGAAAATCAACAAACGACTGATCGTCGATACGCGCATGTGGCGCTCCTACACCGGACACGACTACGCCAACCTGACGACCGAGCAGACGATCTTCGGCGAAACGGTCGCTCGCGATGTCGTGTGTGGCAATACGAGCCCGGGCGCGCCCGAGACCAGGACGCAGCTCTGCCTGGCGATCGGCGGTCCGGTCGTCCACGGGCGCCGGAGGATCCTCGGCGGCTGGTACGTGCCGCCGTATGACGAAGACGAGCGCGTCGATCGCTACGGCTGCTTCGGCGCGGCGACCGAGGGGCTGTGCGCGCGGTGAGCGCCACGAGCAAGCATTCCAGCGCCCTCGCCGGCGTTGCACGCCTCCTCCCGTGCGCGCCGTGGTGGCCGCTGGCGGCGATCACGCTGCTGGCGGCGGCCCTGCGCCTCTCGACGCTCGACCTCCAGAGCCTCTGGTACGACGAGGCGTTCACGCCCGTGCATGTGCTTCATCCGAGCCTCTCCGCGACGCTCCACTCGGTCGTCCACACGAGAACACGCCGCCGCTGTGGTACGTGCTGGAGGTGGGCGCTGAACGCGCGTTCTAGGCACGGGTGCGGTGGCCCTGCGCCTGCTCTCGGCACTCGCCGGCATCGCGACCGTCCTGGTTGCCTGGGCGATCGGGCGGGAACTGGCGGGGCGAGCGCGCCGCCGATTGCGGCGAGCGGCGCTCGTTGCGGTCAACCCGCTGTTCATCTGGTACTCCCAGGAGGCCCGCGCGTACGCGCTGTTCGTGCTGACGGCGGCGGTGGCGATCTGTGGTTCCTGCGGGCGCTGACACGAGCCCTCGCCACGGCGGCTGGCCGCGTTTGCCCCTCGCCGGTTCGCTCGCGCTCCCTGAGCCACTGCTTCGCGGTCTTTCTG
>CAVXVL010000057.1:0-6354 GCA_963765085.1 Terriglobia bacterium | reverse complement strand
CCTCATATTCAGTCCGACGATCCGAACGTCACGAATCTTCCTTCGCGCGACGGCAGCCTCGTGAATTACGAACGCGATGGAGCACTCATCCGCCGCTCCGATACGAATCGTCCACTTTACAAGCCGGAATTTTGGGAGAAAGTCCAGCAGCTCGATCAGAACGGAAATGAAGCCGACCCTTCGTATGGATGCATGCCGGCGGGTGTGCCGCGCATGGGACCTCCCGACAAAATCGTCCAAACAGCCAAGGAAATTCTATTTCTGTACGTCTCGCCGCCCGCTCGCGGATGGGGCGATCTGTACCGCGTCATCCCCATGGACGGCTGGCCCCATACGCCGCTGCAGGATCTCGACGGAACGTGGAAGGGCGAATCGATCGGGCATTGGGAAGGCGATACGCTGGTCGTCGATACAATCGGGTTCAACGATAGTAGCTGGCTGGATTACGGCGGATATTTTCATAGCGAGAACATGCACGTGATCGAACGCATGCGCCGCGAAGGCGATAAACTCACGTGGCAGGCGACGGTGGAAGATCCCGACGTGCTGTTGAAGCCATGGATCATGAACGCGCGGGTGCAGCGTCTGAATCCTGATCCGCAGGCCTCGCTGATGGAGACGCTGCCCTGCGTGGAGCGGGATTTATCCCATCTGGTTACCAAGGAGCACCACTAAATACTTATGAAGCGCGCCATTTTGAAGGACCGTGCCATCTTCATTGCCGCGGCGCTCGGCATCACACTCGGACTCTCTCCTATTCGGATGATGGCGCAGCAAGGTGCGCCCACGCCCCGCCTCTCGGATGGGCATCCCGATCTCAACGGTTTGTGGAACGGCAACGGCTTCAATCCTTTCCTGAAGAGCGACGATCCGCTGGCCGCGAATCTCGCCTCCCGCGGCGCAAGCCTCCTGAACTTCGAGCGCGACTTCGCCCTCATCCGGCGCGCCGATCAAAACAAGCCGATCTACAAACCCGAATACTGGGAGAAAATTCAGAAGCTGGATCAGAACGGTAATACGGAAGATCCTTCGTATGGCTGCATGCCGGGTGGTGTTCCGCGCATCGGGCCTCCCCTGAAGATCGTGCAGACGCCAAAGGAATTGGTGTTTCTCTACATCACTCCGCCCGCGCAGGGATGGGGCGATCAGTATCGTGTGATCCCCGTGGATGGGCGCGCGCACACGCCTCTACAGGATCTGGACGGCACGTGGAAAGGCGAATCCATAGGCAGCTGGGATGGAGACACGCTGGTGGTCGACACGATTGGTTTCAACGACACCAGTTGGCTCGACATCGGCGGCTACTTCCACAGCGAGAACATGCATGTGGTGGAGCGTATTCATCGCGAGGGCAATGCCATCATCTGGGAAGCCACGGTAGAAGATCCCGACGTGCTGCTCAAACCATGGACCATGAATCGCCGTGTGCTGACGATGAATTCTGATCCGAAAGCGGAGCTGGCGGAATCGCTTCCGTGCGTCGAGCGTGATTTATCGCACCTGGTGACGAAAGATCATCACTAAACCGTTTCTGTCCACATGAAAAAGGAACCTTGCCCATGAATCGAATTCGCACCGTCGCGCTGGTGATGTTCGCGGCCCTGACCGCTCCAGGAGCGCACGCGCAGGACGCGCTCGCCACGATCAAAGCGGCGGAGTACGCGCTCGGCATGATTCGCGGACCTCAGCGCATCGACGCGATCAACACGATGGAAGTGTGGGGCACCGGGACCAGCAATAACTTCGGCCAGGCGTATCGCGCGGATGGACCGTGGCCCGCGTTCAAGATCACCTATCACGCGAGCTACAGTTATCGCACACCCGCGATGCGCATCGATATCACTCGCAGCAATCCCGACGGTCCTTTGCAGGGCGGAGGACTTCCGCTCGCGGCTCCGCAGCGTCAGATTCAAGTCGTAAACGGGATGTACGCGTGGAACGAAAGCGTACCCGGCGCGGGATTTATTCCCGGTTCGACGGCAACGCCTGCGCCCGGCGCTCTCGACGATCGTCTGCTGCAAATGTGGATGACGCCGCACGGCGTCTTGAAAGCAGCAGAACGCGCCGCAAACGACGCGAAAGTTTCAAAAGATGGCGCAATGACCGTGGTCACGTTTCCGATGATGGCGCCGCTCAACGGCGTCACGGTGAAAATGACGCTCAACGCCAAAAATCAAGTGGAGAAGGTCGAGACCAAGAGCGACAATCCTGTGCTCGGCGATGTCGTCACGGAAACCACGTACAGCGATTACAAAGACCTGGGCGAGATTGCGACCGACGTTCTGTTCCCTCGTCACATTCTGCAAACGCAGGGCGGATTCCCGGTGCTCGATCTGACTGTGACGAAAGTTGACGCAAATAATCCGTATGTGGTTTTCCCAATTCCCGACGTCGTGGAGAAAGCCGGCGAGAAGCCGCCCGCCGCGAAGGTGGAAACCACGAAGATCGGCGAAGGAGTTTATTACTTCACGGGTGGCACGCATCATAGCGTTGCCGTGGACTTCGGCAAGTATGTTGCCTTGATCGAATGTCCTTTTAGTGAGGAACGCACCGATGCGGTGATCGCCGCGGTGAAATCAACGATTCCCGGCAAGCCGATTCGCTATGCGATCAACACCCATCATCACTTCGATCATTCCTCGGGCCTGCGCGCCTGCGCGGCGGAAGGCGCGACCATCGTCGCGCCAACAGCGGACAAAGCCTATTACGAGAAAGTCTGGTCGCAGCCGCATACGATGCATCCCGATGCATTGGCGAAATCCGGCAAGAAGCCGGTGATTGAAGGCGTCGACGAAAAGCGCGTGATCACCGACGGGAAACAAACCATCGAGTTGTATCGGCTGCAAGGCACGAATCACGCCGATGGAATGTTGATCGCTTATCTTCCGAAAGAGAAGGTCTTGGTCGAAGCCGACGTTTATACGCCCGCGCCCGCCGGTGCGCCTCCCGCTCCTCCGACGAAGGAGATGCAGAATCTGTACGACAACATCGAACGATTGAAGCTCGACGTGCATCAGATCGCACCGATCCATGGACGATTGGTGACGATGGATGATTTGAAGAAGGCGCTCGGGAAGACGTAGTCGCGGGATCGGCCAAGCGGGAGGGGAATCACGGAGCGCCCCAAGAAGAGCGCTCCGCGTGAAACGACTGCTCGCTACGACTCTACTTCCAGGCCGCGTAAATCGGCTTGCTCACCAGGAACGCCGGATTCACGCCCTTGCGAGGAACAAACTTCTGCGCGCGTCCGCTATCCACTTCGGCGACGTAGAAGTTGCCTTCCTGATCGACGCTGAAACCATGCACGCCCCAGAAGCCGCCGGGGAAATCGCCGCCCGCGCCCCACGCATATAGGAAGTGGCCTTCCAGATCGTATTTCAGCATCTTGGACGATCCACGATCGAACGCCCATAGATTGCGATCCGCGCCAATGTAGATCAAGTGAACGTCGGAGGGCTCTTCGCCCATGGCGCCACTCGTACAGATATTTGCCATTTTCGTTGAACACCTGGATGCGGTGATTGCCGCGATCGTTGACGAACACGCGGCGCGTCTGCGGATCGAGCGCGAGGCCGTGCACGTTGTTGAAGTAGCTCGGACGCTTGTCGTTCGGAGGCGTTCCCTTCATGCCCCAATCCATCAGGAACTTGCCGTCTTTATCGAACTTCGCGACGCGCGTGCCGTTGTAGCCGTCGGCGACGAACATCGTTCCATCGGGAAACCACGACATATAGGTCGGGCGGTTGAAGTGCGTTCCGTCCGCGCCTTTCACCGTCGGCGTGCCGATGGTCTGCACCAGCGTTTTGCCATCGTGCGTGAACTTATAGATCGCGTGCATGTGATCGTCCAGGATCCAAACGTGCTTTTCCGGATCGTAAGGATTGATCGTCACGTAGTGTGGACGCTTCAGGATTTTGTCCCACTGCGTCCAGCGCTCGATGATTTTGCCGCTCGCGTCGGCGACCAGGATGCAATTTTCCCACTTGGCATCCACGCCCACGGTGCCCTTCCACAGTTTGGGGCCGTCGTCGGGTTCCTGGCCGGTGCCGCCCGCGCCCGGAAGCGCCGAAACGGTAGCATCGCGCCACGGCAGGCGTCCGATGGGGAACTGAATGCTCGGTCCGAATTCGGGGAGCAGTTGCGTCTTCGGACGCTTAATGTTCGGTAGTTCACCGCGAAACAACATGAAGACCCGGTTCGGATTTTCGGCGTACACGCCTTGGCCCGCGCCGAACGTCCATTTCTCATTGCCCGGAATTTCGCTGATGTTCTGCGGCCAGTCCTTCACCGGCTCGTAGGCGCCGAACATATCCTGGCCGCCCACAGCTCCCGGAATGGCCGCAAAACCGGCGCCGGGCTTTTCTGCCGCGGTTACGGTTTGGGGCCGATGACCTACGACGACGGCGGCAGCAGCCGCGGCCACCGCCAGCGCGACGATATAACCTTGACGCATAAAACCTCCCTGAGATTCTTTCTAACTCGCATGCCTTGACCCCCAAGCCACGACGATGGGCGTTGTTTCCTGGGCCGCCCGCTAGCTTGCGTACGCGCCTCGCTGCAAACGAAGCCGCGAGGCGTATAATAGCACCCACTTTACACGGCGAGCAAGCGCGAAAATCTTAGGAAATCCTCAGGTTTTTGTCAACTGTACTGTGCATAATAGCTGAGGATCGAATGCTTGCGAACATCGATTGCTGGTGACTCAGGAGGCGAAATGGATTCTTTACTGTCCGTGAACCGCAGGACATTAATCAGAATGGGCGTCGGCGCTGCCGCGGTGCCGCCCCTCGCACAGATGCTGACGTCCTCGGCGCTTGCCCAGGACGCGGGTCCGGACGCGGGTAAAATCGGCGCGGTCGGCGGCAGAGCCGAAACGGAATTATTCCCTGGCCAGAATCTTCCTGGCGGCGGGCAGCTCGAGATTCGCCTGACTACTACTCTTTACACGAACGATCCCGATCAGATCGAAGTGGCCCAGCGCATGAAGCCCTACAACCTGGATTCATGGATGGAAGAATGGACCCGCGTCGCTGAACGAAACGAAGAAGAAGCGGAGCAGCTCGCCAAAGAAGGCCGCAAAGTATCGGCCAATGAATCGTATCTTCGTGCCTCAATGTTTTATCGCGAAGCGTGCTGGCCGGCTCCCGTCACCGATCCGCGCATGATGACGACTTATAAGAAAATGCGCGAGACTTTCGACAAAGCGTGGAAGCAAACGCGCGCGCCTTTCGAAAAAGTCCAGGTGAGCGTCGATGGAAAAATGCTCGACGGGTATTTCCGGAAGCCCAATGGCCCGGCCGGGAAACGCTTCCCCGTCGTGATCGCGTTCCAGGGAGCGGACACGATGGCCGAGGCGACCATTCTGAACGGAGGCTCCTATGGAGCTCGTGGAATGGCGTATTTCGCGATGGATTTCCCAGGTCAGGGCGGAGCGCTGCGGCTTCACGATCTGCATCTGCCGCCGGACACCGATCGAATCGCGAAGGCGATCATCGATTATTTGGAAACTCGTCCCGACGTCGATGCCAAGAACATCGGCATGCAGGGAATCAGCATGGGCGGCTACGGCGTGCCGCGCGCCGCGAGCGGCGAAACCCGCCTGAAGGTCGCGATGATGAGCAGCGGTTCTTTCGACCTGGGCCAGGATCTTTTCGATTACTATCCGCCGATTCAGGAACGCGTGCGCTGGATCATCGGCGCGAAGGATCTCGCCGACGCCAAGAAAAAGCTGACCGACTACACGCTCGAAGGCCGTGCGAATCGCATCGAATCCGCCATGCTGATCGGCTACAGCAAGGACGATCGCATTATGGATCCCGCGGGCGCCTATCGTCTGTATAAAGCCTGCACCAACGCGAAGCGCGAAATGATCGAAGGCACCGGCCATGTCCAGGCAATGAACGCCGGCGGTCCGCGAACGCGCCGTGCGCCTGTGCTGCAGGACTGGGCGATGAAGCACCTGGTGAAGGAAGCGTAATCCTTCCAGCCACCGCGCTACACTGGCCGTGTGAGAACTCGTGTCGCGCTCCTTTGCGTTTTGGCCGCTGCCCTTTACGGCGAGTCCGTTGCAGGGCTCAAGTGGACGGCACCCGCCGGATGGAAAGTGGAGGGCTCGCGTCCGATGCGCGCCGCGACCTACACAGTGCCTAAGGTCGCGGGCGATCCCGATGATGCCGAGTGCGTCGTCTACTTCTTCGGGCAAGGCGGTGGAGGTTCCGTCGAGGCGAATATGGAGCGCTGGAAAGGCCAGATCCTAAAAGCCGATGGAAAGCCGGCCGACGCCCAAATCGCGAAGCGCACGATTCACGGACTGCCGGTTACGATCATCGATTCCACGGGAACCCCCGCGGAAAT
>CAVXVL010000056.1:0-37266 GCA_963765085.1 Terriglobia bacterium | reverse complement strand
AGGCGACCACTTCCATGCGATCGCCGCCGGCGTGGCGCGCGAGCTCGGCAACCTGTGCGGCGTTGAGATCGTGAGCCGGCGTAATTCGCGCGATTCCCATCGTGAAGAACAAATCGGCGGCCACTGAGTTCGCGGCGTTGAGGCTGAAATCGCCGATCAGCGGAGGATGATCGACGGATTGCAAAGCGTCGAGCAAGCCGGCGGGGCGAACGAGGATCGCGCAATCCAAACTCAGCAGGAAATTCAAGATGCGCGATTCGCCGGGTTTCATGACACGAGGGCTCGCCACACGCGCCGTGATACCTTGCGCTTTCACTCGCTCGACCGAAGGCCGCAGCCCGTAGAAATCCAGATAGTCGAGCGTGATGCTGGCGGGCGCGAGATCGAGTGCCGCTTCCAATTGTTCCGGCGTGCGCACCAGAACGTGCAGCTGAAGCGTGGAGGAGCCCGCAATATTCTTCTGTGACGGCGCTGTGATCAGATGGGCCAGCGAAGCAGCGGGATCATGAACGTCAGTGCGATATTCGCGTAGTTGCTCGGCCTGCAATTGCTCGACGGCATCGCGGCGCAGTTGATTTAACAGTGACACTGGCGCGAACGGCCTGCCTTGCATGTCGACCGTGATTTTATCGAGTTCGTAGGGCGTACCTCCCAGGCGACCCAACTGATCGCGCAGAACATCGAGAGTCATCTCGCGGTCGCGAGCGGAATCCAGGAGCGTCGTCGTGTTTGTGTGGACGCAAATCTCGGGCCGTGCGGAAAGCTTCCACTGGATAGCGAGGGGTTCGGCCTCGTGCGCTCGAACATGAATGTCGACGCTCTGCCGTGCGACGGGCGCGGTCGCTTGCGTGAACTTCCGCGCCGCGCGATCCACATCGGGATTGTGCGTGCGCCAGACCAGGTCGCCCGGGCGAATGCGAGCCGCTTTGAGGACGCCGTTGCCGAACCGCAACTCGACAGTGCCATCCGGACGAGCCGCCATCTCGAATATTCGCCCGCCTTCTTCGGGTTCCTCGGGGCTCGCCAATCGGCCGCGTCGAACACGAGACCATCGCCCGCCTTCAGAGGAGCTAGGCGGTGAGCGTCGTTGGTCTTGACGACCACGCGATCTCCCTCGGCACGCAACCGACGCCCATACGGACTCCGCGATGGCGCGGAGCGCGGCCCTCGACGACCGCCTGATGGTTCGTGCCGGAAGAAGAAGGGCCCGAGCCCGCGCGAGTAGACCTGTTCCAGCTCGCTTTCTTGCGGCGGCATCTGAGCCCGGCGCGCGAGCCGGCCCAGGCTGCATCGACAGCTTCGCGATAGGCGCTCGTCGCGAGCGCGACGTAATCGGCGTCCTTATATCGGCCCTCGATCTTGAGCGCGCCGATGCCGATCGCGACGATCTCCGGGATCTGGCGAAGGCGTAAAGGTCGCCGGCGAGAGCAGGTATCGCGCGTCGCCGAGTGGCCGCACCCCCCCGTCCACCAGCATTTCGTACGGCAGGCGGCAGGCCTGCGCGCACTGGCCGCGGTTGGCGCTGCGTCCGCCCCACGCTTCCGACGAAAAGCACTGGCCCGAGTAGGCCACGCACAGCGCGCCGTGGACGAAGATTTCGATCTCGCAATCGGTGGCGCGCGCGGATGGCGCGCACCTCGTCGAGCGAGAGCTCACGCGCGAGCGTCACGCGGCGCGCCCCCAAGCTGTTGCGCCAGGTTGACGCCCTCGGCGCTGGTGACGCTCATCTGCGTGCTGGCGTGGATGTCGAGATCCGGGGGCGATTGCGCCGCGCCAGCTGAGGATCCCCACGTCCTGCACGATGATGGCATCGGCGCCCGCTTCGCGCGATGGCTTCGAGAGCGCGCGCGGCCGCGGCGATTTCGTGCTCGAAGATCAGCGTATTGAAGGTGACGTAGCCGCTTGCGCCGCGTCGCGTGCAACGTGCGCATCGCCTCGGGCACTTCATCGATCGAGAAGCCCGCCTTGGCGCGCGCGGTGAAATGCCTGCAAGCCGAAGTAGCACACCATCGGCGCCCGCCTCGATGGCCGCGTTTAATTGCGGCCAATGTCCGGCGGGACTCTTTACTTCGGGCTTACGAATGACGCGGACATCGAAAGGTACTGCTTTCTTCTATTGTCCCTGAGCGACTATTGCTCTTGTGCCACGACGGTCACGCGGGTAGCCGGCCGGCGTGCCATCGATGCCGACATCGATGATGCGCTTATGATCAGTGCTTTCGGCGTGGAGATTGCTTTCGGTCGCGGTCGGATTACGCGTCTGCACGCTGAGGCCCGCGCCGCGCAATCCGCGTTCGAAATATTCGGCGATGGGGGCGGGCGCGTCGCTACTCTGAAAATCGAGGCCGTAGCTCAGAATATTTTCATTTTCCTTGGTCCGGATGTTGAGGACGTTCGCGCCGGATAATGCGGAATCCATGCGAAACTTCCGGAGCCCTCCGACGAAGGCGCCTGCGAGCGGAAGGAAGGCACCACGGGCTCTTTTTTCGGGGCCTTTCCGAACTTAATCACCATGAACAGCGCGATTCCCAACAAAACGAGACTCAACGCAATTCGGATGCGCGGGTTACCTCGGATTGGCGTCTGAGTGGACATTGCGGAACGCAGGAAGCGTACAACCCGAAGGTGTCACACAACGTCCTCCAGGAGCAAGCCGCATGGAGAAGTTTATCGCTGAGACTGACGCGCAAGGCGTATGGGCAACGGCGAAGAAATGTGCCACTCTATAATTTCAGGGCTTTCAGACCAGCTTGATTTAAACCACCTTGATCCAAACCACCATAAAACTTCCCACGATGGAAACCTCTCTCGCTAAAAACAAGATGAAAATCGTTCTGCTCGAAGGCATCCACGCAAGCGCCGTGGATGCGTTTCGCGGCGACGGCTATACGGAAATCGAGTATCACGAGAAATCGCTGCCCGAGCCACAACTGATCGAGGCGGTGCGCGATGCGTACGTAGTGGGTATCCGCTCGTCGACGCAACTGACAAAGAAGGTATTCGAAAACGCGCCTCGGCTGATCGCGGTGGGATGTTTTTGCATCGGCACGAATCAAGTGGATTTAGTCGCCGCGCAGGAACACGGCGTGGCCGTGTTCAACGCTCCGTTTTCGAATACGCGCAGCGTGGCGGAGCTGGTGCTCGCGGAAATCGTGTTTCTGATCCGCGGCATTCCGCAGCGTAACGCGGCGGCGCATCGCGGCCAATGGCACAAGACGGCAACGGGTTCGCGGGAGGCGCGCGGCAAAACGCTGGGCATTGTTGGATACGGTCACATCGGGACGCAGATCGGCGTGCTCGCGGAATCGCTGGGCATGCACGTCCTGTTTTACGACATCGAATTGAAGCTGGCGCTTGGCAACGCGCGCCAGGTCCCGACGCTGGACGAACTGCTCGAAAATTCCGACGTCGTCACGCTGCACGTTCCGCAAACTCCGCAGACGCACAATATGATTACTGCGGACGTGCTCGCGCGCATGAAGAAGGGCGCGGCGCTGATCAATGCCGCGCGCGGGACCGTAGTGGATATCGACGCGCTCGTCGCGGCGCTCGAGTCCAAGCACCTCAGCGGTGCTGCGATCGACGTATTTCCGCAGGAACCCAAGGGCAACGCGGAGGAATTTGTTTCGCCGCTGCGGGCCATGGACAACGTGATTCTCACGCCGCACGTCGGCGGAAGCACGCAGGAGGCGCAGCGCGATATCGGCATTGAAGTATCGGGCAAGCTGATGAAGTACAGCAACAACGGGTCGACGCTGGGCGCGGTGAATTTTCCGGAGGTATCTTTACCAGAGCATCCGGGACAGCACCGTCTGTTGCATATCCACCGCAATCAACCAGGCGTGATGTTTCAGATCAACGCGATTTTCTCCGAACAGCGGATCAACATCGCCGGGCAGTATCTGCAAACCAACGCGAAAATCGGCTACGTCGTCATCGATATCGAGACGTCCGAGCGCGCCGTTTCGCAGCAGTTGAAGAAACAGCTCGATCAGGTGGAAGGCACGATTCATACACGGGTGCTGTACTAGAAAACGAACAGCAGATCCCTCGCTGGCGCTCGGGATGACACGGCGGGGGGTATTGGCCCGGATAGGAAGCGGTGTCACTGAGCCGCAGAAAAGCCGCCTGCGGTTCTGCGGTTCGCTAGTTGGGGCCGGTGCGGGGCGCTTGAATGTGGACGACGAAGTAGGGCGCGGCCGCGAGCGGGTCGGGCTCGAACCAGCCGGAACCTTCGCGATTCAGCACTTCGAAATAGTAGAAAAGATCCCACGTGCCGGTCAGCTCCGAGCCGGGAATGGTGAAGTGAACCTCGGCGGAAGGTTGCTCCTCCAGCACCACTTCCTTCGATTGCGGATCGAGCGTCCGGAAATGCAGACGCACGAGCGTAGCCTGTTTGGGCGCGGCAAGATGCAGCGTGACCATCAAAGGCTGATCGGAAGCCGTCGCCAGATTCGGCTTGTGCATCATCTGCGGGCGCACCGATCGGGGAGCGTTCGAGGTGGCATTGGCGTAGAAGACGCCCGCCTTATCGGTGGCGGCGCGTTCCGCGCCGGGATGTCCAGCATCACGATCTGAACCCGCGCGAGTCTTGCCTCCTGAGTGTGGGCTCGATTCCTCCCCTGCCGGCGAGGCGGGCTCCGCTACATGTAACGCGCTGGCGTAGGCGGAACGCTGCTCGCCCGCGCGTTCGGTCGCCATGATGCCGATCGCGCGAAAATCGGGGATCGTCGATTTCACAAGAACGGTCGCGGACGACTCCAAACGGGCGGCGATATCGAGCGGTGTGAATTTGGCGGAGGCGATCCCGCGCTTCAAATTGCGCACTGCTTCCGTGGCCGAGGCGACATGGTCGGAGCCCCCTTCCTCGGCAAGCTCCGCGGCCGCAATCTGCAGGACGGCCATGCGCGCGGCGTCGTATTCGGCAGGATTGCCGCCCTTCGGCGGCGCGGTGCCTGGATCGTAGCCGAGCCGTCCCCACACCCAATAAAATGGCCCATGATCGGACGCGCGGGCCGGGTCCACGATTTGCTCGGGGCGTCCTTCCTCCGCCTGGTGAAACGGCGGACGAATCTCAAAACTCGGAGGCCACAGTAATGCCGGGTGCAGCAATGCGACAGACGCATCCGTGCTTCCGACGCTCTGCCCGTCCTGATCGACCGTAATGAGGCGGCCCGCGCGCCGCACGGCTTCGAGAATCGCCGTACGCGAATGCGAATGCGGTTCGACCGCAACGCTGCGCACCGAGGGACAGACCGCCAGCAAGACGCTCATTTCGTCCGCTCCAATTTCCCCTTCGACCCCGAGCGTGAAATCCACGGCGTAGTCCGCCGCCGCGCGCGAGACAATGCAGGCCGAGCGGTAGGGGCGCGTCAAATGTTGGAAAACGATATGCGCACGATTGAAGCGATTGCGGGCGAGCATTTGAAAATAGGCTCGCCAGAATTCCTCGGGAGTGCGTTCGAGATCGGCGTCCAGTTCGATGTGCACGCCGCGGAGAGCAGCCGCGGGCTGACCGTGCGCCTTCGCGAAACGCCCGGTCGCGCGAATCTGATCGGCTGCTTCCAGCAAGCCGTACATCAGACCTCGCAGATCGCCGCCGGTAATGTACGCACCACCGCGGGCGTAGGGCTCAATGCGAAAGCTTTCGGGTGAATCGAGACTCAACTCGGCCTTATTTTTACCGGGAAGGTTCCGGGCGGCCATCGCGGCGTTGAGTTCGGCGAGTCCATATTCGACCGGGCCGGCCCACAGTGCCGCGGCCGCGAGGATGAATACTCCGCAGATCGAAAGCGCGCGACCGGAAGCGGATGGCTTTTTGCTAATCGGTAACGGCACTCCACCCTCTTCGCGAAAGATCGAAATAGATCACAGCGCCTCCCGCCAATCCCGCCGCGAGCAATGCAAACCCGGGCGCGGCTTCGCCCAGCAAAAGTTTCCCGGTGCCGAACAACACTCCGTAGATCAACGTGCAGCCGGCCACCCAATCCATCAGATTCGCCCAGCCGTCCTGCTCAGGATGTACGTCGGGCGCGAGCTTCGCGATCGGCTTCCATCCCGAACCGCTGGGCCGCGTTCGCCGATAGAACGAGACGAGAATCTCGCGCGGCTCGGGCGAAGTGGCGAACGTCACGCTGAGCCACACGACCGTGGTGATCGCCACGGTGATCATCATGATGTAAGCGAAGCTGCGCGGATCGTCCGAATCCATGTGGAAGCCGATCTGCAACGCGAGCGACACGGCGAACGCGGAGATCATCGCGGATACTTCGCTCCAGGCATTGATGCGCCACCAGAACCAGCGCAACAGTAGGACGCTGCCCGTGCCTGCGCCAGTTACCAAAAGCAGCTTCCAGGCTCCGGCGATGGAATCGAGATAAAACGTCACGATGGCGGAGATCACGGTGAGCAGAATCGTCGCAATTTGCGAAGCGGTGACGTAGTGGCGATCGGATGCCTTCGGCTTCCAGAAGCGGCGGTAGAAATCGTTGACCAGGTAGCTCGCGCCCCAATTGAGTTGCGTCGCAATGGTGGACATGTAGGCGGCCGCGAACGCCGCGACCATCAGTCCGCGCAGCGAAGGAGGAAGGTCGGCGATCATCACGCGGATGTAGCCGGTCTCGGGATCTTTCAAACCGGGAAACAAAATTAACGACGTGAGCGCCACCAGAATCCACGGCCAGGGCCGCACGGCGTAATGCGCCATGTTGAACCACAGCGTGGCGAGCAGCGAATTCTTTTCGTCCTTGGCGCAGAACATCCGCTGCGCGATGTAGCCTCCGCCGCCCGGTTCCGCGCCGGGATACCAGGTCGCCCACCAGTTCAGCGAAATGTACACGAAAAATGTGACCATCGGCATCCATGCGGAGTGGAGATCAGGCACGAAACTGAGCACTGAGCCATTGCTACCGTGGGGCGACCCACGCGTGAGGTCTACCGCCGCGAGCTTCATCTTCATGGCGTCGATCCCGCCGACCGCATTCACCGCATAAACCGCGAGCGCGATCACCATCCCCA
Organism: Terriglobia bacterium; assembly: GCA_963765085.1. GTDB lineage: Bacteria > Acidobacteriota > Terriglobia > Bryobacterales > Bryobacteraceae > Palsa-187. The sequence continues at coordinate 30,249 of CAVXVL010000056.1, read as the reverse complement.
TTTTGATGACGAACTGGAAAACGTCCGTGACCAGTACGCCCCATAATCCTGAAAGTGTGGAGATGGACGATGTCACGGCGATCATTCCGATCACGATCGCGAGGGCCTGAAGTTTCGAAATGCTAGAATCAGCATCAGGATATCGACCATCGCCTTGTTGACCCATCCGAGAATGATGCAGTTCACGGGGATGCCCAGGTAGATGGCGCGGAATCCGCGCAGAAAGGCTGCGGGCTTGCCGGAGTAGCGGATCTCGGCGAACTCGATGTCGGTCATCACTCCGGAGCGTCGCCACAAACGCGCGTAGAAAAAAACCGTCAGCATCCCGCTCGCGGCGAAACACCACCACAGCCAGTTGCCCGCGATGCCTCCCTTCGCGACCATCCCCGTCACGGCCAGCGGCGTGTCGGCCGCGAAGGTCGTCGCGACCATCGAAGTGCCCGCGAGCCACCACGGGACGTTGCGTCCGGAGAGGAAGAATTCCTCGACGCTTTTGCCGGCGCGCGCGCGATAGTACAACCCAATGCCCAGGTTGAACAGGAAGTACAAGGCGACGACGGCCCAGTCGATGGGAGAAAGTTGCACTGCAGGAAAATTATAGCGTTATGGGTCGGCGGGTCCGCCGGCGAATCGTGACGTTAGGGAACATAATCGTGCACGGTAGGGTCTTTTCGGGAGCCGTGCCAGACGCGCACGATCTCAATCAAATCGTCTCTGCTTATTACGCGATAGTAGACAGCAACCGGCGTGTGCGCGATCCTTCGCAATCTGGGATGACCGCGAACCGAGGAGCCAAGCCTCGGAAAGTTGCGCAGGAGATCGATGTGCGCCAGGAGGGCGGTTCCTAGTCGCTCCGCTGCCTGGGGATTCTCAGCCCGAATGTACTCGAGGATCCCTTCCAGATCGGCTAGAGCGGCTTTTGTGTAGAGGATCTGGCGAGCCACTCGCGTACTCTTCGGTGGACTTCTTCCGAAGGCACAAGCAAGCCCTCGTCTGCCTGTTTGATGCCAATCTCTATGGCAGCGGCGGTCTCCTCGTCGACCTCGACTTCTTCCTCCGTGGAGACGAATAAGTCGTCAAGCTTCAGGTCTGACATAACTTTACGGTAGTCTCCTTCGGAGACGAAAGCAATGCAATGCGATTCGAGAGCTGTCGTCGGACACGCATGCTCCGGACCACGTAAAATAATCTCTTGCGCCACTTTTTCCGCCATGCGATTCCGCCTCTCACGCGCGTACTTCTGGTCGAGAGCGGATCCCGATCCGTCCTCGAGCGGATGATTCCTCTTTTCCGGAGGATGTATGACGAAGCCGCGGAAATCGACGTCATCACGTGTTACGCCGGTACGCCCAAAGGGCTCTCAGGACGGATTTATCGGGTTGCCGATTATGCGACGCCCGAAGCTCGTAAAAGTCTTTTCGAGGAGTTGAGCGCGCGCGGCTACGGCGCGATCGGGATTCTGTGCGCGGCCGAACCGATCATGACGAAGTGGAAGGTGGCCCTGGCGGCGCGTGTCCCGGCAAAAGTTTTGATCGTCAATGAGAACGCCGATTTCTTCTGGTGCGACGCAGGCAACTGGAAGCTGATCGGGCGCTTCGTGTTATTTCGCACGGGTATCTCCGGCGCGTCCGCGGTTCCCTCGATTGGGCGCTTACTATTTTTTCCGCTGACGGCAATTTACTTATTGGCCTATGCCGCGGCGGTACACTTGCGAAGGGCGTTGCGCTACCGGAGGGCGGTACGGTAAATCGGAGAGGCGGCACGCCAAGTCGAAAAGGATTCGCACATCATGAAAGCTGTCTACATCGAACAACACGGCGGTACCGAAGTCCTGAAGTATGGAGAGTTTGCCAAGCCTACGGCTGCGCCCGGCCAGGTAGTGGTGAAGGTCGCCTATTCCGGCGTCAATTTCATCGACATCTACCATCGGATCGGTTTGTACAAACTGCCGTTTCCCGCAGTGCTCGGGACGGAAGGAGCGGGAACGGTTGAATCCGCCGGCGACGGCGTCACTGGATTCAAGCCGGGCGATCCTGTCGCGTGGACCATGGCGCGCGGCAGCTACGCGGAATACGCGGCGGTTCCGGCCACGGCGCTCGTGCATGTCCCCGCGCATGTTTCTTTGGCCGACGCGGCGGCGTGCATGCTCCAGGGCATGACCGCCCACTATCTGACGCATTCGACTTTCCCGCTCGGCAAGGACCACACCGCGCTGGTGCACGCTGCGGCGGGAGGAACCGGACGCCTGATCGTTCAGATGGCGAAACTTTGCGGCGCGCGGGTGATCGCCACCGCGGGATCCGCAGCCAAAGCGGACGTCGCTCGCGAAGCAGGGGCCGACGAAGTCATCCTGTACAACGAAATCGATTTTCATGCCGAAGCGCGGCGTCTCACCGGCGGCACCGGAGTGCACGTCGTGTACGACGGCGTGGGCAAAGCGACCTTCGAGAAGAGCATCGATTCTCTGCGGCCTCGCGGCATGATGGTGTGCTTCGGCAACGCCAGCGGTCCGGTGCCGCCCATGGACGTCCTGATGCTGAGCGCGAAAGGTTCACTCTATTTGACGCGCCCGACGCTGGGCAATTATTCCTCGCCGGAGGAGCTCAAGTGGCGCTCGGGCGATATCTTCTCGTGGCTGCAAAATGGCAAGCTCAAGCTCATGATCGAGAAAGAATATCCCCTCGCGGAAGCCGCGCAGGCTCAAAGCGACCTCGCCGGCCGCGGAACTATGGGCAAGCTCCTGATCAAGATTTCCTAGATCACGGAGGGGCGGGGGGGTTGATTCTGGCGCGTCAAAGGGGGACCGCTTCCTTTGGTCGCGGCTCGGGTCGGTGCTTTTCTTCGTGAGTTGAAAAGTCCGCGAGTGCCACGAATATCGAATTTCTGACCGCTTCCCTTGGTCGCGGCTCGGGTCGGTTCAATCTCGCTGGCGAGGACGGTCGAAATCGCCCAAACGACCGCTTTCGGAATACAAGGGCCCCCGCTGCAAAAAGACCTTCCGGGATAAAATCAAACCGACCCGAGCCGCGACCAAGGGGAGCGGTCCTCCGGCGAGCTACCGTTCGGACGCTATCTGCTTGCACAGAAAGGGCTTTTGGCCCATAACCGTTCAATCCCAGATAGCGCCGTCCGATGCACGTAACGCCCTTTCGCTTCAAGGGAGTAGCTCTGGTTAAGAAAGTGACATAAATTGATCCTCAGGTATCTCACCCACAGGAGAAACAGATCTTGACGAAGCCGATCAAGCACGTCGAAAAAGCGATCGCGGTGGCCGCGAACGTTGCGTGGCATGTCTACGACACGTTCAACTCGATTAAGCCGAACCCGTCGTTTACGCCGAAGTGGTCCGAAAAGCCTCTGCTCAAGAGCTGGGAGAAGCAAAAGCCGAAGCTCGGTTGGCCACGCGAAACCGATTCTCTTTGTCCCAAGTGCATCCCCGAGATTCGCCAGCAGATCCTCGACGGCAAGCTGCCGGTGGAGATTCTGAAGAACGAGAAGCTCGGCGAGATCAAGGCGAACATCATCGAAAAAGACGGCAAGATCGTCATGGTGAAGGAATGCTCCGTCCATGGCAAATTCGAAGATCTGATGTCGATCGATCCGGCGTTCAGCAAGCACCTGGAGGACGTTTTCCCCGGCCGCGACATCCGCGCGCATAACGACGAAAAGCTGCACGATCACGGTTCGAGCACCATCACGCACGGGCGCGGCAGCGTGCTCACCATCGATCTGACGAACCGCTGCAACATGATGTGCGATCCGTGCTTCATGGACGCCAATCAGGTCGGCTTCGTACACGAGCTGACGTGGGAAGACATCAAGACGCTGCTCGACAACGCGATTTCGATCAAGCCGCGCCGCCAGTTGTCGGTGCAGTTCTCGGGCGGTGAGCCGACGCTTTCCCCGCATTTCCTGGACGCCATCCGCTATTGCCGGAAGCTGGGCTATCAGAGCGTGCAGGCCGCGACCAACGGAATCGAGTTCGCGAAGAAGCCTGAGTTCGCGAAGGCCGCGGCCGAAGCCGGTCTGCGCTACGCGTATCTGCAATTCGACGGCATCGGCAACGAAGCGAACTCGCATCGCGCCGTCGGCAACCTGTTCGACGTGAAGCTGCGCGCCATCGAGAACTTGTACAGCGCGGGCGTCGACATCGTCCCGGTGATCACGCTGATCAACGGCGTGAACAACGAGCAGGTGGGCGCGGTGGTGCGCTTCGCCCTCGACAATCCGAAGAAGATTCCGTTCCTCAGCTTCCAGCCGGTTTCGTTTACCGGTCGCGATGAAGCGGTGACTCCCGAGCGCCGCGCGGCGCAGCGTTACACGCTCGCGAACCTGGCGCACGACGTGAAGAATCAGACGGGCCTCGGCGAGCCGGTGCGCGACTGGTTCCCGATTTCCTTCATGAGTACGTTCTCCGATTTCGCGGATCTGGTCCACGGGCCGAGCGCGGAATGGGGACAGCTCTCCTGCGGATGCCACCCGAACTGCGGCATCGGTATGGCGGTGATGTGCGACAAGGAAACCAAGGAATATCGCCCGGTGACGGCGTTCCTGAATGCCGATCGGCTCGCTCGCGACGTCGCCAAGATCAACGATGGCGCGCGCAGCAAGAAGATGTCGGTATTCGCCGTTTCTCTCGCGCTGCTGCGCAACTATAATCCTTACGAAGCTCCCACGCATTTCCGTCTGGCCGATCTGATCGCCAAGTTCGATAAGTGCTTCGGCATGTCGAACAAGAAGTACGGCAAAGTGACGGGCGACCGCACGATGGCCGACATCGAACAGCGCCGCAAGGATCGCTGGAACTTTCTGTTCATCGCGGGAATGTGGTTCCAGGATCTGTTCAACTACGATTTCCGCCGCACCGAGCAGTGCATTATCCCCTACGCCACGCAGGAAGGCGAGATTTCCTTCTGCGCGTATAACACGGGCGTGGGCTGGCGCAACATCATCGAGAAGATGCACATGACCGCGACGCTCACCAAGTGGTACGAGGAAAAAGGCCGCCACGAAATCATCGCCGGCGGCAAGAGCGTGAACCTTCCTTCGAAGGAGCACCACATGGTGCTGCGCGAGGAAGACGTGAATAAGCTGCGGCAGCATGATCTCGACGACAAGGGCATCGCCAAGACGGCGCGCGAGGAAAAGACTCGCGCCCGCGACGCGAAAATGAAGGCGGATGCCGAGAACGCCCGCATGCAGGCGATGTACAACGAGCACGTGCTCGGAGTGAAGCCGGTGGAAGGCGGGATTGTTCCGATCAGCTCGATTCTTCCGGCGGCTCCGGTCGCGAAGCCTGCCGAGAAGAAGGAAGAAGTCGGCAGCTTCGGCGATTAAAGTTTCGATAGGTTCGTTTTAGGAAAAGGGCTGCTCGCGATGCGGGCAGCCCTTTTTGTCCTCTTGGAGGGCTACTTGAGGGCGTCTCCTGTGCCGATCAAATGAGGCAGACACATGAGAGCCTGGCTGACCGATCTTCGCAAAACAGCGCTCCTCGCGGCCATCGGATTTGTCGCAGGCATCGCACCTGTAATAAACCCGGCATATTGGAGCCGACAGCTCGCATATTGGAAAAGCCTGCTGCAGCACCCTGGTTACGCGAACTACGCTTTCGCGGCTATGATCCTTGTGGGCCTCGGCTATCTCGCGCTCTTCCTTGGATTCCTGATTGCGCTGGGTGGCGGCGGGGTCGTCCCGCGGATTCCGGCGCGCCTTCGGCATCTCACATGGGCGGTGGCCACTGTGAGCGCGGCCCTGTGGGTGGTCCCGTGGAGCGGCTCGATTCTTAATCCAGCTCGCCTCGTAGGTCTGAAATCGCTGGAAGTGGTAATCCGTTTGGTGGTGGGATTGGCGGGCGACATCACGTGGGTTCTCTTCCTGGTCGCCCTCGCGCGCTATCGAAGCGACGGCGAACGATCCGAATCGCCCGGCGGGCCGCTCCGAGTCTTTGCCCGGGTGGGAACGATCACCGGGGGCATAATCCTTGCCGGCATAGTTCTTGGAGCCGTCGCATTTGCGTTTCAGTATCCCTCGTTCAAAGCACTTGCTTTCGAAAACCTGCGCGATATCGAGCCACTTGGGTCCGTGCTCCTAGAACGGCTGAGATTCCTCCTGCTTTTCGCAACGCAATTCGCTCCGTTTTTCGTGATCGATCGCAGCATCGCCGCCAGACGGCGGCTCGCTTGACCTGCGTGAATCCCTTTCCTACACTGGCGATATGGAAGTGCACTTCACGCCCGAGGAAGCCGCCGAGCTCTCGAAAATCGCCGAGCACGAGGGTATCGGCACGGAAGAGTTGGTGAAGGATGCCGCACTACATCTCCTTCAAGACGATGCTCGCTTTCGAGCCGCGGTGAAGAAGGGGCTTGAACAAGCAGATCGCGGCGAATTTATTGAAGAAGAAGAGATGGACGCGCGGGTCAGGCAGATGTTCGGCAGCTGATGCGGATTCGCTGGACCCCAGCCGCTGCCGCTGACCTCGAACAAATCAAAAAGTACCTGACAGAGCGAATGCCGGACTTCGCGCACTCGACGGGTTTCCGCATTTACCGCACCGTTCAATCGCTCCGTATCGTGGGTGCGTCGGACGAGAACATGGCACACGCGAATTGGTCCTCACGCCACTTCCGTACATCGTCGCGTACCGAATTCGCGAAGACGCAATAGAAATTCTTCACGTGCATCACGGTGCTCGCGATTGGCGCTAGGCCGCCCGCACCACGATCTTTCCTGCCCGCCGAGATCGAGGTTTATCGCGGATCACGAATCTCCACGCATTCACTCTTCGCTATATCCTGTAATCATGGCTGCTGCTGTAGATCGCATCGCGAGAACGCCGGGAGTTTGCGGTGGGAGTGCGTGCATCTCGGGCCATCGGGTTCGTGTGCTCGATATCGTAGTCTGGCATGAGCAGAACGGATGGACTCCCGACGAGATCGTGTCGCAGATCCCGTCGATTACACTCGGCGACGTTCACGCAGCGTTGGCCTACTACCACGATCATCGGGAAGAGATTCAGGAAGACATCCGCGCCGAGCGCGCGATGGCAGAGGAGTTCCGCCGGGAGACTCCCTCGGCCGTCCGGGCGAAGTTGAATCGCCCTTCTATCAAAGAAGCTTCCTAAAATCGTGCCCGTCCGGTTTCACCTGGACGAGAATGTTCCGTTCGCGATCGCCGAAGGACTCAGACGTCGTTCGATTGATGTGACCTGCACGAATGAAAAAGGGCTAGACGGCGTGGCCGATGAGCGACAGCTTGAGTTTGCCGCCGCTGAACGCCGTATCCTCGTCACGCAGGACAAGGACTTTCTTCGCTTGCACCGCTCGGGCAAAGTGCACTGGGGAATCGTCTACTAGCGCCAGGAGTCGGTAACAATCGGAGCGGTGTTGAGACACCTTCTCCTGATCCACGATCTTCTGGCGCCGGACGAATTACGAAACCGATTGGAATTCGTATAATCCAGAGTCACCTAGGAGCGCAGGTCCCGACGGTCGCGGACGCTCTCTGCTCTAAGGCAGCAGCTTGAGAGCACGATTCGACCGCGTGCGATAAACACGGAAGTCGCGCCGATCCAGAGTGAAAATCGTATCGATCTTCTCCCGCTGCGCCAGATGCACGAGCGCGGCGTCCGCCAACTGCGGCTTTAATTTCCGGAAGCGCTTCATCACGATGGCGATCGCGGCCGCATCTGCGGCATCCAGATTCAAAATGGCGAGCAGTCCGCTCTGTGAAGCTTGGAGCATGCCTTCGACAGCGGCCGGATGCGATCGTAGAAGCCAAGCCGCCTCGGTCAACACCGGCCAGCACGTATAGAGGGGAGGCTTCACAGCGTTCCACACTTCGACGCAATCCTCGTGACGAGAGTCCGACGCCGAAAAGAGGGCAACCAACGGTCCCGTATCGAGCAGGATCCGCCTCACCTCGAAGCAGCCCGACGCGGCGCCGTTAAGCGGACACGCTTCACCGCCGACGGTAATCCACCGAAACCCTCAAAGTGTTCGCGGTTTGTGCTTAAATCGCTCGGCAGCCCGTCCACGCATCCCGCCAATCCCAGCCGTTGTGCAAGGTGAAATGCGGACTCTGGAACCGGCGCTTGTGCGATGTGGGCTTCCACCGCTTCGCGTACGACCTCCGACTCGGTCTTCCCTGCGAGCTTGGCTCGCCGCTCCAGCCTGGCCTGTAAGGAAGTGGGGAAGCGGACGGAAATGCGCTTAGCTTTCGAAACGCGCTTCATGCTTGAAATTCTAGCATGTCTGACATTGGTCCATTCTGTCAGACAGACGACATCTTTACTCCTCGTCCTGACAGATGTTCTCCGCGATCTCGGAATGGATCTTCTCGAAATAGCGCGTGTAGGTGTACGGCTTGGCCAGCGTCATAGGATCCTCGGCCGTCATCTTATATTCGAGATACCGACCACCCACGATGGGGCGAATGCGTTCGATCAGGTGCAGAGCTTCGCTATGCTGCGCACCGGCGTCGTTGAGCCAGGTGCGGGTGTTGAATCCCGTGGAATCGATGGTCAAAGTATCGCCTTCCCAGTGCCCTATCTGATCGCCGAACCACGTTCCTTTCGACGCTTCGATGTTCGGATCGGGCGCGGCGACCGGGCCTTCGATGTGTCCGCGATTTAAGTAAATGGTCCGCATCAATCCGCGAGCGACGTCCTCATAGAGCATCACGAGCATGCCTTTCACCGGAGCAAGCTCGACCGTCGTGCCCTCTTTCGCCATCATCCGAAACTGACCGACGGGCTGACACGATCGCCAGGGATCACGTTGATGCACAGCGTGCGCGTTGGCGGTTTTCATCTGAGCAGCGACACTCGGCAGCAGAGGGATTTCCGCTGGAGAGCCGGAGTTCTTCAAGCCGCCGGGAAGAGTCGTTGCGTTGGAAATCGATCGGTAGACGCCGGCGATATTGGGATTCGGCTGCTGTGCGGAAGCGAGGAGCCCGCCCGCAGCCAATATCGCAACGAAAACCAGGACGGGACCGGGGGTCCCGTGCGGACGAGGCGTCCGCCCCGCGAGTGGCTTCCGCGGTTTCATTTGACCTCGCCGGCGCGCAGGTTCAGGATTTTAAGTTCGTCGTTGCGCCACTGCTTCCACATCGCGATGTCGTCGGCGCAGATATGCTCGGGAATCTCCTGGGTCTGTTTCGTAATAGCGCGTGTACGTGTACGCCGACGTGAGCGCGTGGCGATCTTCCACCACGCCCACGAGTTCGATGTACGTATTGCCGTTGTGCTCGATCTGGCGCATGCGCTCGCTCAAGTGGGTTTCTTCGGTGTGCGGTGTCATATCGCCGCTCAGCCAAGATTTGTCGTTGAAGCCGATGGTATCGATCATGAGCGTGTAGGAGAGTTTAGGCGAAGCCACCGTCGCGCCCACCCAGACGCCCACCGAATCTCCATTCCAGGTAGGAACGACGTTCCTGGGATGCTGGCGGTTTAAATAAATCCTGCGCACTCGCGAGGTGTTGGCCTCCCAGAAGGCCATGATCACTTTGTCGGTCTGCGGAAGGAAAAGAAAATTGCCGGAGTAGGAGTTCCGGGGAGCGCGCAGAATCCCGGAGGGCAGGCAGACCGCGCCGGTATCGTCGGCGACGCCGTCGGTCGCCTGCATCTTCAACTTCGCCCACGGTTGCAGATGCTCTTTGACCGTCTGGTTCAGATCGGGGTCGACTACATTTAAGCCGGTCAGATCGCGGCCGCGAGCCAGCATGTAGTAGCCGCTCCAGTCGGGAGGCGGGCCGTTTTCGGCGTAAATCGAGCCGCGAAATACGGCGAAGAGTATGCAAATCGCGACGAAATAGCGCATCTTCATGGGACGCTCCTTCCCGAGATCTCGCTCTATTCTACTTCCGCGCGGGCCGCACGGCGACCGGAGGATTCAGCTCTTGGACGTCGAATCAGGTGGAGCGGGCTTGATGTCCACGAAATCGCTGCGCACTTTGTTGAAGCCGGTCTTGAATGCCCGAGCGTCTCCATAGGGAAGGAAGTGCGAGTAACGGGAATGCGGATGAATCACATCCACGTGGTGTTTGATCGGACAGAAATGCTGCTCGGTGCGCGCGGTAATCTCCGTGACATAGGCGAGCAATCCGTTCGCGTAGGCGCAGTAAACGCATCCAGCCTCTCGATGATGTCGAGATACGGCAGACGGCCGCGATCGTAAACGATGTAATCGCCGCGCCGTACTTTCGGGATGCCATTGGCCCGAAAACAAACTGCCTGGTAAACCGTGACGTAAATATCCAGCATCCAGAAGAAAATGATGCCGACGTAGATCAGGGGCGAGGAGAACAGGAGCCATGCGCCGGGCATGCTTCAAATGCAGCCAGACGCTTTTGGCCAGGAGCTCGGGGTCGTGCTGGGAGTTAGCTTTCGTCACGACTCCAGTATGGGGCAAGCCCAGCAAGGTGTTCAGATTACCCGCCGGCCCGCTTACGTTTCGGGCTGCCGGCGAGCTTTCCGCCAAGCTCCCGGTCGCCGCCTGAAAGGGCGGCTGCAAGGCCAAAGCCCCGCCCCACGTTCCAGCCTTATTTCTTCGATCGGATGTTGTTCTTGCCGGAGAGTTCGACGCAGTTGTAGGGCACGTACGGTTCGTCCGAGATCGCCATCACATCCTGGCCGGTGTAGGGACCCTTCAGGTACAGCGGATCGTCGGCGCGGTAAGTGCGCGTGAGCATCCCTTTGTCGGGATCGAAGGAAAAGCGCTCCACAATGTGCATCTGATCGCTGTACATCACGCCGATGATGGGGATCAGCACGCCGGCAGCGAGATGCGTCGTATCGACGACGAGCGTATCGCCATCCCATTTGCCGATCGAATAGCCGCCGCGCGAGGGCGCGACGTTTTTGGGCGGCTCGGACTGGTTCATGTGAATCGTGCGCACGAAGTCCATATAGCCGAATTTCATCGTGATTTCGTTGTCTTTTTGAATGATTTCGTTGACGTGGCGATCGTGCACCCATCCGAACAGAATGTTCGCGGGATCGCACTTGATCGCGGGATCGTCGAAAGGCTGATCGTAACTCTTCGCGGCGAGCGCGCCCGCGGCCGTCTCTTCCGGACGTGGAGGACCACCGCGTCCTGGACCTCTCCCCATGGGAGGACCTTTTTTGCCATCGGGACCACCCGGGCCGCCGATGCCTCGATTCAGGGGACCGCGGCCATCCGGACCGCCGATGCCGACCCACGGACCTCCCAATTTCGGATGTCCGTTCGCGAGCCGCGCGGGACGCGGAGTATTTTTGGCGAGCGTCGCCAGAGGATTCGCGCCATTCTTCGTGGGTATCCCCCACTGCGGCTGATCTCCTGTCCGTTTTCGCGGATGAAAATACTGCAGCATGCAGACGTTCTCTTCGTTGCGTCCCGGAGCGCCCTTGATGGTGACCTTCTCGCCAGGAGTGAGCGTCTTCGACGTCCACCCGACCCTCGCGAGCGCGTTCACGGCCGGCGATTCACAGCGCCCGTTGACGGTTTTACCGAAGGGGTCCGCCATCGTGAAAAATACGTACGCATGCGGATTCACGAGCGGAATTCGGTGACCGTGACCTTCCACTCGATGTTTTGGTCAATTCGTAGGCCGAGGAAGAATGATGCGCGCTCGCAGGGACGGCGGTAATCGCGAACGTGACCGCCACGGCGAAAGGAACGACTCTCCATGGGGGTCTTCCCGCCCCGCGTTTACCGGCCTGCTTTCTGCTCGCGTCATCCTCAACCCTTTCCGCCTTTTTGCTGGCGACCGAACCGCCGATTGACGGCGCTGGTGACGCTAACAGTCTATCGAGGAGTTGTAAAGAGTCCGTTCGACGGATCGGGAGAATTGTTAAGGAAAGGTAAAATCGGGGAATTTATGGGGAAATGCGCATTTGACGCGCGCTCAGGAATTAGAAGTGCCGAGCTTTCAGGAGAGTACGATTTTGTTCTCGCGAGCCGGAAAGCCGCTCACTCTATCGTGAGGGCGTAAAGGAGAGGAAGCACGCCATCCCACAACCGCATGAAACGCCTCTGTCGCCCGCTACAAGACCTCACCCGCTCCGCAGGAGCGCCCTCCCCATGGGCGAGTTTCCTCTCCGCTCATGGATCGGTGGGCCCGCTCCGATACGCGGTTGCCTGGAAGTTATTTACGAGCGCCGCGAACGGTGCCCTTCAGCTTCGATTGGCGGCGCTTGGCGGCCTTGCGCTTGGGTTTGCTGATGATGAAGGTTCCGCTGCCGATGTACTGGGATGAATAGAGTTTGTCGTCTGCCATGTGAAACTCCAGTATAGCCTAGGGGGTGCCGGGCCGGTACATGTTACGCTAGTTCACAAAAATGATCCGCCGCCTGGTGTTCGCTGCGTTGCTCGTCCTGCCCCTTCCTGCGCAGCCCCGCACGACGATATTCAACGACGTTGACGGGATCGTAGAAACACTTTCGGAAATCACGGGCTGGCCGGTGCGCCGCAAAGTCCCCTCCGAGATCGTTACCAAGGCATCCTTCCGGAAATACGTGGAGGGCCATACGAAGGGCCGCTCCGCGGAAAAGGAAATCCGGGCCGAAGAGATCGCGCTGAAGCTATTTGGTCTGGTTCCTCAGGATTTCAGCCTGGCTCGGGAAACGGTCGATCTTTTAGGCGAGCAGGCCGCCGCCTACTACGACTATAAGAAGAAGCGCCTCTTCATTCTGGATTCGACGCCTCCGGGCGACGAGCAGCGCATGGCGCTGGTTCACGAACTCGCGCACGCGCTAGCCGATCAGCAGTACCCGCTTGGCAAGTATTTAAGCCGCGGCGATCCCGGTAGCGACGAATCGTCGGCGCGCGAGGCCGTGATGGAAGGCCAGGCGACGTGGCTTACATGGGCTTACGAATCGAAAATCGCAGGCGGTCCGGCCGATGTTCCGGAGCGCATATTAAAGGAGATGACGGCCGATCCTCAGGAGGGCCCCGATTTCCCGGTGCTCAACTCCGCGCCGCTGTACGTGCGGGAATCCCTGCTGTTTCCCTACGATGACGGAGCGCGCTTTCAAGACGCCGTCTTCCACCGTTTGGGGGTGAAGGGTTTCAGCACCGTGTTCGAACACGGTCCGGCCAGCACCCAACAGGTTCTACATCCCGTCGATTATTTCGATCACGTGGAGCCCAAGGAGCCGAAACTGCCCACGCTCGCGTCGGAAGCGGGCAAAGAGGCGCACGAGTATCGCCTGCTGATCGGCGGCGATCTCGGTGAGTTCGATCACAACATCCTGTTGCGTCAGTTCACCGACCGCTCCACGGCGCAGGCGGCGTCGGAACATTGGCGCGGAGGCCAATTCCGCGTCTACGAACGCAAGAGCGATGCCTCCCCGCTGCTCATCTATACCTCGGAATGGGAAGATGCCGACGCAGCACAGACGTTCTTCAACCTATATGAACGAGTCTTGCGCGGGAAATGGAAGCATTTCCAGGTGGATTCGCGCACGCCCACGGAGATACGCGGGACGGGCGACACCGGTAAATTTGTGGTTCGAATCGACGGAACCGCCGTCCAATCCGTGGAAGGACTGCAGTAGAATAAAAAAGCCGAGGTAAACTATCTCTATGCGACTTATCGCTTCCGCCGCTCTTCTAGCGCTGACAATTCCAGCGTGGACCGTTCCCGTGATCGCCGCGCCTCCTGGGGCTCCCGTGGCTTCGCCGAACGCGCCGCGCAAATCGCCGGAGTTCACCATCACGGACCCTTCCGGCAAGCAGATTTTGATTTCCAGCTATCGGGGCAGGTTCTGTGCTGCCGTTCATGTTCACCACGTGCCCGCACTGCCAGCACGAGGCGGAGATGCTGACGAAGCTTCAGAAGGATTACGGCGCACGCGGCCTGGTGGTTCTCGGCACCGTGTTTAACGATGCCAACGGCCCCATGGCCGCTCAATTCGTCAAGGATTTTAACCTTGGATTCCCGGTGGGCTACGCGTCGCGCGATTCGGTAATCAGCTACCTCAACATTCCGATCATGGATCGCTGGGTGGTTCCGCAGGTCGCGGTGATCGATCGCAAGGGCACCATCGTCGCGCAGAGCCTTTCGACCGGAACGCCGGAGTTGCAGGACGAAGGTTACCTGCGAGGCTTGATCGAGAAGCTGTTGACGCAGTCTTCGACCACCGCCGCTCCCGCCGCGAAGAAGACGGTCGCGAAAGCGAATTAGTCGAAGTCGGTTCGAATTCTGGCAGGCGGGCTAAATCCCGCCGCAGGCCGAAGGCCCGCCCCACAAAAACACCCCTGGCGTCAGTCAGGGGTTTTCTTTTACACGGACGGCTTTTACGAAGCGTGCAGGATTGAGGCAATCGCTTCCGCGATGATTTTGCCGTGGAAGCGTCCGTTCTCGATGAAGATCTCGTTGGTGTGCATCCCGGCCACAAGCACGCCGGCGAGATACATTCCTTTGCGGTCGCTCTCGAGTGTTTCTGTATTGGTGTACGGACGCTGGGTCTTCTGGTCGAACACGATGCCGTGCGCGGCGAGAAACGCCGTATCCGGCCGGTAGCCGATCATCGCGAACACGAAATCGTTCTTAATCCGACTTCTCGCCTTCCGGCGTCACGATGCGCACCGATTCATCGCGGATCTCGACGACGTGGGATTTAAAGTACGCCGGTATTTCGTTGTTCTTGATGCGATTCTCGATATTCGGCTTGATCCAATATTTGACGTTGTTATGAATTCCCTCGCCGCGATGGACCATGGTGACGCGCGCGCCGGTCCACCACAGTTCGAGCGCCGCGATCGCGGCTGAATTCTTCGCACCGACGATGAGAACGTCGTGGTTGTAGTATGGATGCGCTTCCTTGTAATAGTGAATGACCTTGGGCAGATCCTCGCCGGGGACGTTCAGCAGATTGGGAACGTCGTAATAGCCCATCGAGAAGATCACCTTCTTCGAGCGATAGGTCAGCGGGCAGCCGTGCATGTCAATGGCGTGGGTTTCGAAAGTGCCGTCGCCGCCGGAAACCCGCTCGACGCGCTGATACTGCCGGATATCGAGCTGGTAATGATCGGCGACGCGGCGGTAGTATTTGAGCGCTTCGCCGCGCACCGGCTTCTCGTTCAGCGAGGTCATCGGGATGTCGCCGATTTCGAGCAGCTCCGGCGTGGTGAAAAACACCATGTTCGTCGGATAGTGGTAGAGCGAATTGACGACGCAGCCTTTGTCGATCAGAACAGCGCTGACGCCGCGGCGCTTCAGTTCGATGCCACAGGCGAGGCCGGTGGGTCCCGCGCCCACAATCACTACATCGAAGATTCCATACGCTTTTCCGCTTACAGCATTCCTTCGACGCTGCTATAAACATTCGCGAGTGCGTCGGCCAACGCCGCGGGATCTTTCCCGCCGGCTTCCGCCATATCGGGGCGTCCGCCGCCTTTGCCGCCGACGGCCATCGCGACCGCTCCCGCCAGCTTCCCTGCGTGCACCTTCGAGGTCAGATCCTTGGTGACAGCCGAAACGATCGACACGCCCGCAGCGCCATCCGCCGAAGCCAGCACCACCACCGCGCTCTTCCATTTGTTGCGCAGCGCATCGGCTAATGTCCGTAACTGCGCGCGATCGAATCCATCGAGACGGGCGGCCAAGAACCCTCGCGCCTTTGATCTCTCGCGCCTGCGATTCGAGATCTCCGGCCTCGGCCTGAGCAGCTTTCGTTTTCAGTTGCTCGAACTTCCTGTTCGAGAGCCTTCTCTTTCGCGAGCAGCTTCTCGATCTGCTCGGCGAGATCCCCTTCCGAACTGCGGACAATTCCGGCAACCCGCGCCAGTTGCGCCTGCGCTTCCTGGAAGCGCTTCAGTGCCCCTTCTCCGGTGATCGCCTCGATGCGCCGGACGCCGGCTGAAATCGAGCCCTCGTAGACGATCTTGCAGACGCCGATATCGCCCGTGCGGCGCGACGTGCGTGCCGCCGCACAGTTCCTTGCTGAAATTCGCCTTGTCGATCGACACGACACGCACCTTGCTCGCCGTATTTTTCGCCGAACAGAGCCATGGCGCCGGTCTCCAGCGCTTGATCGAGATCCATGACGTCGGTGTGAACGTCGCGATTCGCGAGAATCTCTTCGTTCATCAGCCGCTCGACTTCGGCGAGTTCGTCGGCGTCCATCGCGGCGTAGTGCGTGAAATCGAAGCGCAAGCGCCCCGGCTCGACGACGCTGCCGGCCTGCTTCACATGCGTCCCGAGAACCTTTCGCAGCGCGGCATGCAACAGGTGCGTGGCCGTATGATTGCGCATCGTCGAGCGACGGGAGTGAGCGTCAACACGAGCGATGACCGTCTCGCCGGCGCTGGACGGGCTGATCCGCGCCACCAATTTGACTTGGTGAAGCCATTTCCGGGGGGCCGCGTACAGGTATTCTCCACGGTCGCGACGATTTCGCCCGTCGCCTTGGAGATGAGCACTCCCGTGTCGCCGACTTGGCCACCGGCCTCGGCATAGAACGGTGTACGATCGAGGATCAGTTCAGTTTCCATGGGAAGCACGATGTGCGCTGCAGCTTCTCAGACTTCGCGCCCAACGAATTCAGTCCGCGGAATACTTTCAAATTCCGGTCGAATGATCGGCGCTTCTCAGCGCCCTTCCAACTGGCGCGTGCGCGCGTGCGCTGCTTCTCCATTTCCATCTCGAAGCCCATCGGATCGATGGCCCAGCCCGCGCTCGCGGCCATCTCTTCCTGCTCTTCGAGCGCCAGTCCGTAGGTGTCGTAAAGCTTGAACGCGACCGCGCCGGGCAGAACGCCGTCCTTCAGCGCGCGGCTTCGTCGTGGAAAACCTTCTCCGCGACCTGGAACGTGGTCGCGTAACGCTTCTCTTCATCGCGCACCACGCGCGCCACGCGCTGGACGCTTTCCATCAGTTCGGGATACGCGTCGGACATGTGCTCGGCCACGAAGCCGGTGAATTTGATACAGATACGGTTCGGTCGCGCCGGTCATACGTGCGTTGCGCATTGCGCGGCGCATGATTTTGCGCAGCACATAGCCGCGGCCTTCGTTCGAAGGCAGCACTCCATCGTGAATTAAGAACGTGGTCGCGCGGGCGTGATCGGCGTTGATACGCAGGACGGTATCGATACGCTGATCTGTTCGCCGTCCCGCTCGACGTTGCCGAGTAGATCGCCGGCCCTGAGAATGATGGGCCTCAGCAGATCGGTATCGTAGTTCGAAAGGACTGCCCTGCATCACGGCCGCGAGCCGTTCGAGCCCCATGCCCGTGTCGATGGAAGGACGCGGGAGAGGCGTCAGCTCACCGCCGGCGTCGCGATCGAACTGCATGAACACGAGATTCCAGATTTCGACGAAGCGCCCGCCGCCATCGAGCGGAAATTGCTCATGCTCGCGGCCCGGCTCGGCGGCTTCGGGACCGAGGTCGTAGTGGATCTCCGAACAGGGACCGCAAGGGCCGGTCTCGCCCATCTGCCAGAAGTTGTCCTTCTCGTCCAGGCGGAAGATGCGATCCTTCGGCACGCCCGCCACGCTCTGCCATAATTCCTCGGCGACGTCGTCGTCGCGAAACACCGTGATGTATAGGCGATCCTTCGGCAGCCCGTATTCCTTGGTGATCAGCTCCCACGCATAGGCGATGGCTTCCTTCTTGAAGTAATCGCCGAAGGAAAAATTCCCGAGCATTTCAAAGAACGTGTGATGCCGACGCGTGTAGCCGACGTTATCCAGATCATTGTGCTTGCCGCCTGCACGCACGCATTTCTGCGAGGTGGTGGCACGCGAATAATCGCGCTTCTCCTGGCCCAGAAAAACGTCCTTGAACTGATTCATCCCGGCGTTGGTGAACAGTAGCGTCGGATCGTTGGCGGGCACCAACGACGAGCTGCGCACGACGCGATGGCCGCGGGCGGCGAAATAATCGAGGAATTTCTGACGTACTTGGGAACCTGTCATTGGATTTTTCTATTTTCCCACGCCATCAGCTACTTCAGCCCGATGACGTCGAATCCGGCGAGACGGAAATGGCGGTCGAAGGTGAAAGCGGTGCGGATCTTGAGGCGGCGCATGATGGCGAAGGAAGCACAATCGGCGAAGCTGACATGCTGATCCGCGTACTTGCGCATCCATTGCAGGGCCGCGATTTCATCGTCACGTGTCGAGGGAACAATCCGGACACTCGCTGACAGGTAGATATCCCGGATCGTGTCCGCCGCCACGCGATAGCCGGCCCGGTGCGCCAACAGCTTTGCCAATTCAGCGATGACGTGGTTGCTTGTGACCACGGGCCGTTCGAGCGTCGGCCACAGCCGGACGGCCTCTTTGTAGTATTGGTCGTTTCGGTGGTAGCGCGCGAGAAACGCCCCCGTGTCCGCGAAGTTCATCTTCCAGCGCCTCGTATAGGTAGTCGTCGTGCCGCGCTGCCATGTCCGTAGGTCCGCCCTCGAACGTCCGTACGTTATCCCAGAAAGGATCTCCCGTCTTTTGCTTGTCCTTCGCCTTCTGCGCGGTTGCCAGTTTCTGCTCTACGGCCTTTCGCACGAACTCACCGAACGACACTTTTTCTTGCCGCGCACGCCGCATCGCCCGTTCCTTGAGCTCGGGCGGCATGACGATGGTGGTCCGGTCAGGCATAATTATGTATCCATAATGACATAACTGTTCCTACCAGCCGACCGGTTTGCCCTTGTTCTGCTCGTCGAGCCATTTCTGCAAGGGCGCGAAATAATCCAGGATCGCCGTCGCGTCCATCTGCCTCTGCCCCGTCAATTCGAACATCGCATCCTGCCACGGACGGCTCTGACCCATTTCGAGCATCTTATTCAGCTTGTCGCCCGCGGCTTTGTTGTTGTAAATCGAACAGCGATTCAGCGGCGTCGGACCTCCCGCTGGACATCCGGCCGCCGCGGCGAGCGCCCGATGAAACTGGAACTGCATGATGAACGACAAGAAGTATCGTGTGTAGGGGACGTTCGCCGCGACGTGATACTTCGCTCCCGGATCGAAGTTCGATTCCGAGCGCTCGATCGGCGGCGCGACGCCCTGGTATTTCAATCGCAGGTCCCACCACGCCTTGTTATATTGCTCCGGCGTAATCTCTCCCGAAAATACTTTCCAGCGCCATTGATCGATCATCAGTCCAAACGGCAGGAACGCGACTTTTTCCAACGCCCGCGCCAAGAGCAAACCGATATCTTTCGACGCGTCGGGAACCTGATCCAGCAATCCAATCTTCACCAGATATTCCGGCGTGACCGATAGCGCGATCGTGTCGCCGATCGCCTCATGGAACCCGTCGTTGGCGCTATCGCGGAAGATGAACGGCAGTTTGTTGTAGGCGCGCTGATAGAAATTGTGCCCGAGCTCGTGGTGAACGGT
The DNA here is from genome assembly GCA_963765085.1 of Terriglobia bacterium. Lineage (GTDB taxonomy): Bacteria > Acidobacteriota > Terriglobia > Bryobacterales > Bryobacteraceae > Palsa-187. The sequence continues at coordinate 10,928 of CAVXVL010000056.1, read as the reverse complement.
GATGAAATCTTCCGCGGTCGTATCGATGCAGACTTTGATGCGCAGATCGTCCAAGCTATCGATGTCCCATGCGCTGGCATGGCAGACCACATCGCGGTCGCGCGGCTTCGTGAACATGGAACGCTGCCAGAACGTCGGCGGGAGCGGCGCGAAACCGAGCGAGGTGAAAAAGCTTTCGCCGTAATGCACCATGTCGAGCGGCTGCGTATTGCGAGATTTCAGGATCTCCGTCAAGTCATAGCCAGGATCGGCATCGCGCGGCGCGACCATTTTATAAACGTTCGACCAATCCTGCGCCCAAATATTCCCGAGAAGGTGCGCGGGGATCGGGCCGTTCGCGGGCACCACATCGGCGCCATATTTTTCGCGCAGCTTGCTGCGGACGTACGCGTGCAGCGAAAGATACAGCGGGCGGACCTGCTCCCACAGGCGGTCGACTTCCTTGGCGAAATCATCGGCGGGCAAATCGTACTTCGAACGCCACATCGCTCCGGTATCTTTGAATCCCAGCTCGCGGGCGCCTTTATTCGACAGCTCCACGAAGCGCTGAAAATCTTTGCGCATGGGCGGCGAAACGGTGCGCCATCCGCGCCACGCGTCGAGCAGCTCGGCTGGATTCTGACTATTCGCCATCACGCGCGTGACGGCTTCGATGTCCATGCAGGGCTTCCCGCCCTCGGGACAATACTTCCCTTTTCCGTAAGTTCCTTCGAGCGAGGACGCGAGGCGAGTCACTTCCGCACTTTCCGCAGCGTTCGTGGGTGCGGCAAGGACCAGGCCCACCTTGAGCAGATGCATTTCGCGCGCCATGTCGGGCGGGAGCTTCAGGCCGTCGAAGCGAACCGCGCCTTTCGCGAGGCGCACGCTTTCGGCGATGGCCCGCTCGTTCGCTTTCGCGGCGACGGCCTCGGAGTCGTCGGTAATGTAGGTCGATTGAACCCACGAGGCCTGGCTAGCCTCCAGGCTCAGATCGAATAATTTCTTGTCGGCGTCAGCGAGAAACTTCTTGGCCTCTTGCAGCGTGGGCGGCTGAGCGCCAAAGATCAGTCCCGCAAAAAGAAACGGCGCAACGCGTAAGACAGTCCGGTATCGAAGCGTCCTCATGACGCCATCTTACACGCTGCGCCGGTATTTTAGCTTGCGAACGGCCGCTCGAAAGATCAGGCGGCTCTCGCCGGAGCCATGACGATCTCCGGCAGCATCACGCGGAGGACGTCTTCCACGCGATCGGCGAAGACGAACTCCATCTCACTGCGGACCTCGTCGGGAAGATCCCGGAGATCCTTCTGATTCGCGCGTGGAAGAACCACACGCTTGATGCCCGCGCGCCGCGCCGCCAGCACCTTTTCCTTGATGCCGCCGATGGGCAGACCAAGCCGGTGAGCGTCACTTCGCCCGTCATCGCCGTATCGCTGCGCGCCGGAATGCCCGAGTACAGCGACGCGAGCGCCGTGGTCATGGTCACGCCGGCCGAGGGACCATCCTTGGGAATGGCGCCCGCCGGAACGTGCACGTGAACGCCCGCCTGCGTGAACTGATCGACCTTGAAGCCGAAGTCCAGCGCGTGGCTCCACAGATAGCTGCGTGCGATGCGCGCGGATTCCTGCATCACTTCGCCGAGTTGGCCGGTGATGGTCAGATCCTTGCCGCCATGCTGCAGCGCCGCTTCGATGTAGAGAACATCGCCGCCGCTTTCGGTCCAGGCGAGTCCCGTCGCGACACCCGCGGGCAGTTCGCGCCGCGCCGATTCCTGCGTGAACGGCTCGGGTCCCAACATCTCGACCACGTCTTCGGGTCTCACATCGAAAGGACCAGGAGCGCCTTCCGCGACTTTGAGCGCGATCTTCCGCACCACGCGACCGATGGCCTGCTCCAGACGTCGCACGCCCGCCTCACGTGTGTACGCCGAGATGATCTTCTTCAGACCGGCTTCGGTGATCGTCACCTGTTCCGCCGTCAACCCGGTTTGCTTCAATTGACGAGGAATCAGATAGCGCGTCGCAATCTGCGCCTTCTCCTCTTCGCTGTAGCCCGAAAGCCGCAGGATTTCCATACGATCGAGCAGCGGAGCCGGAATCGTGTCGAGCGTATTCGCCGTGGTGACGAACATCACCTTCGACAAATCGAAAGGCAGATCGAGATAGTTATCGCGGAAACTTTTGTTCTGTTCCGGATCGAGCACTTCGAGCAAGGCCGCCGCGGGATCGCCGCGGAAATCGCGCCCGAGCTTGTCCACTTCGTCGAGCATCAACACCGGATTCGAGAACCCGGCGCGCCGCATCGCTTGAATCAAGCGGCCCGGAAGAGCACCGATATACGTCCGCCGATGGCCGCGCAGTTCGGCTTCGTCATGCAGACCGCCCAAGCTCATGCGTTCGAACTTGCGTCCGAGAGCCCTTGCGATGGATTGTCCGAGCGAAGTTTTGCCGACGCCGGGAGCTCCCACGAAGCACAGGATCGGAGCCTTCGCCTCCGGATTCAGCTTCAACACGGCCAGGTGTTCCAGGATGCGCTCCTTCACCTTGGCGAGGCCGAAGTGATCTTCGTCGAGCACTTGCCGCGCCCGCGCCAGGTCGAGATTGTCATCGCTGCGTTTGTTCCACGGCAGCTCGATCACATATTCTAGCCACGTCCGGATGATGTTGTACTCGGGTTGCGCCGAGGACATTTTCTCCAGACGCGTAAGCTCGCGCTCGGCTTCCTTGCGGACTTCAGCGGAAAGATCCGCCTCGGCCAGACGCTTGCGCAGATCTTCCGCCTCGGCCTGATCGTTGCCCTTTTCGCCGAGCTCCTGTTCGATGGCTTTCTTCTGTTGCCGCAGGATGTATTCTTTCTGCTCGCGCGACATTTCTCCGCGCGCTTCCTCGGCGATCTTATTGCGGAGATCGAATACTTCCACTTCATGCGACAGCCATCCGTGCGTCAGCCGCAGGGCTTCCAAACGAGTGGGCGCTTCGAGCAGCGCCTGCGCCTTCACCGCGTCCAGGCTCAGCAACGACGCCACCAGATACGCCAGCTTCAGCGGATCTTCGTGCGAGGTGAACATGCGCGCCAGCTCCTGCGGCGTACCCGCGTGAGCTTGCATGAAAGCGGCGAACTTCGTGCCCAACTCGACGATGGAAAGCGTCAGAGCTTCGGTTTCCCGGCTGGAATCGTCGGGCGCCGGCAGAGTTTTCGCGCGCGCCACCAGATACCCGGCCTTCTCGTCGACCTTGACGATGACCACCCGTTCGAGGCCGATCACCATGATTTCCATCTGATCGGTCTTCGGACGATGCGCCCGGCGGATCGCCGCGCGCGTGCCGATGGTGAACAGGCCCGCCGAGTGAGGCGTGTCTTCATCGGGATCGCGCTGCGCCACGACGATGATTTCTTTTTCCTCCGTGGCGAGCGCAGCTTCGACGGCCGCAATCGATCCAGGGCGTCCCACCGAAAGCGGCATAAATAACCCGGGAAATAGAACCGAGTTCTTCAGAGGCAGCAACGGCAGCGTGCGAATTTCTTGATTTAGGATCTCCGCCATGACATCTCCTTGTGTTCTCTCTTAAGATGCATCGACGTGCGCGGACGATTCTTTGAGCGGGCCGATTTCAAAAACCAGCTCGCCACGCTTCACGTCGAGGTTCACTTTCTGTCCGTCGCGAATCTCGCCCGCGACAATGCGCCTTGCCAGCGGCGTCTCCACTTCTTTTTGGATCGCGCGCTTCAGCGGCCGAGCTCCGTACGCCGGATCGTAACCGACTTGCACCAGATGCTCCCGAGCCGCGTCCGTGAGCCTGAGCTCGATGTGCCGCTCGGCGAGCCGAGCCTGTAATCCCGCAAGTTGAATCGTCACGATCTTCTTCAGGTCGTCTTCCGTCAGGCTATGGAACGTGATGATCTCATCCACGCGGTTCAGGAATTCGGGACGGAACAAGCGAGGCAGTTCCGCCTTGGGCGCATTCGACGTCATGATCACGATGGTGTTCTTGAAATCCACCGTGCGTCCTTGACCGTCCGTTAAACGCCCGTCGTCGAGCACTTGCAGCAATACGTGAAACACATCGCTGTGCGCTTTCTCGATCTCATCGAGCAGCACCACCGAATACGGCCGGCGTCGAACGGCCTCCGTTAGTTGCCCGCCTTCGTCGTAGCCGATGTATCCGGGAGGCGCGCCCACCAGCCGCGAAACCGTGTGCTTCTCCTGATACTCCGACATATCGATGCGGATCATCGCGCGCTCGTCATCGAATAGGAAACTCGCGAGAGCTCGCGCCAGTTCCGTCTTCCCGACGCCGGTCGGTCCCAGGAACAGGAAGCTGCCGATGGGACGCTTCGGATCCTTCAACCCGCCGCGAGCGCGAATCACCGCGTCGGCGACGGCTTCCACCGCTTCGTCCTGACCGACCACGCGCTTGTGCAATTCATCGGGCAGATGTGTCAGCTTTTGGATCTCGCCTTCGAGCAGTTTGTTGAGCGGAATTCCGGTCCAGCGGCTCACCACCTGCGCGATATCCTGCTCGTCCACTTCTTCTTTGAGCAGCGTCGTCTCGTCTTCGCCGCGCCACGTCGATCTGCTTTTCGAGCTGGGTCAGCTTCCCATACTTCAGCTCGGCGGCCTTGTTGAGATCGTAGGCGCGCTCGGCCTGTTCGATTTCGAGCTTCACCTGCTCCACTTGCTCTCGCAGCGCGCGTTGCTGTTTCAACTGCTTCTGATCGGCCTGCCACTGCGCGCGCAACCCGGCCGTCTGCGTCTTGAGTTCGGCCACTTCCTTGTCGATCTTCGCCAGCCTCTCCTTCGACGCCTTATCCGATTCTTTCTTCAACGCCTCGCGCTCGATTTCGAGCTGCATCTGACGCCGGGTGGCTTCGTCCAGTTCCGCCGGCATCGAGTCGATTTCGGTGCGCAGCTTAGCCGCCGCTTCATCCATCAGATCGATGGCTTTATCCGGCAGGAAGCGATCCGAAATATACCGATTGCTCAGCACCGCCGCCGCGACGATCGCGGAATCCTTGATGCGCACGCCGTGGTGCAGTTCATAACGCTCGCGCAGACCGCGCAGGATGGAGATCGTATCCTCCACCGTGGGCTGATCCACCAGCACCGTCTGGAAACGTCGCTCCAGCGCGGCATCTTTTTCAATATTCTTCCGATATTCGTCGAGCGTGGTCGCGCCAATGCAGTGCAGCTCGCCGCGTGCCAGCATCGGCTTCAGTAGATTGCCGGCGTCCATCGCGCCCTCGGCCTTCCCCGCTCCGACGACTGTGTGCAGTTCGTCGATGAACAGGATGATGTTCCCCTCGGCCGATTGCACTTCCTTTAATACAGCCTTCAGCCGCTCCTCGAACTCACCGCGGAACTTCGCCCCGGCGATCAGCGCGCCCATGTCTAAGGACACGACTTTTTTGTCCTTCAGCCCCTCGGGCACGTCGCCTCTGACGATCCGCTGTGCCAATCCTTCGACAATGGCCGTCTTTCCGACGCCAGGCTCGCCGATGAGCACCGGGTTATTCTTCGTCCTCCGCGACAGCACCTGGATCACGCGGCGAATCTCCTCGTCACGCCCGATCACCGGATCGAGCTTGCCTTGCTCGGCAGATTTGGTCAGATCCCGGCCGTACTTCTCGAGTGACTCGTAAGTCGCTTCCGGATTTTGCGTTGTGACCCTCTGCGAACCGCGCACTTCTTGCAAGGTTTTCAGAAGCCGCGCACGGGTGACGCCGAATTCCTTGAAGACTTTCTCGTCGGCCGCGGCCAGCATCACATGCTCGACTGAGACGTACTCGTCCTTCAGCCGCTTGGCTTCGTCTTCCGCCTTGGTTAGAAGCTGTTGCAAGCGCGACGTGACATAAATCTGGTCTGCGCCTCCGCCGCCCGAGACCCTCGGAAGCTTATCCAGGTCCTGCTTCAGGCGGCTGTGAACCGCCTCCAGATTGACACCTGCCTTGAGCAGAATGGACGGCGCGAGGCCGCCTTCCTGTTCGATCAGCGCGAGCAGGAGATGCTCGACGTCTACCTGCTGCTGCCCGCGCCGTATCGCTTCCGACTGCGCGGCTTTGACGCCCTCTTGGAGCTTTTCCGTAAATCGATTGAAATCCATAGTCTTGTCGACCTTTGATAGGAGTATAGCACCTTAGCGAAATCATGTCCAGTAATCTTAGTGTCTCTATATCAACTACATGTCGTCCCCATAAGCCTTTGTGCCAATTGAGCTTACACTCCGTTATGACCCATGTCACAGCTCAGACCCAGCCATTCCCAAGAAAAAACCAGTCATCCCGAGCGCAGCGAGGGACCTGCTGTTAGCCACTCCGGCGAGGGCCGTTAAGACCTATCGAGCTCCTCTCGTCGCTCCGCCGGTCCCCAATTGCCGTCAGGTTTCCGTGCACTCCGGATACCGAGCCGCGCAGGTTGCCTTAGCTTCCTCACCTCTGTCCCCTGTCCTCTGTCCTCCGTCCTCTGTCCTCCGTCCTCTGTCCTCTGTCCTCTGTCCTTCCCCTGTCCCCTGTCCCCTGTCCCCTGTCCCCTGTCCCCTGTCCCCTGAGCATTAACGCTACAATCGCAATTCGTGCGCATTCTCGACGTCGGCTGCGGCATCAATAAACTCGCGGGCTCTATCGGGATCGACCGCAACCCGAACACCCGCGCCGACGTGCTGGTCGACGTCGACCACATCCCCTACCCGTTTCGCGATTCTTCGTTCGATAAGCTGCAGGCCGTGCACGTAATCGAGCACGTTTCGGACGTGATTCGGACCATGGAGGAGTGGCACCGCCTGGTGCGTCCCGGCGGCGAAGTGTTCATCGCGACGCCGCACTATACCGACTTCAGCTCCTTCTGCGATCCCACCCATAAGTGGCATCTGAATACCTTCTCCCTGCGCTATTTCGGCGACGATAATGCGGGCTTCGGCTATTATTCGAAGGCTCGGTTTGAGGAGCTTTCGGTGCGCGTGAAGCTGCTCGCGTTCTGGAGATGGCTCGGGTTTGAGTGGGCGGTGAATCATTCCAAGCGCTTCCGCCGCTTCTGGGAATATTATTTGTGTTACGTCGTGCGAGGGAAAGTGATCGAGTGGCGGCTCAGAGCGATCAAATGATGCGGTGGGGCAAGCTTTAGCTTGCAGGAGGCTTCAGCCTCCCCGGTGGGGCAAGCTTACTTGCAGGAGGCTTCAGCCTCCCCGGTGGGGCAAGCTTTAGCTTGCAGGAGGCTTCAGCCTCCCAGTGGGGCAAGCTTTAGCTTGCAGGAGGCTTCAGCCTCCCCGGTGGGGCAAGATTTAACTTGCAGGAGGCTTCAGCCTGCCCGGTGGGGCAAGCTTTAGCTTGCAGGAGGCTTCAGCCTCCCGGTGGGGCAAGCTTTAGCTTGCAGGAGGCTTCAGCCTCCCAGTGGGGCAAGCTTTAGCTTGCAGGAGGCTTCAGCCTCCCAGTGGGGCGAGCTTTAGCTTGCCCCACCAACTGAGAATTTTCACATCCGCACAGCACTACCTGCATATGCAGCATCGTCGCTACCTGCCTCACATCTATGTGATCGGCGCACCGCTATTTGTGACGTTCCGGCTGCACGGTAGTCTTCCGCCCGGAAGACACTTCGAGGACAAGCGCCTGACGGCGGGGCAGCAGTTCCTCTGCCTCGATCAGCTATTAGATCGCGGAACCTTTGGCCCGCTCTATTTAAAAATTCCTGCCATTGCCGAGATTGTCGTCCGCGCGATTCATCGCGGCGCCGCATCCGACTATACCCTGCACGCATGGGTCGTGATGCCAAATCATGTCCATTTACTGATGACCGTGTTGAACGATGTCTCGAATGCCCTCCAGAAGCTGAAGGGTGTCGCTGCAATGGAGGCAAATCAAAATCTGGGGCTGCGAGGAAATCCATTTTGGCAAAGGGAAAGCTACGACCGGTTGGTGCGAGACGAGGCAGAGTTCCGACGTGTGAAGAATTACATTCTTCAAAATCCAGTCAAAGCGGGCTTAGCACCTTCTTCAGAAAAATACAGATGGTCCAGCGCGTGGATACCCTCTGCGGAACAACTGGTGGGGCAAGCTTCAGCTTGCGGCAGGCTTTAGCCTGGCTGCCGGGAAAGTTGGCTGAAGCCAACTGCAGTTCAGCTTGCGCAGGCTTTAGCCTGGCTGCCAGGCAAGTTGGCTGAAGCCAACTGCAAGCTGCTTGCCCCACCGATTCATAGCTGACATGCTCGGCATTTTCTTCGACTATCTTCGCCACCGCGCCCGACTCCGCCGTTGGACTCCCGATCTCGCGCTCGGACGCCGTGGAGAGGATCTGGCGCATCGCTATCTGCGCCGAAAAGGATTCAAAGTCGTGGCGCGGAACTATCGTCTCGGCTCCGGCGATGCCGAGGCCGACGTCATCGGCTGGCATGGCGAGGAACTGGTTTTCGTCGAGGTCAAGACTCGCCGCACGGGCGAGCATGGTCCTCCCGATCGAGCCGTCGGCGAGGAAAAGCGCGAGCATCTTCGCCGCGTCGCACGCGAGTACACGCGCAAGAGCAATACGCCGATGGAGCGCGTCCGCTTCGATCTCGTGAACGTCATCCTCACGAATCCCCCGGCACTCGAATGGCTTCCGGGTGCGTTCAAAAGTTAACGGCACGAGCCGTCTGCCGAGCCGCGAAAGTGGTGGAGCGGTGGCGCAGAACACGTCGTAAGTGGCGGCTATTTCGCCGGAGCCGTCCACAACTTGCTCAAATCGAAATTGAATCCAAAATAACTCCGCACGCTATCCGACCCCGGTCCGAAGTCCGAATCCACCGTCATCTCCAGAAACGGCGTGATCCCGTACTGTGTCATCCACTGATTCAAATCCCAGGTCAGATAGCCGTCCATCTTGAATCGACGGCCTGGGTTCGTGCGAAACAGATTGTTCTTTCCCCGCCCCGCTTGCACGTAGCTGTGCGCGAACTTTCCACTCGTGACGATCGCCCCCAGCGCGATCTTCTGATCCGATTCGATCAGCGACCCGAGTCCCGTCACCGTCAGGAATCCGAACTCGCTTTTCACGTACAACCGCGCCGCATCCGAGCTCTTTGCCTGCAGCGTCAGAAACTCCCAGCGCAATCCAGCGTAGGCTTCGAGCGAAGTTGCATTGCGAAAAATCGAATAGAATGCGCTCTGCGGATTCACGGGAGCGGACGCCGTCAGACAGGAGCAGATCGCCGGATTCGTCGCCTGCGCACAATTCACGTCGCCGCTCTGCTCGCCGTGTATCGTTTTGCCGTAAACCCATACTTGCGACCCAAGGAACGGCCGGACGTCGGCCGCATCTCCCGCTCAAGCGGTACGCGAAATCGATTCCTTCGATGTAGCTGCTTTTCGCGCCGGCCGCGGCGCCGGGATAGACCAGCGCATTCGCCTCCTGCGCCGCGAAAACATCACGTCGCGCCCGCAAACACGTCGACTCAAAATTCCCGCGTTCGTCCGGGACCGAAGACGCCGGGACCTGGCTGGCTGGCTCTTGCCCGATCAGCCAAGCGGTCGGCGAAACAGCATCGCGGCCCCGCAGCAAATCGCGAGAAACAAATTCTTCATCGACCCCATCTCCCTAACTTAGACCCACGGCGGCTCCTTCAACCCGGCTCCTCTGGCACGCCCCGAGCATAGGATGCGAGTCCATGCGCGTACGCCGTTGCGAACCCGTAACTCGAAGCGGGGATGCGGGAACTCCGTGGGGCGGCAAGCGTCATTCGCACTCTCCGGTGCGCCAGGCCTTCCCGGATTTCTGGATGGCGCTGCACGAGCCGAGCCGCGCTATTCTTGAGAAACTGCCGATACTGAGAATGAGCCTCAGGGTTTTTAAAGCATGAGGATGTAATCGCGTGAATCCGACAACCACACAGGAAACAATTCCAGCCAGCCCGCCGATCCACTCCCAGCGCATCAGTACGCCTGCGCAAAAGCGCAAAGCTCTGTGGATGGTGGTGGCGTTTACTTTGCTGGCCTCCGTCGCTCAGGTGTTGATCAAGACCGGCGCGAATGCATTGAATCAGATTCCGCCCGGAACTATGGCGAACGTCGCATTCGGCTCCCTGCAATTTCCCATCAGCGCGATCATCTTAGCCGGAGTCACCAGCATCCCGTTGATCGCGGGTTTATGCCTCTACGGAATCGGCGCGGTGATGATGGTACTTGCCTTGCAGCACGGCGAGCTCTCGGTACTCTATCCGGTAATCTCCCTTAGCTACGTGTGGGTCGCGATTCTCTCGGTGTTGATCTTCCACGAACACATGAACGTTTTCCGTCTCGCGGGATCTGCGTCATCATGATCGGCGTCGCGATTCTCGGACGGAGCGGCAGCCGATGACGACGCCTCTTTCTTCCATCATGTGGGTGATGATCGCGTCACTCATCGGAAGCCTCGGAGCCGTGGGGCTCAAGGCCGGCGCGCACGATTTGAAGCTCACGATTCCCGCGCTCGCGACGAATTGGAAATTGCAGGCCGGTGTCGCCGGATACCTGATCTCCTGGGTATTTTTCGTGATCGGCTTGAAAAAGGGCGACCTCAGCGTGCTCTATCCATGGTCTCGCTGAGCTACATCTTCACGCTGTTCTGGTCCAAACTATTTTTCGGCGAGCCATTCACGCGCGCGAAATTCATCGCACTGGGATTTATTCTGCTGGGAGTCGCGCTGCTGGGGCTCGGAACACGTTAACAACCTATCGAAGTATCGTTCCTCCGTTAGTCGATCAAGTTCGACCCCGCTAGACCGCTCCTTGTGGTCGCGGCTCGGGTGGGATTCGCACCTGCGGCGTCCACCGGCAAAATGAGCGCCGCCCGACGTAAACGATCCGCTCCACGATCCAGAGCCGACCCGAGCCGCGACCACGGGGAGCGGTTACGCACTCGCAGCAAACGTTAAATACGAGCGAGGTCTTCCGGCGGCGTGTTTCCGCCGCACAACACCAGCACGACGTGCCGCTCCGGCGAGAACTTA
>CAVXVL010000055.1:0-73718 GCA_963765085.1 Terriglobia bacterium | reverse complement strand
TGATAAGGCTCTGATAAGGGCCGATTTTCATGCAGAGATTTGCACATGGCCCAGGCCCTTCCCCAGCCGAGTATGGATACGCTTGCCGGCGTGGACGCAAGATTTGAGGCCCTCGATAAACTCGAAGCGTTGGTCGAAGATGTGGTGCGAGAAAAGACCCGCCACCGTTCCAATGTGCTGCTCAAGCGCGGCATCCGCTCCTGGCGCAAAGGCGACATTGCCAAGGCCGCACAATGGGCTCTGAAAGCCACCGAAAGCGATAGTGAAAATTCCAAGGCTTTTCACGTCCTGGCCATGGCGCTCGAACGAATGGGCCATCTGCACAAGGCGCTGGTGACTTATGAACACGCTTTTCAACTCGACCCGGAATATCCCGAACTGCTGATCAATCTTGGCCTCACGGCCTGGAATCTCAAATTGACGGACGGCGCGGCCAAGATGTTCAAGCTCTATATCGCCGCCTGTCCTGATTTACCCCTGGGTTACAACAATCTGGGCAGCGTACAGAGCGATATGGGCGAGCCCGATGTGGCAATCGAAACCCTGCGCGCCGCGCTGTACCGCATGCCCGGCCAGGCCATTCTGTGGAATTCGCTGGCCACCGTGCTGGCCGAGGAAGGCCGCGCCGACGAAAGTCTGGTGTTTTACGAGGAAGCCGCCCGGCTGGAGCCCAACTTTGCCCGCGCTTATCACAATCTGGGTTATGCCTATCAGCATCTCAGCCGCCTGGAAGACGCGTTGGTCAGCTATGACAAGGCGCTGGAACTGGTGGTGGACCCGGCCGAGCGCATCGAGACCCGCCATTCGCGCAGCATCTGCCTGATTGGCTCGGGCCGGCTGGAGGAAGGATTTCCGCGAATATGAAATTCGTAACAATCAACGCTTCCGCGCCTATTTTCATCATTTGATCGATGCGCCGCAATGGCAGGGCGAGAATTTGAACGGCAAAAAGCTCCTGCTGGTGGGCGAGCAGGGTTTGGGCGACGAGATCATGTTCGCCAACATCCTGCCCGATGCGCAGGCCGCGGTAGGTGAAACAGGCAAGCTGCAGATTTGCATCGACCCGCGGATGGTGACGCTGTTCCAGCGCTCCTTTCCGAAGGCAGAAGTCGGCACCTATGACGACCGCACCCTGATCGACAACGACGGCAACAAGGCGCTGCGTCTGATTCCGTTCGCGTCCAAAGAGAACAAGCCGGACCTGTGGGCGCCGATGGGAACGGCCCTGCAATATTACCGCAAAACACTGGCGGACTTTCCGCACAAGCCCATTTTGGTGCCGGATGCGGAACGCGTGCTGGAATTCCGGCAAAAGTTGGCAGGCTTGCCCGGCATTAAAGTCGGGCTGTGCTGGCGCTCCATGATGATGGGCGCAAAGCGCGGGAAATATTTCGCACCCATCGAGAACTGGGGCGCGGTCTTGAAAACGCCGGGCATCAGTTTCGTCAATCTTCAGTATGGCGAATGCGCCGCCGAAATCGCGTGCGCCGAGGAAAAATTCGGCGTGACCATCCACCAGATCGAAGGCCTGAATCTCAAGCAGGATATAGACGGCGCCGCGGCGCTGAGCGCCGCGCTCGATCTGGTCCTGTCGGCCCCGACCGCGGCGGCCCATATCGCCGCCAGCGTGGGCGGGCCCGTCTGGTTTGTCAGCGTGGCCCGCGGGTGGCCCCAGCTCGGAACAGACGAATACCCGTGGTACGCCGATACCAGGGTTCTGCGGCCGGAAAAGTTCGGCGACTGGGATGCGGTCATGCCGCGCGTTGCCAGCGAACTCGCGGCGTTCGCTGCGAAATAACGGGTCTCTTGGCCAGGCTCATCAGGCCCTCGAAACGGCGCCAAGCGGAGGAAAACTCCCCATGATCATGGCTGATCGCAGGCCATATGCCGCCAAGCGGAACGAAAGCGCGTTAAGGCCGCGTTAAGCACGATTTGTGCGCAAAACCCCTGCCAATTGCGCCTTTGTCATTATCCCCGCCTTAACGCGCCGCATGCGAATTTTCACGCCACATGTCCAGCATCGGCAGCAGCACTTCGGGCGGTTTGGATTTTCTACTGCTGAGCTATTACCAGGCCCAGCTATCGTCCACACCGTCGGCTGTCGCCGCCGCGGCCGCCACCAGCACCGCCGCCACATCCACCAGCAATAGCGCCACCGCCAACGACAATCCGCCTTGGAACACGCCGACTCGGCGACGCCTGCGGAAACCGCCCAGGTGATGTCGACCACCAATTTCCTCGACACCAGCAATGTGCCGCTGACGCCGGGCGCCACCAGCGGCACCAAGACCGAACAGGACAACCAGAAACTTTTCTCGCTCTACAATGCGGTCAATTCGCTGGCCTATCTGGCGCAGCTGGCGCAAAGCTGCACCGCGACCTCCGGCCAGCTGGCCGGCCTCAACGCGCGCTTTCAGACCGGCCTGGCGCAGGTGGAACAGTTATCTTTCCTCCACCAGCTTCAACAATTTCACCCTGCAGACGGCGACCCCGGCGCCAGCACCACATCCACCGCCACGGTCGCCGTTGAGCAACTACACCTATAATACCCAGCAATTGATCGCCAATTCGCAATATCAACAATCCGATGCCGGGCTTTCGGCCTCCGACAGTTTCACCATCGCGGTGAACAAGGGCGGCACCACCACCAATATCCCGATCGATCTTTCCCAGGTTTCCGGCCCGCTGACGCTGGGCAATATCGTCTCCTACATCAATTCGCAGCTTTCCGCCGACGGCTTTTCCACCCGCTTCCAGATAACCGAACAGGGCGACACCGCCACCTCCGACGCCGCGGCCACCTACGGCCTGCAGATCACGCCCGGCGGCAATGAGACGATCTCGCTCTCGGCGGCCTCAACGCCGGCGCTTTACTTGGTGGGCAATTCCGGCAACGCCTCCGAAGTCAATACTACCAGGGCACCGGCACCAACGCCCAGGTCAACACCACCGCCCCCGACCAGACTGGCCGCCTCACCAAGATCGGCGATCTCAGCGGCACACCCACCGCGCATTGTCAGCGCCAACCAGGACGCCACCACCGGCACCACAACCGCACAGGCGACGGCGGTGGATTTCAGCGGCAATATCTATGTCCTGGGCAACGCCACAGGCAATATCGGCAGCGATATCAACCAAGGCACGCAGGACGTCTATCTCACCAAATATGATTCCGCCGGCAATGTGGTGTGGCAAAATCTGGTTGGCAGCGCCGGCACGGCATCCGGCTATGGCATCGCACTGGACCCGGCAGGCGGGGTGGTCATCACCGGCACATCGACCGCCGATATCACCCCCACCTCGGTCGGCGACGGCAACAATGACTTTTTCGTCGCCAGCTATGACGCCAATGGCAACCAGAACTGGATCCAGCAGATCCAACCCTGGCCACCAACCAGGCCAATGCCGTCAGCGTTGATGCCAGCGGCAATATCTATATCGGCGGCAGGTCTCCGGCGGCGTGATCGGCGCGGGCCAGACAGCGCAGGGCGGCGGCGATGCCTATCTGGCCAAATTCGATTCCAGCGGCAATCTTCTGGCGGAAAACCAGTTCGGCACCTCGGCGCCGACCAGGTCAGCGCCACCGCCACCGGCAGCGATGGCAGCCTCTATGTCGCCAGTGTGCAGAATGGCGATGCCGTGATGGCCAAATACGCCAATGGCGATATCACTTCATCGATGACTCTCGCGGTTCTCTGAGCGGAACTTTTCCGCCTGCTCGATGACTCTCGCGGTTCTCTGAGCGGAACTTTTCGGCCCGCTCGATGACTCTCGCGGTTCTCTGAGCGACGGTCACAGCGGGGTTCACCTTTGCTCCCAAGCGGTTAGGACCAGGGGCGATTGCCGGTGTAATTTCTTCTGCTATCCTAGGGGCAGAAAGGTAGGGCGGTATTCTACCTATGAATCGCCGATTTCAATACTTTTTGGTTGGAACTTCGACAGCTATCGTCGCGCTGCTTTTGTTCGGCGCGGTAGGCCGGAGCGCGTCCCCCGACACGCCCTATTCGCACCTCGGCGTTTACAGCGAGGTCCTTTCGCGCATCAAGGCCGATTACGTGGAAGAGCCGGATATGAAGGCCGTCACGGTCGGCGCGATCAACGGAATGCTGGAATCCATCGATCCCTACGCCAGCTATCTGAATGCCGATCAGTATAAGCAATATCTGAAATCCAAAGAAGACCCGAAGAAGGCCGCCACCGGCTTGATCCTGGCGAAGCGCCTCGGCTACATGTCGGTGGAAGATGCGATTCCGGGATCTCCCGCCGCGCTCGCCGGATTGGGAACGGGCGATGTTGTCGAATCGATTAATAACGTTTCCACGCGGGACATGCCGCTCGCGTTCGCCGAGCTGCTGCTGCAGGGCGATCCCGGCACATCCGTGGAATTGGGCGTGATTCGCACACGCCGCACCGATCCGGCCAAGATGACGATCATGCGCGCTCCGGTGGTGATTCCGCCGGTGAGCGGCCGGTTGGAAGGCAAGGTCGGAATCATCGCGGTTCCGGGCTTGGAAGCTGGCCGCGCGAAAGACGTCGCGGCGCAGATTGCGACGCTCGAAAAGCAGGGCGCGAGCAAGTTAGTGCTGGATCTGCGGCATTCCTCGACGGGTTCGGATGAAGAGGGCGTCGCGCTGGCGAATCTGTTCATGGGGAACGGCCTGATCACTTACACGCAAGGCCAGAAGCAGGCGCGCCAGAACATGATGGCGATGAACCATCCCGTGACGCAGGCGCCGCTCGCGGTGATCGTCAACCGGTCGACGGCGGGCGGAGCGGAAATCGCCGCAGCCGCGCTGATGAGTTCCAAGCGCGCGCAAGTGGTGGGCGAGCGCACCTACGGAGACGCCGCGATTCGCAAAACGATCACGCTGAACGATGGCGCGGCCGTGATTCTTTCCGTCGCGAAATACTATTCGCCGGATGGGAAGGCGATTCAGGATACCGGCGTGACGCCGAACGTTCTGCAGACCGAGGCGGAAGCCGCCGCGGACCTGAGCGACGATATTCCAGATGCCGCGCAGGACGATACGGCGAAAAAGCCCGCGACCGACGAATTACTGAACAAGGCGATCAAATCGCTGCCGCAGTAAGACGCGGAGAACACAAAACCGATGCCGCTGTACGAATACCACTGCTCGAAGTGTGACAAAAATTTCGAAGTGCTCCAGAAGTTCTCCGACGCGCCGGTAACCACGCACGAGGACTGCGGAGGCGCTGTCGAGCGCGTCCTTTCCGCTCCCGCGTTTGTGTTGAAGGGCAGCGGTTGGTACGTCACGGATTACGGCAAGGGCGGGAACAACCCGGGCACGCTGAGCGACCACGCGGCGCACGACAAAAAGTCGAGCGATTCGGAAAAGAAGGCGGGAGACTCCGAGAAGAAGTCGAGCGATTCGAAAGCGGGCGATTCGAAGTCGAGCGATTCGAAACCCGCCGAGGTGAAATCCGAATCGAAGACGGAAGCGA
Organism: Terriglobia bacterium; assembly: GCA_963765085.1. GTDB lineage: Bacteria > Acidobacteriota > Terriglobia > Bryobacterales > Bryobacteraceae > Palsa-187. Next base: position 68,255 of record CAVXVL010000055.1, on the reverse strand, counting down.
AGAGCGAGACGAAGAGCGAGTCGAAGCCGACCGAGAGCAAGCCCGCCGCGAAGGCGGACTGAGCCGAAAAAGCATTCCTCGCTTCGCTCGGAATGACGCGTGTTGTAGGTTGGTTGGGTCCAGAACATTGGCGACCGCTTACTACGTGCGCGGCTCGGGTCGGTGCTCGTGAAAGCGGAAAAGCAGATCCCTCGACGGAGTTTACCCGTAGCGGGCTCGGAATGACGCGTGTAGGTTGGTTGGGTCCAAAACATCGGCGACCGCTTACTACGTGCGCGGCTCGGGTCGGTGCTCGTGAAAGCGGAAAAGCAGCTCCCTCGACTTCGCTCGGGACGACATGCTCCCGTATGTGTTTTGTCGGCGGAACGGCGACCGCTTACTACGTGCGCGGCTCGGGTCGGTGCTCGTGAAAGCGGCACCTCAGTGCGTCATTGCATACACGATGTAGTTGATCCCGATGCGGAAACCAAGGGCTGAGAAGCGTTCTTCGTAGCGGGGATCGTCGGCCCACTCCCAGGAATCGCCTAAATCGGATTCGAAGGTCATGGCGGCAATGACGCGACCTTTATCGTCCATGATTCCGCGCCAATAGGCCGGACAGTTATCGCATTTCTCGGTCACGCCCGTGTAGAGGTAGCGCGAGCCGGGCACCTGATAGCGCTCATCCAAATCGAAGACGGAATGAAAAATGGGCGAGGAATTTTCCAGGTCGACGATGGGCCGTTCGGGGAAAACGCGGTGCATGCTTTTTACGAAGACCTGCCACTGATCGGGACCCCAGAAGTCGTCGACCATGAAGAAGCCGCCGCGCAGGATATAGTCGCGGAGCTTGGCAGCTTGCGCGTCTGTCAAATCCCAACGGCCCACTTGCACGGCGTAAAGCCACGGCCAGTTGTAGACATCGTCACCGTCATCCAGATTGACGGGTTGCTCGACCGACCGCGCATCGATGCGGCTTAGCCGGCGAATCGCGCGCAGGAAATGGCGGTCGGCGCGCGGATAATCCTGGGTCCACATCGAATTGCCGTTCTGCCACGCGCGATTGTAAAAACCGAAGCCGAAGCCTCGGGACATCGGATACATCAGGCGCGCGAAGGTCCACTCGGTCTGATGCTGGTAATCGGGGGGAAGGGGAAAATCGTTGTATTCGATCCCGGGATATTCGCGGAAGGGACGCTGGAACGCGTAAACAGTGCCGACGAAGACGGCCAACCCGCCGAGGGCGGCAAGCAACGTCCGGGAAAGCGTCACTTCAGGAACACCATCCTGGACTCAGCGTAACATTGATGACGGATCACGTCGATTAAGCACAATATTGGCCGGTGTTCAGTAGGCGTCGACGGGAGCGTCGACGCGGCACGCTGCGAGCGTGCGCCACATCAGCGACATAGATGCACTCCGTTTGATCGCGGTTTTCGCCAAGTTTGGCGCTATCCTTTATGTTGACGATTTAGTCGTATAGAATCGCAAGGACACAATGCGTAAGAACTTCATCGATAGAAAGCGGTGGTGGGTTTTAGCGGCTACTCTTGCGGTCTGCGGAACTCCGGTTTTCGCTGCCACGTGCGAGAGCCTGGCGTCGGCCACGCTGCCGAACGCGACTATCACTTCAGCAAAAACCGTCGACGCGGGGAGGTTTACACTTCCTGAAGCTCCGGCGGGCGCGCAGGCGGGCGGTGGATTCGCGGGGCCGGGTGCAGCGCCTCCGGCGGCGGGACGAGGTCCACGTTTTGATGATCTTCCTGCTTTCTGCCGCGTTACTGCGACGCTCACGCCATCGAGCGATTCCGATATCAAGGCCGAATTCTGGTTGCCCGTGAATGGTTGGAATGGGCGCGTGCAGCCGACGGCGGCCGGCGTGTTTCTCGGGTCGATCAGTTATGCGGGGATGGCCAACATTCTGCGCAATGGATCGGTGACGGCGACTTCCGACAATGGGCACGTGGGCGGGAGCGGCAGTTTCGCGCTGGGGCATCCCGAGAAGCTAAAGGACTTCGCCTATCGTGCGGGTCACGAGACGGCCGCCGACGCCAAAATTCTGACGCAGGCGTTTTACGGGAACGCACCTTCGCTGACGATTATGAACGAGTGCGGCGGCGGCGGGCGAACGTCGCTGGTGGAGGTAGAGCGCTATCAAGACGATTTGGATCTCGCGATGGTGGGAGGCCTGGATAGCGATACGACGCATCATGTGCTCGGACAGATGTGGGTGTGGCAGGCGAATCACAAGGATGCGGCCAGCGAGATTCCTCCCGCAAAGTTCGCGGTGTTGAACAAAGCCGCGCTCGCGGCGTGCGACGCCAAAGACGGCGCCCGGGACGGGTTGATACAAGATCCGATCAAGTGCAAGTTCGATCCCGCCGTGGTGGCTTGTAAGAACGGCGACGGTCCCGATTGCCTGACGCAGGCTCAAGTGGAGACCGCGCGGAAGATTTATGCACCGGTGCGGAACGCACGGACGGGTCAATACCTCCTCGGGCCGTTCATGCCTGGAAGCGAATTGGGTTGGGGCGCGACGATTGGCGCGGCTCCGTTCCCGTACGCGGTAGAAGTGTTCCGCTATCTCGCGTTCAAGGATCCGGCGTGGGATTACAAGACGCGTCCGATTAATTTCGATTCCGACGTCGCGCTGGTCGATTCGCCCGAGAATCAGATCATGAACGCGAAGAATTACGATCTTTCAAAATACTTCGGGCATGGCGGCAAGCTTCTGTTAATCGGCGGCTGGAACGACGCGGCCATTGCGCCGTACACGAACTACGATTACTACAATCACCTGATTGCCAAGATGGGTAGCCGCGCGAAAGAGAATTCGCGCCTGTTCATGGTTCCGGGCATGGGACATTGTCCCGGCGGCAATGGGCCGAGCACTTTCGATATCGATAGCCTGAATATGCTGCTGCAATGGAAGCAGACCAATAAAGCGCCGGATCAGTTGATCGCGCAGCACAAGAGCAATGGGACGCCGGACCGGAAAGTGCTGGTGTGCGCGTATCCTGAAGATTGCTGTTTTTAACGGATCGGCAAGCATGGACGATCCCGCGAATTTCACATGCAAGATTTCAAAGTAGGAGCGCTCATGCGTCACTTCTGGTTTCTGATGGCCGCGTGTTCGCTGCCTGCGCTCGCGGGCACGTGCGAGAATCTGACATCGATAAAGCTGCCGGACGCGGCGATTACGAACGCGACGCCGGTCGAGGCGGGCGCGTTCACGGTTCCCGCCGGCAGAGGGCCCGCTCCGAACTTCAAGGATCTTCCGGCGTTCTGCCGCGTCTTTCTTACGCTCACGCCGTCGAGCGATTCGGATATCAAAGTCGAGGTGTGGCTCCCTCTCAGCGAATGGAACGGCAAGTTTGAAGGCACGGCGAACGGCGCTTACGCAGGCACTATCGGCTACGCGGCACTCGCAGACGCGCTGCGCCGGCATTACGCGGCCGCGAACACGGACACGGGGCACACGATCAATAGCGGAGCTTTTGCGCTCGGGCATCCGGAAAAGGTGATCGATTTCGGATATCGCGCGGTGCATGAAATGTCGGTGAAAGCGAAGGCGATCGTCACTGAGTTCTACGGGACCGCGCCGAAGCTTTCGTATTGGAATGGCTGCTCGACGGGCGGGCGGCAAGCGTTGCAGGAAGCGCAAAAATATCCAGAGGATTACGACGGCATCGTCGCAGGAGCTCCCGCGAACAATACGACGCGGATGACGATGATGCAGTTAAACGTGGGGCAGGCGATCCATAAGGACGCGGCCAGCATGATCCCGCCCGCCAAATTCAAAGTGATCCACGATGCGGTCGTCGCCGCCTGCGATGCGAAGGACGGCGTGAGAGACGGAGTGCTGGAAAATCCGACCCATTGCAAGTTCGATCCGAAGGTGCTCGCCTGCAAAGTCGCGACGGTGAACAAACTTGTCATCATCTTCGGCAATTCGGAAACCTGCCTGATGGAGCCGCAAGTCGAGGCGCTGCGGCGCATTTACGCGCCCACGGTCAACCCGACCACCAACGAAACGATTTTTCCGGGTTTGGAGCCGGGAAGCGAACTCGGATGGTCCATGATGATCGGCCCGGAGCCGTTCAGTTATGCAAACGACTTCTGGAAGTACATGGTAATGAAAGATCCGGCGTGGGATTATAAGACGCTGAACTTCGAGACCGATCTCGCGCGGGCGCTCCAGGAAGATCATGGGGTGGTGGATGCCACGGACGCGAATCTCGCGCCGTTTTTCGCGCACGGCGGCAAGTTGATTCAATATCACGGATGGAACGATCCAGGAATCGCGCCGGAAAATAGCGTGAACTACTACAACAAGGTCGTCGACACTCTCGGCGGCGCCGAGAAAACGAAGGACGAGTATCGGCTCTTCATGGTTCCGGGGATGGCGCATTGCCGGGGCGGGGAAGGCACGGACACGTTCGATATGCTGGCGGCGCTGGAACGCTGGAGGGAGCAAGGGATCGCGCCCGAGCAGATCGCCGCATCGCGATTAAAGAAAAACGGCTCGATCGAACGCACTCGGCCGCTGTGCCCGTATCCTCAGGAGGCCGTGTATAGAGGAAAGGGCAGCACCGACGACGCGGCGAATTTCAGTTGTAAGGTGCCATAACTCTTGCGGCAAATTTCCAAAAGAACGCAATACGGTCTGCGGGCGCTGTACTCGCTCGCGAGGAGCTACGGGCGCGGGCCGACGCTGATCACGCATCTGGCCGAGGAAGAGCAGATCCCGAAAAAGTTCCTGGAGCAGATTCTCCTGGCGCTTAAGGAAGCGGGTTTCGTCGCGAGCAAGAAGGGCAAGGGCGGCGGTTATATTCTCGCGCAGGCGCCCGATCAGATCACGCTCGGCGCGGTGATCCGCAATATGGAAGGTCCCATCGCGCCGCTGCCGTGCGCGAGCGATATGCGTTTTCGCAAATGCGAGGAGTGTCTCGACGTGGAGACTTGTGGGACGCGGATCGTGATGCGCGAAGTGCGGGACGCCATGGTCGCGATTCTGGATAAGACTACGATCGCGATGGTCGCAAGGAAAGTGGAAGACGCGGAACAGCGGAAGAGGGCGGCCTCGGCGCTGACGTATCAGATTTGATGGCGTCGAGAAAAGTCTCGACGCGGCATCCCGCGGGGCGGGATGCGCCACATCCTATCCCCGGCGGCGGCGCGCTTCGGAATCCGTTGCGTGATGCGTCGGAAGCGTATACACGTTGGCGGGCACGGCCTTGCGCCAGCCGACGGTTTGCGGAATCAGGTGCCACGGAATGCGCTTGTAGGCCAAACTGACGCCGATCATCGCGACGACCATGGCGAGGACCACGGCGACGGTCCATTCGGGAGTGAGCTTCTGACGATAGTCGGCGAACCATCGCCCGTAGGCGAGTTCGACATGGGCCCAATACACGATGAGGGACGTGGTGCCGAGTTGGCGAACGAAGCTCCAGCCGGTGGCGAGGAATTCGGTCCACAGGAAGGCGCCCGATCCAAGCAGCATGGCGACGCCGAGCTTGCAGAACACCAGGCCCGGACTGTTGAGCCAAAACTCGGAAGCGGGATAAACGGAATACGGAAGATTCGAAAAGTATTGGCCGCCCAGCAGGAAACCGAAGCCGCAGAGCGCGCTCCACTGCATGACGCGGTTCCATTCGGTGCGCCGCACCAGCGGCATCATGCTGCCGACCGCGACGCCGAAGGCCAGAAAAGCTCCCCACGGGAAGATGCTGAAGGAATCGTAGTTGGGAACGAAATAATTGCGGATGGGAGGGGGGATCTGCGAGGAGGGAAGCATCGATATTAACGGAGAGGCGATCGCGATGCCGATTCCGGCGACCAGCGCCCAGCGGACTCTCTGAACTCCGTTGGCCAGTGCGAGCACGGCGAGCAATGCCGCGGCCGCACCCATGAGATTCAGAATGTCCACCTTTAGTAAATCGGTCGCGTGGCTGCGAGGATAGTCGAAGATCCAATTCTGCAGGCGGAAAATTACGGCGAGCAGGAACAGGTAGCGGGCGCGCCGAAGGGACGCGGTGACACGCTTCCAAGGCGACAACTCTTCCCGCAGATTCATCCCCAGGGCGTAGGTGATTCCCGTGAGAAGCAGGAAAATCGCGGCCGCTTCGCCCCCGAAAAATTGGGAGTAAATGAACAGCCCGCTGTTGCGCGATTCAGGACGCGTAAAAGCGTCAAATACGTGGCCCTGGATCATAATGACCGCGGCCAATCCGCGCAGCCAATCCAGGAAGAGGACTCGGTTCGAGGGGCCAGATCGCATCAGGGAATTAACCTCTAGTCTAGCAAACGAGCGCTTCCCCTGAGCAGACGCGCGCGGTTGCCATGCGGGTTACCGCGAACGGCATCCCCGAAAATACAGCCTTGTCTCAGGCCTTCTTTTCGGTCGCGGGGGCGCGGGTGATATCGATTCCGCCCTTGAAGAAAGCGCCGTCCTCGATCACGATGCCGGGAGTCTTTATGTCGCCGACCAGATTCGCGCCGGTGCGCAGCGTGACGCGACCGGTGGCGTCCACGTTGCCTTGCACGGAGCCGGCGACGGTGAGCTCGGCGACTTTGAGGTTGGCCGTGGCCTTGGCCTGCGCGCCGACAGACAAGCGCGCTTTCACATCCATCTGGCCCTCAAACTGCCCGTTGAGTTCCACATTTTCCGAACTCTGCAAACTGCCTTTGATATTCATGCTGCTGCCGATGATCGTGGTGCTGGTTCTGCCCATGCCCGCCGCGGCGACGGCTGTGGATGCGGGTTCAGAGGGCGATGCCGGCGAAGCGGGCGGGTTCGGAGGGGATGATTGTTTGTTCCACATAAATGGTTCCTTGAAGCAAGCTCCGGGCCAAATGCTAAATCTATGATTCTGATTAAGCGCGCGAATTCATCGCCGATAAATCGGCTGTGCCTTTTTACTGGCGACGAAAATATCTTCCGGGAAATAGTTCTCCCGCGTTCCTAACCGATCATAGCAGGTGCTGGCTGAAAACCACCGCCACGGTTGTTTTCGAGCACGCATCCCGTCCATTAGTCACTGTTTCTAGGGGGTTTAGGTTTGGCAATCCGCTTGCGAGTAGAACACCGAACGCGGAGAAAAATGATGAAACGGACTCACATGCTTCGGATCGGAACGGCAATGTTGGCGGCTGCGACGATGACCTGGGCGCAGGACGCGCAGCCCCAGGATGCGGCGCCGCCTCCGGTGGATGCGCAGACTCAGGCCCCTCCCCCCGACGCGCAGGCTCAAAACGTGCCGCCTCAGAATACGGCTCCTCAAAACGGCCCAGATCAGGGCGGTTGGCGTCGTTTAGGAACGCCGACGGCGGGACAACCAGCGCCGGGGCAATATAGCGCGCCGGGCGGCCAGCCGAACTACACGCCTCCGCCGCCGCCTCCTCCTGTTCCCGCGACCCTAACGATTGCGCCGGGAACTTACTTTTCCATTCGCACAAATCAACCGCTTTCCTCCGATCACAACAAGGTCGGCGACGTTTTCACAGCGAATTTGGCGAAGCCCATCGTTGTGAACGGCGTGGTGGTCGCCGAGCGCGGGCAGACGGTCGCCGGACGCGTCTCGCAAGTCGACAAAGGCGGCCTGCTGAAGGGCTCCACGAAGCTCGGGATCGAGTTGACGGACGTTACACTGGCCGATGGCACCCAGGTCCCGATTCACTCGGCGCTGGTGAGCATTTCGGGTCCGGGCTCAGGACCACGGAATGCGGCCGTGATTGGAACCACCACTGTGGCCGGCGCTGTCATCGGCGGCGCGGCAGGATACGGGACGGGCGCGGCGATCGGTGCGGGCGCGGGAGCAGCGGCTGGGATTATCGGAGTGCTGGCCGCGAAAGGCGTGCCGACCATTATCCGGCCGGAAGCGCTGCTTACTTTCCGCATGGATCAACCGCTTGTCGTAGCGACCGATCACGCCCCGCAAGCATTTCGCTATGCGGGACCCGCTGATTACCAACAGCCGTATCAACCGACGATGGTTCGCCGGCCGGGGCCGTATTACGGCGCCGGCTACGTCGGCGGATATCCATACTATCCGTATTACGGACCTTACGGTTATCCCTACTACGGACCGGGCATCGGAATCGGTATCGGCTTTGGCGGCCGCTGGCGCTAAAAGCTCACGATTCGAGAGTCAGGCGGTAATAACCGCCGGCTTGCTCGACCTGGACGGGAATTTCGAAGAGCTCTTGCATCCGCTCGGATGTCAGGAGCTTTTCTTTTGCGCCGTCGAAATAAATCTGCCCGCGCTTGAGCGCGATCACGCGCTTGATCTCCGGAATGATGTCGGGAAGGTAGTGCGTCACGACGATCACGCTGACGCCGCTGGCCGCCAGTTTCCGGACCGCGTCGCGGACTTCCAGTTGAGCGCGCACGTCCAAACTATTACTCGGCTCATCGAGCAGCAAGGCTTTGGGGTCGTGCGCCAGCGCGCGGGCGAAGACGGCGCGTCGCGCTTCGCCGCTGGATACTTCCGTCATCAGGCGATCCTGCAGATGCGCGATTTCGAAAAATTCCATGACCTGGCCGGCGCGCGCCTCCATCTCCGGAGTGACGTGATGATTGGGCCAGATGCCGACCGATCCGAAAAAGGCGCTTAAAACCGTCTCGCGGATCGGATACGGCTCCGTGCAATACTCGACCAAATCATTGGTGACGATGCCGAGCTTCGCGCGCAGGTCGAAAAGCGTCCAGATTTCGTCGCCCCACATGCGCACGCGGCTTTCGTCGGGGAACCTCGGGTAGCATTCTCTCGTAATGGCTTTAATGAGGGTCGATTTGCCGCAGCCGTTAGGGCCGAGGATGGCGATGTGTTCGCCGGCGTCGATGGTAAAGCTGACGTTGCGCAGCGCCATGGTGTTTTCCCGTTGGATCGACACATTATCGAATTCGATGAGCCTGGGCATTTCCTTTCATCGTAGCATCGTGAATCCTTGTGGTACACTCCTGAGTAAGCACTTACTTATGACGACAAGCCTATGACCAGCCCCGCCCCACGCGTCCCGCGTTCCGCTCCGCCCGCAGGCAAGGCGCGCATGCACGGCGAGGATCGGCGCCGGCAGCTGTTGGAAGTCGCCGTCGACGTCTTCGCACGCCAGGGATTCGGCGGCACCAAGACCAAGGACATCGCCGCAGCGGCCGGCGTAAGCGAGGCGATTCTTTTTCGGCATTTCGCGAGCAAGGAAGATCTCTATCACGCCATTCTGGACGCGAAAGAAGATAAGCACGGAGCGCCCGAGTTTCTGGCCACTCTGCGCACCTTTGCGGATCGCCGCGACGACGCGGGCTTGTTTCAGTACGTCGCCTCCGCAATCGTTTGTTCGTTCCACGAAGATCCCGCATTCCATCGCCTGATGGTGTACGCGAGCCTGGAGGGCCATCTTCTGGCCGGGTTATTTCATGAACGCTTCGGAGTCCCCATTTCGGATTACCTGCGGCGCTACGTGACGCTTCGGCAGAAGGAAGGCGCATTCCGCAAGGGAGATCCGCAGATCGCGGTCATGTTCGTGATGGGCTCGGTAGTGCATTTCGCGATGGTGCGGCACGTATTTCGCGTCCGGAAGCCGCACGTCGCGGAGGACACGGCTGTGCGCGAGATGGTCGAACTGGCTTTGGCGGGACTTGCCGCGCCGGCCAGCGCGCGTCCTGTCAAGAAGGTCAAGAAAAGAAAAGAAAGAGTCGCACACGCATGAAGCGCCACTGGTTCGGAGTGATTCTGGCGAGCGCGTTCCTCGCCGGATGCGGCGGCTCCAAGACGAATCCCGTGGAGGCGAAGTCGGAAGGCCCGGCCGGATCGGCGAGAACTCCCACGATTACCGTCATGCGCGTGGTGTCCGGTTCGGTGGAAGCGGCCGTGCAGGCGAACGGGAGTTTCGTCGCGAAAGAATCCTCGGATGTTGCCCCGCAGGCCGCGGGCCGCGTGATCGAAACACCGGTGGAGGTGGGAGATTTCGTCAAACAAGGCCAGTTGATCGCGCGCCTGGAAGATCGCGACCCGCGTCTGCGCCTGGAGCAGGCGGAGGCAACGGAGCAGCAGGCGGAGGCCGCGGTCCGGCAAGCGCAGTCGCGCATCGGACTGGGAGCGGGGCAGCAGTTCGATGCGAACGCTGTTCCCGAAGTGCTTTCCGCGAAGGCGGCTTACGAATCGGCGGCGGCGCAGGCCAAGCAAGCCGAGGCCGACGCGCAACGCTACGAGAATCTGGTGAAGACGGGCGACGTTTCGCGGAGCGCGTACGAGAAAGCGCGGACATCGGCCGATACGGCGCTCGCACAGGAGAACGCGGCGCGGCAGCAATATGAAGCGACGTTGAACGCCGCTCGCCAGAATTTCCAGGGTGTGTCGGGCGCGCAGGCTTCGCTGGGATCGATCCATGCGCAAACGGAATTGGCGCGCAAAGCGCTGGAAGATACCTTGATTCGCGCGCCCTTTGCCGGATACGTCAGCGCGCGGCCCATCGCAGCCGGGCAATATGTCGCGCTGACTGCGCGCATCGCGACCGTGCTGCTGATCACTCCGATCAAGCTGGAGCTGCAGGTTCCCGAATTGAACGCGCCGCAAATGAAGCTCGGGGCGAGCGTGGAAGCGAGCGTTCCGGGCTATCCCGAGCGCATTTTCCGCGGCAAGGTGACGGGCATCAACCCGGCGATCGATACCAATTCCCGGACGTTCACCGTGATCGCCGAATTTGCGAATGCCGACCTCGCGCTCAAGCCCGGAATGTTCACCACCGCACGGATTCTATTGCCTGGATCGAACATGGGGATCTTTGTTCCACGCAGCTCGGTGAGCACGGATCCGACGACAAGTTCCTCGCAGCTATTTTTTATCCGCGATGGGAAGGCGCGCGTCGCGGTCGTGCAGCTAGGAATGATCGAGGGCGATCAAGTGCAGATTCTTTCGGGTCTCTCCGCCGACGCTATCGTCGCCACCGATCATTTGCAGGATCTTTACGATGGCCAGAGCGTGCAAACGGTGATGACGTCCAGCGAACCGGCACGGAAGGGGCAATAGAGGCTCATGCATAAGCTCGCCGCGCTGTGCGTCCAACGTCCCGTCTTCGCGACGATGTTGATTCTCGCGCTGATGGTGGTCGGCGGATTTTCGTTCGCGACGCTGGGTCTCGATCTGTTTCCGAAGATCGATTTACCCACCGTCATGGTGACCACCGACAACCCGGGCGCGTCGGCCGAAGAGATCGAGACGGAAATCACCAAGCGTGTCGAAGATGCGATCAACACCACCAGCGGCATCGATTCCATCACGTCGACGTCCATCGAGGGTTCGTCCACCGTGGTCGTGGCATTTTCGCTGGACAAGAACGGCGATGTGGCGGCGCAGGAAGTGCGCGACAAGGTCAACCGCATTATTCCGAACCTGCCGGAAACCACCAAGACGCCGGTCGTTCAAAAGCTGGATCCCGATGCGACGCCTGTGATGCAGATCGTGGTGTCTTCGCCGAGGCCGCTGCGTGACGTCACGGAGATCGCGGACAAGCAGATTCGCCCGCGCCTCGAAAACATCAAGGGCGTTGGACAAATCGAGATCGTGGGCGGATTAAAGCGCGAGATTCGTATTTGGGTCGATCCGGAGAAGATGCGGGCTTACAACCTGCCCATTACGGACGTGACGAATGCGCTGCGCCAGCAGAATATGGAGCTTCCCGCGGGCAGCGTCAACGCCGGCGAGCAGGAGCTGTCGGTGCGCACGCTGGGACGGTTGGTCGATCCCGCGCAATTTAACGAAATCGCCATCGCCCGCCGAGGGCCGTATGTTGTGCGTCTGTCCGATATCGGCCGCGCGGAGGATTCGGAAGAAGAACCGATCACCGCGGCGCGGCTCAACGGGAATCCGGCAGTAACGCTGACCGTCAGCAAACAATCGGGCGAGAACACGGTGGCGACCGCGGATGCGCTCAAAGTGCGGCTCAAGGAGATCCAGGCGCTGCTTCCGAAAGACCTGCGATTCCAGATCGTCAACGATCAATCGCAGTACATCAAGAGCGCGCTGCACGTGCTCGAAGAGCATTTAGTGGAAGGCAGTATTCTCGCCGCCTTAATCATTTATTTTTTCCTGGCGAACATTCGTACGACGCTGATCGCGGCGATTGCGATTCCGACGTCGATCATTTCGACGTTCGCACTGATGGCCGCGATTAATCTCGACCTCAATCAGATCACGATGCTGGCGCTGACGCTGATGGTCGGGATCGTGATCGACGATGCGATCATCGTGCTCGAGAACATTTACCGCTACATGGAAGAGAAGGGATTGCCTCCTTTTCAGGCCGCGGTGGAAGGCACGCGTGAGATCGGTCTGGCCGTGATGGCGACCACCGCGTCGCTGCTCGCCGTGTTTCTGCCGATTGGGTTCATGGGCGGGATCGTCGGCCGATTCTTCTCCTCCTTCGGATTCACGGCGTCGTTCGCGATCGCGGTTTCGCTGCTGGTGTCCTTTACGCTGACGCCGATGTTGTGTTCGCGCTTCGTGAAACTGCCGCCCCGAAAGGCCGACGGCACGCCGCAGCATAGTTCCAAGGACTCGCGCTTCTTTCGCTATCTGGATCGCCACTACACGAACATGCTGGAGTGGTCCATGGCGCATCGCAAATGGATGGTCGGCCTCAGCCTTGTGGTTTCGCTGACGACGATTCCGTTGATGATGGTGGTCGGCAAGAGTTTCGTCCCGAACGAGGACCGCTCTGAATTCCAGGTGTACATACGCGCTCCCGAAGGAACGTCGCTGGCCGGGACCGTAACCATCGCCGAACGCATCGCGCGCGATCTGCGAAACTTCCCGGGCGTCACCACGACATTAACGTCGGTGGGGACGGCGAGCGGCGGTTTCGGCGGCTCCATCGATACGACGGTGAATCGCGCCGGCATCTACGTCAAGTTGGTTCCCCAGGATCAGCGGAAATTGTCGCAGGACGATCTGATGATTCGCGCGCGAACTCTGCTGAAGAGCTATCCGAGCGATCTGCGTACCAGCGTCAGTCAGGCGAACGGTCCAGGCGGCGGACAATCCGACGTTCAGTTTGTCATCAGCGGGCCGGATCTCGACAAGCTCGATCAATATTCGAAAATCTTCATGGAAAAGATGAAGAAGATTCCGTTCGCCACCGACATCGATAGTTCGCTGGTGTTCGGGAAGCCCGAACTGCGCGTCGAGATCGATCGCCAGCGCGCGGCGGATTTGGGTGTGCGCGTAAACGATATCGCCGTGGCCCTCAATACGCTTGTCGCCGGGCAGGTGGTTTCGACGTTTAACTCCAATGGCGAGCAGTACGATGTCCGTCTGCGCGCGGCGCGTGAATTCCGCACGAGCGCCGAAGGCTTGACGCAGATGACCGTCGCTTCCACGACGCGTCCCGGCGGATGGGTTCCGCTCGATCAAGTCGTACGCATCAAGAGCGGAACGGCTCCGTCTTCCATCGGCCGTCACGACCGGCAGCGCAACGTCACTTTAAGCGCGAACGTCCTGCCCGGTGGCTCGCAGGGCAGTGTGATCAACGGGATCAACGCCGTCGCGGATCAGGTCAAACTCGACCCCGGCTACACCACGGGACTGCAAGGCACCAGCCGTGAACTGGCGCGGACGGTGTACTATTTCGGCATCGCCGTCGCGCTCACGTTCATCTTCATGTACATCGTGCTGGCGGCGCAGTTCGAATCGTTCCTGCATCCGTTTACGATCCTGCTCACGCTGCCGATCGCGGTGCCGTTCGGGATTTTCTCGCTGTGGGCCACAGGGCAGACGATCAACGTGTATTCCGCGCTCGGGATGCTGCTGCTGTTCGGCATCGTCAAGAAGAACGCGATTCTGCAGATCGATCATACGAACGGACTCCGCGCGGAGGGGATGCCGTTGCACGAAGCGATCATTCAGGCGAATCGCGACCGCCTGCGGCCCATTTTGATGACCACGATGGCGCTGGTCGCGGGCATGCTGCCGCTGGTTCTCTCCACCGGCGACGGGGCTGCGACGAATCACTCGATCGGCGTTCTGGTCGTGGGTGGGCAGAGTCTGTGCCTGTTGCTGACGCTCCTCGCCGTCCCGGTGTTCTATTCGCTTTTCGACGATATGAAAGGGCTCCCCATCGTTCAAAGGATTTTTGGAAAGCGGCCCAAGACGATTCACTCCGCCGCTCCCATTCCTCAGCCGGCGCAGTTCGGCGTGGAGGATCACGCTTGAGTCGCGCATCTCTGATCGAGAAAGTGCGGGCGGCGATTGCGTTAACCGTTGTGGTTTCTTGGTGCGGGTCAATCGTGGCGCAGGAGACGACGACGCTGACGCGCATCGCGCCGGATAAAACGACGCTGGTTCCGCCGGTGCGCGAGTTTCACCTTCCGGCGCGTGTCGGCGTTTTCGGGGAAGCTCCGCTCTCGCTGGAGCAAGCTCTGGCCATGGCGCTTTCGAACAATAACGACATCGACGCTTCGAAGATCGATCGCCAGGAGGCCGATTACGCGCTGCTCGGCGCGAAAGGCGCGTACGATCCCACGGTCGGCGCGGTCAGCTCCTGGCAGAAGCAGATCGTGCCGGTCGCTTCGGCCCTGGCTGGATCGGCCACCGGCTCTTTGCTGACGAAAATCTGGCAAACCGATCCGACGGTGAGCGGATCCACTCCGTGGTTTGGCGGCAGCTACAGTACGGATTTCAATTCGCAGCGCACCTCCACGAACAATACGTTTCTTACGCTGAACCCGCAGTATCCTTCGTCGTTGAATTTTCAGTACGTCCAGCCGTTGTGGCGCAATCTGCGCTACGACAACAATCGCCATTCGCTGGATATCGCGAAGAAAAACATTTCGCTCAGTCAGGAGCAGTTCCGGCAAAAAGTGATGCAGGTGGTGCTGCAGACGGAGCAAGCGTACTGGGAGCTGGCGTATGCGTACAACAATCTTCAGGTGCAGTTGGAGGCGGTGGAGATCGGGCGCCAGCAGGATGAGAGTAACCGTCGGCAGGAGCGCGAGGGACTGCTCGCGCCCATCGATGTGATCGCCGCGCAGACGCAACTCGCCGGGTTCGAGCTGAGCGCTTACAGCGCCCAGAGCGCGCTGACGCAAGCGGAAAATGCATTGAAGCTCCTGATTCTGGCAGATCGGAACTCGCCGATGTGGTCCGTCGCCATTACACCTGTGACGCCCGCCGATCGAAGCGTCCCGGTGACGCCTTTGGCGGATGCGGTCGCGGAGGCTTTGCGCAATCGTCCCGAGGCCGCGCAGGTAAAGATCACGAAGGAGATCAATCAGAGCGACACCCGGCTGTATCGCAACCAGACCAAGCCGCAGGTGGATCTGGTGACGATGTATACGCGCGCAGGTCTTGCAGGCGTAAACGCGGTGCAGGGGGCGAATCCGCTGACCGCCAGCTTCGGTCCCATCATCGACCGCCTGAACGATCTCTCGGCGAGCTCCGGACTGCCCCCGCTGGCGCTCAACTTCGGGAGTTCCACTCCGCCGCTTCTGATTGGCGGTTACGGGCAGTCGCTCGATAACTTGTGGGCGGGAGATTTTCCTACGGCGCAGTTCCAATTGCGCGTTTCACTTCCCATCCGGAATCGTGCGGCCGAAGCGAATCTCAGCCGCGCTGTGGCGGAGACGCATCGGATTCAGGATCAGACGAATCAATTGGAGCAGGCGATCGTAGCCGACGTCCGCAACGCTATGCAAGCGATGGAGTCGGCCGCGTTGCGCCGCGACGCCGCGCGCGTGCAACGGGAATCGGCCGAGGAGCAGTACAACAGCGAGCAGCGCCAGTTCCGCGCGGGCACGTCGACGCTGTTCCTGGTGCAGCAGCGGCAAACGACGATGATCGCCGCCCGCAGCCAGGAACGGCGGGCCGAATCCGACCTCGGTGAATCGATCGCGGCGTTTGAACTAGCCACTGGATCGATCCTCGAAGAACACAACATTCAATTGAAGTAAGCCAAGCGAGGCTTGCGGCGTCCGTACAATGTCGGAGGAGCAGGGAACGCCGCAGCCGCGCGATTGGAATATCACAATCGGCAGGGCGTCCGCTTAGTTGTTTTTCCCTTTTCCCCATCGGCATCGTGGTAAAAATAGTTTTGGGTGCGAGCGCACCGTGGAGGAAGGGAGCAATGATTAACTGCCCGCTTTGCGACGCAGTCATCGACGTGGACGAGGATGAGCTGGACGAAGGAGATTCCCTTATCTGCGAGGAATGCGGCGCCAATCTCAATGTTGGCGGTACGAATCCTTTGGAACTGACCCCGGAGGTCAATTCCGATGAGGATGACGAAGAGGATTTGGACGACGAAGATTTCGATGAAGACGAGGACGACGAAGAGGAAGAGGAAGAGGAAGAAGACGAGTGGGAATAATGTGGTGCCGCACGTCGCGCCGTCCGAGTCTCGCAAACCAGTCTGAAAAAAGAGGGACAACGTGCCAATGAAATCCATCCGGATCATGGCGGCGATCGTGGCGGCTGCTCTCTGCGCAGCGCCCGTGTTCGCACAGAAGCTAACACGCGAAGAAAAACGGGAAGAAGCCAATTCCCGATCCGTTACCGGCCTGATTACGGGCGTCGACGGGATGCCGGCGGTCGGGGCGATCGTGCAAATAAAAGATATGCGGACGCTGATGGTGCGATCTTTCATCACGCAGACGGACGGCACGTATCACTTTTACGGGTTGAAGGCCGACGTGGATTACGAGCTCAGCTCGCGCTCGGGCGACGCGACCTCGCGCACCCGGACGCTGAGCGTCTTCGATACGCGTAAAGAAGCAATCTTGGACTTTACGCTCGAAAACAAGAACGCTCCGAAAAACGAAAACAAGAGCGAGAAAAAGTAGGGTGGCACGCGACTACGTCAAAGTTTGCGCAATTCCTGAACATGGCATCGGGATTGCTCCTTCGTTCGCAGGAGGATTGAGAGTCGTGAGGATTGAAGGAAACGCCTGAGTGACAAGCGTTGTTTTTTGCCAGCAAGCCAAGGAGCTTCTCGACGCATTCGGTGAAACCGTGCGTGCCCTGGTTGTGCTGCACGAGGAGCAATTTCAGTCTATCGTCGGGGGAGACGCAGATAGCACGCGTTTTGACGATCTGATTCATATGGCGATCGAACGGAAAAATCGGGCGAAATACGAATATTTGCGCCATTTGGAAACCCACGGCTGCTCGACATTCGATGAACCTGACAAAAAGTGACCGTGCGAAAATTACCGACACTGTGCATAGTATTCAGTCCGCTCAGTCGTCGTTGGCCGAAATCGATGAAACGAAGGTTCCTGAAGTCGAGGAAATTCAAGACTGTTTGAAGCACGCTGATAAGAATCTCCGCGTGGCGTTAAGAGAAGGGCCGGCCAAGAAAAAGCAGGTATCCTAAGTCAGTATTGGTTCATCCCGGCGTAACTGTAGGAGCGCCATGGGAAGTCTTCTCAATCTCCGCAGCGCTCTACTTCCACTAGACAGCTAAACAGAGCGGGGCCTCCGCCCATGTCGGTCAGGCGGTCGGACGTCAGCGCATTTACGCTGCGACGGTCCTCGGCACGTTTCGGCCAACGGACGGCCGGCGCGCGGACGACTCCGGGACCGACCGCAGCATCGATCTCGGCGCGAAGTGTCAGGCTCCCACGATCGTTAAAAGCCCGCACGCGATCGCCCGTCTTAATGTTGCGGGCCGCGGCATCCCCGGCATGGAGGTGGAGGACGGAAGTTTGGCGATCCAAACTCTCCCGAAACCCGAACGTCGAGTTCATCGCATTATCCGCCTTCGAAGAGATGAATTCCAGCGGGTATTTGTTTCGGAGTCCTTCGTTGCCGAAGCGCGACTCTACGGGAGGAACATAATCCATCCACTCAGCTCCGAGATCGCATTTCCCGGAGGGAGTCCCGAAACCACCTTCCGCGAAGGGCAGGAATGGATCGCTATTTTCGGTGAAATGCAGACGAACCGAGTGTTCCCGATCGAGGCGCTCCACAGTAATTCCCTGCAAAAAGGGATGACCCGAACCCAATAAAGTCCGGATCATTTCATCTTCAGAGTCGTCGAAGCAGCCATCGCGGAAGCCCATCCGATGCGCGAGCGCGCGGAAGACTTCGACGTTCGATCGCGTCTCGCCGGGCGCTTGCAGAGCGGGACGCGCCAATTGCAAGTGATAATGCCCATACGAGAGATATAAGTCGGTGTGCTCCAGAAAGGTCGTCGCGGGCAGAAGAATATCCGCGTGATCCGCCGTATCGTTCTGGAAATGTTCCAGCACGACGGTGAATAAATCCTCGCGGCGCATCCCTTGCAGTACCTTATTTTGATTGGGAGCCACGGCCGCGGGATTCGAATTGTAAACCACCAATACCTTCACCGGCGGTTCCATTGGTTGGGTGAGAGCAAGCCCGAGGTGCGACATATTCACGATGCGCGCCTCGCGCTTGAGTGGCGATTTCCATTGCAAGTCGGGCCGCTCCAGAGCCGTGCGATCCAGTTGGAATGCACCCGACGTCGTCAGGTTCAGCCCTCCGCCCACCTGTTTCCACGATGCGGTGAGGGCCGCGAGCGTGGCCGCCGCGCGTATCGCCGCGCCCCCCCGTTCGCTGCGCTGGATGCCGTAGTTCACCCGAATCACGGCCGGCTTCGTGGTCGCATATTCGCGCGCCAGGGCGGCGATCTCGCCGGCCGGAATTCCCGTGAATTCGGCGGCTCTCTCCGGCGGCCAAGACAAAGCTTTCCTGCTCAGTTCTTCGAAGCCGGTCGTGAAGCGAGCGACATATTCGGCATCGTAGAGCTTTTCCGAAATGATGACGTGCATCATTGCGAGCGCGAGGGCCAGATCGCTCCCCGGGTTGATCGCGAGATGCCGGTCGGCGAGCGCCGCGGTTCGCGTGCGGATCGGATCGATCACGATCAGCTTCGCGCCTTTACGCCTCGCTTCCACGATGAACGGCCACAAATGGACGTTCGTCCCGTGGATGTTCGCGCCCCACGCGATGATGTACTTCGAGTGGATGAACTGCTCGGGATCGGTGGCGTAGCGCAGCCCGAGCGACGCGGTGAGCGCGGCTCCGCCGGTGGACGAGCAGATCGTCCGATCGAGCCGCGACGCGCCCAGGCGATGGAAGAATCGGCGGTCCATGCCGGAGCCGTTGAGCAGGCCCATGGTGCCCGCGTAACTGTAAGGGAGAATCGCCTCGCTACCGTACTCGTCGGCAATCGCGCTGAGCCGTTCGGCAATCGTGTCCAGCGCCTCATCCCAGGAGATACGAGCGAAATGCCCCTCGCCTTTGGCACCGACGCGCTTTTGCGGATAGAGTAGCCGGTCGGGTGAATACTCACGATCCAGATATTGGGTGACCTTCGCGCACAGAAATCCGCGGGTTACGGGATGCGCGGGATCTCCGTGCAGACTGCGGGCGCGTCCGTCTTCGATGCGCACCAACATCGCGCAAGTATCGGGACAATCGAGAGCGCAAACCGAACGCCGCGTTTCCATATCCGCAGGATAGCGCGAGGGCGCATTCGGCGCGGCCGACGGTTGAATTCGTTTACGATGGTGGGTGGAGGAATGGGTGAGTGGTTGAAACCGGCGGTCTTGAAAACCGTTGAACTCGAAAGGGTTCCGGGGGTTCGAATCCCTCTTCCTCCGCCAACGCAATCCAGCTTGGTTTGTGGTGATTTGCCGACACGCAGACTACGCGCACGGTGTACGCGCGCATTCCGATTAATTGTCGTAGATCTTTTGGCCGCGCCTTTCGGAACCAAACACACTGGGGTGTGGATTGAGAGCCCGCAAATGGAGCGCATAAACCCTTCGTATGTCGGCGATCGCCTCCGACAGTTTCGGTTTCGGCTGCGCGATCCACCAGCGCATCGCGCCCATGGAGGAATAGAACATGTGGCGCGCGACAAACGAAATATCTTCATCGCACCGGATCTGACCGGATTGCTGAGCCCTCGCGAGAACCTTCTCGATTCTGGCAATGGCTCTCGCCCGATTGTCCTGGAACCGCGCCGCATGTTCACCCGAGCAGAATGAAATCTCTTCAAAGAAGATACGCTCCAGCCGGATGTTCTTGGCGACATGGCGGTACATCACCACCTCGGGCACGACCAGTTGATCGAGCAAAGTGGCCTTGGGATCGATTTTTGCAAAGCCCCTTTTTCTCGTGTCCTCCAGTTCTTCCAGGCGGATTTGAAACAGGAGGTCACGCTTATCTTTTGCATACAGGAAGAGCGTGCCTTCCCCAACCTCCGCGCGCGTGGTGATTTCCAGCGTGGTGGTGGCCTCGAATCCTTTTTGCGTAAATAGCTCCGCCGCAGCCGCCTTGATTCTACGGAGTTTCTCGATCTTATTCCGTTCCCGCAGACCCAACTTTGGCTCCTGCTCGACTGCAGTCGTTCGAGGGCGGACGGTCACGACAGGGTTAGACAAGTTCATCGCTGTTCATCTTAACCCGCGTTCACCGAACCTTCAACGAAAATAACGACTGACACGATTGAGTGAACTCGCGCCCGCTCGCCCCATCCTGCAAATTTGACCATAGACCGTGGTAACGGCGTATCGCTCCATCGTGTCTATGATGAAGCGATTTCCTTTCAGGCTGAGCCCTGGGTATTTCCCATGGGCAGCTCATTTCTGAGTATCCGCATGAATGAGTGTATTCAATTTGCTTGACAGCTTACGCTGGTTAGATTTACACTAACCCCAATATAAGGGGCCACCCATGCGATTTGGCCTCCATCGCTTACCGCTTGTTGTAGGCATTTTGCGCTGTCAACTTCGCAGTCTGCTAGGAGGGTAAATGTTCAACGGACTCCGCTCCGGTCGCTGGCTGACTATTCTTGCCGCTGGCGTGTTGTTCAGCATCCCGGTCAACCGGCTTTGGGCTCAGGCTTCCACCGCAACCATCGTCGGCACGGTTACCGACAGTTCCAGTGCGGCCATCGTGGGTGCGACGGTCCAGGTCAAGAACGTCGGAACCACCATCACACAAAACACGACAACCGATGCGCAAGGACGCTATCGCGTACCCAATCTAAATATCGGCAGCTACGAGGTGCAAGTTTCGAACCCGGGCTTTCAGACGATCGTTCATGGGGGCATCACGCTGACGGTCGGCGCCGAGCCGGTCGTCGATTTTTCGCTCCCGGTTGGACAGGGCCAGCAAGCCGTGTCCGTGGAAGGTGAAATCTCCACGGTGGAAACGCAATCGACCGCGATTGGCGCTCTGGTGGAAGGCACGCAAATGCGCGAGCTGCCGCTGAATGGGCGCAACTATACGCAGTTGGTCGCCCTCGAACCCGGCGTAACGCAGATCGTCCAGGGGGCGCCCGCGTACGGCAGTTCGTTCGCCGGCAATGGTTTGAAATATACGATTGCCGGAGCACGGCCCAACAATAACGCGTGGCTTTTGGATGGAGAGGATCTCTTAGCCTGGTGGCGCAACGTGCCGGGCGCCGGCGGCCTGGGGACCGCGCTCGGAGTCGAGGCCATCGCGGAGTTTCAGGTGTTGACCAACACGTATAGCGCCCAATTTGGCGGAAATGGAGCGGTCATTAACGCCTCCAGCCGATCGGGAACGAATGCGTTGCACGGCTCCGCCTTCGAGTTCATACGCAACAACGACATCGAAGCGCGCAATTTCTTCGATGGGAGTGGGCCGCCGACGTACCGGCAAAATCAGTTTGGCGCGAGCCTCGGCGGTGCGATCAAGAAAGATAAGCTCTTTTTCTTCGGAGACTACGAGGGGCTGCGGTTGAGTCAGACGGTGACGAACCGGATCACCGTCCCGGATCAATGCGCGCATCAATTCTTGTCGTCGACCGTGACCCCCGGGGTCTGCGGCGCGCCGGTTCCAACGAGTACGAATCCGGCGGTTGCCACTGCCATCGCCAATACCATGGCCTTGTGGCCCAACACGGCGGGGAATGAGCTCCTGGCGAACGGGCAGCCGAGCGGAACCGGACAGGCTTTTGCCCTCGGCTCGACAGTCGGGCAGGAAGACTACTATCTCGCCCGCATGGATTACAACCTTTCGGACAAGGACGCCATTTTCCTTCGCTATGTTTACGACCGCGCGAACCGTACAGCGCCGGCTGATCCTCTTCCCTACTGGCCCGAACTGGACCATTCGCGCGACCACTTTGTCCAGCTTCAATGGCGCCGGATCTTGTCACCGAACCTGGTGAACCTCGCGCGGGGAGGGTTTGACCGGCCGTTTGAGGAAGCCAACGATACCGGGTCTCCCATCGTTGCCAACGGAGTTGCGAGTGCCGCGGCTCCGGGCGCCTCCGGAGTTCACCCGCTGCAATACTACGGGAGCTCCAGTGGGCTTGTCGATGGCGTGGTCTCTTCCTTTTCCGGTGTTACCCAACTGGGGCCGAATTGCTGCCTTCCGTTCTATATGGTTCCGAACCGGTTTTCCGTGGGAGATGATGTGATCTGGACTTCCGGCTCGCACAGTCTGAAGTTCGGCGGTACGGCCACCCGATTCAGAGAAGACACCTTTACGGTCCTCTTCCAATCGCCCATGTGGATTTTCCCAAATCTGCCGCTTTTCGAATCGGGGACAGCGGTCGCCCTCGTGGGCCAGGTTTCGGCACAACAAGATCAGGCGAGCGGCACGGGATCCTACAGAGATTGGCGCTATTGGGTATACAGCCTGTACGCCGAAGATCAGTGGAAAGTGACGCCCAAATTAACCGTGAACGCGGGAATTCGCTACTCTCCCACTTCGATTATCACGTTCGCGCGCCAGTCGGTTTATATGCTGCTAAACCCGTTCCTGGCAAATCAGCCGTGGGTTCCGGAGAAGCAGGAAACGGAGAAAAATCCCTCGCTGAAGAACTGGGATCCTCGAATCGGTCTGGCATACGACCCCTTCGCCGATCATAAGACCTCCATCCGTGCCGGCTTTGGAATCTTCCACAATGTGATGTATACCAGCGACCTCAATTCCTGGTTCCAGCCTCCGCTGCTGTTCGCGCAGCAAACCATCGCGCAGGGCTTGCAGTACCCGACGCCGTTTTCCAATATCCCCACAGCAACGGGCAGCGGGGTCGTCATTCCGACCAACGGCAGTTTGAGCATTAATGGAAATGGCCAATACTGGGGCATCGGCTCCACTGCGTACCAAATGCAATGGAACTTCAGTATTCAGCGTGAAATTCTCCCCGAGACGGTGGCCTCCATCACTTACATCGGGACGCACTATGTGCACGGCGTGGGCCAGACCGATATGAACAGTCCGATCCCGTGCGTCCAATCCGCATCGCAAATGCCGCGCAATCAGCCCTACATGCTGCAAAGTGCGACAGGGTGCTTCTATAACGGAGCGCCTACCTACAGCAATGCCGCGGGCGTGGCGAATCCGAGAATCGATCCGCTGTATGGCTTCCTGCTCTTCGGGAACAATCTGGCGGATGCGCACTACGAAGCCCTGCAGCCGAGCCTGAACCGCCGTTTCGCCAAGGGATTCCAGGCGCAGGTTTCCTACACATTCGCGAAATCGATCGATAACGCATCGGGCGCGTTCGGACCGGATGGGGGAGGTCCCGCTACGGAGGCCTTCTACGTAGCCGCCGATCGGGGCCTGTCGAACTTCGATCGCCGGAACAATTTCCGCATCAGCGCCGTTTACGACATTCCGTATAAGGGGAAAGGCGTTGCGGGAGCCATCCTCGGCGGCTGGGAGCTCACCGGAATTTTCACTTATCTATCTGGCTATCCATCCGACCCGGGTTCCGCTGCCAGTCAGGTTTACGGCGGCGGCGCACAGGGTCTGCCGACGAGTGGACGCCCGAATGTGGTTCCTGGATGCAATCTTTATTCCGGTTTTCACACCACCAGTGAATGGTTCAACCCCAATTGTTTTGCGCTACAACCGATTGGAACTTACGGCGACGCGGGACGAGATGTTATCATCGGACCCAATCTTTGGAATCTGGATGACTCTCTCAATCGGGAATTCAGAGTGAAAGAGGCGCTTCGGATTCAGTTCCGCGCGGAGTTTTTCAACATCCTGAATCATCCGTCGTTCCAGAATCCCAACACGACGATTTTCGCCGGTCCGACTTTGAATGCCAGCGCGGGCCAGATCACGGGGACAACCAGTTCGCCGCGTCAGATCCAATTCGGATTAAAAGTGATCTTTTGAGTCACTGCGCCGAGACGAACGAAAATACTTCATCCCGGGCCTGCCCCATTCAGGCTCGGGGTCGTTTTTTTTGATTTCGCCACGAGGATTCGCGAGACGCCGTGGGCGGCGGCTCCATCGCCGCAAGAATCGAAATAATGGTATCGATGCATTTCACGAAGGAGCGTGGTTATGACCGCGGTTGACCGTCCATGCTAAGGAACCAGGGAAGGCGCTGCATACGAAGTGCCGGATTCACGCTATGGCTAGCGGTGGTCGTCACTGGCTTGCATGCCCAGAACGAAAAGCCTGCGCGCCCGGCGAACGCGAAGGAAGCTGCTCCCGTCGACTTTACCGGCCAGTGGGAAGCGGTGGTGACCGAAGACTGGCGATGGCGCATGGTGACGCCGGCCAAAGGAGACTTTACGAGCATCCCTCTGAATGTGGCCGGACAGAAAGTCGGCGATGCGTGGGATCCCGCGAAAGACGAAGCGGCGGGTTTGCAGTGCAAGGCGTATGCGGCTCCGAACATTATGCGCATGCCCGAACGGCTGCGGATTTCGTGGGCGGACAACGATACCCTCAAGCTGGAAACCGATACCGGCATGCAGAGCAGGATGTTCTATTTCAAAGATCCCAAATCCAAAGGCGGCGATTGGCAGGGACTCTCGCGCGCGTCCTGGGAGCTCACCACCGGTTATAACTTTTTCTCCGTGATGGGCTCCGACAACACGAACGTCTCTGGACGCCAGGCGGCCGGGCAACGAAATCGAAAGCCCACCAGTTCCTTGATCGTGGAGACGACGAACATCCGGCCCGGTTATATCCGCAAAAACGGCGTCCCGTTCAGCGATAAGGCTGTCTTGACCGAGTACTTCGATCGAACTACGGAGGAGAACGGCGACAGCTGGCTTGTCGTCACGAGCATTCTGGATGACCCGGTTTATCTCAACCAGCCCTTTGTGCTCACGACTCATTTTCAAAAGCAGGCTGACAATTCGGGCTGGGATCCAACCCCCTGCAGCGCACGATGACAAGGAACGGATTTATGAAGCGTGATTCGAAAACGTCGTTGCTCAACGCTGGATTGATTCTTTTCGGCGGCATTGTGTTCCCGTCTTACGTCCAGGCTCAGGTAGATTTGAGCGGCCAATGGACCTTGCTAATGCACGAGGATGAAGCGTGGCGCGGACCCGGACCGGAACTCGGCGAATACGAAGGCCTCCCGCTGAACGCCGGCGGCAAAATGAGAGCGTGGAGTTGGAACGCGTCCCTCAATACTTTACCCGAACATCAATGTATTCCACTGCCCGCGGATGATTTCACCGATTTCGGCAATATCCGGATCTGGGAAGAGGTCGACAAGCCCACGCAGAAGGTGGTCGCCTGGCACGAATATACGGAGTGGCAGGCACAGGAGCGCGTGATTTGGATGGACGGCCGTCCGCATCCTTCGGAATTGGCGGCTCACACCTGGCAGGGTTACTCCACCGGAAAATGGGATCGCAACGAATTGTCGATCCAAACGACGCATCTGAAAGAGGCGCAGTACGAACGCGTCGGCACGGTTCGCAGCGATCGCGGCATGCTGACGGAACACTGGATCCGACACGGAAATTATCTGACGATCATGCTGATCATTTCCGATCCCGTTTATCTGGCGAAGCCTCTCGTTCGCACGCGTCAATACGCGTTCGATCCGGAACAGACGATGCGCGGCTATACCTGCGTTCCCACGGCTGAAATCGCGAATCGCCGTCCCGGATATGTGCCCGATTACGTGCCGTGGAAAAATCCTTACAAATTGAATGCCGTGAAGCGATACAACGTCCCTGAGATCGCGGTGAGCGGCGGTCCCGAGACGATGTATCCGGAGTTCCTCGCGAAGCTGAAAAATCCGAACGCGAAGGTTCCTGAGGTCACGCCCGCTAGCACCGCGCCGGCGGCGAATCCTCCCGCGCCGAACTTGAATGATGTGAGCATCACCGTGCTGCCGGTGCAGGGCAACGTGTACATGCTGCACGGAGCCGGCGCAAACGTCACGGTGCAAGTCGGAGAAGACGCCGTCTACGTCGTCGACGCCGAGTTTGCAGCGCTCGCGCCGAAGATCGCCGCAGCGATCAAACAGATTACGACCAAACCGATTCGATATCTGATCAACACCAGTTTCGATGCCGATCACACCGACGGAAACGCCGAGTTGGCGAAGGCCGGCAGTACGATCGCCATGTACCCATTTGGCGGCGAGGGGCCGGCGCCCATTCTCGCGCATGAAAACGTGGTGGCCCGAATGAGCGCGCCTACCGGTCAGGCATCTCCGACGCCGTCCACGATCTGGCCCACGGAAACGTATGCCACGAATGTGATGCAGCTCTACAACAGCGAAGGCATTCGGCTCATCCACGAACCGGCCGCTCACACGGACGGCGATACCATGGTTTACTTCCACGGTTCGGACGTGATCAGCACCGGCGACATCTTTTCGACCGAGACCTATCCGGTGATTGACCGAAAAAATGGCGGGACGTTCAAGGGCATTCTCGACTCGATCAACCATATCATCGAGCTCAGCATTCCCAAGGGAAAACAGGAGGGCGGCACGTACATCATTCCGGGACACGGCCGACTCTGCGATCAAGCGGATGTCGTCAGCTACCGGGATATGGTCACGATGATTCAACACCGCATCGCGGATCTGATCGCCGATGGCAAAACTTTGGCGGAGGTCCAGGCGGCGCGGCCGACCATGGATTTCGATGGCCGTTACGGCGCGCCCACGCCGACTTGGACCAAAGAGATGTTCATCGAAACGGTCTACAACGAGTTGAAGGAATCGAAAAAATAATGAAGCCTTCCCTGTTTTCGGTCTTCTTCCTCGCCGCTGTGATGGGGTGTGCCCAAGTTCCAGCCGACATTGAGGCCGGGCTGCGGAAGATCGGACACATCGTGGACCCCTCCTGCACGGCCAAACTGTACCGGCCCTTGATGCCAAAGAATGACGTTAGCAGTGGAGTCACGCCGCTCTATCCGGGCATCACGATTGCGCGCGATATCTCGTTCGGTGCCGATCCAAAGGACGTTGTCGACGTCTTCACGGCGGATCACGGGGCAGAGAATCGGACCGTCGTGATTTTTGTTCCGGGAGGTCCTGGTAACAAGACCGAACAGCAGGACAAAAACACGATCGCTTTTTACGACAATATCGGCCGATGGGCAACGAAGAATGGAATGGTCGCCGTAACGATGCAGCGTCATCCCGGCCGCAACTGGGACGATCCTGCCAAGGACGTTTCCATGATGCTTCAGTGGGTGGAAGCGAATATCGGCAAATATAAAGGCAATCCGAACAGGATTTTTATTTGGTGCCAATCGGCCGGTAATGGCCCGGTGGGAACTTACATCGGCCGCCCCGAGCTCTACGGACCCAAGGGCGTAGGCGTCGTCGGAGCCATCTTTATGTCCGGCGAATGGGATATCGAGCCGCTCAAAGTTCCGCAACAACCGGGTGGTGGGATGAATGAAGCTTTCGCGAACGCCGGAACCAACTGCGGCGGAAGTTCGCCATTTGCGGCCGATGGCGCCATCTCCGGTCCGAGCCGTGCGACCGCCATTCCCATGAGCGCCCTCGCGGGTCTGTTCCAACCGCCCGATCCGGCGACTCTACTGCCGCACTCCACCCTGCCTGCCTATCGAAAGACAAACGTGAAATTGATGTTCGTCTCGGCCGAGCTCGACCCGGGCGTCAACGGAAAAATGAGCGCGTTCTATCAAACGCTGCATGACGATCTCTGCAAATTGGGTGCCGCTCATTGCCCGGCGATGCTATACGCAAAAGGTGAAAACCATATGTCGGAGCTGTTCTCTTTCGACACTCCGGATACGTCCGTTTCAGGCCCACTTTCGAAGTGGATGCAGACCCTGAAGTAGAGTTGGTCGATCGTCGGAGAGAAGTCACTCTCGACAACTTCTGCTTAACTCAGGGACTCTTCCTTGCCCACGTCCCATAACGCGTCGAGATCTCGCTGGCTGTACGCCCGGAAGGCGATCAATGTGTTCGTGGATCGGATACCGGAGATCTTCTGCAGTCGTCCCGCGACCAGATCGGCAAGCTGTTCGTGCTGCTTTACGCGCGCGATGGCGACCAAGTCGTGCGGCCCCGCCACCGAGTAAGTCTCCGTGATGCCCGGTAGCTCGATGAGCGCTTGCGCGACCTCAGGCGCTCGTCCTTGCTCTGTATCAATTAGGATGATGGCTGTTACCATTGCCTCTCATTTCTTCCCGGCGAACCGGATTATAGCAACTTTGTTGGGATTCAACCCATAGTCAGCGGCATTTGCCCTGCGCGGCCTCACGGATGAGCGGCTTTTCGCTCTACTTCCTTTCGGCGCAATTCGGCGCGCCGCAGTTTGCCGGTCTCCGTTTTTGGAAGCGCGCTGACGAACTCGATTTCCCGAGGGTATTTATAGGGCGCCAATTCGCGTTTGACGTGGCTTTTCAATATCTCAGCGAGATCCTCACCCGGAGGGAAGCCTGGCCGCGGGACGATGAAAGCTTTCGGGACGGAGCCGCGCAGAGGATCGGGAGAGGCGACGACGGCGACTTCCGCTACGGACGCATGTTCCAGCAGAACGCGCTCCAGCTCCGGCGGCGCGATGTTATAACCGCCGCTGATGATCAGATCGTCGTTCCGGCATTGATACCAGAAGTAACCGTCGGCGTCCCGAATATAAATGTCGCCGGTGACATTCCAACCGTGCCTTACGTACGCACGCTGTTGATCGGGATTGCGCCAGTAGCGGCAACCCGTCGGCCCGCGAACCGCGAGCAACCCGGGAGAGCCACGCGGAACCGCTTCGAACCGATCGTCAACAATCTTGGCTTCGTACCCGGGAACCGGCATTCCTGTCGCTCCCGGACGTACGCTACCCGGACACGAGGAGATGAACACGTGAAACATCTCGGTAGCGCCGATGCCGTCGAGGACCTCGATGCCCGTACGCTCAACCCACTCCGAGTAAACGACAGCCGGCAATGTTTCCCCCGCGCTCACACACAGCCGCAGTGAACCGAGGTCCGCTTTGGCCAGCGCCGGGTTCTGGAGCAGCATCCGATAGGTCGTCGCGGCGCAAAACAGCAGCGTCACGCGGTAGCGTGCGACCGCACCGAGCAAGAGCTCAGGCGTAAATCGATCCATCAAGACAGTGCTGGCACCCGCACGCAATGGAAATACGAGAAGACCGCCGAGCCCGAAAGTGAACGCCATCGTCGGGTGACCGCTGAAAACGTCGTGTTCGGCAGACTGCAAGATGGATCGGGCGTAGCCATCGGCCGCGGCCAGGATGTCCGTGGGCGTATGCGTGGTGCCTTTCGGAACGCCGGTGCTTCCAGAAGTGTAAGCGATCAACGCAAGATCGTCGCGGCGGGACGGGTATGCGCTCAGCTCATCCGAAGCCTTGGCGAGGAGTTCGTCCAACGACGCGTCGGCTTCCGCGGTGCTCGCCACGCCTTCTCCGGCGGAAATCACCGTAAAGTTTTGTCTGCAATCGGATCGCGCGCGAATCAATTCTTCGAGCAGGTGGGGCGCACACAGACAAACCTTGAATTCACAGTCGAGGACGATGCAGGCAAGTTCACGAGCTCGCAGCATGGGCATCGTCGCGACACCGACGGCGCCGATTTTTTGAATCGCGAGCCAAGCGGCCACGAAGACGGGACGGTTGGGCAAGCGGAGGGCGACGCGATCTCCGGGCTGAATTCCGAGATCGAGCAGCACGTTGCCGATCCGGTTGGTCAGGCGCTGCAGTTCGCGATAGGAAATCCGCTGATCCTCGAACAAAACGGCGGGGTTGTCCGCACGGCCGCGCGAAACGTGCGCGTCCAAAAGTTCCGTCGCGACATTCAGAAGTTCGGGGTATTGGAATTCCGGGCGATCGTAGACGAGATCGGGCCACAACTCCGTGGGCGGCAAGGATTCCCGATGATCGGCCACTATAACGACATTGTATAAAAACGGTGGCGAGGATACTGAGCGGCAGCACAATTTCGGAGTGTACTCATTTTTCCGTTGGCGTGAGTGTCCCCTTCGCTGTAACCTAGATTATGGCCATTTTCCCCGGCGTTGACTACCTTTTGATCGATTCGCAATTCAGCGAGCAGGAGCTGTTGGTTCGCCAGACCGTGCGACGTTTCGTGGACGACCGCGTGCTTCCCTTGGTTCGCGACTGCTTTCGCGAAGGACGTTTCCCGTCCGAACTGATTCCGGAGATGGGCGCGTTGGGGCTGCTGGGCGCAAATATTGAAGGTTACGGATGCGCGGGCATGAGCAACGTCGAATACGGCCTGGTCATGCAGGAGATCGAACGCGCCGATTCGGGCCTGCGGAGCTTCGTCAGTGTGCAGGGCGCGCTGGTCATGTACCCGCTTCTCACGTTCGGTAGCGAGGAGCAAAAGCAGCGGTGGCTCCCGCGTTTACAATCGGGCAAGGCGATCGGATGTTTCGGCCTGACGGAGCCGGGCTTCGGATCGAATCCCGCCGGGATGCTCACGCGTGCCAAGCGGGATGGCCAGCATTGGATCATCACGGGCGAAAAAACGTGGATTACCAACGGCAGCGTGGCGGACGTGGCGATCGTATGGGCGCGTACCGATGAAGGGGTCCGCGGCTTCCTGGTGGAGAAAGGCACGCCCGGCTTCACCACGTCCGATATTCACGGCAAGCTGTCGATGCGCGTATCGGTGACTTCTAGTCTGGCATTGAGCGAATGCCGTGTTCCCGAAAGCGCCATGCTGCCCAAAGCTGCGGGTTTGAAAGCTCCGCTCGCATGCCTCACGCAGGCGCGTTTCGGAATCGGATGGGGCGTAATCGGAGCAGCGATGGATTGCTACGAAACGGCGCGCGCGTATTCAATTGCGCGCAAACAATTCGACGACAAGCCGATCGCTTCGCATCAGATGGTGCAGGAGAAATTGGCCGTCATGATTACGGAGATCACGAAGGCGCAGTTACTCGCGCTGCATTGCGGCAGGTTGAAGGACAAGGGCAAACTGGAACCTGCTCACGTTTCCATGCTGAAGCGCAACAACGTATCCATCGCTCTAGATTGCGCGCGCACTTCGCGCGATTTGCTCGGAGCAAACGGCATCGTGGATGAGTATCCGATCATGCGCCACATGTGCAACCTGGAAACCGTGAAAACGTATGAGGGTACGGATCATGTGCACGCCCTCGTGATCGGCGAGCGTGTAACTGGCGTCGCGGCTTACAAGTAGGCTATTCGTCAGGCACAACGGCTGTGACCTCGATTTCGACGCGAGCCTGATCCTCCATTAACGCTGTCACTTGTACGGCGGTCATGGCGGGATAATGCCGGCCGATCACATCGCGATAGATCGCGCCGAGCGCTCGTCCGTTTTCGAGATACTCGCGCTTGTCGGTCAGATACCAGGTCATACGCACGATGTGTTCGGGCTTGGCGTGCGCTTCCGCGAGGACTTCGACGATATTCTTCAGCGCTTGTTCGGCTTGCGCAAGAAAACTATCCGGGTGCGGGAACTTCCCCTTTTCATCCCACCCGACCAGGCCGCTGACGCACACCAGCGTGCCTTGCGCGGCGACTCCGTTGGAGTAACCTTTAGGCCGCGCCCAGTGGGGCGGCTGAAGAATCTGCATGAAGTTTGTCCTCCGGGACAGGAACCGAGAAGCGCATCATTTTGGCGCGCAGGTCGTCGGGAATAACGCGGGCGCTGCTCGTGCCGAGGTCGCTCAACACCAGCACGACTTTCGCGCGCACGCGATCGGATTCGTCAGGGCCTTTGAAAACGATATCGAGATGAATGGAACTGCGGCCCAAGCGTCGCACGCCGAGCCATGCGTTCAGCGTTTCTCCCATGCGGCTGGGAGACGAAAAATCCGCATTGATGTGAACCGTCGGCACGCCCCAAGCTCGCGTCCCGATCAAGTCCGGAAACGGTAGATCGAGGCCCTCCCGAAACCAATCCTCCACCAGGTTATTGAACATCTCCATATATCGCGGATAAAACACGATGCCCGCGGGATCGCAATCTCGAAATCGAACCGGGATCTTGGTCTGGAAAGCTCGTGAAGGCGCAGGCATATCTTAGGTGGATTTCAAGCCCCGGCCAGCAGCCTGTTCGCTCTCCTGGAATTCCTTCAGAATGCCACGCGCGATGATTAATTGCTGAACCTCGGTGGCGCCTTCGTAAATGCGCAGCGGGCGGATTTCGCGATACAGCCGCTCGACCACTTCCTCGCTTCGCACGCCCAATCCGCCGAAAATCTGTACTGCGGCGTCGATCACTCGCTGCGCGCTCTCCGTCGCCGTCATCTTCGCCATCGCGGCTTCCACGGTCACGCGACGGCCTTGGTCCCGAAGCCACGCCGCGCGATATGTCAGCAGAGCGGCCGCGTCGATCTCCGTCGCCATTTGCGCGAGTTTGGCTTGGGTCAGTTGAAACTCGGCAAGAGTTTGGCCGAACATTTTCCGCGAGGTTGCACGGCGCAATGCTTCTTCCAAAGCTCTGCGCGCGAATCCAAGTGCGGCCGCGGCCACCGACGTACGGAACACGTCGAGCGTGGACATCGCGATCTTGAAACCTTGGCCCGGCTCGCCGATTCTATTCGACACCGGCACGCGGCAGTCGTTGAAACCCAGGCGCGCGAGCGGATGAGGCGCGATCACATCGATCCGTTCGGCAATTTCGAAGCCCGCGGTATCCGCGTCGACCAGCAGCGCCGTGATGCCGCGCGAACCCGGGGCCTCGCCGGTGCGAACGAAGACAAGATAGAAGTCGGCGATACCGCCGTTCGAGATCCACGTCTTCTCGCCGTTGACAATGTAGTGGTCGCCATCGAGCCGCGCCGAGCACGTAAGGGCCGCGACATCGGATCCCGCATCGGCCTCGGAAAGTGCGAAAGCGGCTAAAGCCGATCCCGCCGATACGCGCGGAAGATATCGTCTCTTCTGTTCCTCATTTCCGAACAGAGTGATTGCACCCGAGCCAAGGCCCTGCATCGCGAAACTGAAATCGGCCAAACCGGAGTGAGAGGCCAGCGTCTCGCGGATGATGCAAATCGCGCGTGTATCGATCGTCTCGGCGGCACCACCATACGCCTGTCCGCCGACCGCGTGCCGAAGCCATCCGGCGTTGCCCAGCTGTCTGACCAAGTCGCGGCAAGCTTGATCTACGTTCGCGGCGTGTTCCCGGGAAATGTGCGAGGCCGCCCAGGCGTTCAGTTCCGAAGCGAGCGCTCGATGGCGCGCTTCGAAAAAAGGCCACTCGAGATAATCGCGGCTACTCATGAATGCTCAATCGCCCTCGAAAACGGGCTTTTGCTTCGCGGCGAATGCGTGATAGGCGCGATGGAAATCATTCGTCGCCATGCACAACGCCTGCGCCTGCGCCTCGGCTTCGATGGCCTCCTCGACGCCCATGTTCCACTCCTGTTGCAGCATGCGTTTGGTCATACTGTGGGCGAACGTGGGACCGGCGGCGAGTTCAGTAGCAAGTGTTTGGGCGACGGATAGCAGTTCGTCGGGTGCACACAGCCGGTTGAAAAATCCCCAGCGCTCGCCCTCGTCGCTGCTCATAAACCTTCCGGTGTAAAGTAATTCCGCGGCGCGACCCTGACCGATCAGCCTTGGCAAAAATGAGCAGGCACCCATGTCGCATCCCGCCAAACCGACGCGAGTGAATAGAAACGCCGTCTTGCAACGAGGCGTTCCGAGGCGGAAATCAGAGGCGAGCGCAAGAATCGCTCCCGCGCCTGCGCAAATTCCGTCGACGGCGGAGATGATCGGTTGGGGGCAGGCGCGCATGCTTTTCACCAGATCTCCCGTCAATCGTGTAAACGCGAGCAGTCCGGGAACATCGAGTTTGGTCAGTGGGCCGATAATTTCATGCACGTCGCCTCCCGAGCAGAAATTGCCTCCGGCGCCGGTGAGAACCACGGTCTTGATCCCGTTCGCAGTAGCGAGGGATCGAAAGACATCGCGCAATTCCGCATACGATTCGAAAGTGAGTGGATTTTTTCGCTCCGGGCGATTCAGCGTGATGGTGGCCACTTTCCCATCCAGCCGAAATTGAAAGTGGACGGCGCGATAGTCTTCAAGATTCGCGCGAGTACCCGGTAATTGATGGGCCTCGCCGCTCACATAACGCATCGTCTTCTCCTCTTCGGCTCCTCACGTCCACCCTGCCTGCGCGATTTTACATCAGTTCGCCGCCGGCAACCGCTATGGACTGTCCCGTGATTCCATCGCTCGCAGGCAGACATAACCAAGTAACAGTGTTAGCCACTTCTTCGGGCCGAATCAAACGCTTTTGAGGATTGCGGGAAGCCAATTCGGCGCGCGCCTGCTCAGCCGTTCGACCTGTTTTCGCGATGATATTCTCGATCGCCCCCGCCACTAATTCCGTCTCCGTGTATCCGGGGCACACCGCGTTGACCGTGACCCCTTTCGTTGCGAATTCAACCGCCAATGCTCGCGTGAACCCGATCACGGCGTGTTTCGAGGCGCAATAAGCGGCGACATAGGGATACCCGGTCAGTCCCGCCGTGCTCGCCACGTTGACGATGCGTCCCCATTTGTTTTCGAGCATCCCGGGAACCGCCGACTGGGTACAGTGATACGTTCCGTCAAGGTTCACAGCCATCATACGCCGCCACAGCGCCGGACTCGTTTTCAGGAACGGTGTGGATTCAGCCTGTCCTGCATTGTTCACCAAAATGTCAACGCGGCCAATTTCCGCGAGAATCTTTTCAAACGCGCGACTCACCGCGTCCCGATCGGAAACGTCCGCCGCGAACGTCGGCGTGTGGCGGCCAAGAATGGTGACGCGAGCTCCGGTCGCCTGAAGCACATGCGCAATCGCTGCTCCAATTCCACGGGAGCCGCCGGTGACCACCGCATGCTTCCCTGCGAGCGCGTCGGCTTGAAATCCGGCCGCGCTCACACTTGCAGCCTCAATTGCGCGGCGCGCGCGAGATTTCGCTCGAGCTGCACCTTGCCGCCGAGGTAAGGCGATGGCCACCAGATATCCGTGAAAGTTTGTTTCGCGGCTTCGTGCAGCGTCCACGCCGGATCGGCAAGGTGCGGCCGTGCGACCGCGCAGAGATCGGCGCGGCCGGCGGCGATGATCGTGTTGACGTGATCGCCTTCGAATATGTTGCCCACCGCGATGGTCGGGATACCGATCTCATTGCGAATTCGATCGGAGAACGGCACCTGGAACATACGGCCGTAGACGGGCTTTTCGGCCTTGCTGACCTGACCGGAAGAGCAGTCGATCACGTCCGCTCCGGCCTCTTTGAGATATTCGGCGACGATCGCGGCATCTTCGGGAGTAAGTCCTCCGGGCGTCCAATCGTGCGCGGAAATACGCACGCTCATCGGCTTGTCTTTGGGCCACGCTTCGCGCATGGCACGGAACACTTCGAGAGGATAGCGGCACCGGTTCTCGATCGAGCCGCCGTAGCGATCGCTGCGCTGATTCGTTAAAGGAGAGATAAAGCTCGAGAGCAAATATCCATGCGCGCAATGCAACTCGATCCAATCGAAACCCGCCGCCAATCCAAGCATCGTGGATTTGACGAACTCGGCCTTGATCCGCTCTAAATCGCCACAAGATGCCTCACGCGGGATTTGCGAAACTCCCTCTATATACGGGACTGCCGACGCGGAAATCAACGGCCAATTGTCCGATTCGAGGGGCATGTCGATGCCTTCCCAACCGCGCCGCGTCGAGCCTTTTCTTCCCGAGTGCCCGAGTTGCAGCGCGATTTTCGCGTCGGAATTGTGGTGCACAAATTCGACGATGCGCTTCCACGCCAGCATCTGCTCGGTATTCCACAAACCGGGACACGCGGGCGTGATGCGGGCTTCCGGAGAAACGCAGGTCATCTCCGTCACCACCATCGCCGCGCCGCCGATCGCCCGCGCCCCCAGGTGAACCATGTGAAAATCCGCAGGCAAGCCGTCGCTGCACATATACATCGCCATCGGAGAAACCACGACACGATTCTTCAAAGTCACGCCGCGCGCTTGAAACGGGGTAAACATCGGAGGCACCGCGCTTTTGGCACCGGCGCGCACGGCGAACCACTTCTCCAATCCCAGGACGTATTCGGAATCGCGCAACTTCAAATTCTCATGCCCGATGCGCTGGCTTCCCGTCAGCAGACTGTAGGCAAACTGCTCGGGTTCCAGATGAACATAGCGCTCCACCTGTTCGAACCATTCCATGCGATTGCGCGCGGCGCTTTGCAACTTCAACGCTTCTACTTCGCGCTCCTCTTGATAGGCGGCCAGAGCGCTTTCCACGTTTCCGGTGTGCCCCGATAGGACGCGCGATAGCGAAATCGCGTCCTCCATCGCCAGTTTGGTCCCCGATCCAATTCCAAAATGCGCGGTGTGTGCAGCGTCGCCGATCAGCACGATGTTTTTGTGGAACCACTTCTCACACAGCACACGATGAAACTTCAGCCACATCGCCGAACCTCGCAGATGCGCCGCGTTCGAGATGAGCGGATTGCCATCGAGTCGCTCCGCGAACAGCTTCTCGCAAAAAGCGATCGACTGTTCGGAAGTCATCTCATGCAGACCCGCGGCAAGCCAATTCTTCTCGGGCGTCTCCACGATGAACGTGGACCAGTCTTCATCGAAACGATAGGCGTGGAGGTTGAACCAACCCCATTCGGTTTGCTTGAAATCGAACGTAAACGCGTCCAGCTTTCGCTTGCTG
The DNA here is from genome assembly GCA_963765085.1 of Terriglobia bacterium. Classification (GTDB taxonomy): domain Bacteria; phylum Acidobacteriota; class Terriglobia; order Bryobacterales; family Bryobacteraceae; genus Palsa-187. The sequence goes on along the minus strand of CAVXVL010000055.1, from coordinate 31,404 downwards.
CCTAACCAAATGAAACGATTCTTGCGGACGTCGATGTTGGGCAGGAATGCCGATTCGTATTTTCGGCGCGTCGTGGAAAAGATGCCGTCGGAGGCGATGACCAGATCAAATGCGGCCGAATAATCGTCGGGATCTTTCACGTCGGTGTTGAAGCGCAGCTGTACGCCGAGTTCTTCAGCGCGCTGGTGAAAGATCTGTAGCAGGCGAATACGGCTGATTCCGCAGAATCCATGGCCGCCGGATGTAATCTTGCGGCCCTTGAAGAAAATATCAATGTCGTCCCAATGCCGAAACGCTTCCGTGATGCCGCGATGCGTTTCCGGATCCACCGTGCGGAAGCCGTCCATCGTACGGTCAGAGAACACGACGCCCCAGCCGAATGTGGAATCGTGCGCGTTGCGTTCGACGACGGTAACGTCCCACGATGGGTTGGCCTTCTTGGCGAGAATCGAAAAATACAACCCTGCCGGACCGCCGCCCAGGCAAACGATCTTCATGCCAATACCTCCTTCAGAGCTTCGGACAGCTTGTGTCCGTGCTCGTCGGCCAATGCGGCCTCACGTAGACTCTTGAGTTGAGCCGCGGCATTGGCCGCACCCTTCAACCGAGGCAGTGCGCTCACAATCGCGTTGAAATTGCGGGTTCCAAGCACGTTCGTCTCTCCGTAGCCTTTGATCAAACGCGGGCATTCCGCGAACTCGACAGCGAGCGCGTAATCATCTTTGGCAAGCACAGGAATCTCGCGCAGCCAATCCTCGATCTTATGCTGCTCCTCCAGAAAACGGAGAGAGCGGGGACGAAGCGGACGCAGGCTCGCGAGCAAATACAACTGCAGATATCCGCTCAGCGACGTGGTCCGCACGATGCGTCCATTCCCAGTGAATCCCTTCACGATCTGGCCGGCCCACTTCGATCGCAGTAGAAATCGTCCGATGCCCGCGGGCATGATGTCGGCGATCTCCTGCACTCCTGGATGGAGAAATTCATTGATGTGCAGCAGCTGTTGGGATTCCAATCGGACTTCGCCGCGTACGCGCTCGAATCGAGTGCGTCGAATCTTTAAGTCGGCTACGCGAACCGCATCCTCATAAGACATCCACAGGGCCAGATAACGCGCGGTTTCATTGAGTAGTGCAAATGGAGTGCGATCCGCGGCCTTGATCGGCACGAGGCGATCGAGGAACAAGCTCGCATAGCTCTCATCCTGATAATCCGCCAGACGCAGGATTCCGGCGACGATCACCGCATGCGTGACGGGCGGAAAGTCCGATTCGATGCGCTTTCGCAAAGCAGCGAGGCGCGGTCCGGTTTGGGCGGGAAACGCAAGATCTTGTTTGGCCGCGGATTCCGGTTGCAGAGCCGCCTGGTAGCCTGCCGCGAACGCCGCCAAGCTCGTCTCGACGCCGACGCCGCCGCGTTGAATCGCAGCTTCGAATTCCGATTTCTCAAAGGGCAGCGCGCCCGATGCCGCCAATCCTCCGAAGAGAGCCGCACTGATTACACTGCGTTCTTTTTCGGCGAGACCCGCAAAATCAGCGGAAACAAAACGCCGCGCGGACGTGCGGCATGTTTCCACGATCGCTTCGGATTGCACGCGTCCGTCGCCCATCGCCGTGCGCTCGCCCATGGAATAAACGCGATGCGTGGAAGCAATCAGCGTGGTGCGCTCCGCAGTCACTAATCCGCGCTGCACCGCACGTCCCGCTTCCATCAACTCCGAAGCGACGACTGCGTCGACCTGGCCGGGCACCGGCATGAGAAGCAACACGGGGGGCTGCCCATTCTCGCGATGCGGAAAAAGCTCAACATAGTAGATCGTCGAGCCCGTGCGTTGCGCGACGCCGGGCACAGAGGTCGTCTGCGCGAGATATCCGCGATGCTCCGCGAGGTCCACAATCCAGTCCGATAGCACGCCGCCGCCTTCGCCCCCCATGGCCAGAATGGCGATGGCGATCGGCTTGGGAGGAGCGGGTGAGTCGATACTCAATTCGATAAGCCCGTCTACGCTGCAATGCCCGTCAGGCGGCGTTCAATCCGCCTTTGCAAAAACTCGATCACACTGGTTTCAAATCGCGCTTTCATACGATCCCAGGACGATGCGTTAGTGACGATTTCCGCACGGTAAAAGGACGGGCACAATACCGCGGCGTGAGCCACCTCCCCGCACAATCCGCATCCGATGCAGCTATCGATCACCGTCGCGACCGGATCCTTTCGCAGTGGATCAGGGTTCGCTTTGATGGTGAGCGACGGGCAGCCGGAAAGGCGAATGCAGGAGTGATCTCCGGTGCATGTATCGGGATCGACGCCAAAGCGTTCCCGCACGACCTTCTTGCCTTCCTTGGCCATTTTGCGGCGTAAGGGCTTCTCCCGGCGCTCGCGATTGAGCGCGCACTCGCTGTGCGCCACAATCACCTTCGGGCCCTTCTCCTTCGTGGTCAGCGCCTCGCGCAACATGTCGCGCATGCCCGCTACATCGTAGGTGCGCGTGATGGTGCGAATCCATTTCACGCCGACGCCGCGTACCGCCTCGGCGATCGGTATCCGCGTGGTACGAATCGGATTGAGCGCCTCCGAAGAAGGAACGTCCTGGCCGCCGGTGGCCGCGGAGTATCCGTTATCAACGACCAACAGGAGGTTGTCGCTCTGATTGAAGACCGCGTTGCCGACGCCGCTGGTGAGACCGTTGTGCCAGAACCCTCCGTCGCCCATGATGCTGATGGCGCGTTTGCCGGTGGTGGGCGTATTGAAGGCCGCGGCGCCGGCACCGCCCAGACCGTAGCCCATCGTGGTCGCGCCGATATTGAAAGGCGGCAGAATCGAGAACAGATGACACCCGATGTCGGCGCTAACGTGGTGCTCGCCTAATTCGCGCTCCACGAGTTTCATCGCGGTGAAAATCGGACGTTCCGGACAACCGGTGCAAAAGGACGGCGGACGCGCATGGACGTTTTGTTGAAGGATCGGTAAGGCCGCAGGCTTTGGAGGCAGCGCGACGGAAGGCAGCGCCGTTCCATCCAGAAGACGGGGCGCGTATTTCTCGACGAATTGAACCACGCCACGAGTGACAACAGCGGCCGTATATTCGCCCGCCATGGGCAGGAAATCTTTGCCGTGAAGTTTGGTCGGGATATCCGCCTTGCGCAGAATCGAATTTAAATTCTGCTCCAGGAAATCCGGCTGGCCTTCTTCGATCAGCAAAACCGCGCGTTTTCCTTCACAAAAGCGAGCAACTTCCTGATCGACGATCGGATAGGTGACGTTCAGGACATACATCGGCACCTGCACGTTGCCGAACACATCGGAAAGCCCCAGCAGGTTCAGCGCGCGCACCGTATTGTTATACAGCCCGCCCTGAAGAATAATGCCGAAATCCTGCGTCCCTTGCCCGAAGAACTCGTTGAGGTGTTTCTCTTGAATGAAACGCTGCGCGGCCGGCCAGCGCTTATGGATCTTCTCCTGTTCGTGCAGGTAGCTTGCCGGAGGCAGGACGATGCGGTTCACATCGCGCACCGGATGTTCCATTGCGTCCCTTAGAGTGTATGACGGCCTTACGTTGTCTTTCGCGGTGAAGCGCCCATAAACATGGCACGCCCGAATGCGAAGCTCCAACATCACTGGCGTGTTGGTGGCTTCCGAAAGTTCAAATCCCTGTTCGACCGCCTGCACGATCGAAGGAAGATTCGGACGTGGATCGAGCAGCCACATCTGGGACTTCATCGCGAACGCATGCGAGCGTTCCTGCATGATACTGGCGCCTTCGCCGTAATCCTCGCCGACGATGATGAGCGCACCGCCCTTGACACCGCCGGAAGCAAGATTCGCCAATGCATCGGATGCAACGTTCGTGCCGACCGTGGACTTAAATGTAATGGCTCCGCGCAGCGGATAATGAACCGAAGCAGCCAGCATCGCCGCCGCGGTGGCCTCGGATGCGCTGTGTTCGAAGTGGACGCCGAGTTCCTTGAGAATCGGGTCGGCATCGGCCAACACGTCCATCAGATGAGAAATCGGCGCGCCTTGATAGCCGCCTACGTACGCCACGCCGGCCTGCAGCAGAGCCTTGGTGACCGCAAGAATCCCTTCGCCTTTGAACTCCTGGCCATGGCCCAGCCGCAGTTGTTGAACCTCTTTTGCGAACGAGCGCTCCGCCATTTAGGACTCCCTATCTCCACGCAGCACGACTCGCGAGCCGGCGCGATCTTTCTCAACCAATCAAAGCAAGCACGCGACACGGACTGCCCGAGCCGTTCACGATTTTGAGCGGCGCGGTGATCAGCAACGCTCCCTTCGGCGGGAGAAGATCGAGATTCGTCAAGCTGGCCAGCCCGAACTTGCTGCTTCCGTGCATGCCGCTATGGCATGGAAACGGAGGATCGAAACGATAGGCCTGTCCCGCGTCGGTGCCCACGCCTTCCGATCCCCAACCAATCACGTCGCGCTCTTTCGCGAGAAAAGGAACCAGCTCAGGATGGGGTCCCGGAACGTGCGACCCGTCTTCCCGCGCGTTGATAAACGCGGATGGATCGCGGCGCTTCGACCAATCCGTTCTCATCAGAACCCACGAGCCCGCTTCGATACGGCCGTGCTTCGCTTCCCATGCCTCCACGTGCGCGCGGGTCAGCAGAAAGTCGGCATCAGCCGCTGCTTCTTTGGACGTGTCAATCACGCACGCGGGTGCGAGAAACTGATTCGCGGGAATCGTGTCCGTGGTGTTGTTGGCGTGATCTTTGCCGGTCACCCAGTGGACAGGCGCATCGAAATGCGTTCCGGTGTGCTCGCCGCAGGAGAAATTGTTCCAGTACCACGCCGGTCCGCGCTCATCGTATTTTGAAATCTCTTCGATGCGAAAGGGCCACGACGCGCCGAACTCGGGCGGCAGAGGAATCACCGGAGTATCAGCATCAAGCGGCTGAGATAAATCGACGACTTGAATGCGCCCGGCAAGCAGCGCTTTCGCGAATTCCGCTATCACGCTTGATCCCATAGTTTACCTTTTAATTGTACCTGCTGCGCCGCTGCGCACGCTTTAAAATCAGGCTTGAAACGCACGCGTACGGCGCTCCACTGATCGTCGAAATTCAAAGTGTCGCGCTTCAACGTATCGAGGGACATTTCCTAGAACCCGGCTTTCGCAAGCAGTCCCCGCGCCGGGCCCGATGGTTTCGTAAGATGACAAGTTGCGCAGTTTTGAACGTCGGCTCCAAATCGCCGCGACCGGCTGTGAATGGAGTGAACTCGAACGTCCAGCGCGTTATCGGGTTCGAACGACAATCCCATGTGACATCCGTAGCACGCGGTACGATCCGACACCCCGTGCAGAATATTCGCGAAACCGGTCGCGCCTTGATGGCATGTTTCGCAATGTCCCGTGGTAGGCTGCGCCGCCGTCACCGAGGACGTGCCCACTTGAAAGTAAGCCACGCCCGCTCGATTTAAAGCCTGTCCGCCGAAGATTCGCCGCGCTTTTACCGCAGCCACGTAAGTCCCGGGAAGCGCGTCCTTGGGAACATGCAGCGTGACGGTGTCCTTTACCGGCTCTTCTTGCCGCTCCGGCGGCCCGAGAGAAATCGAGAAATTCGGCACTCCTGTGAATACGCTGCTAAATCCATCCGCAGCTACGGTGGCGGTGACCGCCTCCGGGTCCATCAAACGTTCGCCATTCAATAGGGATTTCGCGAGCTGGAGCTTGTCGACCGGGCCCGCCAACGCCACCAGGATATTTGCCTCCCGATGCTTCAGCGCGTAATAAACGGTGGAATCGATGCGGTTCGAATAGTATCCGAGACCCGACGGAGCTTCATCCCGCACGAACTGCGCGTAGGTCGGTAATTGACCGTTCGGAAACAGATCATGCCCCTGACCATCTCGAAACACGAGGTGGACCGTCATCGCATCGCCTGGCATAAAATACTTGCCGTTGGCCGGTTTCGGAAGATCGAGACTGAGGTTAAATCCATAGCCGGATGGCGCTCCCGCTTCGCTCGCATGCTTGATTTCCGCCTTAAACGCTGCGTTCGGATCCTGCGACCAGCGAAGTTCCACCGCGGATGTCTCAGGCGGAAACAGCGCCGCACTTGCTCCAGGATTCTTGTTGACCCGTAACTGAACCAGCGCCTGCGTAACGAACTCTGCCCCCCGGCAATCTCCTTGGCTCTTACAACCGTTGGAGATCTGCCGAGCGACAAAACGCCGCACAAAAGCATCGCCGCTGCCAGGTTGATCGTCGTGTCCGGCGTCCACTTTCAGCGCGGTTCCCAACCGCTTGCCTTGCGCATCCAGCGCGTACAAAGTGAACTGACTTGCATCGTTCATCCATTGCGCGTTGCGATAAAAGCGCTGGCGTTTAAAGGTGTTCCCGGTGGCTCGCCAATCCTCGTCCACCATCTTCACGTCTGCCCAATCGAGGGATGCGGTTTGGGAGAAGTGTTTCAACGGTTCGATGCCCTGATCTATCGGCTGCGCGGGAGTCGTGAACACTAGATCGATCTCGTTGAGGAACCGCGCGGGATTTCCGTAGAACGTGATGGGCTTCGCGGCGATGCCGTTATTGAAGAGAAGGCTGAGGCCCACGGGCGTGGATACCTGTGCTTGCGCCGAGATTGCGCAGAAAACTGTCACGATGGCCACAGCCACTGGAATTTGCCACGCTCCGCTTCGCATCATTCTCAGGCCGTTGGCTTGGTGCGCGCGCGATTCGATGCGGACGGATTCGTATCAAGCATGCTTCTCAATAATACGCGGACGAACAAACGTGACCTCGCGGGTCTACCATCAGACGGTGAGGAATCGTTTGGGCGTCGATGCCTTTCGCGGATGACTCCTTCCTACACGACTGTCCCGGCCAAATGGGACGGCGATAGCCCTCCCTGGCCGGAAAATATGGACTGCCGGACACTAGATCGCGGTCAAAAAACAATCTTTAACGCAAGCTGAATCTGCCGCGGTGAACTTGTAGTTGCCGTAATATGACCGGCGCTCGCATTCAATCCCGCACCGGCGAAGATGGTCGTATTCGGATTCTGGAACGACGGATGGTTGAAAATGTTGAAAGCCTCCGCCCGGAACTGTACTTTGAAGGCTTCCGAAATCTTCCTCACGTTGAAATCCCGGATGAGCGAGTTGTCGAGATCCCAAAGGCCCGGGCCGGTGATCGTATCGCGTCCCGCATCGCCGTAGGTTCCCTGTGCCTGCAATGTGAAGCAACTGGTGTTGAACCATTCGCTCAGCGTTTGGAAGCCGGAGTAAAGATTGCAATCGGCCACCGCGTTGGGACGGCCCGTGGGCGAGCCCGTTCCGGTAAATACGCGGTTCGCAGCGGAAGCCACACTCGACGGGAATCCCGACAAGTACGAGTAAATTCCCGTCAGTTCCCAACCGCCCAAGATCGCACCCGAGAAGCCCGTCTTACGATACGGGATGTCCCAAACCGCACTAACGCGGAAGTTGTTCCGGCGGTCGTAGTTCGAAAGACCACGGTCGGCGGCGACATTGAAGGTCTGCGACGCTGCGCCGCCGCCGTTCGGCCCGAACGCGCCGGACGCGTTATCGATCGACTTTCCGTACGTATAGGACACCTGGGATTGAAACCCACGCGAGAAGCGCCGGTTTAAATTGAGCTGCAACGCTTCATAGTGGGCGTCGGACAACGTGTCTCCCATCAGGAGCGAACTGTACAGCGGATCCACCCGCGGATTCGCGATACCCGTAGGTCCGCTGTAGGTGGGAGCGCCGTTATAGGAGCATCCCGTCGCACTCTGCAACAGGAATGGTCCGGAAGGAACCTGTCCCGGTGTTTGCACGCAAGGCAGCGGACTGTTGATATCGGTCTGACCCACGCCGTGTACGTAATGAGTGCCGATATACGCGATGGTTGCTACCGTCTCCGGCGCAATCTCGCGCTGAATGCTTAGATTCCACTGCATCTGATACGCCGTCGTATGAATACCCCAGTACTGCCCGTTCCCTTGGATACTCAGAGTCCCGTTGGTCGGGATGACGACTGTGTTTGGATTCGTGGCAACCGGGATGTTCGAAAACGGCGTCGGATAGGCCAAGCCCTGGCTGGCGGTCTGTGCCGCAAACAAAAGCGGAGGCTGGAACCAGGAATTCAAGTCGCTGGTGTACATGACGTTGTGAAACACGCCGAATCCGGCGCGAATCGAGGTCTTATGATCGGAAAACGGATCGTAGGCAATACCAATGCGCGGGTCCCAATTCTTTAACGAGGGGTTTTTTTCGGTCTCTTGACTCTCGGCAACCCACGGCTGATTGGCCAGGAAAGGATTGAGCAACTCATACGCAGGACGCCGCGCCAGCGAAATGATGGACGTCGGCTCATACCGTATACCGATGTTCGCCGTCAGTTTGCTCGAGACCTTCCATTGGTCCTCCGCATAGAATGCGTACGTCCAGTAGCGCCAATCGCGATAGGAACCATTGCCACTGAGGGGTGCCTGCGCCGCGGACACCTGACCGGCCACGGAAGCGGGAGTACCCGCCTCGAATGCCGCAAGGCTCGCGAACGTCCAGGAGGGACCTTGATCCAGCACGGTAAACGTATCCTCGCGGAAGCGCGTGACGGTCGCCCCAAGCTTGATACTGTGCGCTCCTGAAGTCCAGATCACATCATCGCCCAGCGAGAAGCGATTCGGGACCAGGTAAAACGGTAGGCAGCACGCGGGCCCGAGACCTGTGACTCCAGAAAACGATCCGACCAACCCGTCGACCAAGCCGCCGGAAGTTCCGTAGTACTGCAGCGGGTGAACGCCGCCTGCGGTGACCGGCCCTGGAATGGCGACCCCATTCGCGACGGTAGGAGAACCAACGTCGGTCGCTTCCTCATACGGGCGATCAAAGCCGAACCGCGCCAGATTCACAATCTTCGGCGACACGATCCGGCGGAAGTTCAACTGCGCAAACTGTCCGCGCGAATGATCGACTTCCGGCCAGTAGGGAATATTGTTGGCGGGAGCGGTGCGATCCGCGTGATCGTAAACGTAACGGAAGAAGATCGCGTCCTTCTCGGAGATGTTGTAATCCATGCGCCCCAGAAAATAGTCTTCGCTGCCGATCGTCGGAGCTTGCGCGTATGCTTGTCCCGTACCACTGGCGGCGCCGCCGGCAAGCAGTTCGTTGAACGCCTGATTCGGCCACAAAGCCATTGTGTTCGCGATCGCTGTAGCGACCGCCGGATTCGAGTTCTGCGCAATCGGAACTCCGCAAACTCCCGGCGTGGTTGTCGAGGCGAGGAACTGGTGCGCGCACTGATCTGGAACCGTAATGATGTTGGTGATCACCTGCGTCGAGCGCAGGCCTTCGTAATTGCCGAACACAAACAGCTTGTCTTTCTTGATCGGCCCGCCGATGCTGCCGCCGAACTGGTTCCGCCGAAACGCGGGCGGTGAACTGCGATCGAAAAAGTTTCGCGCCTCCATCGCGTTGTTGCGCAAGAATTCGAAACCCGACCCGTGCAGCTGGTTCGTCCCGGAGCGGCTGGACGCGTTAATCACCGCGCCGTTGCCGCCGAATTGTGTACTGTAGGTATTCGATAGTAATTGAAACTCGGCGATCGCTTCCACGCCGAGTGCCGACCCCAACCCGCCGGCTCCGGGCACGTTGCGCCACCAGCCCAGCAGGTCCTGACCATCGAGCAGCCATACGGTGTTCGATGGCCGCGACCCGGCAATCGTGTATTTTACGCCGTTGCCGGCGAAAGAACTACCCGCAGCCGGAGCGCCCGCGACGATCTGCGTCACCCCGGGCTCCAGCGCAATGAGTTGCGTATAGTTTCTTCCGTTCAACGGCAGTTCGCGCATCTGAGTGCTTTCGACCAGCGCCCCGACAGCCGCGGACTGCGTCTCCACCAGCGAGACATCCGCTGTGACCGTGATCGCTTGTTGTGCCTGCCCGACAGCCAGAGCAAAATCGACGACCGGTTCGCTACCGATCGTCAGCGTCACCCCCGAATGAATCACCGGCTGAAACCCGGCGTTCGAAGCCTGGACGTCGTACTTCCCGATATTCAAGTTCGGGACACGATAGCGGCCCTGCGCATCGGTCGTCGTGCTCTGGGCGATGCCGGTTCCGACGTTTTTCGCCTGCACGGCGGCTCCGACGATCGCCGCGCCGGAGGTATCCGTCACGGTGCCGACAATCGTGGCAGTGGATGTCTGAGCGTACATTCTGCCGCCGCAAAGAGTCGCGACAAGAATTGCGCTGTGGATGAGCTTATGCTTAAAAGGATTTTTGGATGTATAGGACACCACGCACCTCCCTGAAAATCGATTCCGAGCAACTCAGCTCGACTTCGTACCTATGCCGTGGGGAGCGGAACGTCCGATCCTCTTACGTTCGGGATAAGATCAAAGAAGTGTATTGACAGGAGTTTACTATATTGGGTAACATCCTGCAATTGTTTTTTAGGCGCCACGCCCCAAAATCCGAGGACCCTCGTTTCTGAGTCTCCTCACAATTAGCCTGCGACGCAGCCCATGAGCGCCGCATCGAAGGAAGGTAGAATCCGATGCCGACACGTCCATCCGCCATTACGGCTGCACGATTTGAGCAGGGTCTCCGTTACTCCGAGTTCCTGGAGCAACTCACCGTAAACCGCGACAAATTCGAGCATTACTATAAAGAGTCGCCGGTTACAGCGGATGATCTGCAGTTTTTTGAACGGGCAGCCAAGACCGCCAACGGTCCGGCGAAGATACTGGCGATCGGCGAGGACTGGTGCGGCGATGTTTACCGTGAGCTTCCGAGCGTCGTCCGCATCGCCGAAGCAAGTGGCATGGAGCTGCGTATCTTCATCCGCGATAAGAATCCCGATGTCATGGATGAATTTCTCAGCAACAACGGCAAAGCGCGCGCCATCCCGGTTTTCGTGTTCTACACGGCCGACATGCAATACATCACCCGTTTTACGGAACGCCCCGCCAGCGCGCAATCCGAAATCGATACGCTGCTCGACGAGGTCAAAACTCGCGTGAATCTTCCTAAAACAGCTACTTTTTCAGACTTGGGACCGCCCGAGAAGAAAGAGGTGATCGCTCGCATCCTGCCCCGCTTCGAACAGTGGCAAAAGGATACGATTCGCGAAATGCGCCAGCTTTTGGCCGAGGCCCTGCACCTCACGAACGCATGAGTGCCGACTCGCAAAATCCGCTTCCGGTCGTTTACACAATCCGCGGCTGCGGGTCGTGCGTGCGCCTTCTCGAGAAATGGCAGAAGGAAGGCGTGGCGTTCGAAGAACGCCGCGTGGAACTCAGTCAAGCCGTGCTCGACGAAGCGCGCCAGTACGGGGTGATGGTCCCGATCGTCGTTTGGCCGGACGGAAAAGTTGAGGAAGGTTTTGAAGGAGGAATCGGGTGCTTTATCATTTAGGGCGAGCACGCTGTCCGTTTCCGTTCGACTGTTTACACCGCGACGAAGACCGATGAAGTAGAAAGATGCAAGCGTGCGCAGAGCCACGCAAGGAGACCCTTTGCCGAAGACCTATCCTCGTATCCTCACTCATGTAGGAGTAACCGTTACCGACATCCAGGCAGCCATCGACTGGTATGGAGACGTTTTGGGATTTCCGCTTCTCTTCGGTCCGGTTGATCTCGTCGCCGACGATTCTCACTTCGGAATGATCGTTCTCGACGTCTTCGGTCCGGATTGCAAAAGGGGACGCCTCGCGCAGCTTTCAGGATCGAACGGCGTTTGCATCGAGCTGTTTGAGTTTCACGATCCTGCGGGCGAAAAACGAAAGAACAACTTCGAATACTGGAAGAATGGAATTTTCCACTTCACCATCGTAGAGCCGAACGTCGAGGAACTCCTTCAGCGCATTGAAGAAACCGGCGGCAAGCGGCGCGGCAAAGTGTGGACCCTGTTTCCGGACAAGCCATATAAGATGGCTTACTGTGAAGATCCTTTCGGCAACATCATCGAAGTCTACTCGCACAGTACCGAGCAGACATGGAGCAATTTATAGCGCTCACTCGATCGTTCAGAACGCCGCGGGCTAATTCTTCGCGTCCTTCTTCAGATCTTTATAGATCGCCTCGATGAACATTTCCTTGGTCCACGACCCGTTCGGCGCGCCGTAGCGTCCATCGTAATCCAGCGTCGGCCTCGCCGCTTGGACTTCTTCCAGCGTCTTTCCTTCTTTAATCAGATCCTGAATTCGATCGCGAATGATCGTGACCATATCCCGGTATTCCATGACTTCGGATTGGTCGCAGATGCGCCCGCGCGCCGGGACGATATACGTTCCGCCCTCGACTTCATATCGCGGAATGGCCATGCGAAGGATGTGGTTCAGCGCGGCCAGAAGTCCGGCCGTGCTGCCGCCGCTTTCATGGTTGATCACGGGATAGTTGGTCATCGAGAATAATTCACCGGTGCTGATGACGTCGGAGCGCCGGAAGAAGACGATGCTGTCGCCATCCGTGTGCGCGGCCGGTTCATGAATCACTTCGATTCCTTCTCCGTTGAAGATCTGATACTCGGACGTCGGAAAGGTTTCGGTGGGCCAGAACTCAAAGGCAAAAGGCGATTTGGCTCCGGTGGGCGCGCTGACCCGCGCGAGCACGTTTTCGTGGGCAATGATCGCGGCGCCGCTTGAGTTCTGCTCGCCAATGACCCCCTGACCGCTAATGGTGTTTCCCGCCTTCGCGATCGTCGGATTTCCTCCGATGTGATTCGCGTCGGCGCTGGTGTTGACGATGTAGCGAATTGGCTTATTCGAAATTTGACGAATCGCCGCCAAAATCTTCTGGCTTAACGGAGCGGTTTGCGTATCCACCACCAGCACGGAGTGGTCGCCAACTTGCACGGTCGTGTTGCCGATGGCGCTCGCTAATAAATACACATTTCCTTGCACCGGCAAAACGGTCATTTCCAGTTTGTCATCGGAGGGAACGGGCGGTTCAACCACGGGAGGCGTCCGATATACATTCGCGAGAGGGCCCATCGATGGGTTCTTAATTTTTGCTTCAAACTCCGGGTACATCGTTTCCGCTCCGCCGCCGACCGCGATCTCGGGAATCGCAAAGCGCTTGACGGCGCTCAGCAGAAACGGATTCTTTCCGGGGAGATAATGCGGAACCGATCCTTCCTTCCGATCCGGAATTTCGTCCGTCGGCGTGCACGTCCATCCGCGCGGCTGCGGATTCAGGTTCGAGTAGATAGTCCCGGGTTCGAATGAAAGGAGCTTCCAGATAGACCGGATCCGAAATAATCAGCGTGATCGTGAGGTATTCACCGTGCCGGACCCAATGCTCTCGCAGACTTCCCGCGTCACTGCGATAGATCCCGATCCGCTCGAACGGCGCCATTTTCAAATGCGTCGTCGTAATGGTGAGTTGATTGTGCTCCCATTCGCCGGTCGAAAAACCCTGCCACGTGTGTGGCGCGTAAGGCGAGGGATGCGGCCTTCCATCCATCCAGATGGTTCTTTCCTGTCCGCCCCATTCCGTATATTCGTGCCACGCGATCACTTGCCGCGTGGCCGGATCCACTTCCTTCCAAATCCGCATGTTCCCGAAATCCGTAAAATCGTCGGCGGGAAGAGGCAGGCACTGTCTTTCGGGAAGCGTATTCAGGGACGCATTCCAGCTGCTCGCCTTCAACCGTCCCGCCTCATTGAGTGGAATCCCCTCGTACTCACCCAATTCCGCTCCTGGATTACGATAACGATCGTCTTCATGAATCTTGATCGACCAATCACCGGTCAAATCGGGACGTACCGGCGGCGGTGTCCGCCGAGATGCGGGAGGAGGAGTCTGTGCTACCGCGCAGATGCCGAAGAGCAGTGGAGCGACGAGGATCCCGCCCAGAGCGATGTGCGTTCGAATCAGGCCTGTGATCATGATTGAACCTCGGCTCTAGAAAGAGGCTCCAGAATATCACCACGTTACCGCGCGGTCAATGACAGTTGCGCGCGATTTTCGCGCTGGCGCGTGTTTTGAGCCGAGGCGCGAGGAGTCCCGTCGAATCACTTTTCTCGGAATTATATGGGCAAAAACCGCATTTGTGCGCGCAAGCCGCGCACGCCGGAATTCTGAGTACTCTCAGTTTCTCTTGACAGAATTCTGAGTGCCCTCTACAATCGGGTTCTATGAACCGTCGGTCTTTTCTAGGCCAAAGTTCCCTCGCCGCTGGTTTGAGTTTCGCCGGCCTCTCTCCGCTGGCGCGCGCGGCTTCCGAAAAACCTCACAGTCCGATCGCGCAGACCACGAGCGGTAAAATTCGCGGAATGACGCGGGGGAGGGCACTCGTCTTCAAAGGAGTTCCCTACGGTGACACGACCGAGGGCGCCGGACGTTTCCTGGCTCCCACGAAGCCCCATCCGTGGACGGGAGTTCGCGAAACCGTCATGTTCGGTCCGGCTTCGCCGCAACCTCCTTACACGCTTATTCCGGAGTCGATGGCGCAAGTTCCCGACGACGAAAAGAACGGAACGGAAGACTGTCTCCATCTGAACGTGTGGACCGCGGGCCTTCATGGCAAACGTCCGGTGATGGTGTGGTTTCATGGCGGCGGCTACTCGGCGAGTTCGGCGAACTGGCCGGTGTTCGACGGTGTAAACCTTGCCATCAGGCATGACGTGGTTCTCGTCACCGTGAATCATCGCCTTAACGTGTTCGGCTATTTGTATCTCGCGGGACTCGGCGGCGAAAAGTTCGCTCATTCCAGTAATGTCGGGATGCTCGATCTCATTGCCTCGCTCGAATGGGTTCGCGATAACATTGCGAATTTCGGCGGCGATCCGGGCAACGTCACGATTTTTGGTCAATCGGGAGGCGGCGGAAAGGTGAGCACGCTCATGGGCATGCCGGGCGCTAAAGGCTTGTTCCATCGCGCCGTTGCGATGAGCGGCTCGGCGGTGAGCGGCATCCCGGCGGATCGCGCCACGAAAGGTGCCGTTGCTTATCTGGCGACGCTCGGCTTGAAGCCGAATCAGGTCGACGAATTACAAAGATTGCCGCTGGAAAAGCTCGTGCAAGCGACGAGCATGACGCGAGGCCTTCCCTTGGGTCCTGTCGTGGACGGTCATTGTTTGCCCGCGCATGTCTTCGATCCGACGGCGAGTCTGCTCTCCGCCGACGTTCCGCTGATGATCGGTTCCTGCGAGACCGAAGTCACCTGGAGCAACACAATCAAACTCGATCCGCTGGACGATGCCGGCCTAAAGAGCCGGGTCCAAGAAACGGTGAAAGTCCCCGAGGCGACCGCCGAACGCCTCATTGCGGTCTACAAACAAGGTAGGCCGAAGGCCGGCAATCTGGACCTTGCGTTGATTATCGCCACTGATTTTTCGCAGTTCCGCACTGGCACGGATACGGAGGCCGAGCGTAAGGCGGCACTCGCGAAAGCCCCGGCCTATAAGTATTACTTCCGATGGTACTCGCCGGTTCGGGAAGGTAAACTGCGCGCATTCCATACGCTGGACATTCCGTTCGCGTTTGACGCGGTGGATCTCGCGCCGTCAATGGTCGGAGACGGTCCGGAACGGCAGCCGCTCGCCGACAAAATGAGCGCTGCCTGGGTGGCTTTTGCGCGCTCCGGAACTCCGAATCATAAAGGCATTCCTAAGTGGGAGCCTTTTGATGCGGATCGCCGTGCAACGATGATATTCGATAATGAGTGCATGGCCGTCAACGACCCGCACCGCGAAGAGCGGCTCGCGCGGTCCGCGGCGAAGGCCCCCGAAGCTGCCTGAACGAACCGCTTCGTTGCAAGGCACCGCCTGATTGCGGGTGAACGTGTCGCGGTTGAGTATGTTGCGGATTTGATATATTGCGACAAGAATGGAGCGCCTTTTGAAAAAGCTTGCTTCGCTGTTTGGACTCACTCTCTTCTGCGCGGTCGCCGTCACGGCATGGCAGCGCAGTGAGAAGGAAATGCCCTGGGCGTTTCCGGTAGATCCCGCGAATATCGCCAAGGATCGTCCGGAAGTGAAGGATGACGGCAAGCCGAAGAGCCTCGCCGGAAGCACCAAGATGTTCACGTACGATCAGATCAACGATCATTACGGGACGCCCGATTGGTTTCCGAATGCTCATCCTGCTTTCCCGAAGTCTGTCGAATTCGGACGGAAGCCTGCGTATATGGCATGTGACTTCTGCCACCTCGCGAGCGGTCTGGGACATCCCGAGTCCGCGAATATCGCCGGCATGCCCGCCGCGTATATGATCCGTCAGATGGCGGATTTTAAGAGCGGCCGCCGCAAAGACTCCGAGCCGATGAATGCGTTCGCGAAGGTGATCACGGAGCAAGAGATCAAGGAGGCCTGCGACTACTTCGCGGCTCTGAAGCCGGCCCTGTTCTATAAAGTGGTGGAAGCCACGACCGTCCCCAAGAGCTACCTCGACGATGAATTCATGCGTCTCCCGCGGCCGAGCGGTGAGATGGAACCTCTTGGGAACCGCATCATTACTCTTCCCCAGGATCCCTCGCGCACGGAAAAGCTCGATCCCCGCGCGGGATTCATTGCGTATGTGCCGCCAGGAAGCCTCAAGAAGGGCGAAGCGTTGGTCAAGGGCGGAGCGGGAAAAACCGTGGCCTGCGACATCTGCCACGGTCCCGGACTCAAAGGATTGGCGGAAGTGCCGCGCATCGCCGGCCTTCATCCGATTTACATCATGCGGCAGTTATATAAGTTCCAGAACGGCAAAAATAGCGGAGTCTGGACCGCGCTGATGAAAGCTCCCGTCGCCAAGTTGACGGATGACGATATCTTGTCGATTGCGGCCTACGTCGGGTCGCTCGCCCCGTAGGCGCATCGAATCCGCGATCGCGCCCGCGTCAGCTTCAACACTGACCTCCGCGACGCCCCCCCGGTTGCCGTTAGCGCGAATGCGTATTCGCTCCGCCGGTTGCCGGAAATTTTGCGCGAGGAAATTTGATGACCTTCCATCCCGGGCGCATTCCGCTCGTCATTTTTGCCGGCGTCGCTTCGTTCTTGGTCGCGCTGCCCATCCTGGCTCAGGATCCCGAGCCTCCGCCGCCTCCTGCCGCGACCGCGAAGATCGGCGCTCCGGAAGATCTCACCGGCCAGTGGATGAGCCTGGTCACCGAGGACTGGGGCTATCGAATGATTATGCCGCTGAAGGGCGATTTTCGCGGCGTTCCGTTGAATCCGGCGGGGAAGAAGCTAGCCGCATCGTGGGACCCTTCGAAAGCGGACGACCCGGAAGAAGCGTGCAAGGCGTATGGAGCTCCGGCGGTGATGCGCATGCCCGGCCGCATTCGGATTTCGTGGGCCGATGACGACACGTTGAAAGTGGAGACCGACGCGGGAACGCAGACGCGCATGCTCTACTTCAAAGAGCCCAAGTCAACCGGCGGGGACTTACAGGGAATCTCGCGCGCGAGTTGGGAAACCGTGGGAGGAGGCGCCTTTCAGGGCAACGGCGGTCCCGGATTGCCGCCCGCTCTGAGTGGATCTTTGAAAGTGGTCACCACCAACATGAAGGCCGGATACCTCCGAAAAAATGGGGTGCCGTACAGCGATACCGCGGTCCTCACGGAGTTCTACGATCGAACCACCGAGCCGAACGGCGAGAGCTTATTGGTCATTACGACAATCGTGCGCGATCCGGAATATCAGCTCCAGGAATTCATCGTCAGTAACCATTTCGTGAGACAGAAAGATCAGTCCGGTTGGAATCCGACGTCGTGCTCCGCTCACTGATACGTCGCGGCTAGATTCCGCGGAAGGATCTCCCCAGTAGATCTTTCGCCACCATCAATCCCGACGCCCCATGCAATCCCGGACCTGGATGAGTGGACGCGCCGATGTGATACAGCCCGGGCACCGGCGTTCGATGGTTCGGCAATCCGGGTATGGGCCGCCATAAAAAGAATTGGCTTGGATTGCAGGAACCCGCATAGGGATCTCCGCCCACCAGATTGATATTGGTCTTTTCGAGATCCGCTGGGGAAATCACCACGCGCTTCCGCAGCGCCGACCCGAGATTTGGAATGTGCCGTTCCAACTTCTTCATCACGCGATCGGCGAAGGCTTCTTTCAGTCGTTCCGTCCAGCCCTCGCCCGTGTCCAGTTCTCCCGCCGCATCGCCCTCCGGATGCGAGGGCAATTCCTGGAGTTGAATCCAGAAAATCCAGCTGCCGGACGGGCAGCGCGATGGATCGAGCACCACCGGTTGTCCGAGCACGACGGTCGGATCTGCGGGCAGAAGTCCACGCTCCGCTTCATTCACCGCCTTCGAAACGCCGTTGATCCCGTCGCACACATGCACGATCGCGGTTTTGGAAAGCCGCGGATCGTCGAGCTGCCATCGCGGCGGTTCAGACAGCGCCAGATGCATCTGCATATCCGCGCGGCCGTAGCGGAATTTCTTGGTTCCCTCGATCGCCCACGCAGGAACCGCGCTGGGGTTCAGCAATTGCAGATAAAGCTGGTGCGGAGTGACGTTGCAGATCACGGCGCGCTTCGCCGTGAGGACACTGCCATTCACTCGAACACCTGTCGCGCGGCCATTGCGGACTTCTACTCGTTCGACGTGAACGTCCGCGTGTAGTGAACCCCCGCGATCTCGAATGAGCTGCGCCAGAGCGTCCGCCAGACGTGCGCCTCCGCCTTGCGGAATGGGCATCCCACCCAACTGGAGCGCCACGGCGATCAACTTGTTCATGAAGCCCGACGTGGGCGCGTCCGGTCCCAATCCCGTGTGAAGCACCCAGGGCGCCAACAGTCCATGAACCTGCGGAGAACGAAAACTGTTCGCGAGCCAGTCCCGGCTCGAACCCAGCAATTCCGATCCGAATTCAAGCGCGCCCTGCGTGCGCAGCCGCCGCAGCCATTTCCACGCGAACCGGGCCCCTGCCGGCGACCACAGCTCGGTCCCTAAGAGCCCAAACGCGAGGTCCGCCTTTTCCAGGAACCCGCTGACTTGCTGATCCCAGGCCGCTCCATCGCCGCTCGCGTGGCGCTCGAATTCATCCCGGTTCGCTTCGCCTGAAGTCGAAAGAAAGGCCGACCGTCCATCCGGAAAGAGCGAGCCGGTCGGATATTCCGTATTCAAATACACAAGCCCGCGGCTTTCCAAATCCGATTTCAGAATGCGATAACTCTCCGAGCCCGCAAACAGAGGATGCCAGGCGGAATAAACGTCGTGGATAAAACCCGGCTCCGTGATTTCGGCCGAGCGAATGTTGCCGCCGAACCAGGAGTTCCGTTCCAGCACACAAACATTCCAACCGTGCTTGGCTAAAAGCGAGGCGCCGGTCAGGGAGTTGATACCGCTGCCTACGAAAATCGCGTCGAACGATTCGCTCATGGAATATGGCTATTGCCGCGTCGCCCCGTCCCAGTGCTCCACGATTCTTCCATCTTTGATCCGGAATGTGTCGAACCAGAATGTTTCATACGTTTTTGTGGGATCCTTGGGATCTTTGCGGACTCGTTTGAAGATCCAGGTGACCAGATCGCCCTCCGCGACAATCATCGCAGGCGGATCTTTGAGCTCATCCTGCACCTTCGCGGGCTCGTTCCATTTTCCGAAGCGGCCGCTCTGCAGCGCGCGCATCAAATCGTCCCGCCCTCCGTTGAACATCGGATTGTGTTCCACGTAGTCGTCGGACATGAATTTGGGAACGGCGCTCATGTCTTTCGGCTCCCAAGCGAAGCGATAAAAATCGTAGACGACCTTTTTGTTGGCATCCACCTGGGTCCGGCCGCTTTGCGCGAAGAGCGACGTCGCCGACAGAACCAGCAGTCCTATCGTAAAGGTTCGGTAGTTCATGCCGGATTATAACCCGAGCTTTCGCGATATTTGACACTTTTTCTTCCCGCGAAGCGAAATTCTACTTTCGTTCTCTTCCGTCGAAAACTGCCTTCGCGTTAGAATACGGTTTCTGCGGTAATAAAAAATGAGTGAACTCATTCGCTACTCGAAGCACGGCGAAGTCGCCGTCGCCACCATCGATAACCCTCCCGTCAATGCGTTAAGTCCCGGTGTTCCTGAAGGCATTCTGGAAGCTGTGCGACGCGCCCTGGCGGACGACGGAATTCGAGCCATCGTTCTGATCGGTGCCGGCAAGAGCTTCATCGCGGGTGCCGACATCAAAAAATTCGGCAAGACCGCAGGTCGCAGAGCCGCTGGCCAACTCGCGGCCATGCTCGCGGAGATGGAGAAGTCTCCGAAACCTGTCATCGCGGCTATTCACGGAACCGCTCTAGGCGGCGGCCTGGAAACGGCCATGGCGGCGCATTACCGGATGATGGCCGCCGGTGCCACCGTCGGGCAGCCCGAGGTCAAAATCGGATTGATTCCTGGCGCGGGGGGCACCCAGCGCTTGCCTCGTCTCGCGGGCCTTGCGAAGGCCGTGGAGATGTGTGCGTTTGGATCTCCTATCGGCGCGCGGGACGCCCTTGCCGCTCGTATTGTCGATCGCGTCGTCGAAACGGAGGGCGAGAGCGATCTTCTGCAAGCTGCGATCGCATTTGCGAAAGAAGTCGCGCACGTACCGCTTCGTCGAACGTGTGATAAGACCGAGCGGCTCTCTGATTTTGTGCCGGAGATCTTTTCGGCCGCTCGTGATCAGGCCCGAAAAAAACTGCGCGGCCAGGAAGCGCCTTTGGCCGCGATCGAAGCCGTCGAGGCCGCGGCAACGCTGCCTTTCGACGAAGGCATGCAACTCGAAGCGAAGCTCTTTGAGCAGCGCCGGACGTCCACGCAATCGAAGGCGCTCATCCACGCCTTCTTCGGTGAACGTGTTGTTTCGAAAATTCCCGGCATCTCTCCCGACGTGAAGCCCTTGCCGGTCGAGCGCGTCGCGATCGTTGGCGCTGGAACCATGGGCGGCGGCATCGCCATGTGTTTTGCCGATACTGGCATCCCCGCGATTTTGAAGGATACGAGCCGCGAAGCCGTCGATCGCGGTATGAATACGATCCGTTCGAACTACGCGCGTATGGTGAAGAGCGGACGAATCTCGCAGGAGACCGCGGATCAGCGCATCGCGCGGATCACGCCTCAACTTTCCTTCGATGGATTTGAGAATGCCGATCTCATCATTGAAGCCGTATTCGAAGAGATGGGCGTAAAGAAGAGCATCTTCGCCGAGCTCGACGCGATCGCAAAGCCGCAAGCTATCTTGGCCACCAATACCTCATCGCTCGATGTGGACGAGATCGCGGCGTCGACGCACTCCCCCGAAAGAGTGCTCGGCGTCCACTTTTTCAGTCCCGCCAACATCATGCGGCTCGTCGAAGTGGTGCGCGCCAAGACGACTCGCGACGATGTTCTTGTGACCGCCATGGCACTGACCAGGAAGCTCGGGAAGACCGGCGTGCTGGCAGGGAATTGCTACGGATTCATCGGCAACCGCATGATGCATGCCTACGTGCGTGAGGCTCAGTTCCTGGTGGAGGAAGGCGCGTCGGTGGAAGACGTAAATGCGGCGCTTTACGACTTCGGCATGGCGATGGGACCGCTCGCCATGCAGGATCAGGTCGGCCTCGACGTGATCTGGCTCATCCGCCAGGCCGGCGTCCACAAACACAAGCACGGCGTCCGTCGTCCGATCGTTCTGGAACAGCTCTACAACCTCGGCCGGTTCGGGCAGAAGAGCGGACGCGGATGGTCGCGCTATGACGAGAATCGAAAAGCGTCGCCGGACCCGGAAACAGCTGCTCTCCTCAAAAAGTTAGCCACGAAAGCCGGCATCGAGCAGCGAACCATTTCAAGAGACGAAATCGTCGACCGCTGCATTCTCGCTTTGGTGAACGAAGGCGCGAGGATTTTGGAAGAAGGCATCGCCCTGCGCGCCGTCGATATCGACATCGTCTATTTGAACGGCTACGGCTTCCCCACCTGGCGCGGCGGACCCATGTTTTACGCCGACACCGTCGGGCTTCGGAACGTCCTCAGCCGGATGCAGGAATTTCAAGCGCGCCACGGAGACGACTTGTGGCAACCCGCTCCGCTGCTCGAACGCCTGGCAGACAGCGGCAAGACGTTTAACGATCCTGCTCAATAGCTTCGAACTAAAAGACGTCGGGACGAGGATTGAGCGCGCGCAAATGCAGCGTGTAGATTCGGCGCAAGTCGGCGATCCCCTCGGAGACTTTGGGCTTCGGGCTGGCGATCCACCAGCGCATCGCGCCCATCGAGGAGAAAAATAGATGGCGGGCGACAAAGGAAATATCTTCGTCGCACCGGATCTGGCCGGCCTCCTGGGCAGCCGAAAGCACGGCTTCGATTCTTCGCATCACCCCCGTACGGTCATCCCGTACGCGATCGGCCTGCTCTCCGGAACAGAAGGAGATCTCTTCGAAGAATATTCGCTCCAGCGGGATGTTCTTTGCGACGTGCTTGTACATCACCACTTCGGGCGTCAGCAGCTTCTCCAGCAGCGGTATGTTCGCTCTGATCTTCGCGAAGCCCCTGCTGCGGATTTTTTCCAGTTCCTCCATCCGAATCTGGAACAGAAGGTCCCGCTTATCTTTGGCGTAAAGAAAAACGGTTCCTTCGCCCACTCCTGCGCGTGCGGCGATCTCCAGAGTGGTCGTGGCTTCGAATCCTTTGCTGGTAAACAGCGCGGCCGCAGCCTCTTTGATTCGCCGTAGCTTGTCCAGTTTGTTGCGCTCGCGTAATCCGAGGCGAGCAACGGGTCGTTCACGGGAGCGGGTTGGTGCTGTCAGCAGTTCTAAGGTCATCGTGGGCCATCGAACAGTTTAGTGGTCGGCGCCGATATCTTTCAAGTGCGGCGACAACACAGCGGCGAGAATGATAAATCGAGCCCATCGAAAATGTCGATGCGGTGACGGCGGCAGAGATTACTTGCGGGCGTAGACCTGAGTGCTGTTGTAGTCCTGTCCATCGATGGAACCGGTCGTCGTAATGGTCAAGACCTTTCCATCGTCGGAGACCTTCATGGACGCGGATTCTACAGCTTTTCCTCGGACCTTGCCCGTCCGCTCAAAGCTTTTCGCCTCGATCCGCTTCAGCGCCACGGTATCCAGAGCGGAGGAATCGATCGGTACGTCCTTGTTGTCGTAATGAGCCGTGTACGTGCTATCCGTCGTGACGCGCCCGTTGCCGCGTTCGGTGAGCGTGGTCATCTTGCACATCACGCCGTTGTCAACCGGCGTAAATACAAGCGTACGCTCGCGAATCGCCGATTCAGGAGTGAAATCCGATTTCGAAAGATCCAGCTCCCACGTTCCCGCCAGTGCGTCGGCCGATTGCCCCAGCATCAGTGCGTTCGAAAGGCACACAACTCCCATCGCCATTACGACTTGTCGATAAAAAGATCGTGGTAAAAGGCAGCGTTTCATGATGATCCTCGCGGCAAGGGAAAGTGAGTGAACTCATTTTAGGAGTCCTCCTTCCGCCAAGTCAAGCAAATTACGAGGCGCCCGACGCTTACTTACCGGAGCAGGAAGTCGGATGCCAGGTGGAGAGATTTGTTTCTTTCCGGAAATGCGCGCTGGTAATAAACGGCTGATTCAAATACATCGGATCCTCGACGATCGCGGTATCGATCAACCAGCTGTCGCCGTTGGCCTCGTGGGTGCGATCGAAATATTCCGTCAGCACCGCTTTGGCGCTGTAAGGGACTCCGTTGAGCCGCAAATATCCAGGCTTCATATCCGTGGTCACCACTTTCAGCGCGCCCGTGGGTAGGGAGCCACCACGGCCCACGTAGTTTCCTCCGCCGGGCCGCGGCGCGGTAAGCGCTTCCCAGGACGCCTGCGAAACTCCTTGCCAATCCCCACCCGTCGATTTCGGGTCCTTGAAATAGAACATCCGGGTCTGCGTGCCGGCGTCCGATTCCAGTTTCATCGTGTCGTCATCCGCCCATGAAATCCGGATCCGCCCCGGAGCGCGCATCACGCCCGGAGGGCCGAACGGCCTGCACGAGTTGCCTTCGGCTTCGTCCTTCGCCGGGTCCCATGCGTCGGCCAGCTTGCGTCCCGCCGGATTGAGCGGCACCCCTGCATAATCGCCTTTGCCCGGGACCATCATCCGAAAACGCCAATCTTCGGTCACGACGCTCACCCACTGACCCGTCAGGTCCGCGGGCGCAGCGGACTTTGCGTTGGCGGGAGGAGCCGCTGCTCCTCCGCGTCCGCCCTGAGCGTGCAATCCTGGCTGCGTCAGCAGGAATGCGGGCAACAGGAGCATTGATCTATAAGCTGCCAAGGGAATCTTCATGCTTGTTCTCCTCATCCAAATTCGGCTGCCCGGCCTGCCACAGGCGTTGACGTGAGTGCGCTTTGTGGATAATAATGAGTGAACTCATTTTAGCGCGCGTGCTGAAATTGTCAATGAGCCGCGCGCCGAGAATGTCCTTCTGCTTCCGAGCCGCGTCGCCCGGCCTCATTGAAAAGAGACGCACCCCGCCGTGTGGGATGACTCGAAACGATCGCGCGCGCTCGCAACCGCCGCGGCCGCTTCCGGAAAGGATCGCACCGAATGAGCTGGAATCGAAACGCCTTCCAAATCGCCGCGGCACTCTGTTTTGCCGGGGGATTGCTGCCACTGTCGGCCGGTGACTCCTGTAGCGAGTTGAATCGTCTGCAGCTACCGGCGGACACACGCATCACCGCCGTAACGTCAATCGATCCGTCTCCCAACTGGGCGTTGCCCGGCAGTGGCGCGCGGGCGACTACCGTCAGTAAACCGTTCTGCCGCGTCGAAGGCATCATCGAAAAGGAAATCGGATTCGAACTGTGGCTGCCTCCCGCGTCGGATTGGAATGGAAGATATCTCGGAACGGGCCAAGGCGGGAACGCCGGCATCGAAGATTATCGCGATATGGCTCGCGGCGTCGATCGCGGCTACGCAGCCGCCAGCACCGACACCGGCCACAAGATCACCGATGAGCATTGGGTGCTCGGCGACCCGCAGCGCCTGGTCAACCTCGGCTACCGTTCCAATCATTTGCTGCAGGACACAGCAAAGAAGATCGTCGCGGCTTACTACGGCAAGCCCGCCCAGCATTCCTACTTCATCGGATGCTCTGGCGGGGGGCGCCTCGGGATGAAAGAAATCCAGCAATTTCCCAACGATTACGATGGCGTCATCACCGGGACCCCGGCGCCAGTCCCGTCCATCATGACCGTGCGAATTCTGTGGCAGGGCGTTCAGTTACTGAAAAATCCGTCGGTGACTATGTCCGATGCCGATTGGCAGTTGGTCGCGAACGCAGGCGTGAAAGGCTGCGACGCTCTGGACGGAGTCGCAGACGGCGTGGCGGAAGATCCTCGAAAGTGTCACATCGACTGGGACAGCTTGCAATGCAAAGCGAGCGCTCACACCGGCTGTTTGAATCCCGATCAAATCCAATTGGCCCAATCCATCTATGCTCCCTTTCGCGATGAAAGCGGCCGTCAACTCGATCCCGGGCCCATGCCGGGAGCGAAGCCGACCATCGCGAAAGCAGAAACGGGCGGCATGATCGGCGAGATGGTTTATCGCGACGCGAACTGGAACCCTCTTACATTGCGAGTTTCCGATGCCGTGCCGGGTCTGCAGAAAGCTTTCCCCGATTTCGACATCGCCGCTACCGATCTCGGGCCGTTCCAAAAGCATGGGGGCAAGATCATCGGCTACCAAGGCTGGCTCGATCCCACCGTACTCCCGTTGAATACCGTGCACGGCTATGAAGCGGTCGAAGCCAAGATGGGTGGAGCGGAAAAAACGCAAGAGTTTTACCGGCTGTTTATGGTTCCGGGAATGGCACACTGCGGCGGAGGGCCCGGCGCGAATGAGTTTGGCGGCGCGGGCGCCGACGCTCCCATCGTCGACGCGCAGCATGATTTATTAAGCGCACTGGAAGCCTGGGTCGAACAGGGCAAAGCTCCGGAACAGGTGACGGCTTCACGCGTGGAGCAAGGAAAAGTGACGCGCACTCATCCACTTTGCGCGTTTCCGAAACAAGCGGTTTATCGCGGCTCGGGAAGTCCCGACAACGCGGTGAACTACGAATGCGCCGTGCCGGCGGGCATTTCGACGCCGGTTTTGCCAGGTAGCAACTGACTCGTCGTTTTAGCGCGTTTCGCTGTCGTTTGAGCAATATTTTGAGGAGGTATATGAAGGCTCGCATTCTACTCGTGGCGACGTTGTTGAGTTCCACTCACGCCTTCGCGCATCACTCCTTCGACGCGGAATACGACGGGAAACAAGCGGTCACCTTACGTGGCACGGTCACGAAGTTCGAGTTCATCAACCCTCACGGCTGGATTTACTTAGACGGTAAGGATGATGCCGGTAAGGCGGGCTCGTGGGCTGCGGAAACAGCGAATGTCAGCACACTCCTGCGCCGCGGCTGGAGAAAAGACAGCCTCAAGCCCGGCACCGAGGTGATCATCGAAGGTTCGAAAGCAAAAGATGGGAGCAATACGGTGAGTGTTCGCTCTGTGAAATTGCCGGACGGCAGCAAATTATTCTCGGGGACAACGCCGGATGGCGCGCCGGTGAAGTGAATCGCATCGTATGAATAGCACTTGGAAGAGGTCGATGCTCGTTGCGATTTGCGCGATCGCCGCAATTTTGCCGGCCATGGCGCAAAGCGCAAAGTCTGATTTTTCGCCGCCGCGATTGAACGATGGCCATCCGAATCTACAAGGCTTGTGGAAACTCGCCGCCAGTGGACCGCCTCCTCGCGCAGGATCGGGAATCTTCGCCGGAATGCACTACCTTCCGGCTGCCCTCGCGGAGCGCGATGCACTCGCCAAGACGCCGGGAGAGGATTTCGTCGTGCAGTGCGTCACCGCGAGTGTTCCGGGAGCCGCGCTGTACCCGCCATATCCATCCATGATTGTGCAGGATGGTTCTTTCGTCGTGATCCTGTATGAATTCGCGCACGATGTCCGCATCATTCCCGTCGACGGCAGTTCGCATCCGAAGAGTGCGTCGGGATTGAATGGCGATTCTCGCGGGCACTGGGAGGGCGAAACGCTGGTCGTGGATGTGACGAACTTCAGCAAAGGTAAACGTTGGCTGAACATGGGCGCGGACTTTCTGGACGAAAACTCCCACGTGGTCGAGCGTTACACGTTGACCGCTCCTGATACGCTCGGCTATCAGGTCACCGTCGACGATCCAACGGTGTTGACGGGCCCATGGACCGCGCGAGCGAGCTTTAATCGTCAGCCCAAGACCGATCAGATCCTGGAAGGCGCCTGCCGCGAGGGGGAACGCGACCTGGAACACTACGTCACCGACGGCGGGAAATCACGATGAAACATCCCGAACGCTGCCTGGCGATGATTTTGCTTTTTTCCGGAATCGGCTCGACACCGGTTTTAGCTCAGAGCGGCAAGCCGTTTGTGGCTGCGCGCACCGACGATGGAGATCCCGATTTGCGAGGAATTTGGCAAGTCGAAGGGACCGCGAACTGGAATGTGGAAGGGCATCCGGCGAACAACGGCGTCGCCGCGTCGAAAAGTGTCATCGTCGATCCTGCCGACGGAAAGATTCCTTATCGTCCTGAAATGTTGGCGAAGCGGAATTCGATGAATCTAGCGGAGGACCCGCAGGCAAAATGCTATATGGCGGGAGTTCCTCGGGTGACATACACGCCGGGACCCTTTCAGATTTTCCAAAGTGCCGGGATCGTGATCATCGTGTATCAGGATCTGCATTCTTATCGCTACGTCCCGACGACCGGGACGCCGCAAATCGACGGAGCCGATTTCTGGATGGGTTCGTCCCGCGGCCGCTGGGACCAAGACACACTCGTCGTCGATTCGGTCAGCTTCAACGATCAGACCTGGTTCGATAAGGCGGCCAACTTCCACAGCGAGAATCTCCACGTGATCGAGCGCTTCACGCTGACCGGGCCAACTACGATGCGCTATGAAGCCGTGATCGAGGATCCGAAAGTCTTTACGAAACCGTGGACCATGCGCCTCGTCGCGGGCCGTCACTCCGCTCCCGGATTTCGACTCGTGGAGGACGAGTGCGTTCGCAACAGCCAAGGCGCTCTGCTTCACACCGCGCCGGGTGGCGCGAAATAGCGAGTTTCACAAGCCTTGTCGCTTGACAGAGCGGAGGACCGCTCTTAAGATGAAATGAGTATACTCAGTTATTGAGGCGGGACCGCAACCGCAAGGAGGCCAGCATGTCTCATTTCCGGAGTAGCGCGACATCCGCGATTTGCTTCGCCGGCGCGATGATATTTTCGGGTTCACTTGCCTTCGCACAAGAAGACTTGACCGGCGATTGGGCGGTTCGAATTCACGAGGATCAGGCTTGGCGAGGTCCCGGAGCTGAAATCGGCGAATACGAGGGGCTCCCTCTGAACGCCGCGGGCCGCATGAAAGCCTCCACCTGGAACGCGTCCTCGATCACCCTCCCGGAGCGCCAATGCAATCCGCTTCCGGCTGACGATTTCACCGACATCAGCGGTATGCGGATCTGGAAGGAAGTCGATCCGGTTTCGCAGCAGGTGATCGCATGGCATGAGTACACGGAATGGCAGGCGCAGGAGCGCGTGATCTGGATGGATGGCCGGCCGCATCCCTCCGAATACGCGCCGCACACGTGGCAGGGATTCTCGACGGGGAAATGGGAAGGCAACCAGTTGGTCATCACGACCACGCACCTGAAGACGGCGATGTACGAGCGGCATGGAATTTTCCGCAGCGATTTCGGCACGCTCTTTGAACGTTGGATTCGCCATGGAAACTACTTCACGGTGATGCTGATCATTAGCGATCCGGTTTATCTGGCCGAGCCGTTTATCCGCACGCGAAACTACGAATTGAGTTTGAGCCAGCAGCTCGGCGGTTATTCATGCGTCCCCGCCGCGGAAATTGCGAATCGTCCCGAAGGCTACGTGCCGCACTATTTGCCTGGCAAAAATCCATTTATTAATAACGGCACGATTCGTTTCAAAGTGCCGGAATTCGCAGCCAGTGGTGGTCCCGAGACGATGTATCCGGAATTCGAGGCGAAGGTGAAGGACCCGTCAGCCGCGGTCACGATGCCTTTCCCTGCGACAAAAATGCCCGGACCGCCAACGCCGCCGACCGATAGCTTTACCGTCCTTCCCGTCCAAGGGAGCGTCTATTTGATCGCGGGACCGGGCGGCAACACAACCGTACACGTCGGGGAAAGTTCCGTGACCGTGGTGGATACGAAAACCGCGGACGTGAGCGGGAAACTTCTGGACGCGATCAAGAGCATTTCCAAGAAACCGATCCGGTATATCATCAACACGAACTTCGACCTGGATCACACCGGCGGCAACGCCGAGATCGCGAAGGCTGGGAATTCAGTGGGCGGTTCGAACATCTCCCGCGATCTGGGGGCGGAAGCAACCACGGCCGCCGCGGTTGTCGCTCATGAGAATGTGCTGACGAGGCTCAGCGCTCCCACCGGTGGGAAAGCTCTGCTGCCCTCCGCCGCATGGCCCACGGACACGTTCGCGACTCCGAAATACGAGCTCTTCGACGGCGAGGCGATCCAAATCATTCACGAACCCGCGGCCCACACCGATGGCGATAGCATCGTATTCTTCCGACGTTCCGACGTGATCAGCACGGGCGACATTTTCTCCACCGAAACGTATCCGGTGATCGACCGCGCAAGTGCGGAAGCGTGGCCGGCGAGTTGGCCGCGCTCAATCACCTGATCGATCTGACGGTTCCGCGCGACAAGCAGGAAGGCGGAACCGTACGTGATCCCGGGCCATGGAAGAATCGCCGATGAAGCGGATCTCGTCGAATATCGCGATATGCTCACGATTCTTCGCGACCGCATCGCGGATTTGATCCAGCAGGGCAAGACGCTGGCCGAGATCAAAGCCGCCGAGCCGACTTTGGATTACGACGGCCGCTACTCCAGTTCGGCGAATCCATGGACCAAGGACAAGTTCATCGACGCGATGTACGCCGACCTCAGCTCCGTGGGGGCGAAGAAATAATTCACGTCCGTCGGCAATGATGGCGGCTCGGCTATGCAGTGGTCGAACGACGGGGGCGGCATTTGTGAATCCTCAATTCGCCGCTGCGCTAAAACGAAAACTTCAACTGCAATTGCAGTCGTCGATTCGCGCTCTGCGTGACGCCCGTCCCTGGACCGCCCCCGCCTGCTCCGATCCTCCGATAAGCCTTGGGGCTCTCCGAACAACGGCGAGCTCAGCACTCCCACCGGCGTTCCGGATTCACCGCGTTCAACAGGTTTCGAGCTTCCACGCTCGCCGTGATGCTGTAGCGCCGCGTCGCGTTTGTGCCGTTCGTGGCCGCCTGTTCGCCGAAGCCCCACGTACGGCTGGCGCGCAGGTTGATGGTGAGGCTGGAATATCCCATTCCCAGGTTGCGCGGGATGATCGGTTTCGCCCGGCAGCGGACGAAGATTCAGCGCGCCATAAGCCGTTTGCACCACGTTGGCGGGATTGTCTGTGCTGGTGGCATAGGACGGCCGGTCGTGTTCTGTCCGTCGCCGTTCAGATCGTCTCCGATCGTGATGTTGTAAGGACTCGGCCCGAATAGGTGATGGCCGGGGCCAGATGGATCGCGAGCGGAAGAGTCGATGTTGCCGCCGATAAAGAAACGATTCCGCACCTCGAACTGCGCACGGCTCCACTCGATTCGATTCGTCGTAGCTATTGGCGGGGAAGGTGTTCACTGCCGTCGGTATTGGACGAAGCCGCCCCATGTGTAATATCCCGAGCAGGCTAAATTTGGCATTCAAGCGCGCATTTGCATTGATGACCACTTGATTTTGCTTGAAAAGCCCGCTGGATTCGTACAAATCCACAGGATTATGATCGCCCAGCGGGTAAACGCCGCTCGCCGGATCGCCATAAACATAGGTCCCGGGCAAGGGCGCGTTGATATCGCGTGTGCGCAATTGGTGCACTCCGCGCGAATTGATGTAGATTGGCCGGAAAAGGTGATGTTCTTGGAAAGTGCCGCTCCACCGCGAGCATACTCTGATAGACGCGCGGAGCGACAAGGTTCCGGTCGACGCGATAAGAGGTCACCGGTTGTCCGATGGCGAATTGCGCGAGCGGTGGAGTGTCCTCAGATAAAATGAGGACTTTCGATCACATAGCGCTGCTGAGTGACGCCGTTCAGCCGCTCCGCGTTCAGCTACTGCGCGATCGCCGAAGCGATCGAAAAACGTCCCGAAACCCGCTCGGAGAACGGTTTTGGAGTGTGCCCGTCCCATGCGCGCGCCGAGCCCACGCGATGCCCGCGCGCGGCGCGGAGATCGCTTTTGTCGCCGATGTCATTTTGATTTCGTCAGCGACCCCCACTGAGAGTGAGGTTCGGGCGCGCCCAATCAGTCCTGCACGAATGGGCCGGCATCCACCACCGCAACGGACGCTGCGGATTTCCGGCCGTCACTGCGTACTGGTAGGCCCCACCGCCGTTGGCGAGAATCTCCGGCCACGTCAGTCCTTCCGCCAGCCCGCTGAGCGTGG